>JAFPVR010000054.1 GCA_017395245.1 Bacteroidales bacterium | reverse complement strand
CCTGTATGCCATACGACGAGAAAGATCAGGATTGCCACGTCATCAATTCGGTTTGGTCGTCACAATACCAGAAATGGATTTGGATAGACCCCACTTTCGAAGCATACGTGAAAGACGAGAATGGTAATTTCTTGAGCATTCAGGAAGTGCGGGAGAGGCTAATTGAAGGACGACCTGTTTTCCTAAATGAGGATGCCAACTGGAATAATGAGAACAAGCAGACAAAAGAATACTATTTGGATAGCTATATGGCGAAAAATCTATATTGGTTTGATTGTGTAACGAATTATTGCTTCAATCCGGAGAGCAGATACAGATATGTGAAGAACAAACACGTGGTTTTAACACCGTCAACATACGAAACGCCATCAACATACGAAAATTCCAGCGATTGGGCCGTTATCACCCACGATGCCGATTATTTTTGGCAAGCTCCGACAAAATAAACGATAAAATGTGATTTTATCGTGTTCGGTCGGTAGAGACGCGCAGATGGTTTTACGCTCCCTTTCTTTCGCGTGCCGTAAGCCATTTTTTCAACAAAAATGTGCAGAAATAGGGTATCGTGTAGAACTTCCCGTTGAATCCGATATTTTGGGCGCAGAGCTTTATCCCGTATCGTATGTCTGCGTATTTGTCGTTTTCTATCAAAGCGTTCAGTGATTTCGTGGCTCCATTTTTCGCTTTCACCTCCACTGGGACGAGACTGTCCGTATCCCGGATGAAAAAATCCATCTCTAATTGTGCATTCTCCTTTTTGTAATAATAAAGTGGATACCCCATCTTGACAAAAGCTTCAGCCACAAGGTTTTCGTAAACAGCCCCTTTGAAAACACCCAGGTTTTGGTTTCTTCTCAAATCGTTGCCTGATTCTTCGTCCATAGCTGCCAACAGAAGACTGTTGTCGTGGTAATAGATCTTGTATTGGTTGGGAATATAGTTCCCTTTCAATGGTAGTTCGGGAAATTGCAGGTTGTGGCAGAGATGAACCATGCCGGAATCCGCCAGCCATTCCACACACCCGGCATATTCCCGGTTTCTGGCGTTGGTTGAGATTTTCGTGATTTGGAACTTTTTGTTTTCTTTTGCGAGAAATATGGGGATATTGCGATACACATTCTTGATTTTGGCCTTGTCCAACCCTTTCGCGTATTTCACAATGTCTTCCTCGTAATCGGTCAGAAGCTGTTTCTGGAGGGGAAGTGTGTCGTGGAAAAGGTTGCTCTGAATGTAGTTGCTGACAATTTCAGGCATACCCCCTATTACCGCGTATTCCAAAAACAGCTTTGTCATCACCGACATCTCCAATTCGTTGAAAGGTGTGACGCTCACCAGATGTTCCAGTAAGGAATCCACCTGTGCATCCGAATAGCCCTTTGCCCAAAGAAACTCCTCAAAATCAAAAGCATACATGGTTATATCGGTCTTGTAACCCACGCTGTTAGAGGTTATGTCCTTGTAATGAATTCCCATAAGGGAACCGGAACAAATCACGTCAAAACGTCCGTCTTCCTTGAAAAACTTCAAAGAAGTGGCGCAATCGGGATACTCTTGCATCTCATCGAAGAAAATAAGCGTGTCTCCTTCGATGAACTGGGTGCTGGGAGAGCGGAAAGAGATGTTGTTCAGGATGCTCTTCACCTCGAATCCGTCTTGAAACACCATCTTGTATTCGGGGTGAGTCACAAAGTTGATTTCCACAAAAGAGGCGTATGTATTACCAAATTCACGCACAGAATAGGTTTTCCCCACCTGACGTGCTCCGCCGATGACAAGAGGCTTGTGGTTGGACTGTTTCCTCCACTCTTTCAAATAGTTGTCTATTTTTCTCCGCATAAGGATTCACATTTTCTTGATATAAATTTCGGCAAAATTACACATTTTATGAATATATTCGAATTTGTTTTCACACATTTTTCGAAACAAACATCTTTCACCACTTGTTTGGAACATTCAAGTCGTTCATTCCGAGATATTTATGTGATATTTTTGCGCGAGGTGGAAGAGCAGCAGCGCACCCGGCGCGAAACACCCCTTGTGAACAAGGTGGCGTCAATTTTTTAATCAACGACACTTAAATGCATAATTAAGAACCTAAGTCATTACCAATATGGTAATCAGCACAGCCCCAACAAAGTAGCTGAAGGCATTGGCTATGAGTGTTGCGTTAAGGGTTTTCTTGAAAGGGTATTCTTTCTTGAGGATAAGATGATTCGCCAGCAGCTCAATCAGAACAGAGAGAATCATTGCCGCGAAATAGTAAATAATCAGACCCAATAAGTGGATGGGGTTATGAATATTCACCTCATGCGAGCTGACCCAGGGAAACCAGACGACAAGCCACCATCCACCATTTAGTATCATGGTTATTATGATTCCAATGACACCGCTGACAATGTTGGAAATGGCTGCAGAGCCCCAAATTCTCTTGTTGAACTTCCGCTGAATCAGATACTTACTCATCAGAAAAGCCTCTCCTACAATGATGAAAGCCATAAACAGCCATCCCATAGGAAGGAATGCGAAAATACCAAAAGAAACATTTAAGAGCATCTGCATACAATTGTTTGAATTTTTGTTTTTGTGAAAAAAACAGGTACACAATTTGTCGCGTCTCTACAATGAATTGTTGTCGTTTTCGGTCCGCAGGGGCGAATAATGATTCGCCCCTACACCGTTCCATTACAATCTCTCAATTTTCACCCTAATCTTCACATCCTCCAGATCCATTTCCACACCGTTCTCCACCTTGTCAGCGATGGTCAAGGAGGTGCAGAGGGTCTCGTTGCAGATGTGCTGCTCGAAGGCCTTCAACGCGGGGGTGATGACTTCGTTGCCCTCCACGGTGACGGCGATCTTGTCCAGCACTTCGAAGTTGTTCTCCTTGCGGTAGGTCTGCACCAACTTCACGAACTCGCGGGCGTAACCCTCGTTCTTCAGCTCTTCGGAGACCTCGATGTCCAAGGCCACGGTCAGCGCATCGAAGTTGGCCACCACCCAACCGGGGATGTCCTGCGCTTGGATCTCCACATCGTCGGTGGTGATCTCCACGGGCTGACCGTCAATCTCGAACCTCATCACGCCCTCCTTCTCCAACTGCGCAATCTCCTGCTGCGAGAAGCCCGTGATCTTGGCGGCCACTAACTTCATGATCTTGCCGTATTTCGGTCCCAACTTCTTGAAATCGGGTTTGATACGCTTCACGAAGACGCCGTCTTCGTTGCTGACGAACACTAATTCCTTGACGTTGACTTCGTGCAGAATCAGATCCTGCACCAACGAGATCTGCTGTTTGAAGTGCTCGTCCATCACGGGAATCATAATCTTGGAGAGCGGCTGACGAACCTTCAGGTTGGTCTTCTTTCTCAAAGAAAGCACCATAGAGGAAATCTGTTGCGCAAGTTGCATACGCTCCTCTAACTCTTTGTCAATCAGTTCTTCGTGAACAGTAGGATAATCGGCCAAGTGGACAGACTCGAACGGTTCCTTGCCTGTGATGGCGTTGAGGTCTTGATAGAGCTTGTCCATGAAGAACGGCGCGATCGGCGAAGCAATCTTGGCGATGGTCACCATACAGGTGTAGAGCGTCTGGTAAGCGGAAATCTTGTCCTCGCTGTATTCGCCCTTCCAGAAGCGGCGGCGACAGAGACGCACGTACCAGTTGCTGAGGTAGGCATCCACAAAGTCCTGAATCTCACGGCCCACCTTGGTCGGCTCGTAGTCGGCGTAGTTCTCCTGACAATGTTTCACCAACGTGTTCAGTTCGGAGAGAATCCAGCGGTCGATTTCAGGACGTTTTTCCATCGGAACTTCAGCCTCTTTGTACGCAAAACCGTCAATGTTGGCATACATCGCGAAGAAGTTGTAGGTGTTGAACAGCGTGCCGAAGAACTTGCGCTGCACCTCACCGATACCAGCTTCGTCGAACTTGAGATTGTCCCACGGCTGAGCGTTGGTGATCATATACCAGCGGGTCGCATCCGGACCGTATTTGTGGATAACCTCGAACGGATCCACGGCGTTACCCAAACGTTTCGACATCTTATTGCCGTTCTTGTCGAGCACCAAACCATTGGAAATCACGGATTTGAATGCTACGCTGTCGAACAGCATCGTGGCGATGGCGTGCAGCGTGAAGAACCAGCCGCGCGTTTGATCGACACCCTCTGCGATGAAATCGGCGGGGAAGTTGGTCTTGAAGAACTCTTTGTTCTCGAACGGGTAGTGCAGCTGGCTGTACGGCATCGAGCCGGAGTCGAACCAGACGTCGATGAGGTCGCTTTCGCGGTACATCTTCTGGCCGCTCGGGGAGACCAGCACAATGGTATCGACGTAGGGTTTATGCAGGTCGATGTTGTTGTCGTAGTTCTCCTGCGACATATCGTTGACCTTGAAGTTCTTATACGGATTCTCGGTCATGAAGCCGGCGGCGATGGACTTGTCGATTTCGGCCATCAGCTGCTCGATGGAGCCGATGCAGATCTGCTCTTTCTTGTCCTCGGTGGTCCAGATGGGCAGCGGCACGCCCCAGAAGCGGGAGCGGGAGAGGTTCCAATCGACGAGGTTTTCGAGCCAGTTGCCGAAGCGGCCGGAGCCGGTGGCGGCAGGCTTCCACTTGATGGTCTTGTTCAGCTCCATCATACGCTCTTTGTAGGCGGTCGTCTTGATGAACCAGGAGTCGAGCGGATAGTAGAGCACGGGTTTGTCGGTACGCCAGCAGTGCGGGTAGTTGTGGGTGTGCTTCTCGCTCTTGAAAAGCTTGCCCTGCTCCTTCAGCATCACCACGATATCGACGTCCAAGGATTTGTCCTTCTCCGTCTTGGTCGGGTCGTAGGCGTTCTTCACGAACTGGCCGGCGTAGGGACGGTAGGCCTCCACGTCCATGCAGTTTTGGACAAATTCGGGGTCGAGGTCCTCGATGCGGTAGAACTTGCCGGTGCGATCGACCATCGGCTGGCGGATGCCGTCCTTGTCGATCATCACGAGAGGCGGGATGCCAGCGGCGGCGGCCACGCGCTTGTCGTCGGCACCGAAGGTCGGGGCGATGTGCACGATACCGGTACCGTCTTCCGTGGTGACATAGTCGCCGGGGATGATGCGGAAAGCGCCTTCGCCGGGATTCACCCACGGGATGAGTTGCTCGTACGAAATGCCCACGAGGTCCTTGCCCTTGAACTCTTTCACCACCTCGGGGGCTTCCTTGAACATCGTGCCCACCAACGCCTTGGCCATTAGGATGTAACAAGGTTGTTCGGTGTAAGGATGCACGGTCTTCAGCAGCACATAGTCGATGCTCGGACCCACGCACAAAGCGGTGTTGCTCGGCAACGTCCACGGCGTGGTCGTCCATGCAATAGCGTATGCTGGCAGTTCCTCATCAACTCTTAACTCTTCACTCTTCACTTTTAACTTGAAAAGTGCCACGCAGGTCAAATCCTTCACGTCGCGGTAGCAGCCCGGCAGGTTGAGTTCGTGGGAGCTGAGTCCAGTGCCAGCGGCAGGAGAGTAAGGCTGGATAGAGTAGCCCTTATAAAGCAGACCTTTCTTGTAAAGTTCTGACAGTAAATACCATACGGTTTCGATGTACTTGTTGTCGAAGGTGATGTAGGGGTGTTCGAGATCGACCCAGTAGCCCATTTCGCGGGTAAGGTCGTCCCATTTGTCCTTGAATTTCATCACCTCGCGGCGGCAGGCCTTGTTGTAGTCCTCCACGGAGATCTTCTTGCCGATGTCCTCCTTGGTGATGCCGAGGGTCTTCTCCACGCCGAGTTCCACGGGCAGTCCGTGCGTGTCCCAGCCGCCCTTTCTGCCAACATACTTGCCGGTGAGGGTCTGGTAGCGGCAGACGATGTCCTTGATGGTGCGGGCCATCACGTGGTGGATGCCGGGCATGCCGTTTGCGGACGGCGGTCCCTCAAAGAAAACGAAACGTTTGTGTCCCTCGCGGGTCGATAGACTCTTGGCGAAGATGTCATTGTCTTCCCAATATTTTCTCATTTCCTCCCCAAGGGCAGGGAGATTAAGACCTTTGTATTCAGTATATTTCATCGAAGTATAGATTTTTCCAAAAAACTT
>JAFPVR010000053.1 GCA_017395245.1 Bacteroidales bacterium | reverse complement strand
TTTCTTCATATTATTCGTTGTTTTATTGTTAATCAATTCATTTGCTGTAGCCACGGCGGGATGCTCCAGCAGGCTGGTTGCCGCCACTGCCGCCACCCCGAGGGCCGCTTTCTTCAGAAATTCTCGTCTGTTCATAGTTTTTTTTCGTGCCGCACAACCGGCTTGTTTATTGCTAATTTTCTATTATCTGCAAAAATACAAATTTTATATCTTTGCTATTTGAGCCGGTCGCTACTGCTAAGGAAACTGTAGCAGTAGCTTTCCGTGCCCACATCAGTGTAAGAGATTACCTATCTTTCCCCCGCGAACCGCTTCAAAGCCCCCTCGTCCAGTCGTTGCACGGTCCATTCGTTCATCGGGATGGCCCCGATGCTGCGATAGACTTTCAAGGCGGGCTCGTTCCAGTCGAGGCAGATCCACTCCATGCGGCCGCAATTGCGCTCCACGGCGATCTTGGCCAGGTGCTTCAGCATGGCTTTCCCGTATCCCCTACCCCGCTTCTCGGGAAGGATGAACAGGTCTTCGAGATAGAGCCCCTTGCGCCCCACGAAGGTGGAGAAATTGTGGAAGAAGAGGGCGAAGCCGACCACGGCGCCGTCCTCTTCTGCGAAAACCACTTCGGCGGAACGTTCTACGAACAGGGAGTGATAGACGGTGGCTTCGTCGGCCACCACCTCGTCGGCGCATTTCTCATATACGGCCAACTTCTTGATGAATTTCAGGACGAGGCCCGCCTCTTCGGGCCTCGCCGGACGAATGTTGAAACTATTGCTCATATACTTTCGTTTTGTTATACCTTTCACCCAGCCTCGGAGAGGCTGAACGCACGCAGTGCAATTAACACCACACAAGCAAAGCGCAGTGTGGTGACCGACACCCTCACGCCAGCCGCTTCAGTAACTCGATCAGCACCCGCCAGATGTCGTGGATGGTCGAGAGCTCGACGCGCTCGCTGGTGGAGTGCGGCTCCACGATGCGCGGGCCGATGCTGGCGATCTGGATGCCGGGATAGTGCTGCACGAAGAAGCCCGCCTCCAATACGAAGTGCATCGCCACCATGCGTGGACGCCAGCCTAACACGTCCTGGAACGTGTCGCTGACCCGACGCAAGAACGGCGACTGCTGATCCTCCTGCCACGCCGGGGCCGACATCACGACTTCGGAAACGGCACCGGCTTCGGCGAAGGTTGCGGCAATGGTCTTGCTCAACGCGGCCATATCGTCGTCAACGAAGCTGCGGGTGTGGGTGGAGACGAAAAGGTGGTCCTCTTCCGTCACGATGCGCCCCACATTGTTGGAGGTCTCCACCGTGCCGGGCATCGCCGCACTCATCTTCACCACGCCCTGCGGCACCTTCTCCAAACTGCGGACCAACGCCGCGACAGTTTCTTTGGGAATGACCGTTTCCCGCTTCTCGCACGCCTCCATACTGCAGGTGATGCGCGGGTCGGTGCCGGCATATTGTCTGTGAAACGTCTGGTTGATGTTGTCCAACAGCTCTTTCACGAACTCGGAAGCCCCGTTGTTTTCGGTCCAAATCACCATCTCGCCCGACGATGCGATCGAGGCGTTGGCTTCACCAATCTGGATGTCAGCAACTTCGACATCTTCTTCCTTGCCGATTACTTTCAGGATGATTTTAGTCTGCTCCACCGCGCTGCAGCGTCCCTTGTTGATATCGACGCCGGAGTGGCCGCCTAATCCGCCGGCGATGCGGATACGGTGCCACTGGCCAGCCTTGGGTGCTGGCAGGCGTTCCACGGGGATGCGGTGGAACTGCAGGCAGGCCCCCGCGGCCCCGGTGGTGATGGTATCGTAGTCCTCTGAGTCAAGGTTGATGACCTTGCGGCCTTTGAGGAAGTCCTTGCTGAGCTGTGAGGCACCCGACATGCCGTCCTCCTCGTTGGTCGTGGTGATGACCTCCAGGGCGGGGTGCACGATGCGGTCGTCTTCGAGCACGGCCAGCGCCATCGACAGTCCGATGCCGTTGTCGGCGCCCAACGAGGTGCCGCGGGCCTTCATCCAGCCGCCCTCCTCGTAGGCTTCGACGGGGTCGTTGAGCGGGTCGTTCATGCCCACGCAGACCATGTCCATGTGGTTGAGCAGCACGATAGGCTCGGCCGCCTCTTGTCCGGGCGTGGCGGGCTTGCGGATCACCACGCAGTTCTCTTTGTCGCGTTCGTATTCCAGATGCAGCCGCTCGGCGAACTGGCAAAGGTAATCGGCGATGCGCTCTTCGTGGTGCGAGGGGCGCGGAATCCGGTTCAGCTCACGGAAGATGCCGAAAACGCGGTCGGTATTGATGTTGTGGGTTGTCATATTTTTGGGGATTAAATGATTTTCCTATTATACGTTGGGTTAATTATTTTTGTTCACTATAATGAACAAAATGAAAGATTGTCAAATTTTGTTCATTATAGTCAACGGATTTTTAAAATTGACTCGGTCTCGGAAAGTTGATTGACACTACTTTTTCCGTTTTTCTGAACGAACAGTCTTGCGCCATGCATTTCATTTCAGCGCTTAATCAAAAAGATAGTGATATGGGTTCTCTTTTGCTTCTATGTCAATGTCAGATTGGTCTGCGTACATCCATCGCCCGTCCTTTTTGATCAGACATTTTCTCAGGCTTTCCGTTCCGTCATTATCCCAAAAAGCTATGCCAAAGGACTTTAACCCTTTCCATTGATTATCGTTAATGGTGTATATATGGCAGCTGACCCGATGCGATGGTTGTGCGACATAAGGAACGATGACTATCGCTCTCTTATCACCTTCGGTAATAGGAAAACATTGCGCGAGGGCATATACATTGCGAAGATAAAGCGGTTCAACATCCTTTAGGTTGAGTACAGCCATTACATTTTGCTCTTGAAACCAGCACCACCAATCATTAGTGGTGTCATTGGGGACTTCTGAAATAAACTGTTTGTTCGTCTCAGACCAGATTTGTATTCGCAAGGTATCATTACGGTTAGCAGAAAGAAAGTTATCAATCCAAATAGGGTTTTCGTAGGGTACCATTTCTATCTCAGTTCTTGGGACGTTTTCAACGGCCGAAGAATCTGTTTTTGATTGAGGGGCAGTACATCCCGCGATTAGGATGAAAAGGCAATTAACAGTAAGCCCGAAAAAAATCCTCATATCTTCATTGTCGAGCTAAATCGTCACTTTTTCAGCTTCATCCCGTCCTTGAAGGCTTCGCCAACGCGTTGGGCGACAAGATAGTAACCGTGCGTGTAGGGGTCGAAGGCGATGGCCTTCAGGGCGTCGATATCCACTTTGCCCTCCTTCATCTTGTCGGCCTCCACGGAGGTTTGCAGCACCTTGCCGACAACACCCAGGCCAGTGTCATCGCCTTGGTATTCAATAAATTCGCACTCCATCGCGATGGGCAACTCGTTGATGACGGGAGCATCCACCAATGAGGATTTGGTGGAGGTGAGACCGCTCTTGGCGAACTTGTCTTTCTCCTTGTGGCCCGACACCACGCCGAAATAGTCGGCCTCCACCACGTGGGCGGCGTCGGCGATGTGGACCACAAAGCCCTTGCGTTTCTTGATGTTCTCCACCGTCTTGTGGGTTTCGGTGAGGTTGAGGGCCACGCGGTCGCGGTCGAGCATTGTGCCCCAGGCGGCGTTCATCACGTCAACGGTACCGTCCTCGTTGTAGGTGGCGACGAGCAGAACAGGCATCGGAAAAATGGCTTCGGTTGTTTTAATCGGTTGTTTCATAATGGATTATGTTTTAGTTCGTAATTACTTGAAATGCTCTATTGGAATTGAAATGCAAAAGTAGAAAAATTGTCGATTTAACAACACAAAAAATCCCGCCATGTACTACTTACATGCGGGATTAATACACTAAGGTTACCATTGCCCCTTCACGCATCACCTATACCTCTTCCGGAATTCCAAAGGCGACATCCCCTCCTGACGCTTGAAGAACTGCCCGAAAGCCGACTGGTCAGGAAAGCCGAACTGGTCGGCAATCTGCTGATGGGTCATCTCGGTAGTCAGCAGGGCGTTCTTGATTTGGCCGATTAAAAACTGATGGATGAGTTCTTTCGGCGTTTTGCCGGTTTCTCGTCTCGATGATGCACCCAGCCGGGCGGCAGTGGAGTCGGCCAACGCCAACGTGCAGATGATGACGGCCGCTCTTTTACCGCAAGGGCGACCTCGTGGGGCCTTCCATCCAGGACGGACTCACCGTGGTGGCCGACAACCGACAGATGCGAATCTATTTCTCGATGACGGAAAAAACGGTGATGCAGTACCTTTCCGAACACAAAAGTATGGAAGCGGCGATACGTCAGATGCCCGAACTGCGGCTACGGTTGCCCAACGGCACCCTTTACGAATATACCGGTCGTGTGGAGAGCATCAGCGGCGTGGTGGACGAGCGCACGGGAGCCGTCTCGGTCTGCGCCCGCTTCGACAACCCCGACGGAATGCTGCTCAGCGGCGGTACGGGCAAAATCGTTATCCCCACCGAACTGCACAACGCCATCGTCATCCCGCAAGAGGCCACCTACAGCATCCAGGACAAGGTCTATGTGATGAAAGTGGCGGACGGCAAGGCAGTCTCCACCATCATCCAGGTGGAACCGCAGAACAACGGAAAAGAGTACGTGGTGATTAGCGGTCTCCAAGAGGGAGATGTAATCATAGCCAAAGGGGCGGGGTTTGTGGAGGAAGGAACGGTAATCGTTAAACCCTAAACCTAAACCTTTAACCTTCTACGCGTGGGCGAGCTATCCGGGCGCGAGTGCCGAAACGGTGCATAAGAGCGTGGTGATTGCAGAGATAGCATTAAAACCAATCGGAGTATAGCGGAAAAACTAATCCCTACATGGACGGCAACGGCCGCACCGCCCGCTTCGTGATGAACAGCCAATTGGTGACCGCCGGCAAACTGTTTTTCGGCGACAGGGAGGCGAGTCTCGAACAATATTGCGAGGATTTCCTCCGCGATGTCTATCAGTCGGAATACGCTTCCGATGTGGATGACGGCATCCGCCAGTTCTGCGCCGACATCGCCGACGGACGTTTGCAACTGCGCATTCATCCCACCAAAGACCTCCACGCGAAGTTCTATCTCTGTCTGCCGAAGAGCCACAGCGAGCATAGCGACGGCTGGGTTATAATGGGCAGCAGCAACCTCAGCGCGCAAGGGCTCGGCACCACCGAACCGCCTCGCTATGAGCTGAATGTGGCCATGAAGGATTATGACGATGTGCATTACTGCGAGGAGGAGTTTCAGCATCTGTGGAACGACGCCATACCCGTGACTATGGATGACGTGAACCGCATCGTGGACGGCACTCATCTCGCGCCACCTGAACATCAGCCTACGCCTTACGAGCTCTATATGCGGATGCTCATCGACCATTTCGGCAATCAGGTCGAAGACCATTTCGTCCCTCATCTTCCCGACAACTACGACGACCTCACCTATCAGCGCGATGCTGTGGTGCAAGGGTACGACATTATGATGCGGCACGGCGGATGCTTTATCGCCGATGTGGTGGGTTTGGGCAAAACCGTGGTAGCGGCCATGATTGCACAACGGTTTATCGCCGCCAATGGCGACAACACCCGCATCCTCGTCATCTTCCCGCCTTCGGTGCAAAAAAACTGGGAGGACACTTTCAGGGATTTCGAAATCAAAAACAACTATAGCCAATTCGTCAGCAATGGCAGTTTGGAAAAAATCATTGAGGGCACCAACAACTACAATCAGCCTGGTTGCTACGACCTCATCATCGTCGATGAGGCGCACAATTTCCGGCATGACAGCAACTGCAACTACGACCTGCTGCAGCGCATCTGCAAGTCGGCACGGTCGAACAAAGGCAATGTCAAGGGGGATAAAAGGGTGCTGCTGCTTTCGGCCACGCCGCTCAACAACACGCCCGAGGACATCAAGAACCAGTTGCTGCTGTTTCAGGATGTCGCGCGCTGCACGATTGACGGCGTCAGCAACATTGCCGACACGTTTGCCCCGTGGATCAAGGAATTCAAGAGCCTTATGTCGCAGCGCCGCACGATGAGCGCCGGATTCCTCACCACCCGTATCGATGCCATCAACCAGGAGCTTCGGCACAAGGTGTTGGAGAAAGTGATGGTGCGCCGTACCCGCAGCAATATCCAGCACGAGCCCCGCTATGCCCACGAAATCCATTTCCCGCAGCTTCTTGACCCCACCGACCGTACCTATCAGATGTCGCCCGAATTGCTGAAACTCTTCATCGACACCTACATAAAATTGGTAGATACACCGTCGGCCAATCTGAAAGAGGTGAACGCGGACATCTTCAACGGAAGTGGCCTGCATTACGCCCGCTATCGTGCGGTGGAGTATTGTCCCTCGTACAAAGTTCCCTCCGGCAAAGCGGCCAAACATATAACCGACTCGCTGGCTTCCATCTATCAGACGCATCTGGTCAAACGGTTGGAAAGCAGTTTCGATGCCTTCCGCCGCTCGCTCCACACCCTTTTGGATGCCACGAGGGGGATGATAAAGATGTTCCAGGAAGACAAAGTCATCATCGCGCCCGAGCTGAATGTGAAAAAGTTGCAGTCCGACGGGGTCGAGTTGGATGAAATCATAGAATTAGCCATCGGCAAAGGGTTCGACCAGAAAGAGATACTCTTTCATGCCGCCGATTTCAAGCCCGATTTCCTGCCGATGCTGGAGTTATGATGCCGCTGTTTTGGACAATCTGTGCAAAAGGTGGGACAAAGTGAAATTCGACCCCAAGCTGGAACTTTTCATCAATATGCTGCAAGGAGAACTGTTCGACAAAGAAAAGAATCCCGGCGGCAAACTGGTGGTGTTCAGCGAAAGCGTGGATACCGTCAACTATTTGGAAAAAGAGTTGAAAGAACGTCTGCAGCGCAACGACATTCTAGCTGTATGCGCCAAAAACCGCAAGCGTCTTCAAAAGACCATCCAAGCCAACTTTGATGCCAAGTACAAAGAAGAATGGCATAACGACTACAACATCATAATCACATCCGATGTGCTGGCCGAAGGTGTAAACCTGCATAGGGCGAATGTCATTGTCAATTACGACAGTCCGTGGAATGCCACGCGGTTGATGCAGCGCATCGGGCGTGTGAACCGTATCGGCTCCACCGCCACCGCCATCCACAACTACATGTTCTACCCATCCGACCCCGGCGATGCCATCATCAGCTTGAAGAAGAATTCCCTCATCAAACTGCAAAGTTTCCATTCCGCCCTCGGCGAGGATACCAAAATCTATTCGCACGACGAGCTGGTACACGAGTTCAAACTCTTCAACACCGATGTGCTTGACGAAACTGACCGCAGTCTGGAACTGCTGCGCGAAGTGCGAGCCCTTCACGATGGTAATCCATCACTTTATCGTCGCATCAAGAAACTGCCGCCGAAAAGCCGTTGCGCCAGAGCCTCGGAGTTCTTTCGTGCCGCCAACGACTCCACGGACAATGGTTCTTCAGCACCAGGAGTCGATAGTACTTCCGCCAGAGCCTCGGAGAGGCTAAACGCACGAAGTGCAATTAACCCCATACAAGCGCAGCGCAGTGTGGGGCTGCAGCCCACCATGGACGAGCCGTCACATCACACCATCGTCTATCTCGCCTCTCCCCTCAAAAAAGCCTTCTACCTCGTCGGCGACATCCCCCGCGAGCTCTCCTTCCTCGAAGCCGCCGATATCTTCCACGCGGAACCCGACGAGAAAGCGGTTTCCCTCGGCGACAGCACACAGCGGCATTACGAACAGGTACAGAGCGCGATAAGGCAATACACCCTCGATCAGCAGCGCGAATATCAGGAAGACAAACTCAAAATCGGCAGCAAAGACAACGACGCCAAAAAAGCCGCCGCTTTCCTGCGCGAGGTGCGGCCTCTGCTCGACGAAGAAGGTCGCAACATCCTCGACCGTCTGAAGCAGATGGTGGAACGTGGCGCCTACAACCAGTTAGCCGATGCCCTCAACCGTATTTCGAGGAAGCAGAAGAAAGAGCCCGTACCACTCGTCAAGATTCAGGAGCAGCTTGAAGAGTTGGATAGACGCTACAGCTACCCACAACCACAGACTGAAACCAAGCAGATGGCCTACACCGCCGCCGACATCATTTTAAGTGAAACCTTCAAAAAAACCCAGCAATGAATACCGAAACCCACCGTCAGATTTTCAAGTCGCCGTTCGACTATACCACTTACAGCCGCGAAATCGTGCATCGCCTTTTCGGGTGCCACGATGTGGCCTCGCGTCCCGAATGGCTCGACACCAACGCCGAAGGCGACCAGAGTTTTTTCATCGGTCAGATGGATGATGCCGACCATCGTCTGCTCGGCTTCTTCTACACCCGCATGGCCGAAGGCGGCGATGTGCGTCGCAAGCGTGTGGGCCTGCGCAAGCTGATCAGTCCCTATCTGAAATACGATGTCGATGGGGCCATTGCCGTTTTCGACGACGGCCGGCACTGGCGGTTGTCCTACATCTGCGACCTCAAGGAGGGCAGCACCTCGGCGAAACGGTTCTCCTATACCTTGGGTGACGAAAACGGGCAATACAAAACGCCGCTTGAGCGATTGGAGAAGGTGGCCAAACTGAATGGACACTTAACGCTGTCCGACCTCAGGGAATCCTTCTCGGTGGATGCGCTCAGCGATGAGTTTTTCGACGAATACCATCTCCATTACAACCGGATAGTGGCGAACCTCACGCAAGCTTATCGCAGAGACGTACCATGGCGCGTCTCTACCGACGGAACATCCGATACCCGTCTCCACGACTATGTCAAAAAGATGATGGGCCGCATCGTGTTCCTCCATTTTTTGCAGAAAAAAGGCTGGCTCAACGACAATCCGACGTTCCTGCGCGACCTGTTTCTCGCCAGTCCTCATCAAGCCGATTTTCTCGAACAAGTCTTGGAACCGCTCTTTTTCGGAATATTCAACACCGAGCCAGAGCAGCGTGAGAAACTGTTTGCCGACGAACAGTGGGACGAAGGGTTGCTGAAACAGTGGGAGCGTTTGCCGTACCTCAACGGCGGTTTGTTCGAACGCGACGAAGTCGATAAGATGAACATAAGGCTGCCGGCTTCATTATTCAACGACCTTTTCACCTTCTTGGCCTCCTACAACTTCACCGTCGATGAAAACGACCCCGACGATGCCGAGATCGTCGGTTAACAGAAATGATCTACAAGTTCTATCATCCTGAGGCATGAGAATTCTTATTGAAGAGCGTGTACATCAAGCCATAGAATCGTTCTATGATGCTGCCATATTAAAACATTGGCATACTTTAAGTTTCGATACCGTTGAAAACAAGAAAAATCGTCTCTATGACGGATTGGAATCGCTTGCCAACGCGACCATATTTCCCAAGGCCAGACTAAAAAAAGAATGGATTAATAAGGGCTGGCAGGAATTTATTTGCGAGGATTTCCATTTTGCGTATGAGATTACGGTTGATTCTCATGGTGAAACGGTAATCGTCGTTCACAATGCTGTCCATAGCTTTCTTTACTATTAGTTTTCTCTCCTAAATATTCTGTATGTGAGCGTCCGCCACGCCTCCGACACCCGCATCGGGCTGATGGACGGCACGGTGCCGGTGGAGGCTTCATTAGATTCTACTATGGAGTGACGTTTCAGTGCGCCTCCAACCAGTTGCTGCCGCTGTTGATATTCACGTCCAACGGCACTGACAGCTGCATGGCTCCCGACATGTGCTCGCGCACGAGGTTCGAGAGGACTTCCAGCTCGTCGGGACAGGTGTCGAAGATGAGCTCGTCGTGGACTTGCAGGATCATCTTGCTGCGCATATTCCGCTCGTTCATAGCTTGATAGATGCGCACCATGGCGATTTTGATGAGGTCGGCGGCGGTGCCTTGGATGGGAGCGTTGATGGCATTGCGCTCGGCGGCGGCCCGCAAAACCCCGTTCTTGGCGTTGATGTCGCGGATATTGCGGCGGCGACCCATGAGGGTTTCCACGTATTCGTGCTCACGGGCGAAATCCAGCGTGTCGTTCAGATAATCCGAGATTTTCGGGAAACTGCGGAAGTAGTCGGTGATGAGCTGCTTGGCCTCGGCCTGCGGAATCTGCAGACGGTCGGCGAGACCGAAGGCGGAGATGCCGTACAGAATCCCGAAGTTGACGGTTTTGGCGGCACGGCGCATATCGGCGGTAACCTCCTCTTTGTCAACGCCGTAGATGTGGGCGGCCATCGTTGCGTGAATGTCCTCGTTGTTGCGGAAGGTCTCGATCATGCGCTCGTCCTGGCACACGTGGGCGACGATGCGGAGCTCGATCTGCGAGTAGTCGGCGGCAAGCAGAACGTTGCCATCGGAGGGTACGAATGCCTTGCGGATATCACGACCACGCTCAGTGCGCACGGGAATGTTCTGCAGGTTCGGGTTGAGGGAGCTGAGCCGGCCCGTGGCCGTAATCGTCTGGGTAAACGTGGAATGGATGCGCCCCGTCTTCGGGTTGATGAGCTGCGGCAGCGCGTCGATGTAGGTGGATTTCAGCTTCGACAGCTTGCGCCACTCCAAGATCAGCGGCACAATCGGGTGCTTGTAGGCCATCTTCTTGAGCACCTCCTCGCCGGTCTGGTACTGCTTGCTCTTGGTCAGACGGGCGTTCTTCACGAGGTTCATTTTCTCGAAGAGAATCTCGCCTAACTGCTTGGGCGAACCGATGTTGAAGGTTTCGCCGGCGTATTCGTAAATCTGCTGCTCGATGGCGGCAATCTCGGCGTTCATCGTCTCGGAATTCTGCCGCAAGGTGTCCACATCCACCTTCACGCCGGTGTATTCCATGTCGGCCAAAACCGGCACGAGCGGCATTTCCATTTGCGTAAATAAATCCAGCAACTTGTTTTCCTTCAACTCATTATCCAATATCGGATAGAGCTTTTGCAGCAGCAGAAGCTGTTCGTTTTCGGGTGCGGGTGACGGTTTGCCCGTCTCTACCAACTCGCAATCGAAATAGCTGAGGGCGAGGTCGTTGAGCTGATGTTTGCGCTCGGGTTGCAGTAGGTAGTGGGCGATTTGCACGTCCCAGAAGGTGCATTTCGGCTCCACGCGGAACGATTTGAGGTACTTGTAGGTGTTCTTGCAGTCGTGCATGACCACCGTGCGCGGCTCTCCGAAAATCAGTTTTATAAACTCCTGATAGTGACGATGTTCGTTCTCCACCCAGTGGTAGTAGGTGGTGGTTTCTTCGAAGGCGAAGGCAAAACCCGCAATGCGTTCTTGTTGAAATATCCATGTAAAGAAGATAGTGTCGTTCTTTTCTGCGGAAATATCTTTAATGGATTGTACCTCAACGGTTTGTGGAAGCTCGAAGACTGTCTTAGGAGTTTCGGTCTCCATTGAGGTTTGTGGCTCTGCTTCTTCGATGGGGGAGAAGAGGTCGGGGGCGGCTTGGGGTTGCGGTACCTGCAGCGACAAATCCGTGAAGATGCGTTTGGTGAGGGCCTTGAACTCCAGCTCGTCGAAGATGGCTTTGAGCTTTTGCGGGTCGGGACCGTTGTAGGCCATCTGGTCGAAGTCGTACTCCATCGGGATGTCTATCATGATGGTAGCCAGCTCTTTGGAGAGGAAGGCCTGCTCTTTGTACTCGTTCATGAGGGTACGGGTCTTCTCGTTGTCCTTGTCGAAGTTGCGGGCGTACATCTCCTCAATGCTGCCGTAGTTGGCGAGCAGTTTCTGGGCGCGCACCTGTCCGATGCCGGGTACGCCGGGGATGTTGTCGGAGGTGTCGCCCCAGAGACCGAGCATATCGATCAGTTGCTCCGGCCGTTCGATCTTGTACTTTTCGCAGATTTCCGCCACGCCGAGGATTTCCGCCGGTTGTCCGAATTTGCCGGGCTTGTACATGCGGATATGGTCGGAAACAAGCTGACCGTAGTCCTTGTCGGAGGTGAGCATCAGTACCTCAAATCCTTCGATTTCAGCGTGTTTGGCCAACGAACCGACCAAATCGTCCGCCTCGTAGCCGTCGATGCCGACCATCGTGATCTGGAAGGCGTCAAGGATGCGTTTGATGTAAGGGATGGATGTTACGATGTCGTCGGGCGTGGCCTCGCGGTTCTCCTTGTAGTGTTCGTACTCGACGTGCCGGAAGGTGGGTGCGCCCGTGTCGAAGGCCACGGCCACGTGGGTGGGCTTCTCGTTTTTGAGCACCTCGTACAGCGAGTTGGTGAAGCCGAGCATCGCGGAGGTGTTCAGCCCCTTGGTGGTGAATCGCGGACTCTTGATCATCGCGTAGTACGCTCTGAAAATCAAGCCCATAGCATCTATCAGGAGGATTTTTTTCGTCATTGCCTTTGGTGTT
>JAFPVR010000052.1 GCA_017395245.1 Bacteroidales bacterium | reverse complement strand
GCAGTTCAATGCCTGGGACAAGGACTACAACGACTTGACAAACAAGCCGACTATTCCAACGGTGCCGACAAGCGTGAGCGCGTTCCAAAACGATGCAGGCTACCTGACAAGCTACACCGAGACAGACCCGCAGTTCAATGCCTGGGACAAGGACTACAACGACTTGACAAACAAGCCGACTATTCCGACGGTGCCGACGAACGTGAGCGCGTTCCAAAATGACGCGCAGTACGTGACCCAAACCCAGCTCGACAACGCGGGCTACATCACGGGCTACACCGAGACGGACCCGCAGTTCAATGCCTGGAACAAGGACTACAACGACTTGACAAACAAGCCGACTATTCCGACGGTGCCGACAAACGTGAGCGCGTTCCAAAACGATGCAGGCTACCTGACGAGCTACACCGAGACCCAATCTCTCGCCGATGTGACGGCCAAAGGCAACTCCGCCGGCAACCGCCAGCTGAAGAACGTGAGCGACCCCACGGACGCACAGGATGCCGTGACCAAGAGCTATCTGGCCGCGCAGACCGAGACCATTACGGCCTCTATACAACAGCAGTTAGCAAACCTTGCCGACCAGTACCAACAGCAGCTCGGCGCCCTTACCAGCTCGTTCCAACACCAGCTTGACAGTCTGGGCGGCGTGATTGAGGCGCAGCAGCACTTGCTCGACAGCCTGATTAACGGTGGCTCCACACCTATACCTCCGACCCCTGCCGCTCCCACGGCAACCACCTCCCCCGCCACCGACCTCACGCAGACTTCCGCCACCCTCAACGGCACCGTTTCCAACCCCGACAACGTGACTATCACGGCGCAGGGCTTCGAATGGAAGACCACCGAGGGCGGCACGTACGCACAGGTGAGTGCCACGGGCGAGACGATGACATATAGCCTCACGGGTTTGACCGCCAACACCAGCTACACGTATCGAGCGTTCGTGACCACGGCGAACGGGACGAGCTATGGCGAGGAGGTGACATTCACGACCCTTTCTGCCGGCGGCACCGCCGTCATCGACGAGAAGTCCTGCCCAGAAGCCCAGACGGTGACCGACCACGAGGGCAACGTGTATGCCACGGTGCAGATCGGCAACCAGTGCTGGATGCGCGACAACCTGCGGACCACCACCTCGCCGAGCACGGGGACGTACCTTATCCCGGCCGCCGATGCTAATTACACGTACACAGGCAAGCAGGCCCGCTGGAACAACAACGACTCGGCCACGTATGCGCCGATGAACTACGGCCTGCTCTATAACTGGAACGCGGCGGTGGACACGTTCAACACGGCCTACGGGGAGACGAGCGTGAACACCAGCAGCAGCAACGCGGTGTCGGTGACCTTCACCGGCCACCGCAGGGGCATCTGCCCGGCGGGCTGGCACCTGCCGAGCGATGCGGAATGGACGGCGATGACGAATTATGTGGGCAGCCAGAGCGAATACCCGTGTGGAGGCAACAGCAGCAACATCGCCAAGGCGCTGGCCTCCACGGAGGGGTGGAATACTAACACGTCCAATTGCGCGGTGGGCAACGACTTGACGGCGAACAACGCGACGGGCTTTTCCGCCGTTCCGGCAGGCCGCTGCTACGGTTCGTCGTTCGACCTCGCGGGCTACATCGCCTACTTCTGGAGCGCTACGCATTACGAGAGCGGCCCGGTCAGCGCATACTACCGCAGCCTGAACTTCAACAACGCGTACGTGGACGGGGGCATCTACAACAAGGCCAACGGATTCTCGGTCCGTTGCCTCCGCGATTAAACAATACAGAATGCAGGGTTCAATATAATGGGTGCAGGGCGTGGCCGGCAAGGTCGCGCCCTGCTTGCGTAATACCCGTCTTTCCGTCACCCTTAATTTTAACAGTTAATTGTTAAATAATGCACGGAAAAAATATTTTAATTATAATATTGTGGCGTGTTGAAAAAAAGTGTATGTTTGCGGCGTTAATTCTTAATACTTACTAAAATCGATAAAACATGAAAAACAATCAAAACACAGATCCCATTGCTGAGGCCAGAAGATATGTGGCCAATGCGGAGGAAACCATCGGGAAAGCCAAGTATGACCCTGAAACAAAGTCCTATACGGACAGCAAGTATGTCAGAACCGCCGGCAATATTCTATGGTGCGGTTGTCTTATTGCCCTTGAATCAGTCTTTCATCTGCGCAAAGGCAAGGGTCGCCCGTCAATTGAGAAATATCGCGATGCTGTTGCCAAACGCGACGGAAAGCTGCTTCGATTTATGAATTACGGATACAATGTCCTGCATTTGTCCATGGGCTACGATGGTGTGGAAAGCAAAAAGGTCTGCGACGCCGGTTTCGAGGTCGCAAACGACATCATCAACCACTGCGCGACGCTGCTGCCGAAGCCGGTGTGCGCGTGAGATAGGATGTGTTTCGTGCCCTCCATGTTCCACCCGTTTGCCTTTCAAAAATTTTGTGTACTTTTGCGCCTGAATTTTATTCAAATTGAGGGAAATCCATTTGTGTCCTTTTGGGTTCATAAGGATGTGGATCACAGTCAGTTACATGACCGCTTCCCCTTGTGCGGCTTTCATATTCGCTTATGGAAGGAATAATGGGTTTTGCTCAAATTGATTAGGAAATGTGAAACGTCATGGAGGATAATACGCCGAACATAGTCGATGGTAGCGATGTGGAACAGCCCCGTTGGTACGCGTTCAAGGTTTTTTTCAACAAGGTTTTCGAGTTGGACGAACAGATGCGCGAGGACGGGGTGGTGACCTACTTCCCGGTGGTGGACGTCAAGAAGACCGTGGACGGCGTCGTGAAGACGGAGAAGCGTCCGGCTATCTCGTCGCTGATTTTCGTGCGCTGCACGTGCGAGGAGATTCTCGCGTGGCAACGGAAACTCTCAGGCAAGGTGATGCTCTACACCCACGTTACCGACGGGATGCGGCTGCCGTCCCCGATTGACGAGGATGAGATGCGCATTTTCATGCTGGTGACCTCCGCTGACGACGACAGGTTGGAGTACCTCAACGTAGGCAGCATTGACTATAAGAGAGGCCAGCATGTCCGCGTTCTCGAAGGCCCCTACAAGGGCTGCGTGGGCTACATCAAGCGCGTGAAGGGCAACCGCCGGCTGCTCGTCTCCGTGGAGGGCCTCGCACTCGTGGCCACATCGTACATTCCTTCGGCATTCCTGGAGAAAATTTAACCGATAACCCATAACCGTTTAATATGAAAATTTCCGTAGCAGGGACCGGCTATGTCGGTCTGAGTATCGCAACGCTGCTCGCGCAGCATCACACCGTCACCGCCGTGGACATTGTGCCCGAACGCGTGGAGATGGTCAACAACAAGAAGTCGCCCATCCAGGACGATTACATCGAGGACTATCTGGCGCACAAGCCGTTGGACCTCCACGCCACTCTCGACTGGGAGGCGGGCTATCGCGACGCCGACTTCGTGGTCATCGCCGCCCCGACGAACTACGACAGCACCAAGAACTTCTTCGACACCAGCGCAGTGGAGGATGTGATTAACAAGGTCCTCCAGGTCAACCCCAACGCCACGATGGTCATCAAGAGCACCATCCCCGTGGGCTACACGCAGAGCGTGCGTGAGAAGTTCAGCTACCGCGAACGGCTGGCGGACGGCACCTTCAATGTCGTGGCGCCGAACATTATCTTCGCGCCGGAGTTCCTCCGCGAGAGCAAGGCACTGTACGACAACCTCTACCCGAGCCGCATCATTGTGGGCTACGGCGAGCCCGCGTTGGAGAAGGCGGCGCACACCTTCGCGGCCGTCATCAAGGAGGGCGCCATCAAGGAGGACGTGCCCGTGCTCTTCATGGGCAGCACCGAGGCCGAGGCTGTGAAGCTCTTCGCCAACACCTACCTCGCGTTGCGTGTCAGCTATTTCAACGAGCTGGATACTTACGCCGAGATGAAAGGTCTTGACACCCAGAGTATTATCAACGGCGTCTGTCTTGACCCGCGTATCGGCACGCACTACAACAACCCGAGTTTTGGTTACGGCGGCTACTGTCTGCCGAAGGACACCAAGCAGCTGTTGGCCAACTACGCCGATGTGCCGCAGAACATGATGTCGGCCATTGTGGAGAGCAACCGTACGCGCAAGGACTTCATCGCCGACCAGGTGCTGAAGAAAGCTGGCTACTACGACTACTACAACCGTGGCGACTACGATGCCGCCCACGAGAAAGAGTGCGTGATTGGCGTCTATCGCCTCACGATGAAGTCGAACAGCGACAACTTCCGTCAGAGCAGCATCCAGGGCGTGATGAAGCGCGTGAAGGCCAAGGGCGCGAGAGTTATCATCTACGAGCCCACGCTTCCCGACGGTACCACTTTCTTCGGATCGAAGGTGGTCAACGACCTCGACGAGTTCAAGCGCCAGTCGCAGGCCATCATCGCAAACCGCTACGACGCCTGCCTCGACGACGTGGTCGAAAAGGTCTATACGCGGGATATTTTCAAGCGTGATTAGGCATTTTTCTCCGGCAAATCAGCTGATAAAACGATGAAAGACAGCAACGCCCGCACGCTAACGAAGAATTTTTCGGCGCTGGCGGTGTTGCAGGCGATGCGGTATCTGATCCCGTTCATCGTGCTGCCGTATGTCACGCCCATTATCGGGGTGGAGCATTTCGGCGAGATTGCCGTCGCGTATGCTATCGCGCTGATTTTCCAGACGTTCGTCAAATTCAGCTTCGACTTCATCGGCGCCCGGGACATCGCCCGCAACCGTGAGGACATGGAAAAGGTTTCCGACATCGTTTCCACCATCCTTTGCGCCCGCATTATCCTCTACATACTGGCATTCACGCTGTTGTCCTGTATCGTGCTGATCGTTCCGCAGTTCCGGGAAATCTGGTTGCTGATCCTCATCTCCGTCGCCACGGCCTTCTTCTCGATGCACGTTTCCGAGTGGTTTTTCCAAGGGATGGAGAAGATGGAGCACATCACCATCGTGAATGTGATTTCGAGGGTGGTTTACCTCGCTTTAATATTTCTTTTCATTAAAGAACGCGAAGATTACATCCTCTATCCGCTTTTCAACCTGTTCGGTTTTGTGCTGGCGGCGGTCTATTCCATCAGCATGATGACGATGAAATACAAGTGTCGGCTGCATATTCCGTCGTGGGAGAAGATTCTGGGCAGCTTCAAGACGGGCAAGGATTTGTTTGTCAATCAAGTTTGTATGAGTTTCTGTGTCAATCTGCCGAACATACTGTTAGGGATTGTTTCCGGGTCCGCCGCTGCCGGTTTGTATGATGCCGCAGGTCGGTTGCACAATGTCGGCAAACACAGTGTAGACGTGTTGAACCGGACCTTTTTCCCGTTTTTGTCGCGTCATCTGGACAAGCACACGGGGTACCGTCGCATCAATTTCGTTTTCTCACTTTTGTTGGCGGTTCTGCTCTTTGTGCTGGCCCCGTTCCTCATCAGGTTGCTCTATTCCGAAGAGTTCCTTCCCGCCATCACGTTGCTTCGGATACTGGCGGTCTCGGTTTTCTTTATTGGCATTAGCAGCGCTTACGGGGTAAACTATTTGCTGCTCGTTGGACAGGAGAAACTTCTGCGTAATATCACCTTGATTGTCACACTGTTAGGAGTGGTGCTTTTCACTGTGCTGACGTTTTTATTCGGCGCTATCGGCGCGGCGGTGGCCGTGGTCATCCTCAACGCCGGATTCGCGATGTCCTATTTTGTTGCGTCACGCCATTGTGTTGAACAATAGGTCAAAGTCAAAGGTCAAAGTCAAAAGTCAAAGTCAATATGTCAAAATTGTCAATCAAAATCGTGCGCAAGCTGTCGGAATTCATCGATTCGAAGGTGATTTTCGCCATAGATTGTATCCTTTCGGAGATATCGTCGCTGCTTGCCTTGCTCGCGCTTGGTTTCGTGCGCGGGTCGTTCTACCAGTCAGGGTCGTTCGCGCTGCTGTGGCTACCCACAGCGCTCGTCGCGACGGTAATTGCATTGCTCATTTTCAAGGGGCACAAGCTCGTGATCCGGCATCTCTCTGCCAAAGACATGCTCTGCTTTGTCAAAGAGTCGCTGCTCAAGGTGCTGTTGATGATCTTGGTGATGCTAATCTATTACCGTACAATGTATTATGGTTTGTTCATTGCATTGTTCACCGACTTCCTTTTCACGCTATTCCTGCTGGTGTTTGTGCGCATCGTCATGGTAGCGGTTTACCAGCTTTACCTGACCAAGCGTCGCGAGGACCGGCGGACGCAGCGGGTGCTCGTGTATGGCGTCTCCGACAAATCGACGGCCACGGTGGTGCGTTTCCAGAACTCCCCGCACTACAACATCATCGGTTTCCTCACAAAGAAACCGCAGCGGCCTAATTTGTTGATTGCCAACCTGCCGGTGTTCACTTACGACGACAGCGAGCAGCTGGGCCGTATTGTCAGCGAGTACGGTATTGACGCCATCCTTTTTACCACTGAGGCCGATGCCCGTCGTGAGCGCGACGGTCTGCTAAAGGACTGTGTTACACTGCAGTTGCGACCGCTCATTATACCCCAGATTAACGAACTCAACAACGAAGATCTCCGTTACAGTATCCGTCGTCTGAAAATCGAGGATTTGCTTGGCCGTAACGAAATCACCATTTCCATGGATGCGGTGATGGAGAATTTCCTCGGCAAGGTGGTGATGGTGACAGGTGCGGCCGGCTCCATCGGGTCGGAGCTTTGTCGACAGATAGCGGGCTTCGGCGTTAAGAAACTGGTGTTGTTCGACAATGCCGAGACCCCAATGCACAATATCCGTCTGGAGTTGGAGGAGAAATTCCCGGAGTTGTCGTTCGTGCCCATTATCGGCGATGTTCGCCAGCCCCCGCGTCTCGATTTCGCCTTCCGCGAGCACCATCCGCAGATTGTTTTCCATGCTGCTGCTTACAAGCATGTGCCGCTGATGGAGGAGAACCCCTGTGAGGCTATGCGTGTGAACGTGTTTGGGTCGCATAACGTAGCCGACAAATGTATTGAGTACGATGTCGAAAAGATGGTGATGATTTCCACCGACAAGGCGGTGAACCCTACCAACGTGATGGGTTGCACCAAGCGCATTGCGGAGATTTACGTGCAGTCGTTAGGCCTGGCCATTGAGCGTGGCGAGGTCAAGGGCAAAACCACCTTTGTGACTACACGTTTCGGTAATGTGCTGGGTTCTAACGGTTCCGTGATCCCGCGCTTCCGCGAACAGATTGAGAAGGGCGGGCCTTTGACGGTGACGCACCCCGACATCACCCGTTTCTTCATGACCATCCCGGAAGCCTGCCGACTGGTGATGGAGGCCGCGACGTTCAGCACGGGGACGCAGATTTTCGTCTTTGATATGGGCGAACCTGTGAAGATCGACGATTTGGCCAGGCGAATGGTCTCCTTGGCGGGTCTGCGAGTAGGCGTTGATATTAAAATCGAATACACGGGTCTTCGTCCGGGCGAAAAGCTTTACGAAGAGGTGCTCTCCAACAGCGAGAACACCACGGCGACCTCCCACGACCGCATTTTTGTGGCCAAGGTCCGCGAGTATGACTATCCCGAGGCGTTGAAGAGTATCCAGGTAATGGAGGATCTCTCTGAAAAGGTGGACATTCCGGCCATGGTGAAGAAGATGAAAGCATTCGTGCCGGAGTTCGTCAGCCGGAATTCGGTTTTCGAACAGTACGATGCGGCTCGATGAGCGTATAACAAAGTATCTAACAATAAGTCTGCTGATATAAAAAACGACGGTTCGGAAGATTCCGGGCCGCCGTTTCTTTTTTCTGACGATAGGAAGCGTGGTTTCTTTTTTCCGACGCTGGGAAGCGTCGTCTCCTAAAAAAATGTATCTTTGCGCTTTCATTTTTGAGTAAAAAAGTTAAAAGAAGGATATGAAAAAAATCTTGTTATGGGTGGCTGTGATGGCCCTCTGCCCGCTTGTTTGGGCGCAGAATCTTCAATTTACACAGAATTCTTATCAAAACGTGTCGTTTTCTATCGATAATGGCGCAATTTCTGTGGAAAACCTCCATGTGCCCGAGGGTGATTTTTCTGTGATTTCCTTGGAGGGATATGCCCCTTCCAATGATCCCGGTGCTCCGCAGTTGCCGGTGCTCAGCCGGATGCTGCAGATTCCCGTCTGTGATTCCGTGGTGGCCACCGTCATCAGTGCGCAATACAGTGACTATGACGCGGCCGATCTGGGCGTCACCCATTTGATTTTTCCGTCGCAGCCTTCTGTGGCGAAGAATGACCCGAATCCGCAATTTGCTTACAACCAGGCGATTTACGCTACCAATGCGTTCTATTCGCTGCCGCTGGTGCGTGTGGAAAAGTCTGGTGTGAAGCGCAATGCGGCGCTGGCCAACGTATATGTGTCGCCGGTGCAGTACAATCCCGTCACGGGTAAAATCCGGGTTTACAACCACATTGATTTGCAGTTCACGTTTGTAAACACCGACATGGGGGCCACCGTTGCGTTGCAGAAGTATACCTCCCCGCTCTTCTCATTAGATAGAGACTTGGTGATCAATAAGATGCAGGAGACTCGAAATGAGTATTCCGATGCGCCGATCAAGTACCTCATTATTGCGAACAGCATGTTCGAGACCAATGAGGATTTGGCCGCTTTCGTGAGTTGGAAGCGTCGTTTGGGCTATCTCGTGGAGGTGGCCTACACCAGCGATGCGAGCGTGGGCACGACCACGACCTCCATCAAGGACTTTATCCAAAGTCGCTATGACGCGGCCACGCCCGCCGATCCCGCGCCGTCGTTCCTGCTGCTGATTGGCGACCGCGCGCAGCTTCCCGCCTTTACCGGCACCACCGACAACGACCACATCACGGACCTCTACTATGCCACGCTCTCCGGCGATGACAACCTTCCCGACCTCTACTACGGCCGTATGTCCGCCACCAGCAACACCCAGCTCTCGAACCAGATTGTGAAAATCCTCATGTATGAGCAGTACACGATGCCTGACCCGTCGTATCTCGGCAACGCTGTGCTCATTGCCGGCACAGACAGCCATTATGGTCCTATCCACGCCGACGGACAGATTTTCTATATTGAGGACAACTACATGAATGTCAACAATCCGCGCTATACCAATGTGATGGCGCATCATTACAACTGCAGTTCGCAGGCGGCGCAGATCCGTGCGGAAGTGAGCGCCGGTGCCGGTTGGGTTAACTACACCGCCCACGGTAGCGAGACCAGCTGGGCGGATCCGTCGTTCACCGTTTCACATGTGGCCCAGCTGCAGAATAACGGCAAGTACGGTTTGATGATTGGCAACTGCTGCCAGTCGGGCAACTTCAAGACGTCCGAATGTTTCGGCGAGGCGCTGCTTCGTGCCGAGAACAAAGGAGCGATGGGCTATATCGGCGCCTCCAACAACACCTATTGGGGCGAGGACTTCTACTGGGCTGTAGGCGTGCGCTCGAACATCACCGCCACCCCCACCTACGATGCCTCCCATCTCGGCATGTACGACAAGGTGTTCCACACGCACGGCGAGCCCTACACCAATTGGGTCTCCACCATCGGCGGCATTATGACTGCCGGCAACATGACCGTGCAGTCCTCTTCCTCCAGCATGAAACTGTATTATTGGGAGATTTACCACTGCTTCGGCGACCCGTCTGTGCGGGCCTATTTGGGCCTTCCCTCCACGATGGATGTGACGGCCGGCAGTGTGATTACTACCAATAACACGACTTACGCGGTGACCGTCGCGCCGTATGCGTACGTTGCGCTCACACGGAACGGGAACCTCATTGCGGCTGCTTTCGCCGATGCGAACGGTGCGGCCACGCTCGATGTCGCCGGTATCGAGCCTGGTGACTGCGAGTTTACGGCCCAGGCACAGAACTACATCCCCTATTTCCAGGCGGTTCAGGTGATAACGCCCAACGGCGCGTTTGTGGTTCCGACCGCTGTGGAAGTGGCTGAAAATACCGTGTTCACGCAAGGATCCACCGTCCATATCAACATTTCGCTGTCGAATGTGGGTGTCAGCGCCGCCACGCAAGTCTATGCCACGCTCACCTCCGACGATGGAGTGGCGATGCTGCAGGATTCCGTCTTTGTGGGCGGTATTAGTGTGGACGCTACGGAGAGCCGCGCCAATGCGTTCTCCTTCGTGATGCCGCAGTCGGAAGATTATGTGAACCTGCCGTTTACGCTCCGCATCCACTGGCAGGACACCATCATCGAGCGCAGCGTGGCCGTGCGGGTGCTGCTGCCCAAGGTGCAAGTTACCGAATATACTACCACCGTCAACAGCTCTGCTGTGACAAACTATAATGCCGGCGATGAGGTGACTTTCGTTTTCAACAATCTGAATGCGGGTCACGTTGGCGTGAACACGGGTGCTGTGGATCTGACCTGCAATTACTCCGGTGTGCAGGTGCTGACCGGTGCCACCAGTATCAGCGGGCTTGATGTTTACGAGACCATGTACACCAGCTTTACCGTCCAGATTGCCGACACGGTGCCGAACAAGTCAATTGTGCCGCTTTATTACCATATTTCCTACGACGGTGTTAACCGTGTGGACACGCTTTACATCATGGTCGGTGCCGATTTCGTCTCCTTTGAGAGCGGCGATTTTGGCGACTTCGGCTTCACGATGAATAACTACCCGTGGATTGTGACCTCGTCGGGGGCGTATTCGGGCGACTATTGTGCCCGTTCCGCGCAGAGCCTGCCGAGCGATGCGAAATCCAGGATGACAATCAGCGTGAACATTCCCTCCGCCGCCCTGCTGTCCTACTATCGGAAGGTCAGTTCCGAGGCCAACTACGACAAATTCTACCTGCATGTAGATGGACAGGAAGTGGACAAAGCTGACGGCGAAGTGCCGTGGACTCTTTTCTCCACCGAAATTCCCGCAGGCAGCCACACCATTCGCTTTTCCTACGAGAAGGACCAATCCCAGGCATCCGGCAGCGACTGTGCGTGGGTGGATGACATTATACTGCCGTGCGCCGGAATCCTTGTGATTGAGGATGTTACCGATTCTTCCGGCGTGGGCGTTCAGGTTTACGTGCAGACCCGCGCCACCGTTTTCCCGAACCCCGCCAACGACCGCGTGGTGGTGGAGAGCGAGACTGCGGTGACGAAGGCCATTCTTTTCGACATGAACGGTCGCATGGTGCGCACGGTGAACTTGAACGGAGCCAACCGTTTTGAATTGGGTGTCAATGACTTGAATGCCGGATTCTACCTGTTGCAGCTCACGTTCGACAACCAGAAAACCCAGAACTTGAAGATTATCAAACGATAATGGCAAACACATCGGAACAATATGAGAAGATAATCGCCTATTGCCAGGAGGTTTTCCGCAACAAGGCGATCGATTACGGCACGGCGTGGCGCATCTTGCGGCTGCCGTCGCTCACCGACCAGATTTACATCAAGGCCAACCGCATCCGTAGCATCCAGGAAAAGGGTGATGCGCGGGTGGCCGAGGGCATTGTACCCGAGTTCGTCGGCATTGTCAACTACTGCGTGATGGCGCTTATCCAGTTGGAGGTCGGGGTTGCCAACTCGCCCGAGGAGACCGTTATGCCGACCGACAAGCTCCTGGAACGCTACGACCACTACATCCACGCCGCCAAGAACCTGATGATGGACAAGAACCACGACTACGACGAGGCCTGGCGTCGTATGCGCATCAGTTCCATCACCGACATCATCCTGATGAAGATTTTCCGCACCAAGTCCATTGAGGACCACCACGGCAACACCCTCGTCTCCGAGGGCCTCGACGCCAACTATTACGATATGATTAACTACTCCATGTTCTGCCTCATCCGTTTGGTCCTTGAAAAAGAAGAGTAGTTGTTTTGATTAGTGATTAGTGATTAGTGATTTGTGATTTGTGATTAGTGATTTGTGAATAATATGAGTAAAAAAGAACCCGTTTGGTTAAAAATCATCCGCATCCTTTTGGGGTGCCTGTTCCTCTTCTCCAGTTTCACGAAGGCCATTGACCCGGTGGGCTTCGGGGTGACGGTGAACGATTATTTCGTCTCCTTCCACATGGGCTTTCTGCACCCGTTGGCGCTCTTCGCGGCGGTGGTGGCCATCACCTGCGAATTTGTGCTGGGCTGCATGCTGCTCTTCCGTGTGCGCGTGCAGTTGGCTGCATGGGGCTACCTCATCTTCATGACGTTCTTCTTCTTCCTCACGCTGTGGCTTGCCATCGCGGAGTATATGGAAGTGAACGGCATCCACTACTTCGGTGTGGTGAAGGATTGCGGCTGCTTCGGCGATGTGATTGAGATGTCCAACAAGGCCACCTTCCTGAAAAATGTGGTCTTTATCATCCCCACGCTCATTGTCTTCTTCAACCGCAAGAGAATCAGCGACTGCCGCCTGACGGTGCTCGGGCAGTGGATTGCCGTGGCCATCTTCGCCCTCATTGCCGTCATCTTCCAGCTTTACGTTATCCGCCATCTGCCGTTCATCGGCAAGAGCGACTGGAACAAGGGCAAGGATGTCTCCGTCTTCGTGGCGCAGCCCGCCCAGAAGGACGTGGTGTTTGTCTACAAGAACACGGCTACCGGCGAGGAAATCACCCTCACGCAGGACGAACTGATGGATCAGGACGAGGCTTTCTACGAGAAGAACGAGTACGTCTCCCGCGAAGACAAAGTCATCAAGGAGGCGGTGAAAGCCAAAATTGACGGCTTCAATATGCTCGACGAGAACGGTGCCGACCACGCACCCGATTATTTCTCCACGACGAACGACCGCGATGTCTATGTGCTGTATGTCCATGATTTGAGCGAATCCAATGCCAAGGGTATGCAAAAAGTGTTACCTCTGGCGAAAGCTTGTGAGGAGAACGGCATTGACTTCGTGGGCATCACCAACTCGTCGGAGGAGGAAATTGCCGCGTTTGTCAAGGAATACGGCATTGAGTTCCCGATTTACTACAACCCCATCAACCCGATCACCGGTCCCTTCATGGTGCGCGACGCCATGCGTTCCAACCCCGGTGTCATGCGCCTCAACAAGGGCGTGGTGATGGACAAGTGGGCGTGGCGCGATATCCCCGCGAAACCGGTGGAGTGAGAGTTTAGAGTTGAGAGTTTAGAGTGTAGAGACGTGCCGTGGCGCGTCTCTACAAAAAAATATTCCTTAAACAGCCCATTCCCCTCCTTTGGAGGGGTGCCCGTAGGGCGGGGTGGTAAGGCAAAACGCACAGAGAGCAATTACCCCCGCATAAGGCGAAGCGCAATGTGGGGCGAGTGCAGACCAAAGTTACGAACAAATGTAAGCACGATGACCATCAGAGAACTGACCCAAATCCTACGGCAAACCCTGCGGCCGCTTTACGACGAGCGTGAGGCGGCCGCAGTCGCGTATGTGTATGTCTGTGCGAAGTTTGGGATGCAACGGTACGAGATTGCCTTACGCGGCGACGAGCCTGTGGATGATCTGTTGATGGCTGACATCCAGCGGGATATGGAGAAACTTGCGCAAGGCTGCCCCGTGCAATATGTGCTGGGCGAGACGGAGTTTTACGGGCTGCCGTTCGAGGTGTCACCGGCGGTGCTGATTCCGAGGCAGGAGACCGAGGAATTGGTGCAGATGGTCGTGGAGAGCTTCAAGGAACGGGAATTGTCAGCGTCAAAGTCGCTTTGGGACATCGGCACGGGCAGCGGCTGCATTGCCGTTTCGTTAGCGAAGGGGCTTCCGGGCGTGGAGGTCTTCGCCACGGATATCTCGGAGGAGGCTTTGGCGGTAGCGCGGCGCAACGCCCAACGAAACGGTGTGGAGGTCGCCTTCGCCCGCCACGACATGGCAGACGTGGAGCACATCCCCTTCGGTGAACGCCGGTTTGATGCCATTGTGAGCAACCCGCCCTATATCCCCGCCTCCGACCGCGCGGCAATGCACCGAAACGTCACAGACTATGAGCCGTCGTTGGCGTTGTTCGTCCCTGACGATGACGCGCTATTGTGTTACGAGTCCGTTGCCCGTCTGGCGCAACGCGTGCTCGTGCCCGGCGGCCGCCTCTTCGTGGAGACCTACCATGACTTTCACGAGGGTATTGCGGCGGCTTTCTCCCGGTACGGCTTGCGTGACGTCCAGTCTGTCCGGGACCTGAACGGGCAACTGCGGTTTGTGACGGCGGTGAATAGGGGCGACCGCAAGCCCCGATAGGAAATAAGCGGCGGAGGTTCCGCTACGGCGCTTTGCGCCTTGCGGAATGGTGCGCCACGTTTAGGGGTAAAAAAGTGTGCCGTGTGTCGGATGTGACTGCACGCCCCGGCAGGGGCGAAAGCTCGGTAGGGGGTAAAGCACACGATTCAGTATCCGTATTGTTCGCGATACCGCGTCAGCATGGTGACGGAGAGCAGCAGGGCGGCGGATTCGGCGAAGATGATGGCGTACCAAATGCCGTCGACACCGAAGACCAGCGGCAGCACAAGCACGGCGAGGGTTTCGCATACAAGTGTGCGGTTGGTGGCGATGATCGCCGACACCACGTCGTTGTTCAGTGCGGTGAAGAACGCCGATGCGTAGCCGTTGAAGCCCATCAGCAGGAACGAGACGCTGTAAACCCGCATGGCGCGGACGGTGAGGTCGAGCAGCGCGGGGTCGTAGCCCACGAAGATGCTCGAAAGCGGACGGGCGAACAATTGTGCGATGAGGAACTGCACCACCCCGAAGATAGCAATCAACTTTATGCTCTTCTGGTATACGTTGCGCAGCTCGTCGCGGTTGCCCGCCCCGTAGTGGTAACTCACGATGGGCGCGGAACCGATGCTGTAGCCCATCATAATGGCCGCGAAAACGAACGCCAAGTACACGATAATGCCGTAGGCGGCCACACCATCCTCGCCTATGTATTTCATTAGTTGATAGTTGTAAAGCATGGAAACCAAAGCGGCGGAGACATTGGTGAAGAACTCGCTCATGCCGTTGAGGCAGGTCTGCCGCAGCGCTGCGCCGTCAAAGGTGGGTTTGCCGAGTCGTAGTGCGGAACCGTTGGGGGCAAGGAAGTAGACAATAGGGATGAGGGCTCCGGTCATCTGCGAGAGGGCGGTGGCCCACGCTGCGCCTTTCAGCCCGAGGCCGAAGACGGCGATGAACAGGAAATCGAGCAGCATGTTGAGACCTCCGCAGATGAACGTGACGATGAGTCCGAGGCGGGGACGCTCGGCGGTGACGAACAGGTTGAAGAACATGAGCTGCAGGATGAAGAAGGGGAGGGCGATGAGGAGGATGCGGCCGTACATGACGCAGTCGGCGACCATGGGCTCGTCGGCACCGAGAAGGCGGGAAATGTCATCGAGAAAGGGCATGCCGACGGCGGCGAAAAAGGTACCCGCGAGGGCGCCGGCGCATACGAGCATAGTGAAGATGCGGTTGGCCTCGCCGGATTTCCCCTCGCCGAGTTTCTTGGCGATGAGGGCGCTGCCGCCGCTACCGAAAATGAAGCCCACCACGCTTAGGAACATGATGAACGGATAAATCAGGTTGAGGGCGGCAAAGGGCGTTTTGCCCGCAAGGTTCGACACGAAAAGGCCGTCAACCACGCTGTAAATAGAGGTGAACGCCATCGTGCCCATGGTGGGTGCGGTGAAACGCAGCAATTTGCCATAGGTGAAGTGGTCGGAGAGGAGGATGCGGGAGGCCATGGGCGGTCAGTCTATCTTCTTGATGAGTTCCGACATTTTCGTGATGAGCCCCGGCATCGGGTCGCCCGCAACATACCCGACCGTGCATCCTGCGTGGGTTGCCGCCTCTCGCAGCAGTGTCTCGAAGTGCGCCGCCACCGAGCCGGTGAAGTGCCACGGGAGCGCGTCGCAGCCAGGATAGTAACTCTTCTGCTTTGCAAAGAAGCTTTCGAAAGCGGAGGTGATGAGCTGTCGGACAGTGGGCTCTTCGCGATATTCGTTCAGGAACGGGGCAAACTGCGACAGGAAGAGGTTGGGCTGCGGTTCCTGATAAAGTTTGTGCAGGATGAGGTCGCGGTTGAGGTGGTAGCGCTCCTCGAAGGCGGTGCGGACGGGGTGGGGGAGCGTCTCCGACAGGTAGGCGGTGACGAGACATTTGCCGAGGTTCGTGCCGCTTCCTTCGTCGCCGAGTATCCAGCCGAGGGAGGGAGCGCGGTGCACCATCTCGCGGCCGTCGTAGTGGCAGGAGGCCGCGCCGGTGCCGAGGATGCAGACGATGGCCTCACGTCCGTCCGCAAGCGCGTGGCAGGCGGCCATCAGGTCCGACCAGACGTGGATTTCCGCCGTCGGGAAATAGAGGCGCAGGTAGCCCTCCATTCGGAAGGCGTTCTGCGGAGTGGCACATCCGGCTCCGTAATAGTCTATTTTATTGATGGTTATATCTTTAGGGAACTGCGCCACCGCTTCGGCGAGGATGCGCAGAATGTCGGCCTCGGGGGTGTAGTTGGCATTGATACCGGCGCATTGGCAGCGGACTGGCGCATCTCCGCCGAGCAGCACAAAGGTGCTCTTGGTGGCGCCGGCATCCACGAGGAGCCGGGTTATCATACCCTTTTTGGGGCGCGGGAAATCGGGTTTGTCGGGTTGGGGCATTATGGTTAAGAGTTAAGAGTTTAGAGTTTAGGGTTCACAGTGTCAACAGTCATCAGTCAAAGGTCAAAGTCAACGGTCAAAGGTCAACGGTCAAAAATCCGGGTGTTTCATCAAAAACAGAATATTCCCGTCCTTGTAGTAAACATCCTCGCGGTATTGCACGGTGCCGTCTGCGGCGACGAAGCAGGTGTAGTACTCGATGAAGAGCGGGATGGGCTTGCGCAGGGTGACGCTCGTGGGGCGCAGCTCGCGGTAGAACTGTTTGTCCCAGTCGCTCAGCTTTTCGTAATAGATGGAATCCTGCTCGTGCTTTTTCTCCACGAATTTCTCGCCCTTCTCGGTGGTGGGTTCCGCGCCGAGGAGGATATGCAGTTGTTCGATGTAGTTGGTGTCGAAGCCGTTGACGGCATAGACCCACTCGGCCACGCTGTCGGGGTTTTGCACACGCACGCAGCCGTGGCTCAGCGCCCGTTTGCGCCGCTTGAACGCCCCCTTGTTGTTGGTGTCGTGCAGATAGACCGATTCGGAGTTGGCAAACACGAACTTGAAGCGGCCCAGCGCGTTGTAGCGTCCCGAGGTTTGGTGCAACCGGTAGGGGATGTTGTTGCGGTTCACCATGCTCCAGTTGATGGAGTCGGGCTTGACGTAGCGTCCCGTGCGGCTGTCGCGGATGTAGAGATGCTCGCGGTTTACCACCGCCGTGTTGCTCTTCACGAGTTTCGGGTAGTATTCGTTCTTGATAATGTCGTAGGGAATGTTCCACTCAGGATTGAGTACCAGCGTGCGTATCTGGCTGTATAACAGTGGAGTTTCGGCCTTGAACGGGGCGATGAGGCCGTCTTTGTGACGTGCCGGGTCGTTTTGGGGATTCTGGGTCTTGCCGCAGCAGATGCGTTCGCGCATCACCACCTCGTCCTTCTGCACCACACAGAGCGTGTAGTCGGGAATGTTGACGGCAATGTGAAGGGTGTCGTCGGATTTCTGATGCTTCTTCTGCCAGCGCAGGCGTTCGAGGTTGGCGGCCACGGCATCCTTATAGTACTGCAGCGGCCGGTTCAGCTTTTCAATGGTCTCGCCGTCGAGGGAGTCGCTTTCGGGGATGCCGTTGATTCGGCGGAAGTTATTGAGGGCTTGCAACAACGTATCGTTCAGGGTGTTGCCAATGCTGACGGGAAATCCGATTTGGTTAAGCCGTTGGCATAGCTTGGGAAGGTTCGCGCTATGACCGTCTTTGCGCAGGCGGAAGTCAGGAATCTCGGTCTGCGTCGAATCCGGCAAACTGTACAGCCGTTTCAATTCCTTTTGAAGGGATTGATAATCGGCTGTCTGGGGCGCTAATCCGGAAATCGTCTTCTCAAATCGGGGCATTTCCGCAAGCATGGTTTGGAGGAACGAGGAGTCGGGCTTAAGCGTGGCGTAGTACCATTTGCTGCCGTTTACGGCCTTGGGGTCGGTAGCCCCGTAGGCGAGGGCACAGACATAGCGCACGTAGCTGTCGGTGAGCTGCCGTTCGAGGCGATAGAGGTACGGGTAGAGCGAATCGTTGTTGGGAACCTGGTTTTCAACGAGTTGCGCGATGGTGTGGCGGATGCTGTCCAACCCGAAATATTCGTTGGGGATGCCATGTAGGCGCAAGGCATTGTCGAAAGTGGCAAGCAGCGAGTCGGTCAGAATCTCCTGCAGCCCGTTCTGCGTCCAAAAGGGATGGAAGTGCCGGTCGCGGTAGAAGTCCCGGACCATTGCGGCGGACAAGGAAGAGTCGGTCTCGCTATGGATTTGGTTCTCAATAAATTGGATGTAATCTTTCTCGTGATAGTGGGAATAATGCTTGAACCAGTGCGGTTCGGGCTGCACATGCGCTTTGGATTGGCAGCCGACAAACGCGAGGGTCGCGAGAAACGTAATGATCAGTAACTTTTTCATATTGTGTTTGTGTGTTCTCCGTCGCGGTAAATCCGCCAAATATAGACAATCGCCATCGCGCTGATTAAAGCGCAGGCGGCAGCGGTGGGCAGAGAGCCCTTCATGTCGGTGAATTGCATGTTGTCGGTGTCGATGCCGCGCCCTTGCAGGGTGAAGTCCACCAGAATGGAGAGGGTGTTGTGAAGCACATGGGCCAGAATGGGCAGCCACAGTGACTTGCTCCAATAGAGTAGGTAGCCGAGGTAGAGTCCTAACAGAAATCGCGGGATGAAACCGTAGAATTGGAAGTGCAGTGCGCTGAATATCAGGGCGGTGAGCAGTATGCCGATATGGGGATTCTTCGTCCAGTTCGTCAGCAGCGGTTGCAAGGCGCCTTGGAAGAAGAACTCCTCGCAGACACCCGCCAACACCGCAAATACCAAGATGTTGGCGATGAGGTCCCAGCTGCTGCGCTGCGAGGTCACGAGTTCCAGTATTTGGTTGGCGGCCTCCTCCATGTCGCGCATGAACTCGGCCACGGCGCCCTCCTGCGGCATGATGTTCTCGTTGAATGCCGCCAGTGCGCCCACCACGGGCAGCAGCGTGACGGACAGGATGAGCACCATGTTGACCATCTGCTGTTTCGGCTGGCGGTTGGCGGCGTTGTAGTCGAACCACTGCCGGTTGTAGCAGTAGGCGAACAGCAGCGAAGGCACGAGGAACGTGCCGACGGTGGTCAGCGTCTGCGTGATGCGGATGGCGGTCACGGGGTCGGCGGCTTCCAGCATGTTCGGGGTGTGGTAGATCAGCATCACGAGCAGGGTCCCCAATGAGGAGAACACGAGCATGCCGCCGAGCATGAACAGGGTCAGCACGACCAGTTGCACGAAATAGGACTTCTCTTTCAGTCTCATACGCGAATGGTTTTAGCGTCTATAATTCGCGGCAAATGTACATAAATTTCAAATATACGCAGACATAATGAAATAGCCGTGTGTAGAGACGGGACACGCCCCGTCTCTACGTATTACAGAGGAAAAATACGTTCTTCTGGTTTACTGTTTCATATAACATTGCACGAGACATTGTTTGGTACTTTTCTCGAACTCACGTCGATATAATTTGTGTTTTTGCACCTTTTTATTGAACAGTATAAAAATAATCGCGCTATTCTATTGGTTTATGAAAAAGAAACGTTGGGTGCTTGTAGTTGCCCTTTTTGCCATCGCCATCCCGCTTTTTGCCATCGTGAGCGGACAGTCTTTGACCAACAAGCTAAAAGACCTTTGCGCAGAGCTGCGGATGACCTGCCAGCAGCGTTCAAAGGCGTAGCAGAGTTTTGACGAGGATTATGAACGGCAGCATCAAAAGATGCTCGATGTCATCAACAAGTCCAACGACCTTTCCATTCTGCTTTATACCCAGGAACAGAACATGACGTTCGACTTGACCTACGCATTGAAAAAAAGTCTCTTCTGAATACAAGGACTTCAGCAAGGACCGGCGCCCATACGACCTCATCAAGCAGGTGGCTCTTCCCGCCATGGTGTTTCTCTCCTTGCCGATGTGTATCCATTTGTCGCTGAACGTCTTTGACTTCAACGGCCTCTTTGTGAGATTGTACTGCGACCCGTTCGTGCAGTTTGTGGACAAGAACGGGCAAGAGGCACTGACTATTTCCGCCAGAAGCATTGTCAATCTGTTGGTCCTTTTCTACATCCTGCGTTACGTCAACCAGGCCATTCACACCATCTGGCGTTATGTCCGTTACATGGCCTTTATGCATAGGCACAAACGTGACAGCATCAGAGCCAATGAAATCAACCTTTCGTTAGCGAACAGCCTCATCAGCGTCTTGATTTGGTTTGCCTACGACGTGATTGTGGTGGTGGCGACCTGGAAAATGCCGGTCGGATCACTCACGCTAGTGGCCGGAGGTCTGTCGGCTGGTATCGGTATCGCCGTGAAGGACATCATCAACAACTTCATCTACGGCATCCAGCTCATGGGCGGCCGCTTGCGCGTGGGCGACTGGATTGAGTGCGACGGGGTGCGGGGAAAGGTGGCGTCCATCAACTACCAGTGTGTGCAGATGGAGACTCTTGACGGCACGGAGATGTCGTTCCTCAACGCCACGCTTTTCGGCAAGAACTTCACCAACCTCACCCGCAACAACTCTTACGAGTTCACCAAAATCATTGCGGGCGTGGCTTACGGCACCGACATCAAGAAAGTGCGCGAAGTGCTGACGGAGGCCATGCAGCAAGTGCGCACGAAGGATCAATATGGTCGGGAGATTGTGGAACCCAAGTACGGCATCAAGGTGGTGGTGGGCGATATGGCCGACAGCTCTGTGAACATTATCGTGAAGCAGTATGTGCTGGTTCCCGAAAGAATCGCCTACGTGGATCGTTCAAAGGAGGTGATCTACGAGGTGCTCAACGCCGCTGGCATCACCATCCCGTTCCCGCAGTGCGATGTGCATCTGATCAAGGACGACACGTTGTAGGAACGCAGCCCGCATCTTGTAGAGACGTTGCGCATATGTTTGTAGAGACGTTGCGCGCAACGTCTCTACAGGGGGAAATTAGAAACTATATCCTAATCCGATACCGATCACCGATTTGAATTGCACGCGATCTTTTTCGACACCGTTTTTGTCGCTGATCAATGTGCCGTTGTAGAACTTCAGGTTGGAGCTGAATGTCACGTTCAGCACTTTGAGGAAATTGTAGGAGATGAGGAAGTCCCAGTCCACGTCGAAGCGGCCAAAATGGCGGTTTAAATTAGAATATTGGTAATATAACTCGTAAGGCACGTCGGGGTAGGCCTCCTGAAAAGCCGTCTTCATGTCAAATCCTTTGCCTTGGTAGGGCGTGAAAAGCCAAAGTGTGGAAGCAATCGTCAGATTCTTGTATTTGTAGGCAATGGTGCCTTTGAGGGAGAGACCGAATTCTACCCGACAGTTGCGCCAATCAATAATGGGATAGCCATTCTCGTCCTGAATAATCTTGTAGGTGCCGTATTTGATCTGCATTTCTTGACGGAAATCTTTGTATTCTTCAGGAATGGGTAACCCAGCTGCTTCCAAGGCATCCAAATACTCTTTCGTGTATTTGTCGTTTGTGGCATCGCTCACATACGCGGTGTTGATGGTTCCTGCGACTGGGGACATATAAACGGAAAAGTCGCAACCACCGACCGATTTTTTCCAGTCGATACCTATTGACAATTCGGTCTTAGAAGGACAGAGCCACTTGGAAATCACGGGGTCGTATTTTCCTTTTTTGTAATCGCGACCGATGGCGTATTGGCTTTGGAAACTACCCAAGGCCGTCAAGTACCAGCCTTTCTTGAACTCCCAACCCAATTTGGTGGCGAATTTGATGTCGTCGGACGACTTTTTGACTTGGTCGTCTTCCTGGTCGATCCATGTTATCCCAAAGTCGGTGTCGAAGTTCGATTCCCAGGCAATGTTGTCCTTGTAGTAGAGGAGATGCAGTTTGGCGTACGTCAGCGCATTGGCGTTGTCGTGTCCGCCGCCTGTCCAGAAGATGAGGCTCGTGGCGCCTGCGTTCAGCCCCATCACCCCGTCGAATTTCCAATTCTTTTTGGCTGTATCAGCCTTCTGCTCAGCCGTTTGGGCTTTGTCCTCTTGGGCAAACCCTGTGAGTACACCGAACAAGCAAAGGAGCACCAGAATATAGACTTTTCGCATACAATAAAATTTGGTGCAAAAATACAGAATTTTCGCGAGACGGAGAAGGGTACTTTGACCTTTGACTTTGACTTTGACTGTTTGTTGGTTCATGCCTGTGTGTACTGGCGTCGGCCTATGCCCGTACAGACGTTGACTCATTCCTGCACGGGCGTTTGCGAATTCCTGCACGGGCGTTTGCGAATTCCTGCACGGGCGTTTGCGAATTCCTGCACGGGCGTTTGCGAATTCCTGCACCGGCGTTTGTGAATTCCTGCACCGGCGTTGGCACGTTATGTTTCGCAGGTTTGTTTCGACACCTACCACCATCCCCGTTAGGGGATGCATATCTGTAGAGAACTTCCCAAGACCGCGAGTTCACCGTCAACGGTGTCACCTTCAAGATGATTTACGTGGAGGGCGGCACCTTCCAGATGGGCGCGACACCTGAACAAGGCAGCGAAGCATTCAGTTATGAGAAACCCGTCCATTCGGTGACGCTCAGCTGTTACCATATAGGTGAGACTCCCGTGACACAGGCCTTGTGGACGGCGGTGATGGGGAACAATCCATCTAAGTCCAGGGGCGATAACCTACCCGTAGAAATGGTGAGCTGGAATGACTGTCAGGAATTCATTTAAAAACTAAATCGGCTTACAGGAAAGATATTCCGCCTGCCCACGGAAGCGAAATGGGAGTACGCGGCGCGGGGCGGCAAACACCACAGCCCGTACAAGTACGCTGGAAGTAACAGTATATATGAGGTAGCTTGGTATGACGATAACAGTGGCTTCGGAACATATCCGGTGAAAACCAAGAAACCGAATGCGTTGGGGATTTACGACATGAGCGGCAATGTGTGGGAGTGGTGCCAGGATTGGTATGGGGATTACAGTGGCTCGGCGCAGACAGACCCTACAGGTCCTTCCGAAGGCTCGAGCCGTGTGCTTCGCGGCGGCGGCTGGTTCATCATCGCCGGGAGCTGCCGAGTGTCTTACCGCATCAACCGCACCCCCGGCCACCGCTACAACAACGTTGGCTTTCGCCTTGCCCTGGTTCATTAACGGTCTTCCAACCAGCGTTTTGAGCAAAAAAAGGAAAGAGAGCAAGGGCGCGAAAGGAGTGCGGTGTGGCGAGCTGAGGAAAGGAATTAACAGTTATGAATATGAAAAAATCAAGAAGCAAACGATGGTGATAGATAATTTTATATCTTTGCGGCGTTGTATTAAATGATGAAGAAAGATGAAAACAAAAGAACTTGAACGGATACTCAAAGCACAAAAATGCTATTTCATGAGACATGGGAAACGGCATGACATTTGGTACAGCCCCATCACGAATACACCCTTCCCTGTTCCACGTCACGGGGCGAAGGAAGTTGCGGATGGCACACTGGCTGATATTGTGAGTCAATCGGGAATTAAAATTTGAAAGACAGTTATGGATATGGAAAAAATAAATGCAATCATAGAAGTGGGGCGCGATGGAATGGTGTCCATTCATGCCCGCAGTGAAAAACACAACTGCATGTTTCTCGGATGTGGAAACACTGAAGAGGAAGCCGAAGAGGATTTTTTCGAATGTTGCGATGAGATGAGGGAACTATTTCAAGAATCAGGAAAGGAACTCCCCGCTTTTGAATTCGAATTCGCCTATGATACCGCCAGTTTCCTTCGATATTACGGTGACACCCTCACTCTTACAGGTTTGCAGAAAATCACCGGCATCAACAGCAAGCAGTTGAGCCATTACGTGACGGGGCATCGTAAGCCGTCACCCAAAACAGTAGAGCGCATCCATCAAGGAGTGACCCAGTTCGCCCAAAAACTCCAACGCGCCGTGCTGGTTTAGTCCTTCTCTACGTCCGCAGCTTCCATATTTCGGGAAGTATGCGATACGCCCTAAACAAAAAGGGAAACCCTCCTGAGTTTCCCCAAAGTCTTAAGTCTCAAGTCTTAAGTCGCCGGTCACCGGTCGCCAGTCAATTGCGTTTGCAAACGAAAAAAATGGGAGCCCTCGCGAGCTCCCATTTATATTCATTGTCCATTAGTTCGTTCTTATTACCGTCTTCCAACAATGATCTTTCCAATCACCGTCTTGCCGTCGTCGAGGGTGACCTTGACGAGGTAGTGGCCGGCGGGGTAGGTGGTCACGTTAAGCTGGGTGAACTCCGGCGTGTCGGCATCGGTGCGGAAGAGCAGCTTGCCCCGCACGTCGAGGACCTCGACTGCCAGCATGCGCTCGCCGCGGATGTTCAGCAGCACGCTCGTCGGGTTCGGGTAGAACGAGAACTCCGGCGTCATCGTGAACTCCTCGACACCGTCGGCAAAGGCGACGTAGAGGGTCAGGTGCACGACGCTGTCGCAGTTGGCCAGCGTGTAGCCCTGGATGTCGTAGGTGAAGGTGCCGCTGTCGGTCGGGGTGAGGACGAACTCCCCGTAGGAGTACTCCTGCCACATCACGGCCGAGTCGCTCACGTAGATGTCGTAGGTCGGGTTGATGGTGAGGTGCAGCACGAAGACGCTGTCGCAGCCGTACTGCGTGGTCAGCGAGTCGTAGTAGTCGCCAGCCACGCTGTATTCGCCGCCGCGCCACTCGTAAGGCACGTTGTCGCAGGTCGCGGCATCGGTCTCGAAGAGATAGGTCGGCATCACCTGCAGGAGCAACGTCACAAGGCTGTCGCAACCGAGCGCGCTCGTCTGGACACTCTGCAGCTGCAAGGTGCCGTAGGCGGTCGGGATGGTGTCGAAGCCGTATTGCATGTAGGGCTCGCCCTGACAGACAGTGTCGTAGAGCATCGTTTGCGGTACGGCGTTCACGGTCAGCTGCAGCTCATAGATGTCTGAGCAACCATAGCTGTTCGGCACCGTATCCGTGTAATGGCCGGCGACGCTGAGCTGCTGTCCGCGCCACTCGTAAGGCAGTTCGTTGCCGCAAACGGTCGCGCTGTCAAGCTGGTGGGAAACCGGATTCACGGTCAACGTCAGCGTATAGATGCTGTCGCAGCCGTTCATCGTCTGCAGACTGTCGGTATAGATGCCCGTGGCCGTCAGGCTCTGGCCGTGCCAGGTGTACGGCGTCTCGTCGGCGCAGAGGGCCAGCGTCTCGCTGAAGCTGTAGGTCGGGTTGACGAACAGGGTGTATTCGTGGATGCTGTCGCAGCCGTTCACCGTCTGCAGGTTCAAAACGTAGGTTTCCGCAGCGGTGAAGGTGTGGCCGTCCCACGTGTACGGCAGCGCGCTCTGGCACACCGTCATCGTGTCATAGAAGTGGTAGGTCGGGTGCACAAGGGCATTCACCACATAGATGTCGTAACAGCCGGTGGCATTCATCACCGTGTCGCGGTACTCGCCCGTGGCGCTGATTACCTGTCCGTGCCAAGTCTGCGTTGCACCGTCGCACAACTCAATCATCGGGTCGGTGAAGACCTGCGACGGATTCACGGTCAAGGTCAGCACATACACGCTGTCGCATCCGCTCTTCGCCTGCAGGCTGTCGTAATAGACGCCGCTGGCATTCAGCTCTTGGGTGCGCCAGGTGTACGGCAGGTCGTAGCTGCACACGCTGTCCGTCTCGCTGAAGATGTAAGTCGGGTTGACCGTCAAAACCAAAGTGTACACGCTGTCGCAGCCGCTGTTGGTCTGCAGACTGTCGGTATAGATGCCCGTGGTCGTCAGGCTTTGTCCGTGCCAGAGGATAGGTGTCTCGTTGGCGCAGAGGGTCATCGTCTCGTTGAAGCTGTAGGTCGGGTTCACCGTCAGCGTGAGCGTATAGATGCTGTCGCAGCCGCTGTTGGTCTGCAGACTGTCGGTATAGACGCCCGTGGCCGTCAGGCTCTGGCCGTGCCACGTGTACGGTGTCTCGTCGGCGCAGAGGGTCAACGTCTCGCTAAAGCTGTAAGTCGGGTTGACGAACAGGGTGTATTCGTGGATGCTGTCGCATCCGTTCGCCGTTTGCAGGTTCAGCGTGTAGGTTTCCGCCGCGTTGAAGGTGTGGCCGCCCCACGTATACGGCAGCGCGCTCTGGCACACCGTCATCGTATCGTAGAAGTGGTAGGTCGGGTGCACGAGGGCGTTCACCACAAAGATGTCGTAACAGCCGGTGGCGTTCATCACCGTATCGCGGTACTCGCCTGTGGTGCTGATCACCTGGTCGCGCCAAGTCTGCGTTGCACCGTCGCACAACTCGATCATTGGGTCGGTGAAGACCTGTGACTGGTGTACGGTCAAATTCAAGACATACACGCTGTCGCAGCCGTTCGCCGTCTGCAAGCTGTCGTAATAGACGTCGCTGGCAGTCAGCTCTTGACCACGCCACGTGTACGGCAGGTCGTAGCTGCACACGCTGTCTGTCTCGCTGAAGTTGTAAGTCGGGTTGACCGTCAAAGCCAAGGTGTACACGCTGTCGCAGCCGCTGTTAGTCTGCAGACTGTCGGTATAAATGCCCGTGGTCGAGAGGGATTGTCCGTGCCAGAGAATCGGGGTCTCGTTGGCGCAGAACGTCATCGTGTCGTTGAAGTTGTAGGTCGGGTTCACCGTCAGGGTGAGCGTATAAACGCTGTCGCAGCCGTTCGCCGTTTGCAGACTGTCGGTATAGACACCCGTGGCCGTCAGGCTCTGGCCGTGCCAGGTATGGGGCGTTTCGTCGGCGCAGAGGGTCAGCGTCTCGTTGAAGCTGTAGGTCGGGTTGACCACCAGGACAAGGCGATAGATGCTGTCGCAAAGGGTGACGGTCTGGAAGTTGACATCGTAGGTGCCGGCGGCCGTCAGTGAGCGGTTGCGCCAGGAATACGGCAGCGCGTCATCGCAAATCGTGACGGTGTCGGTGAACAGATAGGTCGGGTGTACGGTCACGTTCACTTCATAGATGTCGTAACAGCCTTGGGCGTTGATCACGCTGTCGCGGTAAAGACCAGTCTCCGTGATGGTGTGTTCGCGCCAGCTGTAGGTTTCGCCTTGGCAGATTTCCACGGGGTCGGAGGTGAACACAAAGGCGGGTTTCACGGTCAGAGACAGCACATAGACACTGTCGCAGCCGTTCACGGTCTGCAGGCTGTCATAATAGGTGCTGGCCTCTGTCAGCATCCGGTTACGCCATTCGTAGGGCAGGTCGTAGTTGCAAACCGCCGCTTGGTCAGCATATTCGTAGGTCGGGTTCACCACCAACGTCAGCATGGTGATGCTGTCGCAACCGTGAACGGACGAGCGGTTGAAGATGACGGTCTGAGTGCCGGCGGTGGAAACATCCAATAACGTGTCGGCAGCGGCAAAGTAATACGGCGTGTTCGACTGGCAGGTAGTCACCGTGTCGGCAATCTGGTAGGTGGGATGCACCGTCAGAACAAGCTGGCAGATGCTGTCGCAACCGGCCGCCGACTGGATAGTGTCCAAATATTCTCCTGACTGGCTGAGCGTCAGGTTATGCCATTCGTAGCTTGCCCCTTCGCAAATGTCAACCGTATCGGTGGAGCGTTTCACGTTGGAGATGACCAAGTTCAGCGTGTAGGTGCTGTCGCAGCCATAGATGCTCTGGTGCTGGTCGGTGTACTGGCCGTTCTCCGTAAGCGACTGTCCATGCCACAGATAGGGCAGGGCGTTCTCGCAAGTCTCCACCGACTCTTCAGAATGGAACAGCGGAGCCTCGATGATGGTCAGTGTCACGATACTGTCGCAACCGGCTGTGGGGAGAATCACCTCGTAGGTGTCGGCTGCGGAGTAGTCCTGACCGGCGTAAGAATACGGGAAGGCATCCTGACAGACATACACCGTTTCGCTGCCCGTCGGGTTCTCCGTGACATTCAGCGTGACCATAACCGTGCTGTCGCAGCCGCTAACCGACTGGTATGCCTTCGTATAGGTGCCGGCGGTATCCATCACCAGACCGTCATAGACATACGGCAGGGTGTTGGCGCAGGCCGTTACGGTGTCATAGTGCATGTAGGTCGGGTTGACCGTCAGTGTCAGCGTCACAATCGTGTTGCAGCCGTCCGTGTGCTCTTCCAGGATGTCATAGACGCCGGCGGTGTCAAAGCTGTGCGTGGCGTCGTAGGCATACGGCAGGGCATCGGCGCAGATAGTGGCAGCCTCAGTCCGGCGGGCGTAGGGTTGCACGCGGAACTGGACGTGCAAGAGGCTGTCGCAACCGTACTGGCTCTGAAGGTCGACATCGTAATCGCCCGCCTCGCTGAACGTGTGCGTCTCATCGAAGTGGTAGGGAAGAGCCCCTTGGCAAACCGTGATGAGGGTATCCCTTTCGTAGGTGGGATGGACAATCAAGTTGAGATGCCAGATGCTGTCGCAACCAGCAGTCGTCTGCAAATTGATGGTATATTCGCCTGCGTGGTGGTAAGTGAATTCCGGACGGTTGTTCCAGACGTATGGAAGATCGTTGTCACAGATTTCCACCGTCTGTTCCTCTTGATAGGTCGGGTTGATGACGAGATCCAGCTCCACCAAGCTGTCGCAATTGTTTACTGTCTGGAAAGTGTGGGTGTAATGGCCGCTGGTGGTCAGAGAATCGCCGGCGAACATGTACGGCAGCTGGTCGCTGTTGTCACACAGCGTGACGGAAAGGGTGTGGTGATAGGTCGGCAGCACGGTCAGATGCAGGGTGTAGTTGCTGTCGCAGCCAAATACGCTTTGCTGGTTGTCGTAGTAAGTGCCCGAAGCGGTCAGCGATTGGTTATGCCACAGATAGGGAACCTCGTTCGAGCAGGCGGTTGCCGTCTCCTCATATTGATAGACAGGATGCACGGTCAGGGTGAGGTTTACGGTGCTATCGCAGCCGTAGAAGGTCGGGACCAGCCGCTGATAGGTGAAGACACCTGCCTCGGTCGGGGTCTCGTTGAAGCCGTTGGCCGTGTAGCTTTCGCCCTCACAGATTTCGCCTGTCAGGTTGGTGGTGGAAAGCTGATGCACGGTGAGGTTCAAAACCACCACGCTGTCGCAGTTGTTGCTGGCCGTCAGATCTTGTTGATAGAAACCAGTCGCATTCTCATTGAAACCGTTTTGAGTATAGGATGTGCCCTCACAGATATGCGCCACGATGGTGTCGCGATATTCGGAGGCCACGGAGAGGTTGAGGGTCACAATGCTGTCGCAATTGTTCACGGTCTGCAAGTTGGCCGTGTAGGTGCCCGGCACGTTCAATGTCTGGCCGTTGAAGTTGTAGGAGGCTGTCTCGCAGATGGTCGTGTTGATGGTTGTGGTCTTCACAGGGTTGACGGTCAAGGTCAGGGTCGTGGTGCTGTCACATCCGAGCGCATTGGTGCTGTGGCGGGTTAGCGTGTAGGTGCCGGCCGCCATTGCTGTGGTGTCGAAACCATAGCCCTGATACGGCGTTCCGGCACAAACCTCGCCTTCGTAGGAGGCAGTGCTCGTCGGGTTGACGGTGATCACTAACATGACGAGGCTGTCGCAGCCGTGAGAAGAAGTCTCGTTGAGCACCACCGGATAATCACCGGGTTCCTCAAAGACGGTATATTGGTCGTAGGCGGTGTAAATCTCCCCTTGGCAAACGACATCTGTCAGGGTGACAGGCTCATAAACCGGATGGATGGTGATTTGGATTTCGCTCCGCTGGCTCTCGCAGTTCGTGGTTTCGTTGTAGTTGCTGACGAAGAAGCTGCGGGAATCGGAAACGGTCTCCGTGGTATAGGTGTTCGAGGTGGCCAACGGGGTGGCGGTGGTGTTGTCATCATACCAGCGGTATGTGGTGGCCGGTGCTGATGTGACCATATTATCCAAGTCAAACACATTGGCACCGCAGTTTTCCGCATTGGTCGTTGTCGGTACGGCCGGAATCGGGTTCACAGTGGCTACAACAGCCTCGCGGCTACTGCGGCAATTGGTTGTGGCATTGTACGCTTCCGCATAATAGGTGGTGGTAGCCTGGATGTCCGTGGTGAAAGATTCGCCCGTGTAGAGCGACGTGTTCGTCGTGTTGTTGATATACCAACGGTAGGTTAGGGTGTTGTCAGTGGGGCTCACGGTCATGGTGACGGAACCGGCGCCGCAACGCTCGACATCAGCCACTGTGGGTTGGGTCGGTATTTCGTTAATGGTGGCTGTCACCGCCACGCGCTCACTCTCACATCCCGTGTTGGCATTGTAGGAGGTGACGTAGTAGGTGGTCGTCTCCGTCAGGTTGGCCGTGTAGTTGGGACCGGTGGCGAAAGGCTCTTGAGTCGTCTCGTCGGCATACCAGCGACAGTTCGTGCCGTTGGTGCCGAGCGTGGCGTGGAGGGTGACATTACCCGCGCCGCAACGGTTAGCATCCGTCACCGTGGGCATTTCGGGTTGCGGATTCACCGTCACGGTCAAAAGGATGATGCTGTCGCAACCCTGCTCGTTCTGAATCGTGATGGTCTTCGTACCCGCATTGGTGATTTGGGTGCCGGCGAAGGAGTAGGGGAGTTCATTGCTGCAGAGGGTCAACTGCTGTTGGCTGCTGGTGCTGTGGCGGATGGTCACGTGCGCTGTCACGATACTGTCGCAATGGGTCAACACAGAGGTCAGGGTCTGCGAGTAGTCGCCACTTTCCGTATAGGTTTGGTCGTTCCAAGTCCAGCTATCACATTCGTCGATGGTGATTTCAGACTGAAGGGTCGGATGAATGGTCAGGTGAAGGGTTACCACACTATCGCATCCATGAATGGTATAGAGGGTGCGGGGGTAGTCTCCCGATTCGGTAAAGGTCTCCTCATTCCACACATACTGGACGCAAGCGGTTGCCGAAGTCTCCGTCTCGTAGGTCGGATAAACCGTCGCGACGGCGTTGGCCGCAGTGCTGACACAGAGGGTCGTGTTGTCGGTGTTTACGGCATAGAAGGTCGTGGTTTCCGTAACAGGAGCCGTCATGGTGTTGCCCGTACCCACGGAGACCGTCAGGTCGGCATCTTGATACCAGGTAGTTGTTGTTCCTGCTGTTGTGTTGGCCGTCAGCGTGGCATTTCCGGCGCCACAGATGGCCGTTCCGGTCAAAACGGGCGCAGCGGGCAAGGTGTTCACAACCACATCGACGGTGGAAGCGGAACTCTCGCACTGGGTGGTCAGGCCGATATTGGTGGCCTTATACGTAGTGCTGGCTTGCAAGGTGGGGGTGGTATAGGCGCTGCCTTGGGTAAGCGGCTCGTTAGCGGCCGTATACCATTGGATGGTGCATCCGGAAGCCGGAGTGGCGATGAGTGTCGCGCTGCCCTCTCCACAGATGGCGTCCGGCGTGGCAATCGTCGGGGCTGCCGGAATATCGTTGATGGTCACCACCAACTCTTGCAATGCACTTTGACACAGGTTCTGGTCGGTGGCCATCACATAGAAGGAAGTCGTTTGGGAAACCTCTTGGGTGGTGTTGGTGAGCGGTTGCGTACCTTCGGCATCGCTGAACCAGGTCAGGGTGTTGTTGGAGGTAGCCGTCAAGGTCACAGTCGTGGGACCGCAATGGGCGATAGGTGTCACTTGCGGGGCCGTCGGCAGCGTGTTGACCGTGGCTGTTACAGCGGTCTTGGCACTCTCACAGCCTGTCTCGGTATCGTAGGTAGCCACTTGGAAGGTTGTGGTTGCATCAACCGTCGTCGTATAGTCTCCCGTCGTGGTGGTCAGGAGGGTGTTGTTGTTGTCATACCATTTATATAATATGTGTTCCGCAGCGGCTAAGGTGAACGTTACCTCGCCGGCGCCGCAGCGGCTCGTGCCTGCAACAACCGGGACGGAGGGCGGCGTGTTAACCACCACCGTCACGGGGATGGTATCGCTCACACAACCATTGGCGCCGACTGTGGCCACATAATAGGTGCTTGTCGTATTGATACGGACGCTGTAAGTGTTTTCCGTCTGGGGATTCATGGAGGTATTGTACCATTGGGCATAGCTGCCGCCGTCGCCGGGCGTGGCCGTTAGGGCCACTTGCACGTTGGAACCGGTCAGACATTGCGGGGCGGGTGTCGTCACTGTGGGAGCGGCCGGCACTGTATTCACTGTTACTGTCACGCTGGCCGTATTCGAGCAGTTGTTGGCATCGGTACCGGTTACCGTGTAGGTGGTCGTTTCCGCAGGTGTCACCGTGATGGTGGCGCCGGTGGCCTCGTTGCTCCAGCTGTAGGAGGAAGCTCCGTTGGCGGTCAGGGTGGAGGAGGCTCCTGCGCAGACCGCTGCCGGACTGGCCGTGGCCGTTACATTCGGAAGGACGTTCACGGTGGCCACCGCTGAGGTGACGTCAGACAGACAGCCGCCGGTGCTCATCGCACGGGCGTAGAAGGTTGTTGTGTTGCTGACATTCGGGGTGTAGTTAGTACCTGTGGCCGCGTAGGGACTGCTTGCGTTGGTGAAGGCGTTGGCCGCATTCTGGGTCGTGAACCAGTAGACGGTGCCGTTGGAGTTGGCTGTCAGGGTGACCTCACCGCCACCGCAGCGGGTGTCGCCCGTGGCGCTGAGGGTCGGAACAGCCTCGTAGGTGACCGTTACCGTGGCGGGCTGGCTCTCGCAGCCGTTCTCCTCGTAGTTGGCGGTGTAGATGGCACTGCCAGTAGCGATGCTGACGTTCAGGTTGCTGATGACCGTGCCGTTGTTGTTCTTCCAAACTAAGGTGTGGGTGCCGTCGGTGGCAGGCAGCGTGGCGGTGCCGCCGCAGGCGTAGATTGGAGTTGTGATGGACGGAGCCTCAATCGTTTCGCGGATGGTTACCGCAACCGTGGTGGCCGGGCTTTCGCAGCCGTTGGACTGTGCTGTCACGTAGTAGGTGGCATCCTGGCTGACCGTCACGTTAAGCGTGGAACCGGTGCCCACGGAATTGGTGCGGTTGGCGTCGGAGTACCAGGTGTAGGTCGTGTTGTTGTCGGGGTTGCTCACCGCTAAGGTGGCTGTGCCGGCGGCACAGAGCGTCACCGGGGCGGCGACGGGGGCGGCGGGGGTTGCCACCACCGTGATGGTCACGGGCTGGCTCTCGCAGGTCGTCGTGGGGTTGTAGGTGGACACGTAGTAGGTGCCCGTGGAAGTGGCCGTGTAGTTATCACCTTGCGTGGGGGTGCCTGTCTGGGAGGTGCGCCAGCGCAATACGTTGCCGTCGGCGCCCGCTGTGGCGGACAGGATGGCATTACCCGTGCCCTTGCAGACCGTCGGATTAGTCACCGTGGGGACACCCGGTACGGGGTTCACCGTCACCGTTACCGTGGCCGTGTTCGTACAGTTGTTGGCATCGGTGCCGGTCACTGTGTAGGTGGTCGTTTCCGCAGGTGTCACCGTGATGGTGGCGCCGGTGGCCTCGTTGCTCCAGCTGTAGGAGGAGGCTCCGTTGGCGGTCAGGGTAGAGGAGGTACCTGCACAGACTGCTGTCGGACTTGCCGTGGCCGTCACGTTTGGCAGGGTGTTCACGGTGGCCACCGCTGAGGTGACATCGGACAAGCAGCCTCCGGTGCTCATCGCACGGGCATAGAATGTTGTCGTGTTGCTGACATTCGGGGTATAGTTAGTACCTGTGGCCGCGTAGGGACTACTCGCGTTGGTGAAGGCGTTAGCCGCATTCTGGGTCGTGAACCAGTAGACGGTGCCGTTGGAGGTGGCCGTCAGGGTGACTTCGCCGGCACCGCAGCGGGTGTCGCCCGTGGCGCTGAGGGTCGGGAAAGCCTCGTACGTGACCGTCACCGTGGCGGGCTGGCTTTCGCAGCCGTTCACCTCGTAGGTGGCGGTGTAGGTGGCACTGCCGCTGGCGATGCTGACGTTCAGGTCGCTGATGACCGTGCCGTTGTTGTTCTTCCAAACCAAGGTATGGCTGCCGTCGGTGGCAGACAGCGTGGCGGTACCGCCGCAGGCGTAAATCGGAGTCGCGATGGACGGAGCCTCAATCGTCTCGCCAATAGTTACCGCCACCGAGGTGGGCTGCTGGCTTTCGCAGCCGTTGGATTGGGCCGTTACGTAGTAGGTAGCATCCTGGCTGACCGTCACCTCAAGCGTGGAACCGGTGCCCACGTAATTGTTGAGGTTGGCATCGGAGTACCAGGTGTAGGTCGTGTTGATGTCGGGGTTGCTCACCGCTAAGGTGGCTGTGCCGGCGGCACAAAGCGTCACCGGGGCTGCGACGGGGGCGGCGGGGGTCGCTGCCACCGTGATAGTTACAGGCTGGCTCTCGCAGGTCGTCGTGGAGTTGTAAGTGGACACGTAGTAAGTACCCGTGGAAGTAGCCGAGTAGCTCGCACCTTGTGTGGGGGTGCCTGTCGGGGAGGTGCGCCAACGCAGCGCGTCGCCGTTGGTACCAACAGTGGCGGTCAGGGGGGCAGACCCTGTGCTCTTGCAGACTGTCGGGTTAGCTACCGTGGGAACACCCGGCACGGGGTTCACTGTCACCGTCACGCTGGCCGAATTGGAACAGTTGTTGGCATCAGTGCCGTTCACCGTGTAGGTGGTCGTTTCCACAGGTGTTACGGTGATGGTGGCGCTGGTGGCTTCGTTGCTCCAGCTGTAGGAGGTGGCCCCGCTGGCGGTCAGGGTAGAGGAGGCACCTGCACAGACCGCTGCCGGACTGGCCGTTGCCGTCACGTTCGGCAGGGGATTCACGGTGGCCGTCACCGCCACGCGCGGCGTGGACTCGCAACCTGCCGTATTGCGCACTGTCACGTAGTAGGTTGTGGTGTTGTTGGCGTTGAATGTATAGGAAGCCCCTGTGGCGGTTTCGCTCAGGGTGTTTTCAGAGGCGTACCAAACGATGGATCCCTCCGAAGAAGAGGCACTCAAGGTCACTTCGCCGGCCCCGCAGCGTGTAGCCGGGGTGACGGTCGGCACGGAAGGTCTGTCCGCCTGATTCACTGTCACCGTAGCGGAACTGGAACAGCCGTTCAGGGTGCCCGTCACGGAATAGCTGCCGCCGGTGGAAACCGTAAAGGTGCTGGTGGTGGTCGTGTTGTCGGACCACAGGTAGGTTGTGTTCACCAACGAGGAGGTGGCCGTCAGGGTGGTGGATTCTCCCGCACAGATGGCGGTGGTGCCCGTGATGTTCACCACAGGGGTCGTGTTCACCGTCAAATGGTGGGTGGCCGTGTTTGAACAGCCGTGGTTGTCAGTGCCGGTGACGGTGTAGTCGTTTGATGTGGTCGGATGGATGGAGGCACTGGTGCCCAGATTGTTAGACCATACATAGTCAACGGCACCGGAAGCCGTCAGCGTGATGTCATCGGTGCTGCAGGCTTCGGAAGGTCCGCTGATGGTGACCACGGGGTTATCGTAGGCCGTAACCGCGACGGTGGCTGTGGAAGTACAGCCGTCTAAGTTGGCAGTCACGGTGTAGGTGCCCGCGCTGTTGACCGTCAGCGGGTTGGTCGTGACGGCACTGCCTGACCAGGTCAGCGTGGCGTTGGCCGGGTTGGCGACTGCATTCAGGGTAGTGGACGCGCCCGAACAGATGGCGGCTGTGGCACTCGTGCTGCCGTTAACAGTGACAGACGGTTGCGGCTTCACCGTGACGGTGGCCGTGCCGTTGCAACCGCTGGCGTTGGTGACTGTCACCGTATAAGTGCCCGCAGTTGTCGGGGTGATGGCAGTACTGCTACCGAGACCGCCGCTCCAGCTGTAGGTATAGCCGCTGCCTGTCGGAGAGGTCACGGAGACCTCCGTCCCCGGGCATACGGAAGTGTTGTTGAGGGTGACGGCGAGTGGGGCATAGGTGAAGTTGATACGATAGTCCTTATATACCGTGCTTTCTTGGTTCTGGTGCCGCACGCGGATTGTTGTGTAGGGTTCAGCTGGGGTGGCGGTGTGCATGATGGCGGTGCTGGCATGCGCCGACTGGCAGGTGCCTGCCACAGTGGGTGGAGTGCCCGTACAGGAGATTGGGGTAGGGTAGTTGTAGGTGGTCACGTCCGCGTTAAATCCGCTCAACGGCTGTCCACCAACGGAAAGGGTCTTGAGGCGGGTGTTGTAGATGAGGACAATGTCATCAATATACAGAGCGTCGCCTACACTGCCGCCTCCAGCGGACTCATTTGTCGAAAATGTGGCTAAGATGTAAGAAGGGGTTGTGTTATTGTTTGTGTAAGCTGCATAATTGAAAGTATCCTTTAAAAGCAGCCAAGCATTATTTGTGTGACCTGTCCAAGTAGCTTTGGCAACTACTTTGGCTTCATTGACGGATCCAGTGGTTCCAACGTAGCTAGCGCTAGAACTGGTTGGGGCCGGATCTTGATACACAGCATTGTTGCTGCCCACGCTACCATTATGGATTACAATATTTATTCGAGCGTTGTTGGTCGAACTACTTGTCTTGACGTAGACATAAACAGAGTCGGGGTATGCCGTCATGCTGCAGTGGTAGTTAGAGCTAGTACTTGTATAGGCACAATTGGCAGAATTACTAGCACTCATACTACCCGCATTAAATCGTCCTGAAGTCATACTACCATTGGCTGTGACGACGACGCTCTGGCTTGTCAATTTCACGCAGCTTCCACCACCGGGACTACCACTCGCTTCCGTGACGAAGTTCTCATTTCTTGCCGATGAGGCGTAAGTACCCGTTGCATCGCATAGTGAGTGCCATCCATTGGGAACTCTTGCAGTTTTAGTGCTTATAAGGCCCCACGTGGCTTCAGTTTTCCACGTTTCAAAGTTGTTGTTCGGAAACTGCTGTCCCACACCGAGTTGTGCGTAGGCAAGGGTGCATAATGCTGTGAATGTTGTCAATAACAGTAAAACTTTCTTCATATCTTTAACATTATTTATTATCCATAAAATCCGTTTCTGGCTGACTGTGAGCGGTTAACCGTTCCGCAGACCACGCCAGAAAATCGGCCGCGAAAATACAAAATTCACCGTACACTCGGCCACTCGCACCAACTTTTTTTTCGTTAGTGCGCTTACAATCAGGAAAATAAAAATGTTAATATTCGTTAATACAAGGAATTTCTTCCTTAAGCAGTCTCGGAGAGACAACACGCGCGAAGCGCAATTAACCCCACATAAGCGAAGCGCAATGTGGGGCGCGTGAAGCGCAGTGTGGGGCTGGTACGTAACCAGCGCGGGTGTTACATCCCTAGCAGCGCGATAGCCTCTTCGAGGGTGAGGTCCGCCTCCTCAAGTCCGGTGAACTCGTAGCCCATCTCGCGGGCCTTTTCGCCGGAAATGAGGAAGTAGGTGCAGGTGCATTCGGCGCAGCATTCACCGTCGGGGTTCAGGATTTCACCGTGAACCACCGCGACGCTGTGCCGTTGCTCCACTAAGCGGGCGTTCAGCCGCACGTACGGCCAAAGCGTGCTCACCGGCTTGCGGTAGCGCATCTCCATCTTGGCCGTCACACCCGAGGTCTGCAGTTGGTAGAAGACTACCCAGCCGCATATCTCGTCCAACAACGTGGCCTGGATGCCGCCGTGCAGCGTGTCGATCCAGCTCACGAAGTTCGGGTCCGCCCGCCACACCGAAATTACCTGCTCGCCGTCCCAGTAAAAGCGCATGTGTACGCCCCTCGGGTTGCCTGGACAGCACCCGAAACAGTTGTATCTCTCCGTTTTCCCCACCCAGGGGTTGATGATGGCTCTCATAATATTTGAAAAAATAAGGGCGCGAAAATACAAAAAAAATGTATCTTTGCCGTTTCAAACCCTTAAAATTATACGATTATGAGTTACAAGATTATGGATGTTGAAGGAATTGGCGACGTTTACGCCGCGAAGCTGGTCGAAGCCGGGATTAACACGGTTGAAGAGCTGCTGGAGGCTGCGAAAAAGCCCGCCGGACGTGCCGAATTGGCCGAGAAAACGGGCATCTCCCCGAAACTGGTCCTCACCTGGGCCAACCACGCTGACCTGATGCGTATCAATGGCGTCGGACCGCAGTTCTCCGAACTGCTTGAGGCTGTCGGCGTCGATACTGTCAAGGAGTTCCGCCACCGCGTGGCCGAGAACCTTGCCGCCAAGATGGTCGAGGTCAACGAGGCGAAGCACCTCGTGGGCCGCGTCCCCACCGCCGCCGAGATCCAGAAGATGATCGACCAGGCCAAGGAGATGGAACCGATGATGGAGTACTAAGACGATTGTACGTCGTTGTAGAGACGCAAAATCTTGCGTCTCTACATTTTTTATATCTTTGCCGCACAATTTTTTAAAGGAAAATATGGACGATAGTTTATGTAACTTATTGATTACCAAAGGTGAATTGAAACAAAATATTTTTACCGTCACCTTGGAAACCATGCAGCTCTTCAAAGACGCTGCCAAAAGTTTTGAAGAGTATTATCGCGATAAATACGCCGACGACCACGATAACATCCCGGTGCAGTACAACAACAAGAACCAGTACCAGTTTATGCTCAAGTTCGGCGGCGACGTGCTCATCTTTCTGATGCACACCAACATCTTCGAGTTTTCTCGCGATCACGAGGTGATGCGCACCCCCTACATCAAGGAAGACAAAGACCGTTCCTACTGCGGTATGATTCAGATTTTCAACTTCTTGGGTGATTCTCTGAAGTACGACCGGGTGAACGACTTGGGCTACATGATCGGTCGCATATTCATCAACAAGGAGGGTCATTACTACATCGAGGGCAAGCGCGAACTGGCGCAGGTGATCAACAACTTCAGCACCAACGAGATTTCGGCCGAGGCGGTCAAGGAAATCCTCAGTTCAGCCATTCGATATACGCTCAATTTTGACCTTCTGGTGCCAAATTATGAGGAAATGAAGATCATCACGGTCAACGACATTATCCAAATGGAAGACCAAAACAACCTGATGCGGACTGGTAAACGTCTGGGATTCAGGTTTGAACAAGATAAAAACGCGTAGACGAAAATATTTTTTCCGGGAGTGACGGCGCATATCAAAAAAAGTGTATTTTCGCGCCGTCATTTTGACACTTGATGCCGGGTTCGTCTAGTTGGCCTAGGACGTAAGATTTTCATTCTTAAAATCAGGGGTTCGAATCCCCTACCCGGTACAAGAAAAGCGGTTAACAAGCCTAATATGGGCAAGTTAACCGCATTTTTTTGTTGGTTTCAGGTTTCAAACTTCAACCTTGTTGACTTACAACCTGAAACTTGAAACCTGAAACTTGAAACTTAAATTATTTGATGTTGAGGAAGGGAATAGCGCCGCCTGTGTACTCCGGCAGTTTACCGTCCCATTTCTGCACGGCCTCGTACTCCACCAAGCGCGGGTTCTTCTCCAAAGCGTTGGCCTTGATGCGAATGGCCTCGGCCTCGGCTTCCGCCTTGATCTTGGTCTGCTTTGCCTGCTCCTCAATTTGGATGGTGACGTTCTTGGCTTTCAGCGCATTCTGCTCGGCCACCTGCTTTTCTTTGATAGCCGTTTCAAACTGGTCGTCGAAGTCGATGTTCACCAACTGGAAGTGCACGTTCGTGAAGTAGCGCTTGTCGAGTGTCTCGCGCAGTTTCGACTCAATCTGGGCCCGCACTTTGTCGCGGTTCTCTACAATCTGCGTGGCGTTGAAGTTACCGAAGCTGCTCTTCACCGCGCTGCGGATGTACGGCTCCACAATTCGCGTGTGGTAGTCCGCGCCCACATTCTTGATCAGCAGGCTGACGTTCTCCCGCACCAGGTCGTAGTTGATGGTGTACGTTACTTCTGAGGTCTGCACGTCGCGCGTGTAGGAGTCCTCCGTGCCGTCGAATTTCTTCTGCTGCACGTTCACTTTCTGCACAGTCTGGATGAACGGGAGCTTGAAGTGCAGACCGTCACTCACGGCCCTGTCCTGAATCTTCCCGAAGGTGGACAGCACACCGCGCTCCGTTGACTTCACCGTGTAGAACGAGCTGAAAATGGTGATGATTGCGATAAATCCTAAAATGCCGTAAATCGTCCATTTGACGACTTTTTTGCTGCTGGGTTGAACTCTTTCCATAATGATTTATTGTTGGTTTGTACGTTTCAATATTGGAGCGCAAAGATACATTTTTTGTTTAATGGTCAACAGTCAAAGTCAAAGGTCAAAGTTAAAGGTCAAAGTCAAAGGTCAATGACCAAAGGTCATCACAAACGTGGTGTGCGGACGTGTGCGCAGCGTGAGCGTGCCGCCGGAAAGCCGCATGATCTGTCGCGAAATGCTCAGCCCGACACCGTTGCCGCTCTCCTTGGTGGTGAAGAACGGGATGAAGATGCGCTCCTCCACGGCTGGCGGAATCGGCCCGCCGCTGTCGCTGACCTCCACGACCACGTCCTCGCGTTCGTTGAGGAGGGCGCGAACTTCCACCCAACCGTCGTTTCCTTCGCCCACCGCCTCCACGGCGTTCTTGAGCAGGTTGTTGAGTACGCGGCTGATGAGGTTCTCGTCGGCGTGCAGCAACATGTCGTCGGGCTCCACCGCCCAACGGAACTCGATGTTCGGACTTTCCGATATGCTCCGCGCCAGTGCCACGGCTCGTTCCACCAATCCCCGGACATAGAACAGCGTCGGTGCAGGCGTGGGAATGTGGGTGAACTGCCGGTATGACTCCACGAATCCCTCGATGCCGCGGCCCGATTCATGGATGAGCGCCAATCCCTTGTAGAGTTCGGAGTCCTTGTCGGGAACTAATTCGCGTAGACTTTCGCTCATCGAGGTAATGGGGCAGACTGCATTCATGATTTCGTGCGTCAGTACGCGAGTGAGCGATACCCATGATTCTATCTCTTTGTTGTCCAGTTCGTTGTGGATGTCGTTGACAGACAGTATCCGGATGTTTCGGTCGCGGATGCGGCTTTGGGAGACTTGGATGGAGAGCTGGCGGGTGCTGTCGCCATCGTGGAGGGTGAGCGTGCGGGTGTCGCCAGCCGCCGACAGGAGTAGCGTGTCCGACAGCCCCGGACTCACTCTGTCGAGCTGACGGATGTGGGTCAGCACGGGCAGTCCGAAGAGCGTGGCGGCGATTTCGTTGGTCTGCGTGACGAAGCCCCGTTCGTCGAAGGCCACGACGCCGGTGCGCACGTTGTCAAGAATTTGGGCGTAGTAGCGTTCCTTGTCGATGGTTTCCTGTCGGGCGCGGGCGAGCATGTCGCGGATGCGGTTCAACGACTCGGCCATCACGCGGTCGGTGCGCCGGGAATCGCCTTCGGGGAAGGTGAAGCTGAAGTCGCCGCCCGCCACCGCGTCCGACAGGAACTTGATGCGGCCGGTGTTGCGGCGGTTGCGCCGGAGGAGGAGCCACGCGGTGGCGGCCCAGGCGATTACTATTCCTATGATTATAATCGTTATCATATCATCGTCGTCATTGTATTGTTGTCGTCATCGTATCATCCTCGTCATCCGTCCTAGGGCTCGCTCCGCTCACCCTAGGCTGACATACGACGCCCTTACAGGGCTTTCAAGGAAGAAGTTTCATATATTAATGCATTTTCGACACAATCATCTCTACTGCCTACTGCCTTTTGCCTACTGCCTCAAATCCCGTACTTCTTCATCTTGTTGTACAGTGTCTGTCGCGTGATGCCGAGGGTAGTGGCGACGGCGGTGAGGTTGCCGCCGCATTTGGCGACGCACTTGCGGATCATTTCGGCCTCCATCTCCTCCAAGGTGGTAGCCTCTGGTGTGTCGGTGCGTTGTGCGGGGACGGTGAGCTGGAAGTCACCGGCGAGGAGCGTGTTGCCGTCGGCGATGATGACGGCCTTCTCCACGGCGTGCTCCAGCTCGCGGATGTTGCCGTACCACGGGTGGTTGGTGAGCTTGCGTGCGGCTTCGGGACTCAGTTTGAGACCGGACTTGTGGTACTTTTCGGCGAAAACGGTCAGGAAACGTTCCGCGAAGGGTAGGATGTCGTCGGGGCGCTTGCGGAGGGGTGGGATTTCTAAGTGGATGGTGTTGACGCGGTAGTAGAGGTCCTCGCGGAACTCGCCGCGGAGCACCTTTTCGTCGAGTTTCTGGTTGGTGGCGCAGATGAGCCGGAAATCGACCGGCAAGGCTTTGTTGCTGCCCACGCGCGTCACGGTGCGCTGCTGGATGACGGTCAGCAGCTTAGCCTGCTGCGGGAAGGCGAGGTTGCCGATCTCGTCGAGGAATAGCGTGCCGCCGGCGGCCTCCTCGATTTTGCCGGCACGGTCGGTTTTCGCGTCCGTGAAGGCACCCTTCACGTGCCCGAAGAGTTCACTTTCGAAGAGGGTCTCCGTCAACGCACCCAAATCCACCGTCATAAACGGCTTGTCGCTACGGGCAGAGAGTCTGTGAATCTCTTTGGCTAACAAGGTTTTGCCTGTTCCGTTTTCGCCCGTAATGAGGATGGCGGCATCCGTGGAAGCAATTTTCTCCACCATGAGGCGGAGATCCCGCATCGCCGGGCTGTCGCTCCAGAAGAGGGGGGAGTCCGGCGTGGTAGACCGTTTCGCGGTCTCCTTTTCGGATTTGCAGGCGCGGGTGAGGGCGGCGATAAGACGGTCATTGTCCCACGGCTTCACCACGAAGTCGGCGGCGCCCTCCTTCATGCCCGCCACAGCCAGTTCGATGTCGGCGTAGGCGGTGAAGAGCACCACGGGCAGGGTGGGGTGGTGGGCTTTGATTTCGCGTAGCCAGAAGAGGCCCTCGTTGCCGGTGTTGAGTCCGGCGGAGAAGTTCATGTCGAGCAGGACGACGTCCGGCCGGCACTGATCGATCTGGCGCAGGAGGGTGTTGGGCGATGGCAGCGCGACCACCTGCCGGAATTCACGTTCCAGCAGCAGTTTCAGCGCGGCGAGGACGTTGCGGTTATCGTCTACGATTATGATGGTGTTGAGCATCGGTTCTGTTTTTCGTTATCGTTCCTGTAGGCACCATACTGCGCTTCGTGCGCACCACACTGCGCTTCGCTTGTATGGTGTTAATTGCGCTTCGCGCGTTTTGTCTCTTCGAGACTGCTCAAAGAATATATTTATAATTCAGCATTCTCAAAAATCGCGCCAAAAATAGGAAATATTTCAACATCAAGGGTGTAGCGATGAATTGCTGTTGCAGTTGTGTCCAAAAATGAGACAACGGTGTCTAAAAAATAGACGGGGTAGATGGCTGGCTGCTGGCGTGAAGTCAGGGTAATTACGGCACCACCGTCTTGGAAGACATGACATATTGGACATGGATGTCACTACCATCGATGGTGAGCAGCCCCGCAGTGCCGTCGGAGGTACGGAATGGTTTCAGCAAGCGGTTGTCGCCCGGACCGAGATTCCACCAACGATTTGAGTCACCAAAATAATCATAAAAGTTCCACCCTTGACCTAATTCCTTGACACGGGTCAAGTCATTGCCGTTCCGTTGGGCAAGGAACACTTCATTGTCGCAACTGACGACATAATACAGTTGGTCGTCTGACACGAAAGCCCCGTGAAACAGTGTGTCCGTCGGCATTGTGTAAGAATAGTGCCTTCCGATGCAACAACCATGACATATATATCCTCTAACATACCTACTACCACCGCCATAACCGCTCTGTGGATCGCACCATTTGAAGTCGTTATGGCATAATGATAAATTGTTGTCCCAAATATCTGGAATGATGTTCTTTACCAACGGATTTCCCGGGTTCTGGTCGATGCGCAAACTATCCACCCGTTTGGGGTTGATAAAGTAGTAGTAATCCCCATGACGCAGTATTTGATGGAATTCCCCCGTGAAATAGTATTGCCGGTTCACATATTCGTGCTGTAACCACCCATTGTGGGCGTCAATGTATAAAGAAGGCTCCTTTGCCGTGAAGAGGATGCCTCCGTAATAATTGTCATGGCTTACCGTGTAGAGGTCATCTTCGAACAAGACAGTGGGGTACGGTTTTGACCTTGTCCAAAGCCATTTGTCGTTGTACCCGCTGAATGAAAAATCGCCCCATTCGACATGATTTCCTGTCACGAAAAGAGTGTCAACATGCATATTGAAGGTCTGTTGCGCGCTCACGCTTTGCAAGAGGAGCAGACAAAGGGTAATAACTGCGATTTTTTTCATAACAAATGGATTTGTACGTTTGCAGTGCAAAAATACATTTTTTAGAGACTGAGCAATAGATGCCATCATTTTTTCATTGCCAAAAAAACGTTACTCTTCCTCCTTGAGCCGTTTAAGATACGGCACAAGTTCCCCTAAGTCCTTACAGCCGGAATATCCAGTGAAACGCCGTAGGTTGTCTATGATGAATATGGCGTTGTAGGAATACTTGATAGGGAAATAGTAGGTTTCGCCATCCAACAGGTGTATGAACAAAAAAGACGGATGCCTCGGACCTCTGGTATATCCCAAACGCTGAATCTGCTCCCACTTGAAATGTTCCTCTTTTCTGAAATCCTCCCGACGGAAATCATTTTTGAATCCATCCTTGAGGTTTAATGCGCCGCAAAGTGTCAGCCCCTCGGGAGAAAAGGAGATGCGCGCGTTTTTATAGAGGGCGTTCATCCATAGTATAGCAACAAGAGGCAGAGAGAGGATGAGAACAGGGATCAAGGGTGTCCTCCATGAGTCAACTGCGAAAATACAAATGGAGATGATCACCTCAAAGACGACACCCGCCACCGCGGCTTTGTAGGAACCTTCCAGCGAGTAGGTATAGGTCTTCTTCGGACAGGATTTCACGGGAAGCTTGCTCGATTCCATAGCCTTTGTTCTTGTTGTTTTTGCACCGCAAAGATACAAAAAATTCGTGTCATCGAAAACATGAGAGAGAACAAGTAAGGAGGTAAGACAAAAATGAGGGTTTATTCGCGTGCCCTGAATGAATAAAATGACTATCTTTGCGGCTGGATTTAAACCTTTGACGATATGAAGAAAACATTAACCGTTCTCCTCTGCGCCGTCCTCTCCGCGCTGACTTCCTTCGCCCAAAGCCCGATTCCGGCGCGCTTCGACGAATGTGTGGAGCTGATGGCCACGGTCTGGCGACTTTCGGGATCCGAAGAATACAATCGTTGCAGAGTTCCGCAATACGCGCACGAGGTCGATTCCGTTTTCGGGCCATACAAAGACCATCCCGTCGTGCAGCTGGCTCGCCAATACCAGAACGAATCGGGAATCAGCTATGATGCGGTGGCCTCTTACGGTTTGCATCTAACGTTGAATGCCAATGGTGCTATTGTATTAGACGACAGTTTCTTAGAAGGCAGCGACAACTCTTTCGACCGTTGGTCGGATCAACAGAAAAAAGAGTTCCTGGAACCGCTGAACGATTTTTACCGCAAATCCCATTTCCACGATTGGTACTTGCAGCAGGATATCCTGTTCGACGAGGTGGAGGAGGCGTTCGAGGCCATCAACCAGCAAATTGATTACGATTGGTTCAACGACTATTTCGGCGCGGAAAGCGGCAGCACCTTCCGCATCGTGCTCAGCCTGTTAGTGGGTCCGAACAACTACGGGTGCAGTGCCAAACTGAAAGACGGCACTAACGCATTGAGCCCCGTCATTGGCTGCTGCCAAGTGGATGATAGCGGAAACATCTCCTACAATGCAAACACCGTACTGCCCGTTGTCATCCACGAGTTCTGCCACCATTACTGCAACCCGCTGAACAGCCAGTTTTGGTCGTTGATGGAGGCATCCGCCGAAAAGGTGTTCAAGGAACGAGAAGAGCAGCTGCGGCAATCCGCCTACGGTTCGGCCCTGATTATGATGAACGAAACGTTTGTCCGCGCCTCCGTCATCCGCTATATGAGAGTCCACTATCCTCAGATTGAGGAATCCGCATTTGTCGGAGAAGAAGAACGGCAGGGTTTCATCCTCATCCAAACCTTGTGCGACGCCCTGAAAGAGTACGAGCAGCAACGCGACAAGTATGCCACGATGTCCGACTTCATGCCCGTCTATGCCAAGATGGTGAACGACTTTGACTTGAAGCAGTACAACAAGCAGCAGAAAGCGCTGGCCAAGAAGAACGCCACCTACAAATTGAACCTCAAGGACGGCGCGAAGGATGTTCCCAGCGGTCCTTTCACACTCGTCATCACATTCTCCAAGCCGATGCTAAACAGCATCGCCCTGTATATGAGCACTTCAGGGGCGGATTTCCCGCCTGTCAAGAGCTATGCCTGGCGCGACGACAAGACGTTGGAGGTGATTTTCTC
>JAFPVR010000051.1 GCA_017395245.1 Bacteroidales bacterium | reverse complement strand
AAATATCAATCAGAAAGAAGCACGGAGGACATGGTCGGGTAGCCATCACGAGGCACCAGCCACAAGCATCTGCGGGGACGCAGATGCCTCCATAGCTGCCGCGCCAGAACGATCAGGTGAAATTTTGGTGCGGTCGCCGTGGAAAAATTCAAACAAATATTGAACGATTAAAAAAAAGTGTATTTTTGCAGCCCCAGAACCCGCCAAGCCTCTCTACGATGCTCAAATGTGCGGGTCGTTTTTTTAATTGAAAACAGACTATTGTGGATGGAAGAAAAAAGACCATTCGACCAACCTTTCCTCGCCATATTGCCTTTCCTTGGATTTCTTTAGAGGCTAACCCCTTACGTATCTATTACAATCTTTGCATTATCAAATACTTTGTCAACATCATCTCGCCGAAAAACAATATGTCAACCAGGCTCAAAATGCTCCTTTCTGACTTCCCCGGGGTGGATCCCGCCGCCATGGGATTTCCGCGTGAATGGGCGGAAGAGCCCGTGTGGAAACAGGGGTGCGAAGCGTTCCCTTCGGAGGTCCAATCCCCGTTAGGGGATCCATCTCTGTAGCAAACGGTTGCCCGTGTGGTTCCAAATCCCCGGAGGGGATTCATATCCAACGGGTTGCGCGTCTCGTTGTGGGCGGGTGCAACCCCTCACGGGGTTGTGGGGCACGCGTACGGTCGGCATCTGCTACAGATAGGGAACCCCTATCGGGGTTCGGCGGGACAACCGACCGCTAATCTTAATTTTCAGGTGTGCCGTGTCGAAAAAAAAAGTATCTTTGCCGACTGCTTATATTAGGACGAAAGTTTACTCATCAAATTATAAAACATTATGGTAGAAAAAATTACATCAAGCCAGCAGGCCATGGACATGGAGGCCCGCTATGGTGCGCACAACTATCACCCGCTGGGCGTGGTCATCGCCAAGGGTAAAGGCCCCTTCGTGTGGGACGTGGAAGGCAAGAAGTATTTCGACTTCCTTTCCGCTTATTCCGCCGTCAACCAGGGTCACTGCCACCCGAAGATCATCGATGCCATGATCGACCAGGCTCAGAAGGTTACGCTGACCTCACGCGCCTTCTACAACGACTGTCTCGGACCGTTCGAGAAATACGTCACCGAGACCTTCGGCTACGACAAGGTGCTGCCGATGAACTCCGGCGCCGAGGCTGACGAGACCGCTCTGAAGCTCTGCCGTCGTTGGGGTTACGACAAGAAGGGTCTGCCTGAGAACCAGGCCAAGATCATCGTCTGCGAAGGAAACTTCCACGGACGTACCATCACCATCGTCTCCCTCTCCATCGATCCCGATGCATACGCTGGTTTCGGCCCGTTCACCCCGGGATTCATCAAGATTCCCTACAACGATGTCGATGCTTTGGCCAAGGCCCTCGAAGATCCGATGGTGTGCGGTTTCCTCGTGGAACCCATCCAGGGTGAAGCTGGCGTCTATGTGCCGGACGAAGGCTATCTGAAGAAATGCTACGACCTCTGCAAGGCCCACAACGTGCTGTTCATCGCTGACGAGGTGCAGACCGGTATTGCCCGTACGGGTAAGATGCTGGCTTGCGACCACGAAGGTGTCCGTCCCGACATCCTCGTGCTCGGCAAGGCCCTTTCCGGTGGCACGATGCCCGTTTCCGCCGTTTTGGCCGACGACGACATCATGCTGAATATCAAGCCTGGTGAGCACGGCTCCACGTTCGGTGGCAACCCCGTCGCCTGCCGTGTCGGTATCGCTGCTCTGGAAGTGGTGAAGGAAGAGAAGCTCGCTGAGCGCGCCGAATACCTCGGCAAGATCTTCCGCGAGGAGATGGGCAAGATCAACAGCCCGATGATCAAGCAAGTGCGCGGCAAGGGCCTGCTCAACGCTGTCATCATCCAACCCACGAACGGCAAAGAGGCTTGGGACGTGTGCGAGAAGATGCGCGACCTCGGTGTGCTCGCCAAACCGACCCACCAGCACATCATCCGTTTCGCTCCCCCGTTGGTCATCACCGAGGAGGAACTCCGCGAGGCCATCGCCATTATCAAGGAGGCGATTCTCTCGTTCGAATAATGTTGGTATTACAACGAAAAAAAAAACGGAAGGGCGTTGGTCCTTCCGTTTTTTTTGTGTGCGGAGACGCATGGCCATGCGTCTCTAAAATTGCCGTACCACCTTTGTTGTTGTCTTCGCCCCGTTGCGGATCGCTGCGGTGACGAAATAAACGCCGGCAGGGTAGGGGGTGAGGTCAAGGGTGAGGGGCGTGTCGCTGTTCGCGGGTATGTGCGTGAGCGTGCGGCCCTGCGCGTCCGTGAACGTGAGGGAAACCATCGGTTCGGGACTCTCGATGCGGACGATTCCTGTTGTCGGATTGGGGCTTACAATCAGCGTGGCGGACAGCTCGCGATTCGGGACTCCCACGAAGTTGTCGGCGGATATCCAGCTTTCGGGCAGCGCGTTGTCGAGGTCGGGGTCGAGGAGGATGAGGAAGTCGCCGTGGCCGTCGGCATTGATGGGCCAGGGGAGCGTGTCGGCATACGTCACTTCGTCAATGATGTTGCCCCATGCGTCGGCCAGCACCAACCGCTCCGATTTGTTGTCGAGGTGGCGCAGGAACTCGCCGTAGGCCGTCTTGTGGTAGCATTGCTGCAAGGCTTGCGCGTTGGCGGCGAGGAAAACCTCCCCGTGCGGCGGGATGAGCGAGCCGGCGGGGAACGTGTACGAGAGGCCAAGTTCCCGGAAATAGACCCCGGAGGCGTTCACCGTGTCGTCGCTGTTATTCACAATGCAGAGGAACTCCAGGTCGTCGGCGTTAAAGCCCAATTGCGATACCGGATGGTAGTTAATCATGGAAATGACCAACGGCAGCGATTCAATCGGGATGCAGTCGCGGTAGAGGTCCCATTCGTGGTTGAGCCAGGTGTAGCGGTGCTGTAACCAGATCTTCATCGTGTTTAGATGGTCGTTGTAGTCGTAGATCCGCACCCAGCGCACGCGGTCGCGCGAAACGGCGGTGCTGATTTGTGCGGTGAGACTGTCCATCACGCGAATCACGCTGTCGTAGTGCAGCGGCGCGCCGGGGGCGGTGAGCTCCTCCCAACGGTGCATAAGGTAGCAACGGTAGAAGTTGTCCTCGTAGAGCTGGTGCCAGAAGTCGGAGCCGGTGTTGTCGCCGTTGGCGAGCTGCAGCACGTCGTAGCCGGAGCGCCCCACGGAACCGAAGTCATAACCGTAGGCTAAGTTGAAGTCCCAAACAGGACCGGCGCGAAGCTTGCCGCCGCGATCTTTGTGGAAGAAGGTGCTCTTCTGGTAGATGTCCACGTTGGAGGAAAGTTCGCCCATAATCATATAGTCCACAAAACTCGGAATGTCCACGTAGGCGGGAAAGCCGTGGCTCACGTCTTGGTCGTGGGCGGCGATAACCGCCTGCATGGTGTTGAAATAGGCTTGGAGGTAAGTGCCTTGCGCGGGGGTGATGACCTCGGGTTTCGGCTCGTGGTAGATGTAGTCCACGTTCTCCCAGTAGTCGTAAGCGGGTGTGGACCAGGCCGGTACGTCGCCGCCTGTCAGTTTGTCGGCCTTGAAGATGTAGCCGCCGGTGATGTCCGGGTTGGCGTTATCCGTGCTGTCCATCGACACGATGTTCACGCGGTGGGCGTCAATTTTGATCTTCTCGGTGAGGAAGTAGAGCCCTCGGTAGTCGCCGTTGACGATGACTTCGCAGTATTTGACACGCGGGGCGTAATGTCCGAGGCGGCCGGCCAGAATGTAGGAGAGGTTGTCGCGCACGTAGGAGGGCTCGTCGTTCATCGGGTTGAGCACCCAGTCGTTCTCGGCGGGCAGTCCCATGAGGGAGACGTTGTTGTTGGTCACGTCGTCGGCCATGCGTGTCTCGAAGCCGTAGGGTTTCTTGTTGTGATTCTGCGAAGTGGAGCCGCGTAGCTCAATGCCGATGCGGCCGTTGTAGTTCAGATAGAGGCTGTCGTTCTGGTTCGACAAGTAGTTGATCGTCGTGTCGTTGACATAGAGAATCTTCATGGAGGCCCCTATCTTCGGCTCGTCCGGGATGCTCGCGCCGTTGTCGGTGGTGATGATGACAATCGGCAGGTTGGAGGACGAAAGGTACTGCCCGTGCGCGATTATCGCGACGGCAGCAAAAAACGTGAGGAACACCAACCGTTTCATATATGTCAAATCAGTCCTTCCGTGTCCTCGTTTTCGATACCCGGAATCAGCCGTTGCACCACCTTGTAGTTGTAGAAGAAGCGGCTGGCGATGACGCGCACGACCGTGTAAGTGGGGATAGCGATGAGCATGCCCACCACACCTCCGATGTTGCCGGCGATGAGCAACACGACGAAGATTTCCAGCGGGCTGGCCTTGATGCTGGTGGAGTAGATGAGCGGCTGATAGACGAAGTTGTCAACCAACTGGGTGGCCAGCATGATGGCCAAGACGATGGCGGCGAAGACCCAGATGTTGACGCCCAAACCGATGCCGGCGCCGTATTTCAGGATAATGCAGAGCACGACCCCGATTACCTCGCCGATCAGCGGTCCCACATACGGGATGATGTTAAGCAGGCCTGCGATGAAGGCGATGCCGAGGGCGTAGTTGAAGCCGATGCGGGCGATGAGCCACAGCCCGAGGCAGTCCAAAATCACAACGCCGAGAATCTCAACAATCAGCCCTACGAAGTAGCGGGAGAGCAGCCGCTCGATGTCAAGGATGGTTGTTTTGACTTTATCCTCGATGGTGTCAGGTACCAAGGAACCGACGATGCGGCCGAAGAGCGTTTCATCCTTCATGAAGAAGAAGGAGATGAAGACCACGGAAAAGATTCCCACGACAAGGCTTATGACGGCGGAGGCCACAGACCCTAAAAGGACTGAAACATTCGAAAAGTTAATCACTTTGGTGATATTCTGCATGAGCAACTCCACACCGTCGAAGTCTTCGCCCACCCAGGGGATGGTTTGGATAATCCATACGTTGGCCTCGTCGATGATGTTGTAGCCGCCTGTCGTTTCCTGGGCGTTCATGGCGGAGGCTTCGCCCACGATGCCGGTCACAACGGGAATCACCTGCATCACTAACAAGAACAGCAGTGCGAATATGAGAATGAGTGTGATGATTGCCAGCACCGCGTCGGGCAGTGATTTTCCTTTGATTTTGATCTTGCGGAGCAGTTTCACGATCGGCTGTCCGATCAAAGAGACCACGAAAGCGATGAGAATGTAGGCAATCACGCTGCCGAAGAAATAGCATAACACGGCGGCGATGGCCAGGGCGCCCAGAATGATAATGTACCGGGCCAGTTTGTCAATACTGCGCTCCTTTTCCATATTTATTTCGTATACAGATTTGTTACGGCGGCAAAAATACGCAAAAAAAATTACTTTTGCCCATAAATTTCTGGAATGCGGTACGAGATACAACTGCCTGATAATAAGAGCCTGAAGATTCGCCGGATGGTGTTGGCGTATGTGCGGGGCGCGGAAATCCCGCCCGTTTCGGACATGGACGGCAGCGATGTGCGCGTCACGTGGCGCGCGTTGCAGGTGATGGCGCATGCGAAACGCATGGGCGCGAATACAATGACGACCATTGACGTGGCCGATTGCGGCGCGGCCTACCGGTTCCTGATGCCTGTTCTCGCCGCCACCCCAGGCAGGTGGTTGTTGACGGGTACGCCGCGTCTGTTGCAACGCCCGATTCTGCCGTTGGTGGAGGTGTTGCGCGGAATAGGTGCGGAAATTGAAAGGGTGGGGGATGGTTGGTTGATACGGGGGAAAACCTTTTCGTCTGTAGAGACGCACGGCCGTGCGTCTCTACAATGTGGGAAAACCGAAACCGATAACGAAACCGACGCAGGTTTGTCGTTGACCCTCGACGCCACGCAATCCTCGCAGATGGCCTCTGCATTGGTGATGGCGGCCCCGTTGTTGGGGCTCCGGACGTTGCATCTCACCACCACGGACATTCCGTCGTTGTCGTACCTGCGTATGACGCTCGCGCTCGTGCGTGACTGGTCGGTAACGGCGGTCGGCAGGAATGCCGACCCTCCTAATATGACGCTTGCGCTTGCGCGTGACTGGTCGGTGGTAATTCCCGGTATGGAGGTTCCCGACACGCCGATTGGTGCCCCCGGCGACTGGAGCGCGGCCCTTTTTTGGTTCGCGCACGCTAGGTTGCATCCCGAAAACGAATATGTTCTCTCGCCGTTGTCGTTAGAATCCGTCCAGGGGGATGCTGTCATCACCAAATGGTTCAGGATGTTGGATGTGTCCGTTTCTTGTAGAGACGCGGCGCGCCGCGTCTCTACGTCCTCGTGCATTGATAATACCGAATCCTCATGCATCGAAATATCCGCCAAACCGTTGGAAAAAACGCCTCGCATGGTATTGGACGTGCGCGACAACCTCGACACCGTGCCGGTGATGGCCGCCCTCGCCGCGTTGTTGCCCGCCGACATCACCTTCCGGAATGTTCGGAACTTGCGATACAAGGAGTCGGACCGGTTGCAGGCTTTGGCCAAACAGTTGGCTCCTTACGCTGAAATTGAATTATCCGATAATGAGCTTCGTGTGAAGGGGAAAGGTGAACCCGTAGTAGCGGGGGCAAGACTCGATACTAAACACGACCACCGCTTGGCGATGGCGTTCCTGTTGTTCCCGAGTGCGGTGCTGGATGATGTGAGGTGCTTGGAGAAGTCGTATCCGGGGTTGTTAGAACAAATTAAGTCTGAATGAGATGTTATTTCCTGAGACGAAGAGTGAGCTTGTAAAACGAAACCTTGATAACATTTTCCGCAAGCATCTCTACCCCAATATAGTCTCCCTCTTGAATTTGGAAATCTTTGTACAGGTGCGTAAGTCCGTCAATGCGACCGGGTTGGCTTTTGTGCATATTGATTTGAATGTTAATCGCGGAGGCAGCGGACGGAATAAAAACCACTCTTGTTAGTGTTGTTATAACAGCTCACTCGATTGTTAGTATTACAGAAGCCGTATGTAATAGTTTTGTCAGTAATAGTTGATTCGGTAGAACTCCAAAAAACAGCACAACCGCTTGGGCCAGGTAATGCACTAAATCCAGTTGCATTATTATTGCCAGGCAAATTGCCTACGATACAATTATCATGACTAGTATCAGAACTCCATCCAGTTGAGGCTGCCAAAGACTTGGCAATATTTCTTTTATCAATGCCACATACGTATTGATTTTGGTTGCGCACATATTGGATTAACAGCACCCATTCCTCATCACTCGGAACATGCCACCCAGAAGGACAAACACCCTGATTGTTTGCACTGAGATAAGACGGTCCTTTCGTAGCAGGCCAGTTGTAGTGATATCCGTATGGCGTAGAACTTTCTGGATTATAATAATAACCTATATTATTAGAAGAAGAGGAAGAAGTACCCTGTGTGATAGCTGTTCCGTTAGCATAATGCGTAGTTCGCATGTTTTCTTTCATCCAGCACTGGTTACCTATTTGAACTGTATTGTAATTGTTCCCATCGTAATCTGAAATGGTCGAAACACCACAAACAAACGAAGCATCTAATGATGTAGTAAAGGACAACTCATTTCCATACACAGTTCCCGCATTACTGGAAATATACGCTCGAACATAATATGTGGTATTAGGTGATAGTCCAAATAGATTGCTGGTAAAATTGCCAGTTCCACTACCATCGGAAGTGTGATCTCCAGCTATAGTAGGTGACGGCGTTGTACCCCAGCAAACACCGCGTTCCAGTATTGGCAAGCCATTCTCAGAAGTTGCAATGCCTCCACAAGTAGCTATGCTTGAGGCAATATTGAAAACGGGAGTTGTTAACACGGTTTGTGAAACATCTCCCTCAACAGTTATATTACGAACACAACGTACAGAAAGACCGGCACTTTTGTCACAAGTCGAAAGTAGATTCACTGAAGGAGAATTGAAAGAAATAGTTATAGTCCCTGCTTCTCCACAGCAAAATTGTGTTGAAACTTTTTGTTTATCGTTGAGTTTCTCGACTACCTACTATCACAAACAAGAAAGCTCACGGATACTACCGCGAGCGTCTTTGCTTTCTTGAGTGATAGTGTGGAAATTGTCGAGATTTCAACGATACTAAGAAAAGCGAAAACGCTTTATGTCAATATGTTATAATTTCAGTTTCTCTTTTGGTGTTCTTTGGGGTTTGGTGAAAAAATCGTTTGTAAGCCTATATCAAATTAGTTGGCGGCTAACGCCAGTTGTCTCCGCTTCAGGGCGAGGGCGATGTTCATCTTGGCCATGTCGTTCAGGCCGGCGAAGGTTGTCCTGTCCTTCAGTTCAGATAGGGACATGATGAGCAACAGCTTTGCGATGCACTCGTCGGCAAAGGCGTTTGCCACCACGTCCACGCCGCTGAAATCAAGCACCACCTTGCTGTCCCGTTCCATCACAGAAAGCAAATCTTCCCTCACCTTGGCCCCCAAAACCCGGGTGCCAAGCTGGTTTCCGTAATCTTTGAATGAGAATGTTGTCATCTTTCTATCGTTTTACCATAAATTGTCCAAATCGTCGTCTTCTAAAAAGGCCTCGTTAAAATCTGCAGCACAGTCCGTGCGATTGTCAACTACGTCGTTGGCATTAATCTCCCGATTTGCATTCACCGCCAGGTAAACAACCGTTCCATCCGTGTTCTCAATCTCGCAAACCGTGCTCTGCAAGCCATCATAAACCAGTTTGTGCTGACCTGATGCGATAACCAATGCTCCGCCGGCAAAGGTAATCAGATTTTTCGTCGAGTACAATCCGAATCCCATGCCTTTTCCATCTGTCACCTTGTCAAGAATCACATGCTGTAATGCTTCCGCCTCGGTCAAATCTTTATACAAATCGTTTTCAATCAACGATTTGTGTATGCCCATCCCGTCATCCGCCACCAGAACTTGTATCTGTTTCTTATCTGCATAATATCGGGAAACCAAAACTCTTGACTTCTTGCCCGAATGGGTCAAAACATTGTCCAACACCTCATACAAACAATAGTTGAAGGACTGCACAACGGACAACTCTATGTCGTGGTTTTTCAGAAGATTTGACACAATAGTAGAGCATTCGTCATTGATGCTTTCCGAATCAAACGTAAAAATATCCGGAGCCGGAAGCCCCTCAAAGTACATTCCTATAAGTTTGTTGATGTTCATTGTTCTGTTAGATTGTTAGTTTGAAAACGCTTGATGTCAATATGTTAAACTGTTAGATCTTCTTTTTGGTGTTCTTTGGGGGGGTGGTGAAAAAATGAGGCTTATTTTTCGGGAGCGAAGATACGAAAATTCAAAAAACAATCCATCGTCTAACATTGACAAATTTTAATTGTACCGAATTCGGTATAATTAAAAATGCCGCAGGCAGTAATAATTTTGTCCTTTCTGTCAAATACTGGTTAGAATCTACAAACGCCGTTGGCTGCTGAGACTCAACAGGCTCATCCACCGGATGACGATATTGGAGGAGAATACGGGACGTAAGATGTTGAAATGAAGCCTGTTGCCTGTAGAGACGTTGCGCGCCGCGTCTCTACTCATTCAGCCCTGGTTTTCCCCAGAACCGCAGCAGCGCGATTTCGGCCAGGAAGCAGAGCAATGAAAAGACCACGAACCACGGCCACAGCGGCTTGCCGTTGAGGCGGTCGCTGACGCTCTTGGCGATGTTCTTGGTGTCGGCGCTGATGACCGCCGTGTTGCCGCCTAATTCCTCGGCCATCTTGTTGAGCTCTTTCTCGTCGTAGCAGGCGAGGTCCGATTCGCGGCGGTTCAAGTTGAAGGCCAGCGTGCCTAACACCTGCCCGCCGCGCACGATGTCGTACCAGTCGCTCGAGTGGGCCTGGTTGTGGAAGTAGAGCGCAGTTTCGTTGCCCAACCGCCGTTGCTCAGGGATGAACTCTTCGCCGCCCTTGCGCGCCCGCAGCACCACGGCCTCGTCGGAGCCGTCGCTCGGCAGCATCACACGCTGCATCTGATCGACGCCGATGACGTTGTAGAGCTTCTGCTGCACGGCGTTCATAATGCCGATATTGTGCAGCGGCACGAAAAAGAGGGCGTGCCGGTGGGCGTTGCCGTAGTCGTCGTTCATGGCCACGGCGGAGAGGATAACTTTCCCGGATTCAACAGGATAGGAGACAAGCAACGGGGAGTTGTCCTCCAAGGTCATGATGACCTCGCTGCCGTTGCCGCCGCCTGCTATGGCGAAGTGCTGCAAGGTTTGCGGCATGTCGATGCGGCCGTCCGCAGTCTCCAAAGCACCTTTGAAATAGATGCTTTCGCGGTTCACACTCTTGCCGTTCAGGGTCTTCTTGACGAGGCTGCCGTAGGTGCCCGCGTCAAGCGATTTCAGCAGATTGTTGACGCTGTTGTCGGCCTTCTCGGATGGAAACACCAACAGGGTGCCGCCGGCCTTCACGAACTTCGTCAGCTCGTCGGCGAGACCGGAGGAGACGGTCGGGACCTCGTTGAGCACCACCACCGCGCTCTGCCGCAGCTGCGTGTAGTTGACCTGCTGGTAGCCCATTGGCTGGTAGGTGAAGACGGAATCCTTGCCGTAGAGTGCGGTGAGGAAACGGTTCGGCTCGCGGTCGTAAATTACAGTGATTGTGCTGTTTTCAGAGACATCGTAGGTGAAGTAGAGGTCGTTGTCGAAGGTGATGGGCACGTCTTCGATGCTCACCTTGCCACAGTTGGTGCCTGTCTCGTCGATGCGGTAGGTCAGGTGGCAGTCGGCGTACCCACCGGCGGCGATGTCAAGGGCTGCGATGGCCTTCTGCTTCTCGTTAACATGCAGTTTTACAGGCACTTTCTGCACTTCTTCGTCGCCGTAGTTGTGGATACGGGCGATGAGCGTGACGGTGTTGTCGAGCTTGAAGACGGGCGTCAGGAACCAGCAGCTGTCGATGCCCACGTTGCTAAGTTGTTCCGCCGGGGTCGGGATCAGCCCGATGTGCGCCGAGGAATCGTTGCGCAGCACGGACATGTCGAAGTTGTTCTTCTGGAAGTCCGAGATGTAGTAATGGATGACGTTCGCCTTGTTCGATTGCTGGATGGTATGGTTTTCAAATGCGCGTATTTCTTTGAAAGAGTGGCTATTTGGGGATACGGCAATGCGGTCGAGGATTTCCAAAACTTGGTCTTTGTTGAGAATATGGGATTCCTCGCCTGAGAAGTCCTGGGTGGTGAGCACGAAGTCGTCGGAGAAGTCGAACGACTGCACGATGTTCTTGGCGGCGTCCACGGCGTCGTAGAGGCGCGAGCCGTTCTTACTTTCGGTCTCCATGGAGTAGGAGTTGTCCACGAAAAGTGCCACCACGTTACCGTTCTGGGAGTTTTTATCGCCGGTGCGCAGGAACGGTTGGGCACATGCGAGCGCGAGGGCGGCGATACCCAACACCCTCAAGGCCAGCACGATGAGCTGCTGGATTTGGGAGGCACGCTTCGTCTTCTTCTGGATGTCTTCCAGCATCTGCACGTTGGAGAAATAGATGGTCTTGTATCTCCGGAAGTTGAAAAGATGTATGATGATCGGGACCAGGATGGCCGCGAGACCGATGAGCATCAAGGGGTTTGCGAACGACATTCTATAGGGTTTTTAAATGGGCGGCAAAGATACGATTTTAATGGTTATGGGTTATAGGTTATGGGTTATTGGCACGGCGACCGCACCAAAATTTCACCTGATCGTTCTGGCGCGGCAGCTATGGAGGCATCTGCGTCCCCGCAGATGCTTGTGGCTGGTGCCTCGTGATGGCTACCCGACCATGTCCTCCGTGCTTCTTTCTGATTGATATTT
>JAFPVR010000050.1 GCA_017395245.1 Bacteroidales bacterium | reverse complement strand
TTGTCCTGGTCGGCGTGGGCCTCGGCTTCGGCTTTCATGCGCTTGATTTCCTCTTCGCTCAAGCCGCTGCTGGCCTCGATGCGGATGTTCTGGCTCTTGCCGGTGGCCTTGTCGAGGGCGCTGACGTTGAGGTTGCCGTTGGCGTCGTTGTCGAAGGTGACCTCAATCTGGGGTACTCCACGCGGTGCTGGCGGAATGCCGGCCAGGTGGAAGCGGCCGATGGTCTTGTTGTCGTTGGCCATGGGGCGCTCGCCCTGCAGGACGTGGATCTCGACCTCGGGCTGGTTGTCGGCAGCGGTGCTGAAGACCTGGCTCTTCTTGGTGGGGATGGTGGTGTTGGCGTCGATGAGCTTGGTCATCACACCGCCCAGGGTCTCGATACCGAGGCTCAGAGGAGTGACGTCGAGCAGCAGCACGTCCTTCACCTCGCCGGTGAGCACACCGCCCTGGATGGCGGCGCCGATGGCGACCACCTCGTCGGGGTTGACGCCCTTGCTGGGCACCTTGCCGAAGAACTCTTCGACCTTCTTCTGCACAGCGGGGATACGGCTGGAGCCGCCGACAAGGATGACCTCGTTTATGTCGCTGTTGCTAAGGCCGGCGTCGCGCATAGCCTGACGGCAGGGTTCGATGGTGGCGCGGATCAGGTCGTCGCAGAGCTGCTCAAACTTGGCGCGGCTGAGTTTCATCACCAGGTGCTGCGGCACGCCGTCGGCCACGGTGATGTAGGGCAGGTTGATTTCGGTCTCCATGCTGCTGGAGAGCTCGATCTTGGCCTTCTCGGCAGCCTCTTTCAGACGCTGCATGGCCATGGGGTCTTTGCGGAGGTCGATGCCCTTGTCGCTCTGGAAGCTGTCGGCCATCCAGTTGATAATCTTACGGTCGAAGTCGTCGCCGCCGAGGGGCGTGTCGCCGTTGGTGGATTTCACCTCGAAGACACCGTCACCGAGTTCCAGGATGGAGATATCGAAAGTACCGCCACCGAGGTCGAAGACAGCCACTTTAGAGTCGGCTTTCTTCTTGTCCAGACCGTAAGCCAGAGCAGCTGCGGTAGGTTCGTTGATGATACGTTTCACATTCAAGCCTGCAATTTCGCCAGCTTCCTTGGTGGCCTGACGCTGGGAGTCGCTGAAGTATGCGGGCACCGTGATAACAGCTTCCGTAACTTCCTGTCCCAGATAGTCTTCAGCCGTTTTCTTCATCTTTTGCAGAATCATGGCGGAAATCTCCTGCGCGGTGTAAGAACGGTCGTCGATCTTCACTTTCGGCATGTTGTTGGAGGAGCGTTCCACGATGTAAGGCACGCGGCTCACCTCGCTGGTCACGCGGTCGTAGGTCTCACCCATGAATCTCTTGATGGAGAAGATGGTCTTGGTGGGGTTGGTGATAGCCTGACGCTTTGCAGGGTCACCGACCTTTCTTTCATTGTCGCCCACGAACGCCACGATGGACGGCGTGGTTCTTCTGCCTTCGCTGTTGGGGATGACGACCGGCTCGTTGCCTTCCATCACCGCAACACATGAATTTGTAGTTCCTAAGTCAATTCCAATAATTTTTCCCATTTTTCTATTTTTTTTAATTTTTTACTTCATTGATTTTTTACACAGTTCGCAATTGAACGCGGCGTAATATTGCAACAACTGTGCCAAAAATAAATGTCAGTGATTCTCAAGGCGAAAACCACTGACATTTTGGCATTAAACATGACACGGGCTGGTTATCCCTCTATCCGGTTTTTCAGGAACGCCGTGCAGTCCTCGAAGGTTTCGAAAGTATGCTGTTCGGGCACGAGTTCGGGGATAACCTTCATAGTTTTAAGCATATACATGGGTTGTGGTTGGATGATGGTCATCAGTACCAGCACGCCGCGGTCTTGCAACTCCTTGATGGCGGTCTCCATGGCATAGAGGCCGGATTGGTCCATGAAGCTGACGAGGCGCATGCGGATAATGACGATCTTGGCATCTTCGGGCACGTCGGTCATCACCTGCTGGAACTTGGTGATGGTGCCGAAGAAAATCGGGCCGTTAAGTCGCTGGATGTAAATCTTATGCTGCACCTTGTCGGGCATGCCGCCCTCATCCTGCCACGGACTCTCCTTGTCGAAGTTGGTCATCTCGGCGGAACTGTAGCCGCCCTCCACGAGGTCGCTTGCGCGTTTCATGAAGAGCACGCAAGCAATCACCATGCCGATGCCGACAGCCGTGAGCAGGTCCACGAAGACGGTGAGCAGGAAGACGATGACGAGCACCACGGCGTCCGCGCGCGGAATCTTGGGCAGGTCTTTGAAGCCCTTGAAGTCGATGATTCCCCAACCGACGGTAATCAGGATGCCAGCGAGGACGGATAGCGGGACATAACGCACCAAGCTGCCCAAACCGAGCAGTACGGCGAGCAACAGCAGGGAGTGTACCATACCGCTGATCTGCGTGCGACCGCCGCTCTTCACGTTCACAACCGTACGCATAGTCGCGCCTGCGCCGCTGATGCCGCAGAAGAGGCCGCTGACGATGTTGCCAATACCCTGGCCCACCAGCTCGCGGTTGCTGTTGTGATGGGTCTTGGTGATGTTGTCGGCCACCACGGAGGTGAGCAGCGTGTCGATACTGCCCAAACCAGCGAGCGTAAGTCCTGGAATGACAGAGGCTTTTAACACCACACCCCAGTCAATGCCGGCCAAGTCCAGCCCTTCTTTTGCGAAAAACGGCATCGGGAATCCGGCGGGAATCTGACCGATGAGCAGTTTCTCGTCCATATTCAGGAAGAGCGAGATGACGGTCATTACTAACAAGGCCACTAATGTGGAAGGTATCTTCTTGGTTATCAGTGGGGAAAGGTAGATAATGGCAATGGTACCCAAGCCGAGTGCCAATGCGGTGAATGAAACACCGTCGGCCACGCGCTCGGGGAACTGCTTGATCATATCGATAACCAAAACCGGTGATTTGCAACCGATTAAAGGATAGAGTTGTTGTATAATAATAATGACGCCGATGCCGCTCATGAAGCCCGACAAGACGGGGTAGGGGATATAACGCACGTATTTGCCGATTTTCATGATGCCGAACAAGATTTGGAAGATACCGCAGAAGAGTCCGGCAAGCGACATGCTGATGAGCACCGCGCTCATGGAGTGCTGGGCCGCCCACACGCCGCTGAGCAGCGAGGCGGTGATGACGGTCATGGGACCGGTGGGGCCGCTAATCTGCGAGTGTGTGCCGCCGAAGAGGGAGGCGAAGAAGCCGAGGAACGTGGCCCCGACGAGGCCGGCGAGGGCGCCCATGGAGCTGGCGGCGGGATCGTCAATGCCTCCGAACGCCTGGATGCCGAATGCCAATGCGAGCGGCAGCGCCACGATGCCTGCGGTGACGCCGCCGAAAATATCGCCTTTCAGATTGTCTGTTTTGATGAATGCCATAGGTTTATTTGGTTTATAACCAATGAATTAACAAAAATTGAAATTGGCGGCAAAGATATACATTTTACGGATATGTTTAATTCGTATTTTTGCCGCCTCATTGAGTCAAACCGATATGCGACCAAAACCTGTCATGATCCTGCTCACCGCCTTCGTCCAGTGGACCTGGGGAATTATCCAGAGTGCCATAGGGTTGCTGTTGTTTTTAGTGTTCGTGCGAAACCGGCACTTCTTCTTCCGGACGAGCGTGGTGACCTGCTGGAAAATCCCCTACAGCCTCGGGTGCGGGATGTTCATCTTTCTGAACGACAACAACTTGGATGCTTACAGCGATGAGCTGAACGACAAGATGACCTACGACACCCTCGTGCACGAGTACGGGCACAACCTGCAGTCCATCATCTTAGGCCCGCTCTTCTTTCCGGTCATCGCCATCCCCTCGCTGATATGGGCCTCCGCGCCTTATTTCCAACGGCTTCGGAAAAGGAAAAGATTGTCGTATTACTGGCTATATTGCGAGAAATGGGCAAACAGGCTTGGGGACAAGGTGTGCGAGAACAAGCGGAGATTCTAAGGTCAACGGTCATGTAGAGACGCACGGCTGTGCGTCTCTACTCGTTTGCGGATGCCTGTACGGGCGTTTGCGGATTCCTGTACCTGCGTTTGCAGATTCCTGTACCTGCGTTTGCAGATTCCTGTACCTGCGTTTGCAGATTCCTGTACCTGCGTTGACGGATGCCTGTACCGGCGTTGGCGGAGGCCATGCGCCTATCGTTCCCGCCTCTCTATCACCTCCTTCAGCTTGTACCGGTCCCCTGTTGCGGGTCCAATGGCGTTGATGAACTGGATATCATAACCAGGCGTGTCGTATCCCCAACGCTGGAAATTGCCGTCCTTGTCAACCTTGCGCACCACTTGGTCGTTATATCTGACAATCAGGTATTTGGCCAGCACGTCCCAACGCTTCATCATCTTGTCGGCGTAGGCGATGCTCCTCTTGTTGAGATAGTCGCGGCGGTCGGCGGGGGTCATCTTCTCCACCGCCTTCAGCACGCTGTCCTGATCGGCGAAGTAGTAGTCCTCCAACTCGCGCTGGGCCTCGCGGAGATCATCAATCATCATCGAGTAGCGCGGATAGACCATGTTGGCGACCCAGTTGTTCATCCAAAAGGCCGACTCGAAGGAGAATTCCGTGCGGGGGTTGTTTTCCGGACGGAAGCAGTCGGGCACCTGCGTAATGCAGCAGTAGAGCGGCACGTAGGCCACCATGTCGGCATCGTCGCAATTGAACCAGGTGACGCCACCCACGTCGTCGGGCAGCCACGAGCGCATCTGGCAAGTCATCGTGAAACCGCTCTGCTGCGTGGCGATGGGACGTTCGCGGAAGTAGCTGACGCCGTTCGTGTCGCGGAAGTGCATCGGCAGCGGGCGAATCGGCATTCCCCACGGACCGGCAGTCATGTCGGCGGTCATATCTAATGGGGTATTTTCGAAATGGTCGCGCATATCCTCCTGCAAGTCTCTGAGGGACAGCGGTGCATCGGGCTTGATCCACAGCGGCAGGTGGTCGCACTTGTCGAACTCGCCGTTGAGATACGGCAGGTACTTGTCCATCTCGGCCTCGTCGTAGTGGTGGCGGAAGAAGCTCCACACGCGGGCGTCGGCGTAGCGCACATTCTCGAAATCGATGGGACAATAGGCATCGCGGAAGGAGAAGTCCGCATCCTTGCCGCTGAAGTACCCCTTCTCGCGGGCGAAAGTGACGACATCGGCGGCATAGACGCACTCGACCTCGGGACGGGTGATGTATTGCAAATGTTTGTCAGTGATGGCTACCCCCCTGCCCCCCTCAAGGGGGGTATTACTACCCTTTTTGTTCCTGCCAAGGGATGTGTTCTCCTGCGGGAATTGGCGGATGCGGCTGAGGTTGGCATGGGCGCAGATGCAGTCGTCTGGGATGCGCAGCGCGACCCATACGGCACCTTTTTGACCCGGTCCTTTGCCGATAATCTCCATGATCCACGCCTCGTTGGGATCGCAGATGGTGATGCTTTCGCCGCTGCTGTTGTAACCGTATTCCGCTACCAACTCCGCCATGCATTTGATGGCCTCGCGGGCCGTGGAGGAGCGTTGCAGCGCAAGCCGCATCAGCGAGAAGTAGTCGAGCAATCCTTCGCGGTTCTGGAGCTCCAGCCGCCCATCGAAGGTGGTCTCCACGATGGTCACCTGCCGCTCGTTCATCAGCCCGACCACGTTGTAGGTATATTCCACCTGCGTCACGAACTGTCCCTCGTGCTGGGGTCCCCACCCGTGGATGGCGATTTTCTCGTTGGGCGCGTGCCGTCCCGCCGGACTGTGGAACAGCGACCCGGAGAAGCCGAAGCCGTCGCAGTTGTAGGTACACATCACGCTGCCGTCCTTCGAGGCTTTCTTGCCGACGATGAGGTTGGTGCAGGCAAAAGCGGGAGCGATTGCCGTGAGGAGAAGTATTAGGGTTGTTAGTTTTTTCATGTTGGTTTACGATTTACAGTTTACGGTTTACAGCCCCACACTGCGGTTTCGCTTTGTGGGTGCCCCACACTGCGGCTTACGCCTTGTGTGAGGTTAATTGCGCTTCGCGCGTTTTGTCCCTTCGGGACTGCTAATGAAGAATACACGCTAGAAACTTCACGTCTTTGCCGCTGTGGTTGGCGATGCTGTGGCGGTCGCCGTTGCCGGTGAACATCACGTCGCCCGCGTGCATGATGGCGGTGCGGCCGTTGTCGGTGACCTCGGCTTCGCCTTCCAAGATGTAGTAAATCTCAGCATCTTCGATATGCGGATGCTCCTTGATGCGGCTACCGGACGGCAGGGTGATGATGTTGAACATCGAGGCGCGCTCTAGCATCTCCGCCGGCGTGAGGATGATGTTCTTGCTGATACGGCCTTCGATGTTGCCGCTGTTTTCCACGGTTTGAATCTGGATGTCTTGGCTGTATTTGATCATTGTCGTTATACTATTTGCAAATTCAAAATCAAGGTGCAAAAATAGGAAATAGTTCCTAATCCTTCACTTCCCTCATCTCCTCGCGGTAAATCTCCATCAACCTGACCGCGAAGGCATAGTGCTCTTTCAGCCGGTTGTGCCGGAAAAAGCCGTAAACGGCCACCGCAAAGGCCCCGACCAGGTCGAGGATCAGGTCCGTCATCGTGTCGCGCAGTGCGGCGTGCCCGCACAACGGGACATCCTCCGCAGCGAAGATGGAACCGGTGGTCGAGGCCATGAACTGCTGGGTGTTCGTGCCGCTGAGACTGTCGTAGGTGTATTCCACGATTTCCCAGCAGGCTCCCATGCCGAGGGAGAACATCACCAAGAAGAGGACGAGGAAGTATTTGTTGAAGTAGATGTACTTGTCGTTGCCCGCCATGATGACGTGGATCAGCCACAACGCAATCATGGAAAGGAGAACGCCTGAAAAACCGTGCAGTACGGAGTCCCACCAGGGGAATTTGCCGTAGAAATCGAGACCGTCGCCGAGCACCAATGCACAGAAGCAGAAGAGGACGATGACGATGGAGAGCAGGGCGGGAACTTCCACCTTAAAGCGCATCCGAAGAACGCTGGGCAGTTTGAGTACCAGCAACATAGCCAAATACTGGCCACCGCGGAATGCGACTTCCGCCCAGGTGCTGTTACCGCGAAAAATCAACATCCCCACATTGAACACGGCCAATGCGAGCGTCACCCAGAACGCCACATTGTTCAACGTGTGCAACCGCTTGATCCGTTGTCTGTACTTGGGCTCAATTTCCTCCCAACTTGCCGTTTTGGTCTCTTTTTCCATAATTCACATTTTTAAAAACGAAGCGCAAAGATATATTTTTTCCATAACGTTTTCACCATATTCATAATTGAAAAACGGTCCACCCATTTGGATGAACCGTTGTTGTCAATCTATGCCTGTTTGACGACATGGTAGAGACGCACGGCCGTGCGTCTCTACCAACAGAAATCCGACAGATGTCGGGATTACTCCTTGTTGCAGGCGAGGCCTTTCCACACGAGTGCGGAGAGGGCGGCACCAATCATTGGGGCCACGATGAAGACCCACACATCGGCAAGAGCCTGACCGCCAGCGAACAACGCGGGTCCGAAGGAGCGGGCCGGGTTGACGGAGGTGCCGGTGAGGTTGATGCAGACCAGGTGGACGAGGATCAGGGTCAGACCGATGGCCAGACCGGCGAGGTTGCCCGCGCCGAGTTTGCTGTCGGTGGTACCCAGAACCACGAGCACGAAGATGAAGGTGGCGATGATCTCCACGAGGCAGGCGCCCATTGCACCGCCAGCGTTGGCCACGCCGTTGCAGCCGAGACCCATCATGCCTTCGGCGATGCCTTCAGCGCTGGGCGTCACGATGTTGACGAGCGCCAACAGGACGGCACCGGCAAGGATACCGCCGATGAACTGGCCAATCCAGTAGATGCAGGCCTCTTTCCAGGTCATGCGGCCGGAAAGCGCCACCGCGAAAGTGATGGCCGGGTTGATGTGGCAACCCGTGATGCCGCCGATGGTGTAGGCCATGGCGACCACGGTGAGACCGAAAGCGATGGCCGTGCCCACAACGCCAGCAGGCGTCGCACAGCCTAAGAACATGGCCGTTCCGCAGCCCAGCAGGGTGAGAACGAACGTTCCAATCAGTTCAGCGAATAATTTTTTTGTCATAATGCGATTTATTTTGGTGAATAATAATTGGTTATCGGTTATCGGTTATTGAAGCTATTTCCTTGAGCAGCCCCGCAGGGGCAAAAGCTCGGTAGAGCAGGTGAGAGGTTTTATAATTCGAACGGGCAAAAGTAGAATTTTTTTTGTTAGGATGTAACGGTGGGTTGAATTTTTCGGAAAAAATCGTACTTTTGCAGAAAAATTGAATAAAGTATAAACCAAGTTTGACAAGCGCATTTTTGTCTTGGGTTTCAAATGGTTGTCCTAAAAAGAAAAGCAATATGACTTGCCTGTCACGAAATATAAAATTGAAGATGTTACATAAAATCGCGAATAATCCTTTCCGTTATCTCCTCGGAATTGCCTTTTTGGCGTGGTGTCTCCCTTTAAGGGCGCAATGGTCAGGAAGTGTGGATCTGATGGGCGGTTTTGGAGGCCTGCAGGGCAACATTGCCAACAATTACGACCCTATGTATCATGGATTGTTGCAAGGAGAGTTCCAACTGCACTACAAGACAGACTTTTTCAGCTGGAATACTTCGATAAACGGAAAATGGGAACCGAATACCACCGACAAGGTCCGTTTTGATTTCAATGACAATAAAATTAGCGCTCTCTATAAATATAACACCACAAATCCTTTTACCAGCAATCTGAAATCGGATTTCCTTTGGACACCATCCAAGGACAGGCGGTACTCGGCATGGATTCTGTACCAATATGCCAATAACAGGGACAACTTGCATACCTTGCGAGGAAAAGGCAACCTTGAATCATGGGACCAATATACCTATTACAATGATGTTCATGCTATGGATGAGCACAAAGTGGGGACTGGATTTAAAACCTACCGAAGTTTTAACGAGGGGCATAATATATTGCAAAGTTCCCTCGCGGCCCAAATGATCCACAACAATACGAGAGACACATGGACGACGTCTAAAAGCGGTGATCTTGAGCACATAGACAGCTCCTGGAGCTATTTGAGCACATACGGCAGAAACACTTTCAATATAGATGGGGACATTTTTTTGAAAAATACGCTTATAGACAAAACGGCCAAGCTGTATCTCACCCCCGGTGTTCGCCTTGCAGCGACGAATGTCCTTGAAGACGATAGAAGCACCACGCGGTTCATTTTAGGCGATGAGACTGCTATTTTGCAGGATTCCATCAACTTGCAGGACAAATTCAATTTCTGGGGTGTGAGTGTTGAACCTTTTTTAGCTGCTGATTTCAGCTGGAAGAGTCTCGAGATTCATGTCGACTATGGCGCTGATATTTATGCCCGCCGCATAAATGACGACACCTGTCACAAACCCATGAGCCTCAACGATGTGGCTCCGGTAGGCAGAGCCAAGGTGAAATGGAACATATCGCCGAAACATTCTCTGAGCCTGACCAACCAGTTAAGTGTCAACCATCCGGATTACGACAAACTCTGCTGGTACGACAGGACTGTTGACTACATTGACCAAATATACAAAGGCAATGACCAACTTTTATCGCCACATACGCGTCGCTATGCACTTGAATATGAATTCAAACAGTCCCGTTTCTTCGCCCAATCTTCCGTCGCCTACACCTGTGTGGACAACGCGATAGACAAGACTTGGGCATACGAGGATATTGATGAGTACCGGTTCAAGGTTTTCCACTGGGTCAATGCGTCAGACAACCGTTCTGTCGGATTTACGCAGAAGTTAGGTTGGCGAGGGAAGATTATCGAGGCTAATGCCGTTGTCGTTTTTAATCTGTCGAAGCTCACGCCCAAGAGTGTTGAATCCCCCGTTAAAAAAGCCTTTGACTGGCGCTTCAACGCCGATATCGCCGCCCATTTGGGAAAGGGGTGGAGTGTTGCGGCGGACGCTTTTTACAAAAGCAAGACAATCACTTACTATTCAAGTCAAAAATCACGGTTTGTGCTCAATGTGCGTGCCCAAAAGGACTTCAAGAAATTCTCTTTGTTCTTAGAAGGACGCGACCTGCTGGATCAGACTATCACAACCAACTACGAATCGGAAGACCAAAAGGACTATTGGATTGAGGAAAACAGGGCCAACAGACGCGCCGTTGTCCTGGGTTTCCAATGGAGATTCTGATTGCGTATTTCTATACACACACGGCCTGCAGTTCCCGTCCAAGCGCGTGCAACGCATGGACGATTTTCCCGCTCTGTGCCGGACGAGGCTTGCTCCTGCCGCAAATGTAATGACCCAACTGCCGTTCGTTGATGCCCGTCAGACGCGACAACGCCGCGCGGGTCAGTATCTTATCATAGCAGTACAGAATGCTCTGGATATCCATCTTGAAGACCAAACTATAGGATTGGTCGAACACGGCGGGATATTCTTCCTTATCTTCTTTCGCGCAATCCACGAAAAAGTCGATGCTTTCGCGCACATAATCAATAAAGCTCGAAAAATCACCCGAAAAGGCGACGACCCAGCCCGGCAGCAGCTCGCAACTGCCGCTGTACCCATCCTCCGTTCTTGATGTTGAAATGACTACTTCTTCCATAATACCTGCAAAAATAGTAAAAGTACTACGATACTATGTGTGGTTCAAGAAAAGTTATGAACAGAATTATGAACAACCGAACTCTTCGTGCCAGCGGCACGACATTTCAATAACCCCACACGAAACGAACGGAGTGAGTGCCGTGTGGGGTTATTGAGGTTTCGTGCACGCACGAGCCTGCTCATACGGAACATTATACTTCTTCCCGCTTATCCTGTCCAGCCAGTCAACTTCCGGCACAATTTCCGACAATGCCGCCTTCAGCGCGTCAATGTCTTCGTCTGTCCAGCCCGTCAATCCTCCTTGGCAGATTACAATTGTTTCCGGCTCGCAAGCATCAGCGCCCCGAACACCAGCGCCCCATTCACAATCAGCAACTCGTAACCGAACTTGTAGCCGCAGAGCCATTGCTGGGAATGTGTGGCCAGGATGTAGCAGAAGACTGGGATGCCGAGGGCGATGACCGGGACGAGCCAGCGGCGCGAAAGCGGGATTTCCCGCTTGGTGAAGATGCCGAAAGCGAACAGACCTAAAATCGGGCCATAGGTGTAGGAGGCCACCATGAAGATGATGCGGATGAGCGCGTCGTTGTGGTGCTGCGAGACGATGAGAATCACCGTCAGGAAGAGCGCGGAGATAACCAGGTGGACGATGCGGCGCACGTTGATCTGCTGCTTCTCCGAGGGGAAACGCTTCTCAATGTCGAGGAGATCGTAACAGACGGTGGTCGTGAGAGCGGTGAAGGTGCCGTCGGCGCTGGAGAAGCCCGCCGAGATGAGTCCGAACACGAAGACCAACGCCCCCACCTTGCCCAAGTAGTTGAAAGCTATTTCCGGATAGATGCGGTCGGTGGGGAACTGGCTGACATCCACGCCGTTGTGCTGCGCGAAGACGAGCAGCATACCGCCCAACAGCAAGAAGAGGATGTTGACGACCACCAAGATGCAGGTGAACGAGAACATGTTGCGTTGCGACTCCCGCAACGACTTGCACGACAGGTTCTTCTGCATCATATCCTGGTCCAGCCCGGTCATCGCGATGGTGATGAACATGCCGCCGAAAACCTGCTTCAGGAAATAGCTGTTGTTGCGCCAGTCGGTGTTCAAGACGGTGCGGCAGTCTGTACCGTCCTTGCCCACTGTGGCCATCTGCGCCCAGATGTCGCTGAACGAGCCGCCCATGTTGCGCATAATCACCACAATCGTAATGATCAGTGCGCCAATCAGAAACGTGGTCTGCAGCATATCCGTCCACACCACGGTCTTGATGCCGCCCCGGAACGTGTAGAGCAAGATGATGGCGATCATCACGATGGCCGTCGCCCAAATGGGAATGTTCCAGCCGTCGAAGACAAAAATCTGCAACACAAAGATTACCAGATACATACGCAGTGCCGACCCCAACAATCGCGACAGGAAGAAGAACAGCGCGCCCGTCTTGTGCGCCTCGTTGCCGATGCGCTTGCCGAGGTATTCGTAGATGGAGGTGACGTTCAGCCGGTAATAGAGCGGCAAAAGCATCAGTCCAATCACGATGTAGCCGAGAATATAGCCGAAAACGACCCCGAGGTAGGTGAACTGCGTGGTATAGACGTCGCCGGGCACCGACATGAACGTGACACCCGACAGCGAACTGCCAATCATGCCGTAAGCCACCACAAACCAGGGTGACTTACGGTTTCCGGTAAAGTAACTCATTTTGTCCGCCTTGCGCGAGGTGAACCCCGTAATGACGAACAGCATCACCACGTAAAGGGTGAAGAAGGTGAAGATGAAACCCTGCACTATTTCGTTGATTTTGTACTTAACTTGGTTTCAGGTTTCAAGTTTCAAGTGTGGCTCCGAAACCTGAAACCTGAAACTTGAAACTACTTCACTCCCGGTTTACCCAGCAACCTAAACATATTCTTTTTGTACGCCTCCACGCCAGGCTGGTCGAAGGGATTCACGCCGAGCATGTAACCGCTTACGGCACAGCTCATTTCGAAGAAGTAAATCAGTTCGCCGAGGTGATACTCGTTGATTTCGGGAATCGTGATGCAGAGGTTCGGCACCTGGCCATCGACGTGCGCGAGACACGTACCCTTGCGGGCGATCTGGTTGATTTCGTGGATGGTGCGATGCTGCAGGTAGTTCAGGTTGTCGAGATTTTCGGCATCCTCGGGGATGTTGACGCGATGGTGGACAGCATCGATGGCGAGCATCGTCTCGAACATCTGGCGCGTGCCCTCCTGGATGTACTGACCGAGGGAGTGCAGGTCGGTAGAGAAGATGGCGCCGGCGGGGAAGATGCCCTTGTGCTCCTTGCCCTCGCTCTCGCCAAACAGCTGCTTGAACCACTCGATGAAATAGAAGAGTTGCGGCTCGAAAGAGGCCAAAAGTTCAACTTTTAACCCGCTTTCGTACAGTAGGTTGCGAACCAAGGCGTATTGCAGCAGCGGGTTCTGGTCGTAGGTTTTGTGCTCGGCCACGAACTTCTGCATATCTTTTGCACCCTGCAGTAGCTGACGGATGTTAAAACCGGCCATCGCGATGGGCAGCAGACCCACAGGGGTGAGCACGGAGTAGCGACCGCCCACATCGTCGGGAATTACGAAGGTGGGATAACCTTCCTTGTCGGCAAGGGTCTTCAGGGCGCCGCGAGCCTTGTCGGTGATGGCCACGATGCGCTCCTTGGCTGCCTCCACACCGTATTTCTTCTCGCAGTGCTGCTTGAGGATGCGGAACGCGAGCGCGGGTTCTGTGGTCGTGCCCGACTTGGAGATCACAACCACGGAGTAGTCGCAGTTGTCGAGAACATCCAGTAAATCATGCAGATAATCCTCGTTGATGTTGTTGCCCGCATAGAGGATATGCGGGTATTTGCCCTTTACGAAGGGGGCGAAGGAGTGCTGCAGGGCCTCGATGACGGCGCGGGCGCCCAGGTAGGAGCCGCCGATGCCGACCACCACGACCACCTCCGATTTGGCGGCCATGCGGGCGGCGCACTCCTCAATGCGAACAATGTCGTCCTCTGTCACATCGCTTGGAAGCGTAATCCAGCCGAGGAAGTCGTTGCCGCGGCCGGTCTTGTTCAATGCGGTCTGCAACGCAGCCTCAGCATCTTTCTTTCTGTTCTCAACTTTCTGATTGTCAAGAGCAAACATTGCATCTTGGAAGGTGAATCTGATATCCATATTGATGATTTTTTAACGTTTAACTGCTTGGTTTTAGAGTCGGCAAATGTACATAAATTTCGAATATACACAGACATCAAGAAATTGCCGTATGTAGAGACGGGGCATGCCTCGTCTCTACGAAATACCATTTTTGCGACATCCACGAATTTGCTGTTGCCGAACCATTTCATACAGGAAACCCCACATCTCGTACAATTCCCTTTTAAACGGTATTTTGGTGTTTCGACAAAGTATATTTTTGCCGTCGCTTTCATTGGGAAAGAGCCTTTTTTTCAAACAAACAGTTCAAAATCAAAATCATTACCATTATGGAAAAGACAGAGGAAATCAAGCAAGAGGTCAATGTGACTGAAGCGGCGGAGCCGCAACAGCAAGAAGTTCAACAGCAGGACGTTCAACAGGAGAATGGATCGGCAGCGAACGCCGAACAGAAGCCGCAGAAGAAAAATCACTTAGTACGGGTCATCATCTTTCTGGTGGTCGCCGCAGTGCTGGGCGTGTCGGCGTGGCACTTCTTCAAGTCGCGCCACGAGGACGACTACGACTACGGCTACGAATACGGGGACGAACCCTCTTACGGCTATGTCTCTTACTCGAACGGTGTCAGCAACATCGTCAACCCGGACAGCCGTGAGGTCATCGTCAAGGACATCGACTGGTGTCACTACTGCGGCGAAAGCGAGGAGGACCCGATCGTCCTGTTCGCGAAAAACGGGAAACGGGGATACTGCAACATCGTGACAAACAAGGTCATTGTGGAGCCCAACACCTACACACGGGCGTGGATTTTCTCGGAAGGCTTGGCCGCCGTGGAGAAGGATGGGTACATCGGTTTCGTGAACACCAACGGTGATGTCGCCATCAATTTCAAATACTCCTATCGTGGCAACCCGCTCTCCGATTTCGTTTTTCACAACGGCTACTGCGTGGTGGCAGATTCGTCGAACCGGATCGGCGTTATCGACAGGGAGGGCCGTTGGGCCATCAAGCCGCTTTACGACCACATCGAACTGGCCAAGAATTACGCTATTGTCTATAACGACGGGGATTTCAAGAAACAGGTTGACTTCGAAGGGAATGTCCTTCAGGAGGGAATCATCGATGATATCTACGACATCTACTACGACGTGAAGTACACCGATGCGCAGACTGGGGAACCCAAGGTCGGGAGCGCGAAAAACAACGACTTCTACGAATACCGCGTTGGGTCCTACTCCGGCCTGATCGACAGCAAGGGCACCATCATCATCCCACCTATCTACACCGACATCTCCAGCCTCACTCCCACCTTGTTCAAGGCACGGCTGCAGGACTGGACCTCCATCGTGATTATTGACCAAAAGGGTGGGGTGCTGTCCACAGTTTCTAAGTAATAGATTCAGGATTCAAGATTCAAGATTCAGGATTCAGGTTGTTTGAAAACTTGAAACCTGAAACTTGAATCTTGAAACATAAAAAGTGTATTTTCGCGTTGACAAAAAAACTTCAAAAGAATTATATAAAACACTAAAAAACAGAAAGATATGTCAAGAAACGTGAAATGCCTTATCATCGGTTCAGGTCCTGCGGGATACATGGCCGGTGTTTATACAGCGCGTGCCGATTTGAAACCTTTGTTGATTGAAGGAATGCAACAGGGCGGTCAGCTGACCATCACCAACGAAGTGGAGAATTTTCCCGGATTCCCCGGTGGGGCGGGCGGTCCGGTCATTATGGACAAGCTGCGCGAACAAGCGTTGAAGTTAGGGGTGGAGATGCAGCCCAAGATGGTGACGGAAGTCGATTTCAGCTCGCGGCCCTTCCACTGCCAATTAGATGATGGTGAAGAGATTATCGCCGAGACGGTCATCGTGGCCACGGGTGCGAGCGCTCGCTGGCTGCACTTGCCCGGCGAGGACGAGTTCCGCGGTTTCGGGGTTTCCACCTGCGCCACCTGCGATGGCAACTTCTTTCGCAACAAGACAACCGTGGTCATTGGCGGCGGCGACACTGCGTTGGAGGACGCCCTCTACCTGTCGCAGCTCTGCACGAAGGTTTATATTGTACACCGCCGCGACCAGTTCAGGGGCACAGCTGCCTTGCAAAAGAGTGTGTTAGCAACCCCGAACATCGAGGTCGTCTGGAGCCATGTGCCCGTGGAGATTACCGGCGAGCAGAAGGGTTTCATCAAGAAAGTCACCGGCTTGAAGGTAAAACACGCACAGACCGGCGAGGAGCGCACCTTGGAGGTCGATGGCGTGTTCGAGGCCATTGGCGTGGTGCCGACCACCGAACTCTTTAAGGGACAATTAGATATGAACGAACAAGGCTACCTTATCACGAAGCCCGACAGCACGTGCACGAACGTTGAGGGCGTGTTCGCCGCTGGCGACGTTCAAGATCCCGTCTTCCGCCAAGCCGTCATCGCCGCCGGTACCGGCAGCATGGCGGGCATCGAGGCGTCGCGGTTCCTAATGGAGAATTAGGCTTCCACTGCGTCTCGTGGTTGGAAATGATGAATGCTGAACGGAATCAGCCGTTCCCTAAAAAATCGTATCTTTGCCGCCCGAAATAAACGAACCTTAAGCCTTTAATGAGCAGTATTTTACTTATCGGAGATATTGTTGGATACGGCAATTTGGGCATGTCCGTGATGACACCCATCCTGTCGCATCTTGGATATGAGATATACCGCCTTCCGTCCTCCATGGTTTCCAACAACTTCAGCTACGGCAAGTTTGCCGTACTTGACACCACGGACTACATGCGGCAATGCATCGACATTTGGGAGGAACAGGGCTTCAACGTGGATGCGGTTTGCACGGGTTACCTCGTTTCGGAGGAACAGACACGCATCGTGACCGACTATTGCCGGAAGCTGAAAGCACGGGGTACCTTCATCTTCGTGGATCCCATTATGGCCGACGACGGCAAGCTCTACAACGGCGCTACCGATGAAACGGTGGCCTACATGCGGAGCGTCTGCAAGGTGGCCGATCTGATTGTGCCCAATGTGACGGAAGCCAAATTCTTGGCAGACAAATATTTGGATAAGGACGACCTTACCTCGGACGAAGCAGAGGATTTAATCTATACGCTCCACGCATTGGGAAACAATTCGGTAATTATTTCCAGCATGGTAATGGACGGACAAACTTGCACGATGCTGTATGACAAGGGGTTAGGTCGCACCATTGTGCTGCCTTACCGGCAGGTGGCGGCGCAGTTCTCCGGCACGGGCGATGTCTTCTCCTCCGTGACTATCGGTCAGTATCTGAAAGGCAATACCTTGGAAGACAGTGTCTTGAAGGCGATGAACTTTGTGGCGCACGTCATCGAAGCCAACCAACATTTCCTCAAACAGGACAATGGCATCCCTATCGAGCGACACTTCGACGAGTTAGGAATGTGAGGCAGGGTAGGGTATGTCCCTTCGTGATTCCCCATAACACCGCCACATAACGGATTTATCAATAGCCGTTTCGGATTTAGAAAGACTTTCCTTCTAACCAGTCAAGGGTGAAATTGTAAAACACCATTTCGTAGCTGTCGCCGCCGTTGGGGTCCTCTTCCACGTACATCCCGATGGTGCCGTCGGGGAGGATGCAAAGGGAGGAGTATGCCGCGTTGTAGGGCACGATTACCTTCCCGAGTGGCCACGATTTCCCATCGTCAAAACTGATCATCACCGCCACATTCTTCCTTTTGTCACCTAACGGAAGCGAGTGAAGCAGTATGTCGGTGTTGTCCTCAAGATCGTAGCGGATGATGTCGCCGTTGCAGGCGGGTGCATTCAAATACTCTCCGGCGAAGACCGTGTCGCGCCAGGTGACACCGTCGTCCTCGGAGATGTTGAACCACCGTTCGCATTGGTGTCGGATACTCATCAGGATGCGGCCGTCGCGGAGTTCCACAACTTTGGCCTCGTCGCCGCCTACGCAGGCGCGTTGCGAGCAGTGCCAAGTTTCGCCGTTGTCATCGGAGTAGAGGACGTAGTCGTTGGCCGACCAGGCCTCGCCCTCCCGGACCGCAGCCACGAATAGAATGCGGCCGGTGGAAGTGAGCAGCCCGTTGCCCGAAGCGCAGAACGCCCCGCGCCACTTGCGGCGCACCGTGTCTTGGCAATCGGGACCGTAGAGGTAGTGGGTGATGTCGCGTGCAGGCGACCAGCTGCGGCCGTTGTCGGTGCTGCGGCGACAGTAGATGCGGAGCGGCTCGTCCGGGGTCGATTGCCAGAATCCGACACCGCCCGCATAGACGGCGATGAGTCCGCCTTCGTCACGGGTGTGTGCAAGCGCGCAGTCGCCGAAGCCTTTTCCTACGCCTCTGCCAAGGGCCAGAAAGGCTGGCCCGCCCCAGAATTGCCCGCCGCTGCTGCTGTAGTTGAGGATAATGTCAATGTCCTCGGGCAGGTCGTTGTTGTTGTATTTTCGCCGGTCGGTGGCGGTCACAAGGGTGCCGTCCTTGGCGGTGATAATGGCGGGGATGCGGAAGAACTTGGAATCGAAATCGTCGGGGCAATAGAGCACTCTTCGGAGCAGCAGAATCTCTCTTTCGGTGTGTATATCTACATGATAGGCTTCTTTATTCGTTTGTAATTGTTTTAATGTTAAACAGATACGATTGCCTTCCTTGGCCGTGTCGGAGATGTCGGCAGTGAGCCAGAGATAGGAGGTGTCCGCTGTGAGGCGATAGTGCAACGGGATGTGGATGTCTTCGGAAAGGGAAGGTGTTAGGTCGCGAACGAGTACTGTCAGGAGGGTATGGGAACGGGATTCGGGGACGGGGTCGTAGGTGGTGTTCTCCTGATAGACGCTCTGCGAACCGATATCTTTAGGGTTCGGGGAACTTCCTGTTGCGATGACTTGCAATATGCGGAGATCTCCCGCCTTGGTGCCTTGAAGGCTTACGGTCAAGGAGTTAAGTTCCGCTTCCGGTGTCTCGGCGCCGCGCACCACCTGTATGCGCATCAGCACCTCGCGGTGGTTCGACCGGCCGGTCATGCGCGTGTCGGGCGTGACGGAGATCTGCAGTCCGCCGCCTGTCTGGGTCACCGAAGGGGTTTGTGCCGCGCCGGAAAGGGTGAGGACTGCGATGATGCAGACGAGGATGTATCGGAGAGAGATGTTCTTCATTGCGGGTATTACTTGAATTTAGGGTGCAAAAATACAATAAATATCGGTTATGCGGAAAAGTGCGGAAAGGCTGAAACGATGCGAAAAAAAATTACGTTTCCGCACATTTCCGCCTTTCCGCAAAATTTCCGCAATGAAAAAAGTGTATTTTCGCACTCTCTAATTCCTGAACAATGTCCCGAGGCAAAACCACATGCAAGGTCCTGAAGGAGGTGCGGCGGAAGATCGCCGACGCCAACGGCATCCCGTTGCCCGATCGCGAATGCACGCATACGGGCGACTGCGCGGGCACATGCCCCTACTGTGAGAGCGAGGTGCGCTATCTCGAACGCGAGCTTTACAAGCGCAAGAGCCTCGGCAAGGCCGTGGCGGTGGCGGGCATCGCGGTGGCGGCGGTGATGCCCGCGATGGCGCAGACACCCGAGACTAACAATTCTGCGAACGGCCCCGTTAAAACCGAAGACCAAAATAGTCCGGAAAATGCGCCACAGCCGAAAACCTGCGACACGTTCCCGATGCCGGGCATCGTGCCACAAAGCGATAGCAGTTCCGCGGCTTCTGCGGATACAATTTTGATTGAATATGATGTGCCCGATTTTGCCCCAGATGGTATGGTTGCACCCTATCATCCCCATAAAATTGGGCCTTTTTGGGAGTTCCCTTCTGCATACGGAACGTTTAAGTCCTATCTGCATAGACAGCTGAAAGCAAACCCGGATTTGAGAGAATGGATTAGAACAAAGAAGAGGCAGAAAAGGCGTACCTCCTCAGGACAGGACAATCCGAACTGGTTTCAGCTGACAATTAATCCGAAAGGAGAAGTTGTGGATGTGAATTTGAGGTTTTTGCTGTTAGATGAGAATGATGAACGAATGTCCGCAGCTTTTTTCCAGATTCTTCAAAAAATGCCGCCATGGCAGCTTGACTCAGAAGGACCGCAACCGGTAGAAATGCAAGTTAAAGAGTTTCCTTATCGATATTTGCGGTAGGAGGTGCCATATAAATTAACGCTTTCTTGGGGTTTTAAACTGTTTTCAAGATGAGATCAATGGCGTCCTGAAGGTTCTCCAGTGCTTCCTCCTCCGTGTCGCCTTGGGTAAGGGCCGCAGGTAGCTGCTCGCACTGGGCTATGTAACGCCCGCTTTTGGTCTTTTTTATAATGGCTGTGTAGTCCATATTTTTGCTTTTCATTACAAATATTTTAAGAGCGCAAAAATAACATTTTTTTCTTTTTCTCCGTGTCGGATATTTTTTGTATTTTCGCTCTCTCAAATTACCCCTTACAATGTCCCGAGGCAAAACCACATGCAAGGTTCTGAAAGAGGTGCGTCGGAAGATTGCCGACGCCAACGGCATCCCGTTACCCGAGCGCGAGTGCACGCACACGGGCGACTGCGCGGGCACGTGCCCCTACTGCGAGAGCGAGGTGTGCTATCTCGAGCGCGAGCTCTCCAAACGAAAGAGCCTCGGCAAGGCCGTGGCGGTGGCGGGCATCGCGGTGGCGGCGGTGATGCCCGCGATGGCGCAGACACCTGAGACCAACAATCCTGCGAACAGTCTTCCCCAAGCCGCTGACCAAAACAACAACGATCATCCAGAACGGCCGAAAACCTGCGACACCTATCGTTTGGCGGGCATAGTGCCGCCGTACGACAGCAGTTCCTCGTCTGCTGCGGATACGGTGGTTATAGAATGGGAACCTCCCGAATACAGTCGGGGAGATGTGACGATATGGTCGGAACTTAACGACAGCGTTTGGCGGTTCCCGTCAAGTCAGGGAACGCTAAAGTCCTATCTGCGCAAGCAGTTGAAAAAGGATCCCGAGCTCAGGGGGTGGCTGCGCAAGAAAGTTTCCGGTCAGCTGCGGGACAAATCAAAGGAGACTGTCTTTTCGTTGGAATTTAACACGTCTGGGGAATTTTTTGATCTGTTCTTGAACTTTGACTTGTTTGGCGTGGAAGACGAACGCGAATATGAGAAGTTGTTCCGCGTCTTTTTGGAAATGCCCGCGTGGGAACTTTACCCTGACACAGAACTGCCCGCACATTACGTTCGGCAGCGGATTCCCGTGAAGGTGTTGCGATGAAAACGATTTCCGCACATTTCCGCCCTTCCGCATATTTTCCGCAATAATTCTTAACCGTCTAATCGTACAATTTTCCCGCTCTCAAAATCAATCCGGAACACCTTGTGCTCCACCCCGTTCGTGACGCACAGCAACGGCGCCTTCAAGATGCTGTTGTAGCGGCCGGCTTGCGCCACAACCTTCTGCGTTAGTTTCACGTGCGGGGCCTTGCACTCGACCACCATATACGGTTGCAGCGCGTCGTCGAAGACCACGAGGTCGTAACGTTGGGTCATTCCGTTGACGGTCACGGCGTGCTCGACGGAGAGGTGCGACAGCGGGAACCCCTTGACATTCAGCAGGTAGAGGATGAAGACTTGCCGCACGCGTTCTTCGGGGGTCATCACGACCCACTTCTGCCGCACGGGGTCGAAGACCTCCTGCTGCGAACCGTTTTCCCGTATTTTAAACGTGTATGACATGTCTTTTTTGTTGTTGGTATTATTGTTGTATTGTATCGCCCCTACCGAGCTTTGGTCCCTGTCGGGACCTGGGGGAAACGCACGACGTCCTGCTACCGAGCTTAGGTCCCTGCCGGGACCTTTTACCTAATGCCTTAACCCAATTTCGCCTTGTACGAAGCATAATCCCCCGGTTGCGCGAGCATCTCGAACTGACCGTCCGCGTGGATGACCCCGATGGCGGGGTGCGCCACCCCGTTGAAGAAGGTGGTCTTCACCATCGTGTAGTGGATCATGTCGTCGAAGACGATGCGGTCGCCGAGCTCCAACGGTTCGGGGAAAGCGAAGTCGCCCATGCCGATGAAGTCGCCGGCCAAGCAGGAGCAGCCGCCCAAGCGATAGACGTGCTTGCTGTTCTCGTAGGGTTCGGTGGCGCCGAGCACCGTCGGCTTGTAGGGCATCTCTAAGCAGTCGGGCATGTGGCAGGCGAAGGAGACGTTGAGCATCGCGATTTTGATGCCCTTGTTCTCCACGATGTCCTCCACGGTGGAAGTCAGCACGCCGGTCTGCCAGCCCACGGCCTCGCCCGGTTCGAGGATGACCTCCTCGAGGTTCGGGTAGCGGCTGCGGAAGTCCTGCAGCAGCCCGATGAGGTGCGGGATGTCGTAGTCGGCGCGGGTGATGTGGTGACCGCCGCCCATGTTGAACCATTTGCACTGGCGGATGAGGTCGCCGAACTTCTCCTCCGTGGCCTTCAGGCAGCGTTCGAGGGCGTAGCTGTCGTTCTCGCAGAGCACGTGGAAGTGCAGTCCCTCAATGTCTTCGGGCAGCGTCTCAGGCATATCGTCGCGCAAGATGCCCAAGCGCGAGCCCGGCACGGCGGGATTGTAGAGGTCGGTCTCGATTTCCGAATATTCGGGGTTGATGCGCAGACCGAGGCTCACCTTCTTGGGGAAGGCAGCGGCCTGTGCGCGGAATCGTTCGTACTGTGTCAACGAGTTGAATGTCAGATGACTGCTGTACATGAGCAGCTGTTCGAAGTCCTGGTCGGAATAGACGGGGGCGTAGGTGTGTGCCTCGCAGCCCATCTCCTCGGCGATGAGCCGCGCCTCGTTCACGGAGCTGGCGGTCGCGCCGCTGAGGTATTCCCGGATGAGCGGGAACGACGGCCAGAAAGCGTAGCCTTTCAGGGCGCAGATGATGCGCGCGCCGGCCTCTTTCTGCACGAGGTCCAGCAGCTGCAAGTTCGCTAACAGAGCCTCTTCGGAGAGGATATAGCAGGGGGAGGGGAGAGAGTCGTATTGGTTCATAGTTTCAGGTTTCAAGTTTCAGGTTTCAGGTTTCAAGTTTCAAGTAGTCAAGTCTTAAGTCTCAAGTCTTAAGTCTTAAGTCTCAAGTCTCAAGTCTCAAGTCTCAAGTCTTAAATTTTGGGTGTAGTATCGAACAGATTATGAATTATTTTCCACAAGTTTTCCGATAATGAAGAACACCATCCAAACGATGAGGGTGCCTCCGCCGGTCATGGTCATCACGTTGCCGCCGGGCAATTTACATACCAAAAAGACAATGCCTAACCCGAAGAGAATCAATGCATAAATCAGCAGTTTTTTCATAAACGCCTTATACGTGGCGGTATTGATCAACTCTTTAAAACTGGACATAATGATGCTTATTTTGAAAGCGCAAAAGTACAAAAATATTTTTGTATCTTCGCGGCATCATTGTTGAATAAACCACATGTTATGAAAAAGTTCCTACTTCTCCTTTGGGCGCTTACGACACTTGCCCTTCAGGGACAGACCCTCACCGAAAGGCTTTTGTGGGTGGACACGATGGGCACGTACAAAATAGAACCGTATAGTTATACCATATCGTTTGACCGTGACGGAAATTACTGCTTCTGCGTGAAGAAGGACGGAAATCAAACGGCGGTCGCGAGCAATGCACCGATAGATGGCCTTTGCTATGCCGGAGGAGGCTATTCCAAGTATGGGAGCAGCCGCTTTTTGCGCTTATGTGATTCCCCAAACGCCGATCCACTCTATGTTATGAATGGAGATGGAACGAATATCTACGGTCCGGTAGCCGGAACGGTGGTGGGGTATCGTTCGGGAGAAACCCGTCAGCATTTCGCCAACACTTCGCTCCGCAACGACACCGCCTTTTTCTATCTTGACGGTCGTTTGGTCTATTCTACTCCCCAAGAAACCATCAAAAAATTCAAGCTAAAAGACGAAAACTGGGTGGATTTCAGCAACAACGGTAACGCGATCTATTACTTGGAACAGAATGAGCGTTTCGTGCTGTATGTCAACGACCACCCCGTTGATACTTCCGAACTTCATTTTGACGCATTGGCTATCAACGACAAAGGCGATTATCTTTATGCTAAACTCGTTAAGTTTGATATGCCGATTGAGAAATACGATTATGCGTACTTCATTCATACCAAAGACACGGTGTTTGACTATGTCAGAACCACTTGGAAATATGCCATGAAGGGAGACGGCGCCTACTATTGTACTGGCGATGATTGCGGACCGGACTATCTTGTGTTGAACGGACGAATGCGCAAGGGCATCGAGGATTTCAGCAACATCACACTGCTTGACAGTAAAAACGCATTTTATACTTTTGAAAAAGACAATCATCTTTATCTGAATGTGAATGGAAATGATTATTTGGTCGGTTTTGAAGAACTTTTCAAACCTTCAATGGATTCAAATGGTCATTTTGCCTATTACGGGTTGAAAGATTATTACCTGTACAAGGTGGTAGACAATGTTAAAGTTGAAGAGCCGCTCTCGAAATACGGTGTCAGGGCCATGCCCCTCTATATTTCGCCTCAAGGTAGTTCTGTGCATTATTTCAAGACGCATGATTCTGTTTATGTATATAAAGACGAAGAGTTGTTATTCAATCCGATACGTAGAACAGAGAAGTTCATGATATATCCTTGGGACGAGGTGTTGCCGAAGATGTGGGAGTATGGAAAGCCTTCGTATGGTCATTCCCTTTTCTGTATGAATTACGAAGACAAGGGCTATTTTGTTTATGACGGTCAATTCTCCGAAGCATTGTTGCCTCTGTTTAAGCAATACGGGGATAATCCGAAACCGGGCGGTGTCGTGGACGGGCTTTTCAATGATTATGGTTATTTTGCAATACTCAACACGGGTGAAAAGGAATATCAGGTTGTTGTCAATGGCAGGATTTGTGCTGAACTGTTTAATGTGGACAGCATCTTTTCTGAAAAAAGCTACTTTGACGGTCGGCAAGTGACCTTTTATGGGATGAAAAACAATACTGTTTATCAATTTGTTGTGACATTATGAAAACCAGACTAACACTGTTGTTGCTGCTCTCGTTTAGCGTTGTCGCTTTCGGGCAGAAGATGCCTTCCGACTATTTTCAGGAGGCGCACGATTATTTTGAGGAAGACCAATTGGACAAGGCGTTGGCCTGCTATCTCTACATCGTGGAGAATTATCCCCGCAACGAATTGTATCCGAGTGCGTTGAACAATGCCGGATATATCTGTTTGCTGCAGAAAAAATACAAGAAGGCAATAAAAGTGTTCACGTTAATCTTGAATGGAGACCAAGACGAGCGGGAACCGTTGGGCGAGGACATTATGGCATCCCCATACGCCAATTATTGCCACTGGGCTGCTTGCCAAATCAGTGACTGCTATTACGAGTTGCGACGATACGATTCCGCTTTGCATTACCTGGCCCTTTCCGACACGGTGTATCCCTTTCTGAGCGATTGTGGCAACGCCTACGCCGAGAACGACATCCGCACCGCCTTGCGCTACGCCGAGATATATCAGAAGCTCGGCCAGCCCGACAAAGCCATTGAGAAACTTCTCCCCGAAGTCTTCAATACCGGTTTGGCTGACAACTCGAAAATCATCGACGAATTGAAGAAGTTGCTGAACGGCAAGCGCGAATTACTTGAAAAACTGGACAAGGCCATTGATAATGTCTATTTGAAGACCTTTACCTCAAGTTATGGCGATTACGAACGTTACTGTATCCAGTGGCTTGGCGTTGAAATCCGTTATCCTTTTCGACCATTCAACAGCACAGACTACAACAAAGAGAATGTCATGAAATGGATGCGCGACAGTGAATTCTACAAGATGGTCGCGAACATGAAACGATAACAAAACGGGGAACTCTTCCGAGTCCCCCGTGACTAATCACTGTTCCCAGCTCACTCCTCGATGGCGTATTTCGTCATGAAGAACTCGCTTTTGCCGATGCCGGAAGCGAAGAAGGATTCGCCGTCGGTGAACTCCACGACACGCAGCAGTTGGTTGGGGTCGGGGAGCACGCGCTGGGTGAGCTTCTGGTCAGGGGTGAGCTTCATCAACACACTCTCCCATTTCTTCTTGAATGACAGGCCGCCGGGACAATAGACGACACCTTTGCCGGGGTAGGGGATGTTTCTGGGGTCGTCGTTGAAGAGGAAGTACAGGTCGTCGCCTTGCGCGAAGGCGGAGTAGGAGACGCTTGCCGGGGTCCAGTCGTCGCCGGGGCTCAAGAACGAGGCGAAGGACTGCTGCTTCTCAATCATGGTGAAATGGGAGGTGCCGTTGGGCAGCAACGTGGAAACCAGGATGTTCTTGGTGAGCATCTGGTAGGTGGTGCTGTTCATCTGGGCGTTGTAGATCTCCTTGACGAAGCGGTGCTCGCCGCATAGCACGAGGCTGCCGTTAGCCAGCTCGTAGATGTCGTCGGCGCTGATGGCGTACTGCTGATTGCCGAGCTCAGTGGCGAAACGCGTCCACACTTCCGCCTCCACATAACCGTTGCTGAACTTGAAGCTCTGCACGTCGGTGATGTTTTCCGACTGGGTGTCGAACTTGTAGAAGAAATAGCCGCTCGACTGCGTGGAGGTGTTAATTTTGGAATCCGTGTAATAGCCTCCCACAACCACTCTGCCGTCTGAGAGTATCTTGGCGGTGAAATTCTGCGGCGTGCCGAAGCTGACTGCCTTGTCGTAGGATTCTGTGCCGTCGCTGTTCGTCTTGATGATCATGAAGTGGTCGTCGGAGATGTTCTTGCCGCTCATCTGGCAGGTGTAGGCCGGAATGTAGAGGGTTCCCTCGTTGTCAACGGTGAGATTGCCTAAAGAGAATGTTTTGCCGCCAAAATCGGGGGTGACTTGGCCGCTCCAAACGAATTCCCCTTCGTCATTCACCACCACGGCGAAGAGGTTCTCCAACTGTCTGTCCTTTCCAGTAACCATCACCATGGCGGCAAGCAATTTGCCGTCCGGAGATGTGGCGCATTTATAGTCGGGCCAGTATCTCGAGTTGGCGGTGGTGCTGATGGCGTTTCTGTCGTCCAAGGTCATCCCTTTGGACGATTTGTCAACGTCGGCGATGGTGAAGGTTACTTGGGCGCCCTTGTTGTTCAGGCTGTAGTAAAGCCCGATGACGCTGTTGTCGGCGGTGATGCCGCCCAAGAAGTTGTACTTCGTGGCAACGGTAATGGGGATGTCGGTCCGCTGCATGGAGCTCTTGTCAATAATAAAAAGATGGTCGGTCCATGTTTTAGGTTTGAAAGAGTCGTTGGTGCGCGGGCTGAGGAAGAAATAGAGGTTTTCCCCGTCCTGCCCGACAGGTGTGCCGTAAACCATGGGCCTACGCATCCAAGTGTTGGAGAAAGGCTCGCAAAGAGCCACGCTTTGCGCCATCATGCAGACGGCAAATGCCATGAAAATGGCGGATAACAGTACTTTTTTCATATTTTATGTTTACTTGTTTGTTGCCAACCTGAAACCTGACTCTTGAATCTTGAATCTTGAATCTTGAAAGCGGCGGCGAAAGTACGATTTTTTTTTATCGGATTTGAGCCGGTTGTAAAAAATGCTATATTTGCGGCGTCATAGGAGCTGCGGCATTCCTGCCGCAGAAAAGGCCGCCAGGAATGGCGGAACTCCTACGAACAGACAGAGTGACAGTTGTTATATAGAAGCGTTATAGTTATATTGTATGAAGACGATTACATTGGAAACCCAGATGCGCGTGTATGACGGGCGCGAGGAGCTGCCTGACGACTTGCGCGAGCTGTTGCGCCATGCCGAGGAGGCGGCCACCCGCGCCTACGCGAAGTATTCCCACTTCCAGGTCGGTGCGGCCGTCCTGATGAACAACGGGCAGGTGGTTACGGGCTGCAACCAGGAGAATGCGGTCTATCCCTGCGGCCTCTGTGCCGAGCGCACCGCCGCCTTCGCCGCCTCGGCCATGTATCCCGAGGTGCCGTTCAACAAAATCGCCATCACGGCCATCAACCCCGACGAACCCCTCAAGGAGCCTGTCTCCCCCTGCGGGAGCTGTCGGCAGGTGCTCTTCGAATACGAGCAGAAGTTCGGTCATCCGATGGAAGTCATCCTTGCCGGTCAGGAAGGCCCCATCTACCACTTCCAGAGCGTCGCCCATCTGCTGCCCTACACCTTCCACGCCGGATTCCTCCCAAAATAAAAGTCAAGGTCAAAGTCAAAGTCAAAGTAAAACCCATTTAGTGTTCATTAAATACAAACGTTATGAAAAAGTTAATCGTTATCCTCTGCGCGGTTGTCGCCGTTTTCGGCTTGACTTCCTGCAAGTCCTCCTCCCCGTCAGCCACGGTCAAGGCTTATTTCAAAGCGCTCCAGGCTGGAGACTACGAGAAAGCGCTCTCCTACACGGACATTACTAACCAGGAAGACATCCAAAGACAAATCGAGAAATACAAGGGATTCGACATTAAAGTCGTTGACTTCGAGATTCTTTCGGAAAAGATTTCCGAGGATGGAAACAGTGCCACGGTGGAGGTGAAAAGCACCGTGACATCTTCTTTTAATGAAGAACCTGAAGAGAGCACCAAAGAAATGAAACTGGTGAAGGTGGACGGCAAGTGGAAACTCCATGCCTAACAGCTCTCTTTTGGCGAATAAAGGTAGAGGGAACCTTCGGGTTGTCTCTGCCTTTTTCTTTTGCCTTTTGCTAATGCTCGTCGGTTGTCGTCGGAATGTTCCGGCCGAGGATTACGTGCTGCCTGATACCGTTTGCCTGCAGAGTGGCGACCTCGCCTTCCGTGAGGGCGAGAGCCGAGAGAGCCGTGCGATGACCACGCTTGACCGCAGCAGTCTCTACACGCATGTGGGCATGGTGGTCTGGAACGGTGATGGCTGGTACGTCTTGCATGCCGTGCCTAATGAGCGGGTTACGAAGCAGGAGGAGGACAGCGTGAAGCTCGAGCCCATTGGCACCTTTTTCCGCAGCGACCGCGCCGTGAAAGGAGGCGTGTACCGCTATCCCATTACCCCGGCCGATACTTTGGCCCTGCTCCATCGAGGGCTTGCGCTCTATCACGACCGCCACCCCCTTTTCGACGACCTCTTCAACACGGAGGACAGTACCGCGTTCTATTGTACCGAATTGGTTTGTTTTCTCTATCAGCAGGTTACGGGAACCGACCTTTCCGAAGGCCGCCGCCACAACCTCCCGCTTTTCCCGAATCTCATCTTCTGTTCCGATGTATTTCAGAATAACAGCTTAGAAGAAGTTTTTGCCTTTGAGAGGTAATCATCTTCAGAAAGACGGATACAAAAAAGCCGCGTGCATCCTCCGATACACGCGGCTTTTCTTAAGTCTTAAGTCTTAAGTCTTAAGTCTTAAGTCCTAAGTCTTAAGTCTTAAGTCTCAAGTCCTAAGTCCTAAGTCTCAAGTCCTACCTCTTCACGAACTTCGTGGTGACGCTGTTCTTGCCGTCGCTCAGGCGCAGGAAGTAGTTGCCGGTGGCGAGGCGGGTGGCGTTCACGCTGATTTGGTTGTCCTCGACGGGCTGTGCCATCACGAGCTTGCCGTTGAGGTCGTAAATGGCCATTTCGCTCACGCGGAAGGCATCAGTGCGGAGGGAGACGGTCAGCTGGTCGGCGACGGGGTTCGGGTAGACAACCACGTCGTTCTCCGTGAGATACTGCGTCAGGCCGGTGCCGATGTCAGCGCCGGTGCGCGGAATCAGATAGTATTGACTGTAAGAGATTTTGTTCACGCCGGTGAGGTTGGTCGGACCCACGGGGATGGCTTCGCCGGTGAGACCCGCCACGTTGTAGAAGTGGATCCATACGCCCGTGCCGGTGACACCGTTCTGCGTCAGCGTGTATTTCGTGCCGTTGGCAAAGGTGCCCGTCTCATTGAACGAGACCCCCTCCATGCGGATGAGCTCGCTTTGGTGGGCGTTCATGTAGTCCACATCCTGCATCTCAGCAACTGTGACGGTCAGCGGGGTGACGTCATTGTAGATGGAGATGGCGGGGGCGTTGAACTCCTCCGTTACAGCAAATTGCAGCAGACCGTAATAGTCGGTGAGGGTGCCATAAATACCGGTGATCTCATCGCCGCTCTCTAACGCGCTGACAATCTTGTTGTTGGGGTCGTCAATGACGATGGCGCCGGTGGCATCCTGGATGAAGATCTGGTGACGGTAGCTGTTGTTGATGCCGGTGACAATCACGTTGCCGGTGAGTTTGTAGACATCGTTGCCGAAGTGGGTGCCGTTGACATCCAACGCATCCGTCCATTTGGCGCGAAGGGCGGCGATGTTGGCCACCTGAAACTCAGCGTCAACACCGTAGGTGAACGTGATGGTGTCGGGGGTCATCACATTGCCGGCCACGTCAGCCACATTGTTGACAATAAGGGTGTAGGTGCTGCCCTCGGTGAGGGCGGGGGAGACGGCCAGGGTGACTACGCTGCCGTTCAAGGTGGCGGAAGTCACGGTGATGTTGTTGTCTATCGTGTAGTTGGCAGCCGTCTGTGCGGTGGCCTGGTCAAGGGCTTCGCTGAAGACAACGGCGAGGGAGTTGTCAGATGGGGTTACGGTTGCCACAAACGGTGCCGTCACGTCGGGACCAAGCTCTTGGGAGGTGATGACCACATTGTCGAGGAAGAAGCGGCCGTGGCTGGCTTGGAATCCCTGGAATTTGACAACCGTGGCCGATGTGCCGCCAGAGAACGGTACGGAGAAGGTGTTGAACGCCGTGGTGCTGAGGCCTTCCACGGTGTAGGGGACACCGTCAACGGCCACGATAAGGCTGGTGGCGTCGTTAGGCCACGCTTTCGCGTCGAATGTCACCACGAACTGGCCGTTGTTGCTGGATAGGTCGATTGCCGGGGTCTGGAGAAAGCCCGCCTCGGCCGACTTGCCGATCTTCACCTTGCCGGTGCTTGGATAGATCCAGTCGCCGGACCATCCCGGAACTTGCGTGTATTGGTCGAGGGAGTTGGTGATGGTGTAGCTGTTACTGTCCGAGATGGCCGAGAAATCCTCGCTCAGGACCACGGTTTGCGCGTTCAGCCCGCAAAAAGCGAACAAAACCGCGAACAAAAGTAGACTTAATTTCTTCATATTGGTACGTTTTAATTTTAAGAATTAACTGTTAAAAGCGGCTGCAAATATATATTTTTTTTACCGAAGGTTCTCCTCGACCATCTCCTTGATGTACGTCATCACTTCGGGCTCCTGCATGGACACGCCGTCGAGGGCTTCGTAGAGTTCGTCGGTGTCGAGGATGTAGTCGGTTTCCTCTTTGCCGTCCTTAATGCGCTGGAAATGAAGGATGAAGTGTATCTCGGGATGGGCGGCGATGGTGAGCACCATGGTGCCGGCGAGGTCGCCCATGGGCGGTCGGTCGAGGTGGGTGAGCCCGAACACGGCGGTGACGGTGGTGCCCACGCCGACTTCGCTCTCAATGTTCATCGAGCCACCGGTCATCTCGGTGTTCTGCTTCAGCAGCGGCAGTCCGAGACCCACCTTGCGCGTGGTGCGCGTCGTGAAGAACGGGTTGGTGACCTTCTCCACGGTCTCCGCACTCATGCCGCAGCCGTCATCCTTGAAGATGAGCGTCAGCGTGTCCGCGTCGTGGTTCTCCAAGACTTCGAGGGTGATGTTGTTGGCTTTTGCACGGGTGGAATTCTGGAGAATGTCCATGATGTGCATCGACAAATCTTTCATACTTAGGCGTTTAAGTATTTGTAGATTTGTCCGGCCACCTCAAAGGTCTGCTCGTCGGTGCCCAACACGGGGATGTCCTCCTCCTTGGCTTGTTCCAGCATGTCGTCGTCGGGTTTGTTGCCCTTTACGAGGATGACGCACGCTAACTCCTTCAGGGAGGCGATAGCGATGACGTTCTTGTGGGTTTGCAGCGTCACCCATGCGTGACCCTCCTGCGCGAAGCCCATCACATCGCTTAACAAATCAGAGACGTAGCCGCCCTTGATTTCGGTGTCCATATTGTCCTCGCCGCAGAAGACGGTGAGGTTCATTTTTTCTACTAATTCTTTTACTGTCATTTTATTTGGTGTTTCGTTTATTGTTTACTGTTTGCGCGCCCCACATTGCGGCTTCGCCTTGTGTGGGGTTAATTGCGCTTCGCGCGTGTTGCCTCTTCGAGGCTGCTCAAAGAATTATATTCATCATTCATCATTCATCATTCAGCATTCTATATTGAAAGTAGCACTTCCCTTCCGTCCTCCCCGTGGAAGGCTTTGCGTATTTCCTCGAAGCTGCGGGTTTCCATTTTGAGCCAGCAGGGGGCTGTGCCGATGATATCGGGTTGGTGGGCATCGGAACTTCTGGTGAACATCTTGTTTTTCAGATACTTGTGTACTTTCAGGATTTCGTCTTTGTCGCCTTTTTTGGAGAGTTCCACCGCGTCGTAGTCGAGGTCGAAGGGGATGAATCCCAATTGCGCGATGAGGCTGTTTTTCATCTTGTCGATGTGCGCGGGCACGAACAAACCGCCCAATTCATGCACTTTGTCGGCAATCTGGTTGACGTTCTGGTCGATGGCCGAGGTCAACAGGCGCGGCTCTTCGTAGACGATGTTCATCTCCTCGTCGATCTGCACCTGGTCGCCGAAGAAGTCGGGGTCGTTGGGGATGTTGGGAAGGTGCTCGTCGAGATAGGCCTGGAACTTGTCCAACGACTCGTGGTCGCCGAAATAGGCCAGGCAGTGGGCCTCCTCCTTGGTGGTCACCTCCGCGCCGCACAGCACGAAGATGTCGCGGTTGTGGGAGTAGTGCTCCGCCAACCGGCAGTGACGCGTGGCGTTGTGGTCGGTGATGGCGATAACGTCGAGGCCCCGCTCCAAGGCAAGCGTGATGATGTTCTCCGGCGTCATATCCAAATCGCCGCACGGAGAAAACAGCGTATGCGTGTGTAAATCAGCCTTATAGATATTCATCCAATCACATTTTTGGCGGGCAAAGATACAATTTTTCCAAACGGTAAAAATGGTTTCCAAAAATAAGTATTTTTGCGGCTCAAAAAAATGTTGAATTTCAAGAAGAGGTAATATAAACAAAAAGAAATAACAATGAAAAGATTGATTAAAATTTCAGCGATGGCTCTGTTGGTCATGTTGGCCATGACGGGCTGTAAGAAAAGTTACACCATCACGGTGAAGTCCAATAATGCAGAGTGGGGTACCGTCACAGGTGGCGGTTCCTACAAGGGCGGTGAGACGGCCACTCTCACGGCCATACCTGCAGCTGGCTATTATTTCAACTGTTGGAATGACGGCAATGCCGACAATCCGCGCACGATTGTGGTGGATGGCAATGCCACCTTCACGGCCATTTTCAGTGATACGCCTGGTGGCGGTGGTGGTGGTGCCGAGGGTGCTGAGGAACTTTCCGGCAGCATCAGCGCCAATACTACCTTGCCAGATCGTGGTCTGCCTGTTGACTATGTCATCGACGGTCGTTTCTATGTGGAAGGGAACGCCCTGCTGACTATCGAGCCAGGTGTGACCATCATGTTCACGGGTGTGTATGGCGGTATTACGGTGGAAGAAAACGCCGGTCTACGCATGGTGGGCACGGCTGATAAGCCGATCACTCTCACGGGTCCGACCAATAACCAGAATGTCGGCGCATGGGATAACGTGCAGGTTAATTCCAACCGTAGTGACAACCAGTTCGAGTATGTCAACTTCATCAATGGCGGAAGCTACGAGGAAGTGGTGCTGATTTACGGAAAACTGTCCATGAAACATTGTACGGTCAATGGTGCAACAAATTATGGTGTCTTTGTCGGTCAGGATGGCAATCTCTCCGCTTTTGAGAACAATATCGTCAAAAACACCAAATGCCCTGTTATTTTGGCCAATCATAAGTCGGTTAACAGTCTCGGTACCGGTAACGCCTATTCTAACAACACGAACAATATGATTGAGGTTGACAATTATTGGCTTGATGAGAGTAACTTGACGGTCACCTACAATAACCAGGGTGTGCCCTATTATTTGACAGCTGGCGTGCATGTGGACGGCACTGCCGCCATGATAGTGAATGCCGGTGTGGAGTTTGTTTTCCCGTACGATCAGAATGTGACGGTTACCAACAATGCGCTGCTGCAGGTCAACGGAACCTCTTCCCAACCCGTCATTTTCCGCGGCTTTAGTAACGAGGCCGGTTACTGGAACGGTTTGGAAATCGGCTCAACCCGTCAGACCAACGGCGGCTGCAACCTGACCTACTGCAACATTCAGAACGCTGGCGATGAGGCGGCTCTGTATACGTGGGAGGATACCCGCCTTACATTGAGCAATGTGAGCATCAGCGGCAGTGAGGGCTACGGCATGAGCATCGCCATCCCGATTGACTGGGACACCGACCAGTACGACTTCTCCAACTACCATGTGACGGCTTCCGGCCTCACCTTCTCCAACTGCGCTTTGGGCAACATCTACGAGCGCAACAAGGAGCAGGTCTATTCCTCCATGCCGGGTAACAAGAAGCTGGCCCGGAAATAGTCTGTGAGTCTGCTTTATTTAGAAATCGAAGCCCTTTGCCAGTATGGTGAAGGGCTTTTTCTTAACGCAATAGGCAATAGGCAGTAGGCAAAAGTCTTAAGTCTCAAGTCTTAGGTCTCAAAAAAAAGAGCGGATATTTCGGTAATTTTACGTATCTTTGCCGCCGGTTTTGGATTAGCACATAGTCAAATGTAATCGATTGTTACTGAAATGAATAGAGTTGAAATTGAAGAAAAAGTGAACGCTTTTCTGGTCGACGAGCTTGAGATTGATGCGGAGAAGCTCAAACCCGAGGCCCGCCTCAAGGAGGATCTGGGCGTTGACAGCCTCGATCTGGTTGACATCGTGGTCATTGTCGACAAGACCTTTGGGTTCAAGCTCCGGCCTGACGAGATGAAGGGTGTGGCGACGCTTGGGCAGTTCTACGACCACATCGCCTCCAAAATGGCCTAAACCTCTCATAATGGCGCAAGAACGGGCTTGGCAAGGCAGAACCGACGGCTCCTCTTGGATGCACCGTGGCCTCATTCGCGTTATGCGGGTCGTGCCTTTGCGCGTGATGTATGCGTTCAGCGCCATTTTCGTGGTACCGTTCTATTATCTTTTCTCTCCAGGCCGTCGTCATTCCTATCGCTTTTTTAATCAACGGCTTGGATATTCTCCACTGAAGTCTTTTGTCTGGTCTTGCCGCAATTTCCGCCGCTTCTCGCAGGTCATCCTCGACCGTTTCTACATGTATGCGGGCGGGAAGTTCGAGTTTGAGATCGACAACTACCATCTGTATCAAGATTTTGCCGCTGCGGAGCCCGGATTTCTGATTTTCAGCGCACATGTCGGCAGCTACGAAACAGCAGGATACACGCTGGTGGCCACGAAGAAACGCTACAACGCCATCGTCTTTTCCGGCGAGGCCGAAACGGTGATGCGTAACCGACAGAAAATGTTCAAGGAGACCAACATCCGCATGATTCCCGTGAAGGAGGATATGTCTCACATCTTCTTGATGAACAGTGCGTTGGATAACGGTGAAAGCGTAAGCATTCCCGCCGACAGGGTGGTGAAGGGACAGCGCACCATTGCCTGCAACTTCTTTGGCAGCCCGGCCAATTTCCCGCTCGGTCCGTTCGTTCTCGCGGCGCAGCGTGACATCAATGTCCTCGCCATCCATGTGATGAAGGAGACGGCTAAAAAGTACCATATCTACATCGAACAAATTCAGGGACAAGGAGATACGATTCGGGCAAAGTCGGCCGACATTGCGCAGAAATACGCTGGAACGATTGAGGCGGTGCTGCGGAAACACCCGGAGCAATGGTTTAATTATTACGATTTTTGGAACGAATAGAAGCACGGACGTGCGTCTCTACCGGAAATTAACGAAACGATGAGTATACAGTGCATTGACATACAGACGCTTTTGCCGCACCGGCCACCGATGGTGATGGTGGACCGGCTGGTTTGCGCGGATGAGAAGTCGGCGGAGACGGTGCTGGATATTCGTCAGGACAATATTTTTGTGGAAAACGGGGCGTTGCAGCCCTATGCGCTGATGGAGGTGATGGCCCAGACCTGCGCTGCACAATTAGGATACACCGACAAGTACATTTTGGGTCATGACGGTGTGAAAATCGGTTATATCGGCTCGGTGAAAAAGATGCAAATCGAGACCGCGCCGAGGGTGGGCGAGACGCTGACTACCCGTGTGCGGATAACAGAAGATTTTGGGGATATGCGGATGGTCGCTGCCGAATGTTATATGGAAGATCGGCCGATTGCCACCGCCGAATTGGTGATAACACTTGCTGACTAAACGATAGAATAATGATAATCAGGAAAATAGCGGAAAATATTGTGTCGCCGTTAGGCTTCACCACGGAGGAGAATTTCGCCTCGGTGATGGCCGGTCGCACCGCGCTGCGCCGCTATTATTCGCTATGGGACCTTCCTTTTTCCTGCTTCGTTTCGCTGATTCCTGACGAACGGTTGGACGCAGAGTTCGAGGCGCAAGTGCCCTGTTTTACTACGGCTGTTTATACAAAATTTGAGAAATGTGTGCTGCTTTCCGCTACAAAAGCGTTGAAACAGTGTGAGTTAGATGCTGCATCCGACCGTGTCGTGTTTATCCTATCCTCCACGAAGGGAAATGTTTCGTTGCTTTCGGATGAAAATCCTGACATTGAGCGGGTTACGCCCGCGCACACCGCGCAGCTTGTAGCCCGTCACTTCCATAACCCGAATATACCTATTACTGTCTCAAACGCTTGCATATCAGGGCTTTGTGCGCAGATAGAGGCATACCGTTGCCTGATGTCGGGACAGTATAATGCTGCCGTGGTCATTGGTGCGGATGTGCTTTCGCCGTTCATCGTGGCGGGTTTCCAGTCGCTGAAGGCGTTGTCGGACGAGCAGTGCCGGCCGTTCAGCGCGAACCGCAAGGGCTTGAACCTTGGGGAGGCCGCCGCTACGGTAGTTTATTCGGTCGATGACGATGCCGCTGACGGTTGGCGGATGTTGGCCGGGGCCGTGCGCAACGATGCCAACCACATTTCCGGACCGTCGCGCACGGGCGAGGGCAGTTACCAGACACTTACCGCCGTGATCCGAGACAGCGGTCTGTCTACTAACGATTTGGCCTGTTTGAACGTGCATGGAACCTCCACGCTCTACAACGACGAGATGGAGTCCATCGCCATTAACCGCGCGGGTCTGAATCCTGTTCCCGTGAACGCCATGAAGGGCTATTACGGGCACACGCTCGGTGCCGCCGGCATTCTCGAAACGTTGCTCACCATGCGTGCGTTGGAGGACGGAATAGTTCCCGCCACCCGCGGTTTCGACGAGTTGGGCGTTTCCAATCCCGTGTTGGTATCTTCCGAATCCCTTGACACGCAGAAACGTGCGTTTGTGAAACTATTGTCAGGCTTTGGAGGCTGCAACGCCGCTGCTGTTTTTAAAGGTTATGGGTTATAGGTTATTGGTTATTGAAGCAGTTAGTAGTTAGCAGTTAGTAGTTAGCAGTTAAGCGAGTACAAAGGTCAATGGTCAACAGTCAAAGTCAAAGGTCAATAAAGAAATGAACACGATGGTAAAACATACAGTCAAACTGACTCCGAACTACTTGGAGGTGAACGGGAAACGCGTTGCGGAAACGGTCGCTGGCGAGTCGTTTTTGACGAAGTTGTACCGTTTATATAATATGGAATACCCCAAGTTTTTTAAGATGGACGTGCTGTGCAAGGTGGGCTTTGTCGCGTCGGAGGTACTGTTAGGAACTGAGGGCGGCGAGCGTTTCGTGCCCCGCAGCGACCGTGCCGTGCTGCTTTTCAACCGCCATTCCTCGCTGCATGCCGATAGCACGTTCCAGCACACCATCGCCAACCCGGACGAGTTCTACCCGTCGCCCTCCGTGTTCGTCTACACGTTGCCCAACATCGTCACCGGCGAGATTGCCATCCGCAACAAATACCAGGGCGAGAGCAGTTTCATCCTCCTTCCAGAGAAGTCGGAAGAGGCTATGGACCAGGCCGTTGCTCGCGCCTTCATGGACCGCGAGACCACCAGCGTGCTCACCGGCTGGGTGGAGGCGGTGTCGGAAACGGAGTACGAGGTGGAGATGGAATTAAGAATGAAGAATGATGAATGAAGAATATTTTTCTTTAAGCAGCCTCGAAGAGGCAAAACGCGCGAAGCGCAATTAACCCCACACAAGCGACGAAGGAACGCAATGTGGGGCAGAACAAAAACCCAGATATTATGGAATTAACAGAAGAACTGAAAACCAAGATGATCGAGGCGCTGAACCTCGAAGAGATGACCCCCGCGGACATTGACGACAACGCGCCGCTGTTCGGTGACGAAGGCCTTGGGCTGGACTCCATCGACGTGCTGGAGCTGATTGTGCTGTTGGAGCGCAACTACGGCATCAAGATCGCCGACCCGAAGCAGGGCAAGGAGATTTTCGCGTCGGTGCGCACCATGGCCGACTATGTAGCCGCGAACCGCACGAAATAATGCGCCCGAAGGTCGTCATAACCGGAATGGGAGTCGTTTCCGCGCTCGGAGTGGGTGCGGAGCGGCATGTTTTGGCTTTGCGTTCCGGTAAATCCGGCATTGCGGAGGTACGATTTCTGCCGACCAAGCACCATGAGTTTCCCGTTGGGGAGGCTCCCTTCCACAATGAGGAGTTCCGTCGGAAGTTGAATCTGCCCGAAGGTCGTCGCTACTCGCGCACGAGCTTGTTGGGTATTGCCGCCTTGCGGGAGGCACTCGCGCAAGGGCGCTTGCTTGACAGGCAAGTGCTTGCGCTGATTTCCGGCACCACGGTCGGCGGTATGGATGTGACGGAACAGTTCTTTCCGAAACCCGTTCCCGATCTCGACCGCGACATTCACGACTGCGGTGCCTCCACCAACGACATAGCTGATAATTGTGGTGATTTTGACCACGTGTCCACCGTTTCCACGGCTTGCTCGTCGGCGATGAACGCGCTGATAATGGGTAAGTTGTTGATAGAGAACGGCGAGCGCGACATTGTGGTGGCAGGCGGTGCGGAAGCGCTGTCGCTATTCCATCTCAACGGCTTCAAGTCGCTGATGATTCTCGACACGCAATGTTGCCGTCCGTTCGACAAGATGCGCGCGGGACTGAACCTCGGTGAGGGCGCGGCCTATCTTGTGTTGGAGAGCGAGGCATCGGCGAAAGCGCGTGGGGCGGGGATTATCGGGGTGGTGAGCGGTGTCGGCAATGCTTGTGATGCCCACCACCAGACGGCCTCGTCGGAAAATGGTGAAGGCGCGTATCTGGCTATGTCGCAGGCACTTTTGGATGCGGGATTGTCCTCTTCGGACATCGACTACGTCAACGCGCACGGAACGGGCACGCCCAATAACGATGCCTCGGAGAGTGCTGCGTTGAGACGTGTGTTTGGCGAGCATCTGCCGCCGGTCTCCTCGACCAAATCCTACACGGGACACACCACCAGCGCGTCCGGCTCCATCGAAGCCGTGTTCTGTTTGATGGCCTTGCAGAACGGTTTTATCCCCGTTCAACCCGAATTTGAAAATCCTGACGAACAGTGTGTTACGCCCGTTTCTGGAAGTAATGCTGTCAGTGCTGACTTGCGTCACGTGATGTGCAATGCGTTCGGGTTCGGCGGCAACGATTCGTCCATAATCCTCTCGCGCTATGAATAGAGTTTACGTGACCGCCATCGTGAAAGGCGTGCCGCCGGAGGAATACAGTCGCTACATTTCCCCGATGAAGGCGCGGCGTATGGGCCGTCTTCTGAAAAGGGCGCTCGTGACCGCACTGAAGGCGATGGAGGTCGGCGGTATAGCGAAACCGGATGCCATCCTCAACGGCACGGCGATGGGCTGTATGGAGCATACCTTACAGTTACTCAACGGGTTGTCGGCGGAAGGCGAAGTTGTGAGCATGCCCACGGCGTTCATGCAGTCCACGCACAACACGGTGGCCTCGCAGATAGCCATTTTCACGGGCAACCACGGCTATAACACGACTTACGCCCACCGCACCGTCTCTTTCGAGTTAGCCTTGCAAGACGCCCTCCTGCGGCTGCGGGCGGGTCTTGCGCGCACCGCACTCGTCTGCGCGAACGACGAGCTCACGGAGTTGCAACAGCAGCAGCCCCGTTTCTTCGGGCAGTTAGAGGTTTTGGACCGTTCCGAAGCGTGGATGCTTTCGGTTGAGCCGGGCGAACCTCCGCTCTATGAGCTTGAAAATGTGAAGATTATACACAACAAAGGTGCGGAAGATCGTGCCATTGTCCAAAAAATACCGCTATGAGACTAATCGTTTTGGCCGTCATACAGTCTGTCTTGTTATGTTCCGGACAGGTGTTTCTGAAATTCGCGCTCCAGAAGATGGGCACATTCGCGTGGAAAGGTTCCTTCTTCCTCGCCCAACTCACCAACTGGTGGTGGCTGGCTTGCGGTGCGGCTTACGGCGCCGGTGCCGTCCTCTGGATGCACATTCTGAAAAACTACCCATTCTCCCGTGCCTATCCGCTCATCTCGCTGAGCTACGTCTTCGGCATGATCGCCGCCGTGCTGGTCTTCCACGAGACGGTGCCCGCCACCTGCTGGATCGGGGTGCTGCTGATTATGGCGGGATGCTTTTTTGTCGCGCAATGAGGAATGTTGAATGCTGAATGCTGAATGCTGAATGAAGAATGTAGAATGAAGAATGTAGAATGTAGAATAGGATTATGAGACGATATTGTTTTTTGTTGGGGATTTTGTTGACTGTTTTTTGCAGTTGTTTTGTCTGTTTTGCGCAGCAGCAAAGCAGTGTGGTCTGCAAGCCGGTGACCAATGTGTGGTACCAGTCCGGTGCATTTTGGGTTTGGCCGGTGACGCATACCGACCGCCAATCGTCTGTGGTTGTGTATCAACCTTTTTCCAAATCGCAGAGTAATATGCTTGTGACGATAGACAACGAGGACTTCTCCTTCACCACTTCGAATCTGCGGCTTCCCGATAAGAATTACGTTTCATCCGCCGCTTTTGTGGGCGACGACGGCCGTCAACGTCTGTTATACTTCCATGAGGTGACCGCCCCGAAAACATGCTATGTGCATTTGGACGTGATAGACCCTGATGTTGAGAAGAACATCCTGATGGCTGATGCCTCTATTCTGTCGTTTGAGTATGAGATTACATACGATTTTGAAATGGTTATGTCACCCAACAAGGAGAGTTTTGCCTTGGTCGTCTATCACAAAGATTTTGCTGACAACGTTTCGAAGATTCATGCGGCTGTTTTTGATCAGAATGGCAATATGCAGTGGGAAAAGGACGTTTTGCCCGAGTTGGAGGAACCGTTTATTCGCGCCTCGAATTTTTGTTTGGATAACAAAGGGTCGCTTTACATGCCCATCCTTGGCATTGAAAAGGATAAAGAAGGTAAGACAATCACAGGGCAACACCTCTATTTGTTGCAAATTGGAGAGGATGATCTGCAAGTGAATCCTGTGGATGAGGCTTTCGGCGTGACAACCCATGTGATGGCCCAGCCGTCCAAGAACGGGAAGGTTTGGCTCTTCGGTTTCTTTCAAGAGGATTTGAACGAGCTTTCTACTGAAACAGGGGCTTTTCTCATCTCTTTTGATCCTGTTTATCAGGAATTTACGTCCGTTGACCATCAGACTTTTGATGCGGAATATTTCACTAAATACCCCAAAACCGATTTGAATGCGTCTCATCCGAAGCGTCCTTGGTACCATATTCGGTGCAACAACCTTTTTGAGCTCCCGAACGGTGATGTGGTGTTGTGTGGCGAACATGTGTCCCGAACAATAGTTCATTCGATGGATTATGGTTACGATTCTTACCAGACGGGAGACATTTTGGTGGCCAAATTCCATCCGGACCACTCTTTCACCGCACAAATTGTCCCCAAAAATCAGACGGGAGTCTCCATTGTCAGACCCAAGGATTGGCGGCAGTCTTTCGTCTCCTATTCTGCCTTTGTGCGCCAAAATGACCTCTATCTCGTGTACAATGACGTTGCCGCAAACGTTCCTTTCCCTGGTAAAGGTGAAGGTCTCGCCATCTCCCCGTGGGGTGCTAACAACAAGTGTGTCAGCGTCTGTACCAAAATCGCCGACAATGACGAAGTGAGCCAGCAGACCCTTGTCCAATTCCAAGATTCCAAACAGATGTTCCGCGATTTCCTCTTCGCCGACGATTCCGATTTTTACGTTTCGCTCACTCAAAAGAAAGGAATCAGTTTCGCCAAATACCCGCTCCCGCAATAGAATTATGAATTATGGTTGTAACAACCCAATATATATTAAAACGTCTTCCTTGAAAGCCCTGTAGGGGCGTCGTATGTTAGCCCAGGGTGAACGGAGTGAGACCTGGGAACAAATGAACGATAAATGAACGATGAATATGAGAAAGATAACGATAATATTGTTGTTGATGGCGTTATGGTTTGGAGTTGAGGCCCAATCCCTCACGAAAGCCACCCCCGACCAGTCGAAAAAGATGGTGGAGGCCGCCAACAAGGCCACGGCGGCGGTGAAGACCATCCAGTGCGACTTCACCCAGGTGCGCCAGTCCGCCATGGTCAAGGAGAAGATGACCTCCAAAGGGAAAATGTACTTTTCCGGCACGAACCTCAAGTGGGCCTACACGACCCCGAACCAATACGCCCTCATTGTGAAGGACGGCGGCCAACAGGTTTATATCCAACAGGATGGAAAGACCAAGAAAGCTGAGGGTCAGAGTGCGCAGCTCTTCAAAGGCATCGCGCAGATTGTCATGGGCAGCGTTACCGGCGCGGCCCTCTCTGGAAACGGCGACTTCACCGTCGAGATGTTCACCCAGGGTGACAAATGGGTCGCCAAACTCACCCCGAAACAGCCGAAACTCAAGAAGATGTTCACCAGTATCTACCTCTATTTCAACGACAAGCACAACGCCGTCACCAAAGTCGAGATGAAGGAAGCGAACGGCGATACCACGACGATCACGTTTTCGAATACGAAACTCAACGAAAAAATTCCTGACACAACATTTAATTGATCGTAATGTTACAAAACGACATATACACGATAATCGAAAAACACGACAACGCCGTGAAAATCAGGTTGTTGCCGTCCAGCGCGATATACCAAGGACATTTTCCGGGAAGTCCGGTCACGCCGGGCGTGTGCCAGGTGGGGATGATTGCAGAGTTGTTGGGGACGTGTTTCGGGAAGAATGTCACGTTGCGGGAAATCAAGAATTTGAAGTTCATGGAGGTGCTGCGCCCGGAACCTTCAGTTGAGCCGGTCGTGGTGTTCGAGAAGATGGAAGAGGTGGATAAGAACCTGTCTGTCAGAGGGAAATTGACCGTAGGGGAGAGGACCGTTACGAAGTTTTCATTAGGGTTTGAGATACAATCATGACGGACTGGCAGAAGGTTTTTGACGACGAGCGGGTGTGCGTGATCGTGCCGACGTACAACAACGAGCGGACTATCGCGGACGTCCTTCGGCGCGTGCAGGCTTACACCCTCAACATCATCGTGGTGAACGACGGCAGCACACCGGCCACGATGACGGCCATTCGTTCATTAGAGCAACTGCCTGAAATTGTGGACTATACACCGAACCGGGGCAAAGGCTATGCGTTGAAAATGGGCTTTCGTCGGGCGTTGGAGTTGGGCTATCGATACGCCATCACGATAGACTCTGACGGGCAGCATTTTCCCGAGGATATTCCCGCTTTTATGGACTGTCACGTGGCCAACAAAGAGGCCCTCATTGTCGGGGCGCGCAATCTCACCGCCGACAACATGCCTTCGAAGAACACCTTCGCCAACAAGTTCTCCAACTTCTGGTTCCATCTACAGACGGGCATCAACTTGGAGGACACACAGAGCGGCTATCGGCTTTATCCGCTGGAAGTCATCAACTTACGGTGGCCCATCACCCCGCGCTACGAGGCCGAGCTCGAGCTGCTGGTCTTCTCCGCATGGCGCGGTGTGCCGGTGGTCTCCACTCCCGTGCGCGTCTATTACCCGCCCGAGGGTGAGCGCGTTAGCCATTTCCGTCCCTTCTGGGACTTCTTCCGCATCACCGTGCTCAATTCCGTGCTCACCATCTTGTCGCTGTTCACATTCATTCCGGCGCGGCTCATCCGAAAAATCTCAAAATCATTGTCAAAGTAAACGTGAAAAAAATGTATCTTTGCCGATTGTAGATTTTTAATCCAATGGACAATAAAAAACCAGACCAACATACTGTAAAAGAGGCGAGAAGCATCAAGGTTGCGCTCTTTGCCATCGCGGCTGCGCTGATTTTCTACCTCGGGGCGACATTCCTGAAGGGTATCAATGTCTTCGGGAAGAAAACCTACTATTACGCTGTGTTTGAGGATATTGGCGCGTTGCATGAAAGCACGAACGTCACGCTGAACGGCTACGGGATAGGAAAGGTGACGGGCATCGAGCTGTTGAGCACCAACCCGGTGCGCATCTGCGCCGAGATTCTCGTTACGGAGAAGCTTGACATTCCGGAAGACTCACAGTTCGAGGTGGCGCAGAAGGATATCCTTGGCGGCATGGTGGTGAACCTGCATCTCGGACAGTCGGCGCGGGTAGCACAGCGCGGCGACACGTTAGGCTGCTACCTTGCAGGCGGCATGCTCGATGGCATGGGCGACTTGGTGGCGCAGCTCCAGAGCGTCGTTGCTTCGGTTGACACCATCGGGATGAACCTCAAGTTGGCTTTCCGCTCGGAGGACTCCCTCAACGGCGGCACCATGATCAAGAACACGTTGGAAAACCTCGAACACACCACCGCCGACCTCTCCAAATTGCTGGCTGCCAATGGCGGAAAGGTCAACAACATCGTGACACAGCTTGACGTGCTGTCGAAGACGCTCGGTGAGGCTGCCCCGAAAATCGACGCCATTGTGAGCAATGTCGACAATATCACCGATTCTATCGCGCAGGCCAACATCCGTACACTCGTCAACAATGCGCAGAGTACGGTTGACAATGCCAACGCCCTCATCGCAGACGTGAAGAACGGTCGGGGTACCGTTGGGCAGCTTGTGAGCAACGATTCGCTTTACAACAATCTTAACAAGACGATTGAGAGTATCGATTTGCTCGTTAAAGATATCAAAGCCGACCCATCGAAGTATATCAATATTACCGTTTTCTCGAGAAAAGAGAAGAAAAAAGATAGCCATTAACGATTGCAATAATAAAAACCGATTTAATATGGAAATTACAGGAAAATTAATTCAGAAATTGCCCGTCCAGTCGGGTGTAAGCAGTTCGGGAAATAACTGGTCGAAGGCCGAGTTCGTCATTGAGACGGTGGAACAGTACCCGAAGAAGGTTTGTTCGAACCTTTGGGGTGAGCGCGCCCGGGCGTTGGATCAGTTCCAGTTGGGCGATTTGATCACGGTCTCCTTCGATTTGGAGTCGCGCGAGTACAACGGCCGTTGGTATACCGATGTGAAAGCTTGGAAGGTGGAGGCCGCCACGCCTGCCGCCGCTGCCAGTGCCCCCGCACCTGGTTTCGGCCAGCCGCAGTACGCGCCGCAGGGCTATGCGCAGCCCCAGCAGCCGACTTACCCGCCGCAAGGCTATGGTCAACCGCAACAGCCTGTTTATCAGCAGCCGCAGGGTTATGGTCAGCCCCAACAGCCGGCTTATCCGCCGCAACCGCAAGGTTACGCGCCCGCTGCCCCTGCGCAGCCGCAAGGATACGCTCCTGCCGCGCCGCAACCTAACTCCGTGGCCCAGCCCCAGCCCGACATGAACAACCTCCCGCCGATTCCGCAGGAGACCTTCACGGACAACGGTGAGACCGACGACCTGCCGTTCTAATCGGGTTACAAGGTTATGAAGGTAGGAATAGGTCACCTGACGGTGATTCCGATGCGTGCGGAACCTTCGCATCGTGCGGAGATGGTGAGCCAGCTGCTGTTTGGCGAGACTTATCGGGTGCTGGAAACAACCGACGAATGGGTGCGGATACAGATGCACCATGATGCGTACGAGGGCTGGATTCAGCGGAAACAGTGCTTCGAACCATCCGAAGAGATTTTTGACAACTATCTGAGAGCAGATAAGTTACGTTTAAGTGTACCTAGCCTCACGACGGGCGTGCAGGTACCGAACCTGCTGACGATGGGAGCTCTGATTGTGACGGAGTCGGACAAGAGTCCGTTCCGGGAGCGTTTCCCGATTCCGAAAGCGGAAAGTTGGTGGCCTGCCGACGGCGTGCCGGATATTTCCCGCCTCCAGCGCATGGAACTGCTCCGAAAAGCGGCTTTCTCGCTGCTCGGCGCACCGTACCTATGGGGCGGCCGTAATCCGCTCGGCATCGACTGCTCAGGATTCGTACAGCTTGTCTATTCGTTGGTAGGTCTCCAATTGCCCCGCGACGCCTCGCAGCAGGTGACGTTCGGTGAGCCGCTTGACTTTGTGCAGGAAGCCCGTCTCGGCGATTTAGCCTTCTTCCACAATGCGTCGGGCGACATCGTGCATGTGGGCCTGGTTTTGGGCGACGGGCAGATTATCCATGCCAGCGGGCAGGTGCGCATCGACCTCCTCGACGAGACCGGCATTTTCAACGAGGAACTGCAACGGTACACGCATTTTCTTCGTGTTATTACTCGGTTATAGGGTACGATAAAGGTTCGTTTGTAGAGACGCAAAATTTTGCGTCTCTACGAGAACGAAAACCGATTGTGATTTATGAATAGGAAAAAAATCATCATCATTGTTGTTTTATGCATCTGCGCATTGGCATGCGTTGCAGTCGCGTTGTTCTACAAAACGTTCATGGCGGAAAACGTCCGGAACAAGGATGTTACCGTGGTGGTGCCGCCGGGCGCGACGTTCGAGCAAGTGATGGACACACTGCGAAAATACGAAGTGCTTGACTCCGAAAAGACTTTCCGCAGAACGGCGGATGCCCTGAAATACAGGACGATGCGGGTCGGTAAGTACGACCTTACCGACTGCCGTTCTAACCTTGATCTCGTACGCCTGTTGCGTCGCGGTCAGCATTACCCCGTGAAGTTTACTTTCAACAATGTGCGCACGGCCGACCAGTTCGTGGAAAAAGTAGGGAACAAGTTCTTCTTCGAGCCGGAAGAGTTGGCTGCGCTGCTTCGTGACCGCGCCGCCATGCAGAAGTATGGGTTGACCGATACGACAGCGGTATGCCTCTTTATCCCAAATACTTACGAGATTTACTACGACATTACGGCAGCGGAATTCCTCGACCGTATGTATGACCATTATCAGGAGTTTTGGACTGACACGCGCCGCGCCACCGCCAACGAGATTGGGTTGACACCGGTGCAGGTGGCTACCTTGGCTTCAATTGTCGAGGAAGAGAACATGCGGCCGTCGGAGAAGGCGATTATCGCGGGACTTTATATCAACCGTCTGAATAAGGGGATGTTGTTGCAGTCAGACCCGACGGTGAAGTTCGCGCTTGGCGACTTTGCCCGCAAGCGCATCCTGAATGCAGATTTGCAGGTTGATTCACCGTACAACACCTACAAATATGCGGGTCTGCCGCCCGGCCCGATTCGCATTCCAGAGGCTTCTACAATGGATTCGGTGCTGCATTACCGCCACCACAACTATCTGTATATGTGTGCGAAGGAAGATTTTTCAGGCTATCATAACTTTACAGCGAGTGCGGCGGTGCATGCACAGAATGCCACCCGCTATCGTGCCGCGCTGAACGCCCGGAACATCAAACGGTAACGGGTTACACAAATTTCACCACGTTTTTCATGGTTTCCAGCTCCTCCATGTTGATGAGGATATTCTCGCTGAGGAAGTCGTTCAGTGGCTTCATCGTGCGGAATACGCATGCGATGCGCTGTGCGTAGTCTGCTTGGCAGATGTCGGCAGGCCGCAACATGCACGACATGGCGTAGTCTTTGCACATCAAATATTCGGGGTGGGGTGAGTCTTTCGGCAATCCGTTGGGCAGCCGTTTGTAATGGTCTTGGCCGATTTGCGGACAGAGCTTCTTGAGCTCCGGTTCCTCCGCAAGTCGTACAAAATCATCCATTTGGTCGGCAATTGCAAGTCGCAGATGCTGCATCTCCTTGGTGGGGAGCCACCACACGCCGCTTGCCAGCATCACCTGCTCCGGCTCAATCTGGATATAGTAGCCGCCCCAGTAGGCCTTCTTGCCGTATTGGTTCATATACGCGCCGAGATGTCCCTTGTAAGGCGTCTTGTCGGGCGAGAAGCGGATGTCTCGGTAAATGCGGTACGTGCAGTCCTTCGGGGTGAGTCCGGTGATGGCCTCGTCAAACTCGCCGACGGCCGCTATCACGTTCTCCACCAGGATGTTGAACTGCGCCCATGCCGCGTCGTACATCTCGCGGTGCGCCTTGAACCATTCGCGGTTGTTGTTCGGAATGAGTTCCTTCAAAAACGTAAACAAGATTTCATTCATAAGGGTCGACGGTCAAAGATTTGTCAAAACATTTAACGCATTGGGAATCAATTCAATGTTATAGTGTCCGGGGAAGAGGAGCTCGCCTTCGACTTCGCCTCGGAACAACACCTCGGAGGAGATGTCCGCGTGGGTGGTTTGGATCATGCGGATCTCCTTGATTTTGTCGATATGGTCGCCGGAGGTCATGTCTTTCAGGTGTTTGAGCACTTTCGGAATGCTCATTTTGGGGACGACAATGAGGTCGAGGCGGCCGTCGTCGGGAACGGCGTACTTGGCCTCGCGGATGCCGCCGCCGTTGTACTGGCAGATGGCCGCGATGACCATGAAAACCTCCCCGTCGAATTCAAAGCCCTCATCCGCAGATACTTGGATGTGTGTGGGTTTGTGTGAGAAGAGCGACTTGAGCAACGTCAGCGCATAGACGTTGAGGCCGAAGAGTTTCGGCGGGTCGTTGGTGACGTTGTAGATGACGTCGGCATCGAAGCCGAAGCCGGCGATATTGATGAAGTAGCGGCTGTGGGGGTGGCCGTCGTGGACACCAGTGCGTACACACCCTATGTCGTGCTGGATGAAGTTCCCGTTTCGCCACAGTTCCACGACTTCTTCGATGGTCTTGGGGTAGCGGTGGGTGCGGGCCCAGTCGTTGCCGCGGCCCATGGGGAGCACCGCGAGCCAGACCTCGCGGGTGTCGATGCCGGCGGAGAAGATGCCGTTGACGACCTCGTTGATGGTGCCGTCGCCGCCCGCCGCCACAAGATGGCGTATCCCGCTCTCGCAGAGTGCTCTGGCGGTTTTGATGCCTTCGCCGGGCTGGTGCGTGACGTGCAGTTCGTAACGGATGTTGCGACGCTCCAACAGTTCGGCGACGGGCCGCCAGCTGCGCTCGCATCTCTTCTCGTTTGCATTGGTGTTCAGAATGATATGCCAGACGTGGTCTTCTATTCGCAGGTTTGTCATACGTCGAAATTTGGCTGCAAATGTACGATTTTTTTGGCTCAAAAAATCGTATCTTTGCCGCCCTAAAATTATGAGAGAGAAAAAGATTTCCATACGCGGCGCGAAGGTCAACAACCTCAAGAATATCGACCTTGATATTCCGCGCAACAAGTTCATCGTGATTACCGGTCTGTCCGGTTCCGGCAAGTCGTCATTAGCCTTCGACACGCTCTATGCGGAGGGTCAGCGGCGTTATGTCGAGAGCCTCAGTTCGTATGCCCGCCAGTTTATGGGGCGAATGCGTAAACCTGATGTGAAGTCGGTGACAGGTATCCCGCCGGCCATCGCCATCGAGCAGCAGATTCTGTCGCGCAACCCGCGCTCCACCGTGGGCACCGTGACCGAGATTTACGAGTACCTCAAACTTTTGTTCGCCCGCATCGGGCACACCTATTCGCCTGTGAGCGGTCGCGAGGTGCATCGCGAGGACGTGCGCGACGTGCTGCGCCACATTATGGCCACGCCCGCCGGCGAGCGCGTCTACGTGTTGGCCCCGATGGTGATTCCCGAAGGCCGGGAGGTCGGCGACCAACTCCAAATTCTTCGTCAACAGGGCTTTAACCGGTTGATGCTTGACGGGAAATTGATGGAAATCGACGACGTGATTAAGGCCAAGCAGTTGCCCGATCCGAAAAAGCTTTTCATCATGGTGGACCGTTTCAAGTCCGACAACCTTGCGGCGCAGCAGACGCGCGTCACCGATGCCGTGAACGTGGCCTTCAACGAGGGCAAGGGCGTGTGCGCCGTGCAGCATGAGGGTGATACGGTCAACTTCCAGACATTCAGCAATTTCTTTGAGGCTGATGGCATGACGTTCGAGGAACCGTCGGTGAACATGTTCACGTTCAACAACCCTTATGGCGCGTGCAAACTCTGCTCGGGCACCGGCATGGTGGAGGGCGTGAACCCCGATTTGGTGTTCCCAGACCGGTCGCTGTCGGTGGCCGAGGACGCGGTGGCCTGCTGGCACGGCGAGGTGATGAGCGAGTGGAAACGGCATTTTATCCGCAATGCCACCAAACTCGATTTCCCGGTCTATCGCGCCATAGACGACCTTACCGAGGCGGAGTACAACCTGCTTTGGGATGGCGACCCGGCGCACGACGTACACGGCATCCGGCAGTTTTTCGACTTCGTGGCGGCGAGCACGTATAAAATCCAGTTTCGCGTGATGCAGGCGCGCTATCGTGGGCGCGAACTCTGTCCCGAATGCAAGGGCACCCGTCTGCGCAAGGACGCGCAGTACGTGAAGGTCAACGGCAAGTCGATCGCCGATTTGCAGAATATGCCCATCACGGAACTTAAGAAATTCTTCGAAAACTTTGAATACCAGAATGATAATGAACAAGAGATTGCCAAAATCCTGATGCGTGAGCTCACCACCCGCATCGGGCTTTTGGACGAGGTGGGGCTCGGCTATTTGACGCTGGACCGCAACTGTGCCACCCTTTCCGGCGGCGAGTCGCAGCGCATCAACCTGGCCACCTCGCTCGGCAGCAGCCTTGTAGGGTCGCTCTACATTCTCGATGAACCCAGCATCGGCTTGCATCCGCGCGATACCGAAAACCTTATCGGCGTGCTGAAACGGCTGCGCGATATCGGCAACACGGTGGTCGTGGTGGAGCATGACGAGGCCATTATCAAGGCCGCCGATTACATTATTGACATCGGTCCCAAAGCCGGACAATTCGGCGGCGAGGTCGTCTTTGCAGGCACTTACGACAAGCTGATGACGCATCGCAAGAGCTTGACAGCCAGTTATCTCCGAGGCATGACACCCGATGCGGACGGGAAAGACGTGCTGCGTATTCCGCTGCCGCAGTATCGCCGCAGATGGCGCAACTATATCGAGGTGACGGGGGCGCGGGAACACAACCTCAAGAACCTCGACGTGAAGATTCCGTTGGAATGCTTCACGGTGGTGACGGGCGTGAGCGGTTCGGGTAAGAGTACCTTGGTGACCGATATCGTTTATCCTGCAGTGGCGCAAATGCTGGGAGACCCCAGTGCGCCCCGTCCGGGACGATTCAGCGATATTGAGGCCGACATGACCAAGCTTAACGGCGTGGTGATGGTTGATCAGGATGCCATTGGGCGCTCTTCCAGGTCGAATCCCGCCACCTATCTCAAGATTTTCGATTATATCCGCGATCTTTACGCCGCGCAGCCGCTCTCCAAACAGCGGAACTACAAGTCGGGTTTCTTCTCCTTCAACGTGCCCGGCGGTCGCTGCGAGGAGTGCGAAGGTGAGGGTGTCATCCACATCAACATGCAGTTTATGGCCGATGTGGAGATGGTTTGTCCGTCGTGTCAGGGCAAGCGTTTCCGGGACGATGCGCTCGACATCAAGGTCAACGGCAAAGACATCAACGATGTGCTGAATATGATGGTGGATGAAGCTCTTGATTTTTTCAACAGTTTGACACCCAACGATATAACTGCCAATATCTTGCGGCGGATGCGTCCGTTGAAGGATGTCGGTTTGGAGTATTTAGTGTTGGGGCAACCGTCATCCACCCTGTCAGGCGGCGAGGCGCAGCGTGTGAAGTTAGCCAACTTCTTAGCGCAGGACGACGACAAACAGCGCAAGCTTTTCCTTTTCGACGAGCCGACCACGGGTCTGCACTTCCACGACATCCACAAGTTAGTGGACGCCTTCAACCGGCTGATCGAGCACGGCAATACGGTGTTGGTGATCGAGCACAATACGGAACTCATCAAGTGCGCCGACTGGATTATCGACCTCGGCCCCGAGGGCGGCGAAGGCGGCGGCAGCATCGTCTTCGAGGGCACCCCGGAGGCGTTGGTGAAGAGTGAGGGGAGTTACACGGCGGAGTGGTTGAAGGAGAAGGTGTGAGGAGTGATACGCGCTTTGTTTTTTTTAGAAATTTTCATTAGCATGTAAAACATATAAAATATTTTGTATTTTTGCAGCCGATACGACCTCCCACGCTTCCCGTCAGAACAGCGCACCCGGGGGGGTCTTCGAGTTTTTATAAAACCTTGATTATGAACTATTCTAAAAAACCACTCTCTATTGAGGAACAAATTATCAAACTTGAGAAAAGGGGCCTGATAATCTCCGACAAAACGATTGCGGCGCAATATCTGCAAAACATCAGCTACTACAGACTTCGAGCTTTCACATTTCCCTTTCAGAACAATCAGGATATAGAAGCCGACCATCTTTTTCTACGTGATGACATTGATTTCAACGACATTGTTGATTTATATGTCTTCGATCGTAGACTCAGAAATCTCGTATTCAATGAATTGGAGAAAATTGAAGTAGCTGTTCGCACGCAATTGTCAAATGCCCCCGTCTTGGATGTCATTAGAGGTGCTTTCGTTTGGCACGTTAAGCAGAATGTACAAGCTTCTGAAGAGGAGTGCAGACAAAAAGAAGGTTGCACATGCTTTTGGTATAGGGGACATTGATGTTTTCGCCAACTGGCTTCATGCCTTTTCTAATCTGCGAAACTACTGTGCACATCACAATAGAATTTGGAACAGGCGTTTTGTGGTACATTTAAAACTGCCATACAATACATCACGGCCTTTCATGATGCGTCAAACATTGATAACGGTAAAGCAAAACAAGCTTTTCGCTTTGCTTTCTGCAATTAAGTATATGGTAGACATCATCAGTCCGGGTAATTCTTTCAAGGAAAAACTGAAGGGCCTTCTGGAAGAGAACCATCGCTTGTTGACTTTGAAAGACATGGGCTTTCCCTCAGCTTGGGAAGAGCTGCCTGTTTGGAAAGTTTAGTGCGCCGTTTGCACATAATTACGGCTTGCAGGCTCTGTGCTGACAACGCGACTGTCAACTAAAAACAGTCGTAAATTATTAACCAGTCAACTTGGTTCAGTCGCAAGGCGCAAAAGTGACAACCAAAATCAGCGAATCACACTCTGTCGAAATTTGTAAGCGTTTGGCAAGTGTTAGGCAAGTGTTAGGCAAGGGGATGGCAAGGGGTTGGCAGCACTAAAACACTTGCTTAGGCTTGCGAAGGTCTTGCGAAAGTCTTGCGAAGGGCTTGCGAAGGTGGGTGGTAGGGGAGGGGAACGGGTGTGCGCGAGCCGAGGTCTCGGATTAAATTTTCTTTGCTACTGCGGAATCGGATTATTTTTGTACTTTTGCGGCTGGTTTGAGTGCGTACTCTTACCGACTTTTTATTGAATAGAAACGAAGCGTTATGCTCGTCTTGCTATCGGAAACGTGAGAAATTTCCAAATTGTAACGCAAGTGAGTGTAATAGTTCGCGCTTATAGCGTGGGCTGATTATTGCATTCTCCGTTACAAGGTAATTCTCACGACCTCCGATAGAAGAAGTGGTATATCAGTGCCACGCTTCTTTTGTGTTAATGCTCTTGAGGTACTGGAGAGCGAGGAAGACCTGATGCGCCGACAGGGAATAACACGGCGTGGGAAAGAATGAAAAAAAGATTGTTGCTCTGTATGGCATCATTAATTGTATTTGGTTGCTGTAGCACACAGAAGCAGATTGGCCAAATCAACATGATTTCCTCGAAAAACATTAGCAATATGGCAGATTATGAACTTATTGCTGCTTACGCAAGGGGAAATCAAAAGAAAATCACCAAGAGCAAGGCAAAAACCCTTGACGATGCTTTGGAACAAACCGTGAGAGAAGTTCCCGGTGGTGTGTTTGTGATGAATGCCAAGATATATCTTGTGAAAGGCAAATACTTCGCTGTGGAGGGTGATGTGTGGGGACTCAAACAGAATGCAAATTATAAAGGGTATAAGGTAGGCGACCATGTGATGTGGAAAACAATCACGGGATACAAGAAAGGGACTGTGGAGGCAATTAAAGATTCTGAAAGCTGTGTGGTTATCGAAGATGGAACCACAAACAGAACTACTATCAAGTATGTTAAGTTGATGCGTGCGGACGGTCCTACGCCTGAAGAATAGCAACAGAGTCTTTTCACAAGTTTTTAATTGCAATGAAAAAGATTTTTCTGTTCGTTTTTTTGTGTATGTTGTCAATCCCGGCAATTGTTTGTTCTCAAACCCCAATTCATGTCACTGATTTGTCATTCAAGATGAACAGCAATAGCACGGAGGAATTCTATTACAGTTTCGCTGCGGGTGATGTGATAGTGGTGGATTTCGAACTAAAAAAAGGGAAAGCCATCGATTTTGAAGTTATAGAGTTGCCCAATCTGACTAAAACCAAACAATATACGGCAAGAATAACGAATTATCGGATAAATGTCTCGACCACCAAAGTATATCTTTTCAGGGTCACGAACGGTTTTGGAAACAAGATGTGTTCACTAAGCATTAAACGCATCCCTAAGTCGCAGGAAACAGCTGATTTCAACACGGGTTGGCAATGGAAAACGCTGTATGATACCACTTACACAACATATAAGGAAGATTCGCTTGTGGGGCACGATACAGTGTATTATACGGAAACAGTGAAAGAGGTAGCATCAAGGGAGATGAAAGAGGAATTGTTATTTAATAATACTGTGGAAATACGGTCAATTGGATTGCTTGACCACGATAATCCTCGGTCTTATGTCAAGGTTTCATTGCCTGTAAATCAAAGTGGACATAATTTCGAGAAAAAGGTGATTGGATGGGGGTATTTGTTAAATGTTGGTGATAAGTCAGATGTTGACTTGAAAAAGAAAAACGACTATATGGTCGAAGGCGCATCAGTTGTGACAACCCTACTGTCAGGCTCTAAATTAGCTGGTTTTATTGTCGGGAAAGTAGCAGGGTCTGTTTTCAACAATTCAGGAAGCGACAATGTAGTATGGGCAATAGTCGCAAATCTTGACAACAAAAATGCATTCATGAATGGACAAGCTTATAATTATTTACGACACGGTGATGGTACTGCTGTATACGGGAAATTTGTGAACGATTATAATCAAGGTGATTATTATATTTGTATGTATAATGATAATTTGCACGATAGAATTCATGTTAATGTCCAAGCCTCTGCTGTGGTAGAAACAACAACTTATAAAGATGTAGATTACCAACGTACAAGGGTTGTTCCCAAATACGTCAAACTGACAAAAACGCGAATGATTACCTCTTCGCGGCAAGTTAGAGTTCCTATAGATGATGTCAAATAATCAACCTTTTATCTCATTCTTTTTTATGAAAAAGATCACATTAGCATTAGCCCTGTTCATCGGCATCAACATGCTTTTCGCAAACCCTGTCGATTCCACAACGGCAAAGAAAGTGGCCGTCAATTTCTGGAAACAGAACAATGCGGGGCCTACGGTGAAAGGCAAAACTTTGCGTTTCCAACGGGAGACTCCAGATTTTCGGCTTTTGCCGACAGACACCCTTTTTTCGGGTTTTTACATCTTTAATGCAGTAAACGGCAATGGATTTGTCATTGTTTCGGCCAATGACAATGTGATTCCCATATTGGGGTATTCTATGGAAAAGACATTCCAAATAGAGAATATGCCTCCCAATCTCAAAGATTGGTTAAACGGTTACGAGCAACAAATACAGCGCGCGAACATGGTCAGATGTTCTGATGAAACACGTAGTGATTGGGGAAGGTTGTTGGCTGGCGAACCGTTGCCTGTCAAAAGTACAACAAGTGTGACACCTCTGTTAACCACCCATTGGGATCAGGGTTGTCCGTATAATTTGTCTTGTCCATACGATTACGATGCTGATGATTACACCTATACTGGTTGTGTCGCAACAGCTATGGCACAGGTGATGAAGTATTGGGAATATCCTCAAGGGGGTGTCGGATCCCATACTTACACGGATCCCAATTATGGTGTACAAAGTGTGAATTTTGAGACTGGTATAGCTTGGAATGAAATGTTGAATGACTATTCTACATCTACTTCATATACTCTCATGCAAGCAAGTGCTATTTCATCATTGATGTATATGTGCGGAGTAAGTGTGGATATGAATTATGGTGTTTATGGTAGTGGAATATCAAATTTTATTAACGAATATGGATTACTACCATTACCTTGTCCTGAAACGGCGTTAAAAACATATTTTAACTATAGTGACAATCTTGAGGGAATATCTAAATCTGATTTTACTTCTGCTCAATGGATAAGTATATTAAAAAATGAGTTGGATTCAGATAGAGTGATTCTCTATACGGGTCATGACGCGAACAACACAAGTGCACATGCTTTTGTTTGTGATGGCTATTCTAATAATAATAATTTTCATTTTAATTGGGGATGGAGTGGGTATTGTGATGGATATTACTCTATTAACAATCTTGCTCCTGGATCTGGAGGATCAGGTAGTGGTAACGGTAATTATACTTATGGTCAACAAGCTATCATTCACATAACACCATCCAATCAGGTAGTTCATCCTAATTATGATCTTGTGATGAATAGCACGTTGACCACATCTGACACTAGTTATTTGTTTGGTCCCAATCATCCAGTTACGATTAATTGTGCCGTAGCAAACACGGGCAATGCAACTTTCAACGGGTATCTTGTTGCATTAGTGTCGGACTTAAACGGAAATATTGTAGCCGAAATCTCATCTTCCTATACTACAATATCTCCAAATCATTATGTAAATAAAAGTTTTACTGTTCAAGGTGGATTGCCTTTAGGACCGGGAAGGTATTTTGTTATTATCACGTCTGCCACAAATTTGAATGACCCCACAACTTCCCAGATAGTGAGGGATAATTTAACGAATATGAATTTTGCATCTTTTAAAGTCACATACGAAGCTGATATAGAAACATACTCTGATTTTGAAATGTCTGAATACCTTTTGTATTCGGGACAATCCGTGACTGTCAATGTGGATATAGCTAATTATGGGTCTTCCGCGTTTTATGGCGATATTTCAGTCGCATTACTTTCTTTGTCTGGTTCCTATGTCCAAACTATTCAACAATATACTCTCACAAGCCCTCTTAATTCGATGACACATTACACGAATGGACTTGATTTCACGGGTGTTATAACCGCGCCAGCTGGTGATTATTTTTTGACACTAAGGTATAGTCCACAAGGATCATCTTATTGGTACTATGCGGGTAGTTACTTTTATCAAAACCCTGTGCGAATCACTATTCATGATGCACCTGTAGCAGATATTTATGAGGCTAACAATACGCTCCCAACCGCGTATTCGCTCATACCAGTTTTCTCAGATGACATGGCCGAAGTGAACACGAATGGGGCGAATTTCCATAACTCATCAGATGTGGATTATTTCAAGATTATACTTCCTTCAGGATATTCATATCAAATCATTCCCGTATTACAAGATTTCTACTACAACGATGATATCACGTATTCCGTAGATGCCAAGTTTTATGTCTCAAATGATGCTGTTTCTTGGTCAAATGCAATTGACAATGACGGGAGTATTATGGATCCAAATACTCCAATGGCTCAGTTTAATGACGGTGGAGTCGTATATTTTAAGGTGTTACCATCTTCTGTTGGTGACATAGGCACGTATTCTTTGCACGTGTACATTTCTCGACAAATCAATCCCGATATATACGAGCCTAATAACACAGCGTCAACAGCATACAATTTAGGAACAGTTAACACTAGTAGTGCAAATTACACGGTTGATGCCAATTTCCATGTCACAACCGATAACGACTACTACAAAATCAATCTGCCGTCTGGTTATTTCTATACCATAAATGCAAGCATCCTAAATAGTTACAATAACAGCAACTATTCCGCGGATGCCAAATTTGCCACTTCTCAGGATGGGGCAAACTGGTCGTCGAACTACGGTTCAACGATGCCTGCCCTGACCATTACGGATGGAGGTGTGCTTTATTTCCGCGTTTTGCCCTACACCGACCACGAGATAGGAACGTATCAATTACAGATTGCCATAACTCGGACGGGCGGTGTGGAACCTGACATCTACGAACCAAACAACACCGCATCCGCTGCTTATAACTTGGGAACTGTGAACACTAACGATGCTTCATACACCGTGAACGCCAACTTCCATCTTACGACCGACAACGATTATTACAAAATCATCCTTCCCTCAGGTTATTCATATACTATCAATGCCAATTTACATGATAGTTATAACGATAACAGTTTCACGGCAGACGCTAAATTCGCGACATCCGAAAATGGCGCAACATGGTCTTCGGATTATGGTGTTTATATGCCTGCATTAACTATGAGTGACGGAGGTGTAATCTATTTCCGTGTTTTGCCCTATACCGACCATGAAATAGGAACGTATCAATTACAGATTTCCATCACTCGGACGGGCGGTGTCGAGCCTGACCAATACGAGCCTAACAATACGGTCTCCGCCGCCTACAACTTGGGCACGGTGAGCTCCAATAGCACTTCCTATACGCTGAATGCCAATTTCCATCTCACCACCGACAACGATTACTATAAAATCATTCTTCCCGCTGGTTATACGTATACCATAAACGCAAACATACTGAACAGTTATAATAACAACAGCTTTACGGCACACGCCATCTTTTCCACTTCCCAAAATGGGAATACGTGGTCATCAGACTACGGCGATGCCATGCCTGTTTTGACCATAAACGACGGAGGTGTGCTCTATTTCAGGGCCTTGCCTTACACGGATTATGAGATCGGGACATATCAATTACAGATTAACGTCACTCGTACAAGCGGTATAGACCCCGACATTTACGAGCCGAACAACACGGTGAGTAGCGCTTTCTTGCTGGCTTTGGTTGACGAGAATGAGACCACGATTGTGGCGGATGCATCATTCCACACCCCTTCGGATGCGGATTACTACCAAATTAATCTTCCTCCTGATTACACTTACTCTGTGGTTGCGGTATTGTTTGACCGCACCAATGACCCTACCTATACGGGAGATGCTAAAATTGTGGTTTCAACAGATTTCGGGAACTCATGGTCTTCTTATTACGATAGCTATATACCGTCTATGACCTTTGAGCATAGTGGAAGACCTTATTATCGCGTTGTCCCTCAGCAAGATGGTGCAACCGGAACATATCGATTGCAGATATCTGTTTCACGCATCACAGGCATTTCCGATTATGATGAAAGAGTGTCTCTATATCCCAATCCGACCAATGGTGTGGTGAATCTGCAATTGCCTGATTCTTGGCAACTGAATCGAGTTGAGGTTTTGTCGCCCTCGGGAACTTTGGTTAAGTCATTGCTCGGTGACGCACGTGCCTTCAACGTTTCGGATTTAGCCCGAGGGGTGTATCTGCTGAAAATATACACTTCTAACGGCGTTGTCTTCCACAAGATGATTAAGCAATAACCTTATCCTGCACCCTTGGCGGTGTGCGTGTTGCGACGCTTGCAAGCGTCGCAACTCCTACCAAGCCTTTCCACTAACAGGTTAAATTATAGGAAGAAAAAATATTTTTCAAGAAAAATTCCACGGCAACCGCACCAAAACTAGCCACGCCCAGTAAATAAAGACTGCGCAGAATGGCAGTCTTCCCAGTTTCGCAAAAAAATGTACGACAAGTGCCGTTTGGGTGGCTTTTTTTCGGAGAAAAAGGCATACCAAACCAGC
>JAFPVR010000049.1 GCA_017395245.1 Bacteroidales bacterium | reverse complement strand
GGACTGCTGATCAATGCTTTCGGAATCAATGTCGTCGGCATGTCCGAGAGTTGCGGGATGCACGGCGCCTGCTGCCACGCAGAAGCCGCCGCGCCCAGCGTGTTCCAAATCGTATGTTCGACATTATTAGTTTTATTCATCATAATTGCACTGGGTATGAAATTCTTTGACAAATTCAAGAAACAGAAAACCGAAGCCGGGACGGTGGTTTATGTCGTCGAGGGTATGCACTGCAACCACTGCAAGGCCGCCGTCGAGCAGTCGGTGGGCAAGTTGAAAGGCGTTGAGACCTGCGAGGCCACCCCGGCCGCCAACACGCTTGTGGTCACGGGAACTGCAAGCGAGAACGACATCCGCAAGGCCGTGGAACAGGCGGGCTTCGAGTTCAAAGGGGTGAAATAAGAAGGTGGAAATCTTCCTTTTTTTTGACTATAGAGGTCGCATAAACCGACATTCGTAAGATGGAATCGGATTTCAACATCTTTTCCATCCTCGTTTCGGCGATTTTTCCGTTTTGTTTGAATTAGAAAATTGTGTATTTTTGCAGATTAGAACTTCTGATAAGACAAGTATTCAAAATGGCGACTAAAGCAAAGAGCGTATCATTGGCGAATTTTCCTGAAGAGGCGGATCAGAAAATTGGCGTAAAGATTTCTGATGAAACTTCATACGAAAACCAACTGGCGATATTGAGCCATTTTCTCCACAACCACAAAGATGCACTTGACAAGGAAGAACAGTCCGAAATAATCAGTGCTATCCGTGATTTCCTGTCGAGAAAGGAGCCGCAGCAAACGATGGATGTTGGCAAAATGACGGACGAACAGGTATGGATGGTCGCCGAGGATCCCGGACAGTACAACCTATTCTCCGATTTCTTCAATGTGCCGTTCCCTGCGCCTGAAAATTCTAAATTCACGTTTATCGACTTGTTTGCAGGAATCGGAGGTATTCGAATTCCTTTTGATGAAATGGGCTATCAATGTGTTTTTAGCAGTGAGTGGGATGCAAAAGCCTGCAAGACCTATTTCGCCAACTTCGGGACTCTTCCGTTTGGCGACATCACCAAAATTCCGGCTGAACGCATCCCCCATCACGATGTACTGCTCGCGGGTTTCCCTTGTCAGGCTTTTTCTATAATGGGAAAGATGCAGGGCTTCGCAGACACGCGTGGCACTATGTTCTTTGAAATCGAACGTATCTTAAAACATCACCATACTCCTTATATTTTGTTGGAAAATGTGAAACAGTTAGTGGGACATGATGGTGGCCGTACATTCAAAGTTATTCTTGAACGACTGAATCAGTTGGGGTATCATGTGAAATGGCAGGTGCTTAACGCCCTTGATTTCGGGTTGCCTCAAAAGCGCGAACGTGTCATAATCGTTGGTTTTTTAGACAAAAACGATTGTGATGCTTTTTCGTTTGATATTCCACATACGCCCTACAGCCTCACTGACATTCTCGAACCCGATGAGAATGTTGACCCTTCACTTTTTGCTTCCGACCATATCATTGCCAAACGACAAGAAAAGACGGCTGACAAGAAGGTTTTTTATCCTTCAATTTGGCATGAGAACAAAGCGGGAAATATCAGTGTGCTTGACTACTCTTGCGCTTTACGGACAGGGGCTTCCTATAACTACCTGCTCGTAAACGGCGTGCGTCGTCCTACCTCTCGTGAATTATTACGATTACAGGGCTTCCCAGAAAAGTTCAGAATTGCTGTCTCCCATCAGGACATTCGCAGACAAACAGGTAACTCTGTGGCAGTGCCGATGATAAGAATGGTTGCACAGAAAATAAATGAAATCATCATTAGCAAATCAGAATATGGAACATCCGAAATTAAGGGATTCAAAGCGGTTGTTAACGCGTGAGCCGTACCCCATTAATGAAATACCTGATAGCATAGTCCGTCTCATTGGCAAAAAGTTTGTTTATATGCTTTGCATCGGTCGCAAAGATTTGACGGGTGATGACTGGGGCAACGTTTTTGCCGAAGCAATCGGCGGCGAACACTTGCAATCGCCTATTGGTATTGCTGATGTTGTATATGACAAGATGGCTTGGTCTATGAAAACTGTCAAAAACTCAAATCCTCACCGCGTCGAGGCGACAGTCCGTCTTATCAGCGGACGCTGCTCGCCTGATTATTCATACGGCATCACCGATCCGCATGAAGATATCGAGAAAACAGGACGCGCAGTATTGAACATTTGGAACGAACGCGTCAACATTGCGCAAGATTATTACAATCCGCTCCGAACTTCGGTGTTGGTGAGAAGCAACGACCTGCTGTCATATACGCTTTTCGAAGAAGAGAACCACAGGTATGTGGCTAATCAGTACCGCTGGGAGGAAAACAATAACGGTAATCTAATAGGTATTGACCTTGAAACGGGAGACATTCGTTTCACTTGGCAACCTCATGGTTCACAATTCACCATTCACACTCGGGTGCCGAAGAACGCTGTAAAGTTCATAATCAAACAACCACCGATACTTGATGTTGAAGAAACCCTTCGCCAAATCCACTACAATGATAATTGGGCGGAAATACTATAAAAATCGCGTTTTCAACAAGTCATGAGAAAAATAAAGTTCTCCTTGTCTAAAAGACAATTAATACTCCAACTACAAATTGCTATGAAACAATCATTATCACTTTTGTAGTTTAATCAGAAACTGATATGTCACCTGCCTTTTTTGAGGTTCGATACCCGAACTACCCCAGCACCACATCCATCACCATCATCAGGACGAAGCCGATGGCAAAGCCGATCGTGGAGAGGTTGGTGTGGGTGCCTTGGGCGGTTTATTAGAATATTTCACCATCCCAAAGCATCTTCAGGAATTCCAGGACATAGACGAGTTCCGTGTCGCCGGACTGGCGAATCTTTTCATCAAACCTTATGATTTTATGGAGCGTACTCCCGATTTTTCCATGAAATTCGGGAGTACAGTCACGAAATTATAGAGTTTTTCAGTCTTTAATATTCACTTATCTATCTTTGTATCAATTAATTTCAAAACAACAACATACTATTTGGCTGCAAGAATAAGAATTTTTCATATACCCAAAGCAAAACCAACGAAAAAAATCAAAAAATGTTTCACGCAAACGCACGCTGCAGCCGATACAATTATAATTATAATATTTCAACGCAAAGAAGCCATAAGTATTAGATAATGTGTTTTTTTTTGCAGCGGAAAACCTACAGGAAGTTTGGAATGGGTATTTGCTTTCTTCCATAGATTATTACTCAGAAACAATCGCAATGAATCTGACCTGGTCTGGCGACAACATTACGGAATATCAGGGTCTAAAGACTTGTTTCTACATCTTCAAAAGCCAAGGCACCCGCTCCACTATCCTTGACAAAGCAGATTCCAATCGACCGACATCCTCTCCCGTCCATCCGAGTCCACCCTCACAAATCACTATTCGGTTTCCTTGCTTGGGGAAAATCCGAAGTCTGACTGTATCCGCCTGGAAGCACAGACCAACTCATCCCTTCGAATGGAACCACCACTTTATGCTGACGGTTCAAAAGCGTGAAATGTACGACTCTGATTTCCTGTCTCAAATAATCAACACTTACAGATTCCACTAAGCTCCCCTTGTTGATAAGGGAATAGTACAAGGCAATTCCCAAAGATATGAAATAAACGAGCGGCCCTTTAAAAAAAGAAGACATCAAACCCTTTTCAAACAAAGAGACCAAGAAGAAGCCTACGAGAATAAAGAAAGTAATAATGGCAAGACGGAGATACCATCTTGACACTATGGATAATTTGCGTTTGCTTCGGCGGATAGTCCGAACATAACGGGGATATTGTCTGGGCTGGACTTCTTCCATTTTCCTGTTTTTCAGTTCGCAAAAATAAGCATTATTTTCAAACGTGCCGTCGGAGCATTAGTGAGGGGGTGACTCATCCCCGTAGGGGATGCATCTCTGTAGAAAAAACGGATGCCCACGTGCGGTTTCAAATCTCCGTAGGAGATTCATTTTCAACGGGTTGCCAGAATATTGTTGTGCCCGATATGCAACCCCATACGGGGTTGTGGGGATGCCGCATCGCCAACGGCTACAGATAGGGAACCCCTAACGGGGTTCGAATTAGATAATGTGTATTTTTGCAGCGTAAAACTTACACCTAACGACTTGACGGAAGATCTTGCAATGAAACATATTCAAGGGAACCCTCAAATGGGTAAAGAGATATTACGTAATCTACACGATCCTCGATGGAAAGGATGGACTAAAATGACTTGGACAAATGAAAGTAAAACCATAGAGATTCATTATAATGCTAAATTTAATAGTTACGACAGAATAATTTCCATTGATGATTTTAAATTTAAAAGACCTTAGTTATGAAAGTTATTTGTACAGCCACATCTTCAAAAGATTTCGATTTGTCTGATGTGAAAACTGTTTTAGTACCCAACCAACCCCACCACTGAATGAACAACGTCAAATAGATAAGCTATATTTCAGGAAAATAGGCCGCTATTAGTTCTACATTCCGAATAAAATGCATAAGATTTTCTAAAAAGAATCAGTATATGGATTTCAACAACAAGATTGCCGTCGTCACGGGCGGCGCGCAGGGCATCGGACGATGCATCGCCGAGGAGTTCCGGAAAGCCGGAGCCAACGTTTGTGTCATCGACAAGCAACCGGGCGACCACTTCGTCGGCGACCTTGCCGACAAGGAGGTGCTGGAACGGTTCGCCAAGGAGGTAATCGCTAAGCACGGTCGTGTGGATTACCTCGTCAACAATGCCCTGCCGCTGATGAAGGGGCTTGCGGAGTGCAGCTACGAGGAGTTCCAGTATGCTCTGAGCGTGGGCGTGACAGCCCCGTTCTACCTTGCCAAGCTCTTTGCCCCGCACTTTGCGGAGGGCGCCGCCATCGTCAACATCTCTTCCTCCCGTGACCGTATGAGTCAGCCGCAGACCGAGAGTTACACGGCCGCCAAGGGTGGCATCGCCGCACTGACCCACGCGCTGGCGGTCAGTCTGGCGGGGAAGGCGCGCGTCAACTCCATCTCTCCGGGCTGGATCGACACCCAGTACACCGTCTATGAAGGCCCTGACGCTGTGCAGCAACCGGCGGGCCGTGTGGGCAATCCCTTGGACATCGCCAATATGGTGCTGTATCTCTGCTCCGACAAGGCCGGCTTCATCACCGGCGAGAACATCTGTATCGACGGCGGAATGACCCGCCAGATGATCTACCACGGGGACAACGGGTGGAGGTTGTCGTCAATGGAATGACGATGGCTGAAATGCGACAATGCTGGATTCTGTGTGGCACCGGAACAAAGTGCTCAAACCTGACGTGAAAATATTTTTTCGGGCAACTATTGCATAATCAATATTTATTGTATTTTTGCAGCGTCGTTGCGGATATTCCTGAAAAATCCGCAATGGCGCTGCGGAAATTTTGTTCGTTATGTACCATAGAATATTCGATATTGAGAACCGTTTGGACGAGGCCATGTTCTTGTTCGGAGGCCGTCAGGTGGGAAAATCAACGCTGTTGAAAGAGCGTTTCCCGAAGGCTGTTTACTTCGACCTCCTGAACTCTGAGTTGAGAAATCGATTCCGTCAGCACCCTGAAGTTTTTCGTGAATCGTTGCTGCGTTATCCGCCGGAGACGTTAGTCATCGTGGATGAAATCCAAAAAGTACCCGATTTGTTGGATGAAGTCCATTGGCTGATGGTGAACAAGGGTCTTTTCTTTATTCTTAGCGGCTCCAGTGCCCGAAAGTTGAAAAAGAGCGGTGCCAACAATCTCGGCGGGCGGGCTATTCCGGAAACGCTATTCCCCTTGGTCAGTGCGGAGATTCCGGATTACGATCTCGAAAGAGCTGTACAAAACGGTATGATTCCACGGCACTATATGGTCGCGAATGCCCGCAACCGCCTTAAATCCTATATCGAACTCTACCTGAAGGAGGAAATCATCGAAGAAGCCGTTGTTCAAAACGTGGATGACTTTGTCCGTTTTCTTGAGGTGGCTGCCATTTCGGACGGTGAGATGCTCAATTATGAGAATGTGGCAGCGGATTGTGGCGTTTCAGCCAATACGGTCAAAGCTTATTACAAGATACTTTGTGACACCTTGTTAGGATTCGAGGTGCCCGCTTACTCGAAAGTCATCAAACGGAAGCTGGCCAAGGCTTCGCGGTTCTATTTCTTTGACGTGGGCATCGCCAATTATCTGACCGGCCGTCATCATCTCGCCCCAAAGACTCCTGAATACGGTCATGCTTTCGAGCATCTTGTGATGCAGGAAATTGTGGCGTATCTCGGTTACAGCGATAGCGAGGAAAAGTTGGCGTATTGGCATACGTACGACAATCTGGAGGTGGACGCTGTCATCGGGGATGCGCGGGTGGCCATCGAAATCAAATCGACCGATTCGGTTCAAGCAAGTCACAGGAAAGGTCTTGCCGAATTTGCCAAGGAGCACCCCAACGTCAGGCAGATTTTAGTTTCCCGCGACCGGGTCACCCGACGGAGCGGGGATGTCGATTTGTATTATGTGACGGACTTTTTCAAAGAATTGTGGGAGGGAAAGATTATTTGAAAAACCGACAAGCCGCCACCTTTCGGCTTTTTGTAGTAGAGCATGACCGAATCCGAACTATACAAAAACCTCGGCACATTGACCAAAGGCAAATACTAATGGGTAGAAAACATCGTTGAAACCGACAGCAACCGCGTGGTTAAAATTCACTGTTTGGGGGCAGTGAGGGCGGTGGGGCGAAACGGTTGATCATTTCCTCGCCGTCGCGCACAGCCACCGCTTTCCCTCGTTCACCGTGATGTTGAGGTCGCGGAAACCGACATTCGTCAGATGGTGCCTGATTTCTTCCGGAGTGTAGGTGTGCATGCCCTCCGGCTTTCTGGCATTGCTGAAAAATTTGCTCGAAAGTCCCATAATTTGTGTGTTTGATATTTCCGACGGCAAAAGTCCGATTTCCCGAGCGTGGGAATATCCCAATAAGTGGCTATTTTCGGGCGAGGGATTCATCAAAGTACACTATCTTCTCTCGATTTATCTTAAGTCATTGTCAAAGGTGGATGACGAAACACAGCAACATCGTCCGGAACAGGGGATTCCAGCCATAGCCAAAAATAAGTACTTCTTCGCCAAAACTCCCATAAACAGGGGAGTTTGAGCGGGTGGACAAATAGTACTTTTGCTGTGCAAAAATGAAATAACATTATTATCAGAAATATGGCAAAAAGATTATTCATTCAAAGAATCCTGGTTTTGACAGCGTTTGTGCTGTCATTCTTCGCGCTAAGCGCACAAACGACCACCTCCGACACCATCGGCAGTGGCACCACAACATCCATTCATTCGGCGTTGCCGGGCGCTTACGGCTACCACTTGTCGGCCGCGCTGTATCTCGGCAATGAAATCAACCATTCGGCTGGGGACATCGAATCGCTTTCCTACCACATCACCTACGGCAACTATCCTGTCAACGACGGTGACAAACGGATCAAGATCTACTTGCTGGAGACCTCCGATCCGTCCATCGATTTGTCGCAGACATGGGGCTCCATGGTGAGTGCCGCCACGCTGGTGTATGACTCCCTCGGCTGCGACATCCAGTGGGACGACTACTGGAAAGAGTTCTCCTTCACGCAGCCTTTCTCTTACGGCGGCGGCAACCTGATTGTCTTGGTGGAAGGCGAAGCCTGCGACCCCTATCCTAGCATGGGCGACTGTGAGACAGAGATTTACGTCAACAACGGGACAGTCAACAATTGCTGGAACCGGGTGCAGGACGGAACGCAGATCTCCTTCACCACGGTGATGGATTCCATCCCCGAAGGGACCCACGGCAACCACTACGACCGTCCGAACGTGGTGTTCTCCTTCTCTTCTGGCGAGCCCTCCTCCCCGGACACCAACTGCGTGCTGACCCTCCCGATGCTGGAAGATTTCGAGGGCTATTCCGGCGACTTTTCCTCTATCCCCACCTGCTGGACGAAGATCTCGCAGGAGTACAACCAAGCTTACGGCAGCTACTATCCCGTCATCAACGGCGGCAGCGCGAGCGACCCCAACCAATCGATGATGTTCATGCTGATGGACACCTACTCGTCGTTCCTCGTTCTGCCCGCCTTGGACAGCGTCTGGTCGATGCAGAATGTCTCGATGTCGTTCAACTTCAAGTCCTCCCAGCAGAACATCACCCGCATGGTGGTGGGCGTGATGTCGGATCCGTCCGACACGTTGACCTTTGTGCCGGTGGATACCGTGTGGCGCGAAGGCAGTGTCAGCGGCTGGGAGCCCAAGGAAATCAACTTTGCCACCTACGCCGACTCGGGCCGTCACATCGCCTTCTGGTTCAGAAAGGCCAACTCCACCCATGTTTTCCCGAGCTGCTTCATCGACAACGTGGCCGTGTTTGAGACTCCCGACTGCACGCCGCCCGTTCAGATTTCCGCCAGCGTGGACAGTCTCGATGCCACCATCTCTTGGACTTATACGAACAATGCCTACGGCGCCAGAGTTTACTACAAGACCTCTGTTGATTCCCTTTTCGACTCCGTTGAAGTTTATACGGACAACTATTACTTACTGCCAAATCTACCTTACAATACTGTTTATCAATATTATATCATCACCCTTTGCAACGGAGGCGGCGAATCGGCGCCCTCGCAGGTTTTCACCTTTTCAACGCCTTGCGAGACGGTCACGCAATTCCCGTGGACCGACAGTTTCGAAAACGGACTGGGTTGCTGGTCGTTAGATGCCTCTTCGGCCGGACAGGATTGGCAGGTGGTCGCCGCCGGCAGCAATCCGACATGTGCGCCATATTCCGGAAGTGCGATGATGAAATACGACTGTTGGAGTTTTCCGTCGGGCAGCTGGGGCACGATGACCTCCCCCGCTCTGGCCATCCCGCAAGATATGACCCTCTCGTTTGCCTACTTCAAGCAGGACATCTATCAGGCGAATGACAAAATCGAGGTTTTTGTCAACACCTCGGCAGACACGGCCAATGCGACACTCCTGACCACCGTTTTCGGATACGATCCCTCCATGAGCGGCTGGGACACCGTTTCCGTGACCATTCCCGTGCAGAATGATGATGTGTATCTGATTTTCAAGGCCACCTCCGACTACGGATACAACCTTTTTATGGACAACGTGACAGTGGATTTCTATACGCCGGAGGACACCACGGTGGTGGTCGATACCGTTTATGTCGTTCTGGACGAGAGCATTTGCGACGGCGAGAGCTTTGAGTTCGGCGACGGCAACTACACCACAGCCGGCAGCTACACGTACACATCCAACGACACCGTTTACACGCTGAACCTGACGGTGAACCCGACGTACAACATCACTATCAACGACAGCATCACGGCGGGGGAAACTTACACGCAGTACGGTTTCAACGAAAGCGCGGCAGGCACTTACACGCAGAACCTGACCACGGTCAACGGTTGTGACAGCATCATCACGCTGAACCTGACAGTGTTGACCGGTGTGAATGAATACAACGGTATGGATTTCTCCATCGCGCCCAATCCCGCGCACGACTATGTGATAGTGTCGGTGAAGAATGCCAACGAGGAGATGTCGGTCGATTTGCTGGATATCAGCGGGCGTGTTTTGAGAACGCAGCGGTTAGAGGCGGGAGAATCGACGCTGAGACTGGAACGCGGCAACCTGCCGAACGGGATCTATATGCTGCGGATGACCTCCCACGGCCAAAAGCAGACACGGAAGGTGATTTTCCGATAGGCACTTCGTCAATGTAACGGACATTTCGTCCTTTGCACGAATTCCGCGACCCAAGTTTTGATTTGAGTCGCGGAATTTTGTATTTTCACCCTATGTGGTGCTCTACAATGTAGAGCTCTTGAACTTGCGGAACGTTATTTCTCGCATCACAGACAAATGGTCGCTCTTGGTGCTCTACACTTTAGAGCATCAAGAGGTAATGCGCTTCAACGACCTGTGGCGGCAAATTCCCGATATTTCCCAAAAAATGCTTACTACAACACTGCGCCATCTGGAGGACTAGAGAGTTCAACGGGCTGGATTTGAGTAAGGAAGACTTTCTTGAAATCCTTCGTGAAAGATTGTCAAAGACAAACATAAAACTTGTCAAAGATGATGTGTCTCGATTTGTCAATAATGTAAAAGACCTCGACATCTGGTCCAACGACTATTTCTTGCAACTTGCGGAGAGGATTCGATTCGCGTAAAGTTGTTTGTTGTGGAAAATTTGGAATTAATGCACTATGGAACAATGTATGTGCCCAACAAAATCTTCGCCTACCTCTCCATCGGCCCGAAGGCGCTCTGCTCTGTCAGCGCGTATCCCGCTTTCTTGCCGAGTTTCCAGTAGAGCGGTGAGCGGAAGCTGATGAAGAAAATCACCGCAAACCACGCCACGGCTTCCCCGAACAGTTCACCTTCCGGAAGTATTTCAAAGCCCACACCGGATTCTCGCCGAGCGAATATCGAAAAGAGATCCTGAAGTAAAAATACAACACAAATCCAACATGAAACATTTTAAGGCCAGCTTAGTG
>JAFPVR010000048.1 GCA_017395245.1 Bacteroidales bacterium | reverse complement strand
TGATGAAATAGTAGCCGCCGTCCTTTGCCAACTGATAAACATCTTTTGTTTTATCAACATAGAGGAAGTTCTCTTCTCGAATTTTCGCGAATGTCTGTATGCCGATAGGGTATTTCATAACGGTAAGATTTGCGGTGCAAAGATACATTATTTTTGTGACTTGTGATTTGTGATTTGTGACTGGAGACTTGCGACTGGAGACTTGCGATATGCCTGCGGAGGTGGGTACACAGGCAGCTTGTTGGCCAAAAAGTGTATCTTTGCCGCCGAATATCCGAAACATCAAATTATGAGAAAGATCTTACTTGTTATTGGAATCATAACCCTTGCTTTTTGGGGATTTGCCCAGAACGACGAACTGGTGGGCGCGAACTGCACCTCCATCATGGTGGGCAAGAAGGCCTCCGCCGACGGCTCTGTCATGACCTCGCACACCTGCGATAGCAAGTACCGCACCTGGGTGACCATCGAGCCCGCCGCCGACCATAAGCCCGGCACTATGCACAAGGTCTACAAAGGCACGATGCATACGGAGACGGCCAAGAGCATGGAAAACCTCGTGCTTGCGGGTGAGATTCCCGAAGCACCGCACACCTACGCCTACATGAACACCGCCTACCCCTGCATGAACGAGAAACAATTAGCGATGGGCGAGAGCACCTTTTCCGGTCCCGACACCTTGGTGAACGAGAACGCCATGTTCATGATTGAGGAGTTGCAACGTATTGCTTTGCAGCGTTGTACGACAGCCCGCGAGGCCATTCTCCTCATTGGCGACCTGGTCAAGCAGTACGGCTATGCCGACGGCGGCGAATGCATCACCATCGCCGACAAGAACGAGGTCTGGCAGATGGAGATTCTCGGCGAGGGTCCCGACGTGATTGGCGGTATGTGGGTGGCGCAGCGCGTGCCCGACGATGAGGTGGCAGTGAGCTGCAATGTGCCGCGTATCGGCAAGCTCAACCGCAAAGACAAGAACAACTTCCTCTGCTCCGACAATATCGAAAAGGTGGCCAAGAAATACGGACTTTGGGACGGCAAGGGCGACTTCCTCTGGTGGAAGGCTTTCAACGCCTCTTACGCCGAGGGCAAAAACCACAAGGAGCGCGAATGGTACATCTTCAACGAACTCGCCCCGTCGCTGAACCTCGACCTCAACGCTGAGGAGCTGCCCTTCTCAGTGAAACCCGAGAAGAAGGTGGATGTGCGCGACGTGATGGAACTCTTCCGCGCAACCTACGAGGGCAGCGAACTCGACCAGATCGGCAACCTCAAGATGGTGGCAAACCGCAAGGACAAGGAGGGCAACCCCTATAAAGACACGATTATCTGCCCGAATGCCAACCCGTGGATGGACGGCAACGAGCGCGCGATGTACAACTTCCTGAAACCCGGCACCGTGACCTTCTACCGCGGTGTGGCGATGTCTTGGTGCTCCTATTCGTTCATCATGCAGTGTCGCGACTGGCTGCCCGATGAGGTGGGCGGTTTGTGCTGGTTCTCTGTGGAGAATCCCGGTCAAAGTCCGCGCATTCCGATCTACGCCGGTGCCACCAAAATGCCCGCTGGATTTGAGGTTTGCGGTCATTTCCGTTACAATGAGAACGCTGTATTGTGGCACTACCGCAAGGCCAATAAGTTAGCGCAGGTTCGCTGGGGCCGCACCAAAGACATGATGATGACCAACATTATGCGTTACGAGGACAAAGCCTTTGAGGAACTGCCCGCATTGGAGAAGAAGGCCGTCAGTCTGCTGAACGACGGCAAGAAAGAGGAGGCCCAGAAGCTGCTCAACCAATACAGTGCGGACTTCGCCGGCGCCACCCGCCAGACCTGGCAGGAGATGGAGCACAAGATCTGGGAAACCTTCTGGACAGGATTCTGATTTGACTTCTATTCTTCGGCTTTGTCCCAAGGGCCAAAGGTTCTACCCGCTACATATATGGCTTCCGGCACGTTGTCAATCAGGGATTTCGTGTCGTTGTAGAAGAGGTTCAACGCCACGGAGTCTGCGCCGTGGATGTTGTATTGGGCGTTGTATTCCACCGCGTCTTTGGCCGGAAGGATGTAGTATTGGTATTTTCCGAAGCAGACACCTCTATAGACCCAGTAGGGCAGGTATTCGTAGTCGGCGACGCGAATCGTGCCGGTGGTGTCGCGCACAATTGTACATTTGACGATAATGCCGCCGTCGGTGTAGCGTTTGCGCTGGTTGGAGACGAAATTGCCTAACGAGTAGGCTGTAATGCGCTGTGCCACCCCATATTCGTTGCGGTTTTCCAGCGTGATGGGCTGCACCACATGCGGATGCCCGCCGATCACCATGTCTGCGCCGCATTCGTACATATAGCGGGCGTACCCTGATTGTTCCTTATTCTGCTTGCGGGCATATTCGATACCCCAATGCGGCATCACCACGATGTAGTCGGCCTTCAGCTCGCGGGCGCGGGCCACATCGCGGGCAATGGCGGCAGAATCCAGCAGATTGACGATATACGGATAGGGCGTTGGAATCCCGTTTGTGCCATACGTATAGTTCAACACGGCGATACGGAAACCGTTTTTCTCCACGATGAGCGGATTTCGCTGTTGGAAGTCTGTGCTGTCGAGATAGGTGCCCACGTGCGGGATGTTTAAGCTGTCCATCACATGGATGGTGCGGCGGATGCCCTTCGCCCCCTTGTCGCAGGTGTGGTTGTTGGCGGTCAGGAAGACATCCACGCCAGCGTCGAACAGTTGCGACATCATCGCATCGGGACAGGAGAACTGAGGATAGCCGGAGTAGGGTGCACCTGCGAGCGGCACTTCCATGTTGGCGATGCAAATATCCGCCGACGCGATGTACGGCGCGATGAACCGGTAGCAGGGTGAATAGTCGTAGGTGCCGTTTGGCAATTGCGCGGCTTCCACCTGCGGCATGTGCGACATCACATCCCCGATGAACATGAGCGTGAGGGTGTCGGGGGTGGGTGCGGGCTGTACGTCCGCCTGCGGCTGTCTGTTGAACCAGTGTGACGGACATTGGCCGCCTGTCATTGTCAGTAGGCCATATAATAAACTAAAAATCAGTATTATCATAAAGGTGGAGTATAATTGTCTCATGCAAATTCAAGTTCCATCTGCAACTGTTTCTGAGGAACTGTTGCGAAAGGTTGTAGTTCAAAATTAAACACAAGTGCTTCTATCATAGCATGGCGGTTTTCAATGTGACCACCACCATGATAAAAATGCTCTTGCGTTTCAATATTAAAACAATCCCAAAACTTGTCAATCATGTCATTTGAACGGAATTCGTTATGATGCCATGTTGAAAGTATGAAATGGGCGGGGGTTTGAGACAACGCTTTGAAAAGATTTTCCTCATCTTTTTCAGTCCAGCCATTATAATAGTCAACATATCGGCCGAAATATGGTGGGTCACAATAGATTAAATCGCCCTTTTGTGCTGTCTCTATAGTTTTCAAAAAATCCTGATTGAGAAAAGTCCAATCATAGCGTTTTATGATTCTAGTGGTTTCTCGTATCTGATTGCAAATTTTGGTGATGTATGCGGGAGCAAATCTTTCCGGCTTCTTGCAAAATGGAATATTCCATTCGCCCTTTCGGTTGAAGCGCATCATTCCATTGAATCCTGCCCGAGAGAGAAAGATAAAATCAAATGAGCTGTGTTCTGCGTTAAAACGACTTTTTATTTTCCTAAAATGTGCATAACCTTCCTCGTCTGCTTGAGAGAGTGTTAATCCTTCACGAGTCAAATAATTGCGCATTTTGGCAGGGGTTATTTCTCCTTTTTGCAGACCTTTGTAAAAGTTGATGATATGAGGATTCGTGTCCCCTACAATGCGTCTGCCGCCCACGATGGTGTTCAGACCGACAACACCAGTGCCGAAAAACGGTTCAATCCAATTGGCATTTGGAATGTCAAGACCAGATTGAAGAATAATATCATTTATCCATGGCACAAGTTTGGTCTTTATGCCTTGCGATTTAATTGCTGGAACAATCACTGACATAATAACCTATTTTAACTTGTTCAACTTATCAGACTGAGACTTCAGGTACTCTTTATAGGTGGCGAGATTGTGATAATTCGGTTCTCCGATACCGGCTGTGCGGGCATCAACTTTGTTGAAATAACCTTTCCAGTAATCATCAAACACATCCTCGCCCAAAGAAGCAAAAGGACCTTCTCCTTTTATCAGTTTCTGAATATTTGTAATGCCACCAATACTGCGAGTGTTCCCACTGCCGGGAATATCATTGGCAATCTTCCACTTTGGTTGGACAAAAAAGATAAATTGCTCTATGACAGAGTGTATAGCGGACAATTCATCAACAGAATAAACCTCTTTTTCGTTTGTGTCAATGACACTTTGCTTATAAAGCATCCCCAGAACAGTGTGCGAGCTATACGAATTATAGGTGTGGTCCATATTTTTCACAGAGTCTCTTTCTCGGAAATATCCCCAATAGGAACCAAGGGTTAGTCCGTTCACAGAATCACCTTCGTAGTAGCTTGATTTGAAGTCAACCGCAAATAAATGGTCTCGTTTGTCTTTGAATGTCAGATCGGGATAAAAGTTTTGTTTGGAAGGTAATTCGAGTTCCAATTCATTTTTTCGGGCAAAAGCTTCTAACTTTGGAATGAGCAGTATTTCTATAATTTTGGAAACAACTTTTGTGTCGTTTGTTATGGTATATACATTTTTATCTATGTCAATAAAACCCTTGACTATCCAATCCTGGCTGTCAGTCTCCAGGAAATTTTTATAAGTGCTGACCTCTTTTCGAAGTAGTGAGATGAATTTATCAGGAGTCATAATATACTGAATATTAACTACATTAAAAAATTATTATAACGACATATTTTCACGGCAAATATACGTTTTTTTATGGATGTAACTTTTTAAAACACAAATCGTAAAACATGGAGAATTTTTATATTTTTGCAAGTTTGTAAAAAGAAGACATATAATGGGTATATTTTCACTGTTTACCAAAGAGATAGCTATAGATTTGGGCACCGCCAACACCGTCATTCTGCACGATAACAAGGTTGTGGTTGACGAACCGTCCATCATTGCCATCGACTCGCGCACCAAATCGGTGGTGGCCGTGGGCAAGAAGGCGTTGATGATGGAGGGCAAGACTTCTGGCGAGATATACACGGTACGTCCCTTGCGCAACGGTGTCATCGCCGACTTCCAGCCCACGGAGCTGATGTTGCGCGAGTTCATCAAGATGACCAACACGAAACACACGTTTGTCACCCCGGCCATGAAGATGGTGATTTGCATCCCATCGGGCATTACGGAGGTGGAGGAGCGTGCTGTGCGTGAGTCGGCGGAGCAGGCCGGGGCCAAGGAGGTGCGCCTGATTTACGAGCCCATGGCGGCGGCCATCGGTAGCGGTATTGATGTGCTTGGCTCCAACGGCAACATGATTATCGACATCGGCGGCGGTACCAGCGAGGTGGCTGTCATTGCCCTCGGCTGTATTGCCTCCAAGAAGTCCGTGCAGGTGGCCGGCGACCGGCTCAATACCGACATCAAGGAGTTCATGCGCCGCGAGCACAACCTCGACATCGGTATCCCGACGGCCGAGCAGATCAAAATCAACGTCGGCGCGGCCATCACCCAGCTCGATAACCCGCCCGCCGATTACGAAGTCTATGGTCGCGACTTGGTGCATGGCATTCCGCGCAGCATCATGATCAACTACCAGGAGGTGGCCACCGCGCTCAACAACTCCATCAATGCCATCGAGGATGCGGTGATGCAGGCGCTGAACGTGACCCCGCCCGAACTTTCGGCCGATATTTTCAAGACGGGTATTTACCTTGCCGGCGGTGGTTCGCTGCTGCGCGGTTTGGACAAGCGTATCAACAAGATTACGCAGCTGCCCGTGCACGTGGTGGAAGACCCGCTTCGCGCTGTCGCCCGCGGTACCGCCATCGCGCTCAAGAACCTCGACAAGTTCGAATCTCTGACAAAGTACTAATCGCCTGTATGATATTATCTTCCCACCTATATTGTAGAGACGCAAAATTTTGCGTCTCTACGTTTTTACATAAAGATGTCTTCACTCATTATGTAATCTTATTTTTCTTTTTAATGGGTGTCTGCTTCACCACGTGGGCGCAGCAGGGGACCGGTACGTACTCCTTTTGTCCGTCGGCTCCCATCGCGAAGGACCACGAGGGCAATGTCTATCGCACGGTGCAGATTGGGTCGCAGTGCTGGATGGCCGAGAATATGCGTTGCACGACCTCCCCGACGGGACATAAATGGTACAGCAACCCCTATTTTTCCGCCTCGCAGCCCGAATTTGCCGCCTATTACGCCACGCCGTTGGATCCTCGTCACGGTATCCTCTACAACTGGACAGCGGCCATGGATCTTCCCGCCCATCAGAACAATGGCAAGCCGTTGGCGGCTTCGGTGCGCGGCATCTGTCCCGAAGGATGGCGGATTCCCAACAACGGGGACTGGGACCAGCTTTTCAGCACGTTGGGCGGACATAAGATTGCCGGCGAGATGATGAAGTCGCCCTCGCAGATGTGGGATCCCTATTACTCCATCTTGCGTGAGAATTCCGGCTTCGACGCCGTGCCCGCCGGTGCCTACACCGAGAAACAACACCAATACTATGGTCAGCAGAGTTTTTTCTGGTGCTCCGACAATTTCAGCCGCAATGAGGCATGGTGCTGTATTCTCTATGATTTCAAGAACGACGGATACAGCTATATAGAATACAAGTGCTACGGGCACTCGGTGCGGTGTGTGAAGGAGTGATTGCGGGGGCATGAGAGTTATCTCATCCACCCATCCACGCGGTATATCTTCTCCGCCAGCTTTTTCTCCTGATGCGTTGCCGCATCACGATGCCACACCTCCACCCGAGCTGCATAATAGTGTTCAAAGTCGCCCTCGTAGATAGTGAACCCTGTTCCTTGATTGTGTTCTATACGCCCAAAAGCGGTATGATTGGACACGTATGTCTTTGTCCGGCTCTTTATCTGCTCGTATGATAGCGGTTCGTTTTTGGTGACTTCAAAAAGACGCAAGTAGAGAATTCCATCGGGGAGTGCAGGATAATAGAAATCCCAATCGTATAAGCCCAAGTTGCCATAAAGCATCAACCACGAATTGGTATCATATTCCGTTACAGTACTATCGCGGTTAGGTAACGACTCACCCCAAGGTATATTGCCGGGTGTGCTGTATTCCAAATCGGACGGGATGGGGTGTCTTTCAGCATAATAGGTAGGGGCCGACTGGGCTGCCATACCGTAAAAAAAGGACCATGCAAACAGCACCACAACACCGAGTAACGAAGCCAACAGACAGGTCACCGCATGTCTATAACGTTTCATTTTGAAATCTCTCACGATAATCACAACGGTTATAACCCCAACGGCCACCACGGCCAGCATAGTTATCCATTCCATAACAAGTCCAACATAGTAGGGCCATATATGGTCTTCGCTTGCAGAAAGCAGCACCGTATCAATAAAAAGCAACAGCAATACCACCAGCGGCAATCGCCACCAGTAACGAGTCATACGTTCCCAAAAATCATCTGCCATGATCGTTTATCATGTTTAATTTTTTCGGCAAAAGTACATATTTTCCTGTTTTCGCCGCTCTTTTTGACAAATTTTTTTTCTTGCTGTAAATCAGTCACTTGAAAAATAAAATTTGGTTTTTTGGGTGCCTCGTTGTATCTTTGCCGCATGTTTGTGAGAAGAAAGGTCAACAAGTCAGGCAGCATCAGCGTCCATGTGGTTGACAAGGCTCGCGGAAGATACCGGGTCG
>JAFPVR010000047.1 GCA_017395245.1 Bacteroidales bacterium | reverse complement strand
GGCTTCGCCTTGTGTGGTGTTAATTGCGCTTCGCGCGTGTTGCCTCTCCGAGGCTGCTTAAGGAAGCTTCTTTCTCTTGGGCAGGCACCACACTGCGGCTTCGCCTTGTGTGGTGTTAATTGCGCTTCGCGCGTGTTGCCTCTCCGAGGCTGCTTAAGGAAGAGTATTCTTCATTCTTCCCCGTGTGTCGCACGGACTGCCGATTTCGTTACAGCCGAAAGAAAAAAAATTCCCCGTCGGGGGTTTGCATTTTTTTTGTATTTTAGCCGCCTTATTTTTAATTGGGAAAATTGTTGTAATATGAAGCAATATAAGATTCTATTTTTGATTGTAAGTATTTTGATTTCAGGCATTTGCAAGGTCAACGCACAGCAGCCCGTGCTGCGCGGCGCCGACAACCTGTTCCGCGACTGCCAGTACGAAAATGCACTGAACGAATACAAGAAAGGCATCAAGAAGCTGAAATCGAACCGCGTGGAGATTCAGCGCGCCACCTTCCAGATCGCCGAATGCTACCGCATCATGGGCGACCTCAAGAAGGCCGAACAGCAGTACCTCCGCCTCGAAAAGAAGAACTATCAGAAGGACAACCCCATGATACTCTTCCACTTGGGCAGCATCTACAACCTGCGTGGCGACTATGACCTGGCCCTGAAATACTACAACAACTACAAGAAGCGCGTCTCCGACGACCCGCGTGTGGACGTGCGCATCGACGGCTGCAACAAGGCTAAGATGTGGAACGAGAACCCCACCCGCTACGAGGTTGAGAACCTCAAGAAGTTCAACACCAAGGAGGATGACTGGGCACCTCGGTGGGCCAACAACGAGAAACGCAATGCCATCATGTTCTCCTCCAACCGCGAGGGCTCGGCCGGCAAGGGTACCGACCAGTGGACCAGCGGCTCTTTCTCCGACATTTACATCTCCACGAAACCCAAGAGCAAGAATACCGATTGGCCCGGCGAATGGTCGCCGGTGACCTCTATGGACGAGGGCGGCATGCTCAACTCCGGTGTCAACGAGGGCGAAGCCTCCGCCAACCGCAAGGGCACCGTGCTCTACTTCACCAAGTGCCCGCAGGACAAGAAGAAAGTGCAAGGGTGCTATATTTATAAGTCCATGAAGAAAGGCAAAACGTGGGGCGAGCCCGAGATCGTCGAGCTTGGCGATTCCGCCTACAACTACGTCCACCCCTTCATCTCCGACGATGAACTTACGATTTGGTTTGCCTCCAACATGCCGGGCGGCCATGGCGGCTACGACCTCTACACGGCTACCCGTACCAAGAAGACGGCCAAGTTCACCAATATCACCAACCTTGGACCCAAAATCAACACTGAAGGTCAGGAAGTGTTCCCGGCTTGGCGCAACGAAGAGGAGTTCTACTTCTCCTCCGACGGCCATCCCGGTTTGGGCGGTCTTGATATTTTCGTTTCCCACTACAAGAACGGCGAGTTCGGCGACCCGGAGAACCTGATGGTTCCCATCAACTCCTGCGGCGACGAAATCGGCATTATCTTCGACGAGAACGAGGCCATCGACCCGCAGTCAAAGTCACCCTATCTGGCGAAGGGCTACTTCTCCTCCAGCCGTCAAGGCGGCCGCGGTGGCGACGACATTTACTACTTCCTCCTCCGCCCGATCGTCTTCACGCTCTCCGGCTATGTGCGTGACAAGAACAACGGCCAGTACATGGACGGTGTTGAGGTGCAACTTGTCGGCTCCGACGGCACCACCATCACCACGACTACGGACGTGAAGGGTTATTACCACTTCGACAAAGCCAAGATTCTCGGTTCCACCACGTACGATATCGCAGTTTCCAAGAAGGGCTACTGGGAGCGCGGCAATACCGCCAAACAGACTACTGTCGGTCTGACCGAGAACACCGACCTCAAACAGGACTTCATGCTTGAACCCATCCCGAAGGAGCCTATCGTACTGCCCGAAATCCTGTACGATTTGGCAAAATGGGATTTGAAACCGCAATATAAGGATTCTTTGATGTTCTTATATAATATAATGATACAGAACCCGACCATCGTGGTTGAGTTGCGTTCCCACACCGACGTGCGTGGTAACGATGACGACAACGATGTGCTGTCCCAAAGACGTGCCCAGTCTTGCGTCGATTTCCTCGTGTTGGAGAAAGGCATCGCCGCCGACCGTATCGTGCCGAAAGGCTATGGTGAACGCGTGCCGCGCCGCCTCGATAAGGACATGGCCGTTGTTTATAACGGCAAGACCTACCATTTCTCCAAGGGTACATACCTGACGGAGGATTACATCAACTCCCTCCCGTCGAAACCCGAGCAGGAGGCTGCCCACCAGCTGAACCGTCGTACCGAGTTTGCCATTCTGCGTGACGACTACGTGCCCTCCAACGACTCCATCTCGAAGGTGCCCACCAGCATTGCCGTTGTCCAAGAGCGCACCGTGCCCGTCACTATCGATGGAGACAAGGTCACCGGTACCTGCTACGCCAACAGCAAGTCGCTGCAGTTCCAGATTGGCGACAACAGCGAGGAGATTTTCATGAACTATGCCGACGCCACCCGCTTCCTGAAGGAATCCTTCATCAGCCTGGAGGACTTTGAGGAGAAGGCTGCCGCCATCAAGCAAGAGGATGGTAGCATTATCGAAGGCGCGGTCCTCTACCTTGAGGAGCTGCGTATCGGCGACGACTATTCCGAGAACGTGAAGGTCACGGTCAAGAAGAACCTGCCCGCCGCCATCGTGGTCGGCGACCAATACATCCGCGAGGAATGGGGCGAGTTCACTATCGACAAGAGCCGGAACGTGATTTTGTATCGTTAATTCATTGTAGAGACGTTGCGCGCAACGTCTCTACAGACGAATGAAACATAAAACCCATTTGTAGAGACGCAAAATTTTGCGTCTCTACGTTTGTAAATAACGAAAGATAATTATGTCCAACCTCGATATCTTCACCCCGCATTCGCACCACGACAAAATCCCCGTGGTAGAGGGCATTCACGCCGGTTTCCCGTCGCCGGCGGAGGATTATGCCGAGCCCGTCCTCGACCTCAACCGTTACGTCATCCGCAACCAGGCCTCTACCTTCTACGCCCGCATCACTGGCGACAGCATGGTGGGCGTGGGCATCCAGGACGGCGACATTGTGGTGATTGACAAGTCGTTGGAACCCGCCAACGACCAGATTGCGGTCTGCTTCATCGACGGCGAGTTCACCCTCAAGCGCATCCATCTGGAAAACGGCCGCCTCTACCTCATGCCCCACAACCCCGCCTTCCCGCCCATCGAGATCACTGAGGAGAATAATTTCCAGGTGTGGGGGATTGTGACGTACGTGATAAAGAGAGTTTAGAGTTTAGAGTTTAGAGTTGAGAGTTCACTGCTCACAGTTCACAGTTCACAAATCACAAATCACAAATCACTAATCACAGAAGATGTGCTAAGCGATTGATTTTCAAAATGGTACATTTTTTTTCAAAAAAAAGTTTCATTCAAACTGCAACCCTTTCACTTTTTTGCGTCTTACATAATGTAAGGACAAAGTTTCCTGACGCGGTGCCGTCGGCGGTATTCGCGGAAAGGCTATCTTTGCGCCCGCAAACGGATTGACTGAATGAACGTGTCTGACACTTTTTGGACCAGGAAATACCGGCGGCATATCGCGACGATGATCGGGGTGTGCTACCGCTATGTGCCCGACCGCGAGACGGCCGAGGACTTGGCGCACGATGCCTTTTTGCGGGCTATGGAGAAGGCTGATACTCTTCGGCTTATGGAGAGTTTCGAGCATTGGCTGACCCGCATTACCGTCAACATGGTGATGACGTACCTCCGCGAGCGCGGTCGCATGACGTTCGTGGACGCGGAGCAGCTTCCGGACGAGCCGGACGAGTCCGACGGTGACATTTCGCCGGAGACGATGATAGAGGCCATCCGCCAGGCCGACTTCACCCGCGAGGAGATTTTGGAGGCCGTCGCGCAACTTCATGAGCACCACCGAACCGTGCTCAACCTCTACGTCTTCGAGAGACTCACTCACAGCCAGATCGCCGAGATGCTCGGTATTTCGGCCAACACCTCCAAGTCGCACCTCATGCGCGCCCGCAAGGAACTGCAGATTATCCTGTTCAACAAAACGAAACGTAAAAACAGACCGCTTATGACGTTAATACTACCTCTTTTCGGCGTCGACGCTGCCTTCGACCGTTACTGTCGCGGTCAGATGGCCGGCCTTGCCATGCCGCCGCAGCGTCCCCTCTCAACCTCGGACATACACGGTGCCGCCACCGCAAAACTTCCCCTACGTATGCGTTTCCACGCCTTCCGCGCACCCATGGCTGCGGGTTTGGGCGCCGCCGCCGTGGGCGCGATGCTCGTTCCCGCCCTTCATCACCCTTCGCAAACCACCGTCCCCGAAAGTCCGCAACCCAATCCCGCCGTCACCACGGCCTCTCCGTTCAATGACAATACCGAAACTCCTTCCATCGACAGCGCCGCCACGATAGCCGTAACGGAAATCCCTACGGAAACAACAGTGCACCAGTCTGTTGAGAAAACAACAACACAAGAGTTGCCGGCGAAAGAAGAGACTCAAGAGGCGGTTCTCACTACCGAGACCTCGACCGATACTGCAACGGCAGCCCCGCCCGTCGTGGTGAAGAAGGTCGTTCGCCGCAGCAATAAAACCATCGTGATTAAAGATTCGAATAACCGATAGATAATGAGTTTAATGGTCAGAATAGTAAGGTTAATGATGATACTTGTTGGGCTATGCGCCGTCTCGCCTGTTTTTGCGCAGGTGGACGGCGACCGGCCCACGCAAGACACCCTCTACATTTTTGAGGAGGAGGTTGTCTACGACACGCTTTATCTCTATGACTCGCTGCCGGAACCTGCGCAGATGAGCAAGGAGGAACTGTTGCAGGCTTTACGGCAGAACCGCGATGTTGGCCGTCTTTACTACAAGAAAGGGACCATGTATCTCACCGGGGATGAAAAAATGTACAAACTTTCGAAAGCCGACATGCGGCAGCTGCTTTCCACGCCCGAATTTGATAGATATTGCAAGGCGAAACGAGATCTGGGTCTCTGTGTCACGTTCTATACACTCAGCGGCTGCTCGGCGGCAGTTGCGGCTCTTGGCGCCGTCCAGTTTATAACCGGCTTTTTGGGGATTTCTCAGTCACAATCCAGCGACTATTTCAATCAAGGTGGTTGGCTCAGATCGATGGGAGGGGTGATGCTCTTTGCCTGCGGATCTGCCTGCACTACGTTGTTTTGGCATTTTGGCGACAAGATGAGGCTCAGGAGCAACAAGAACTTCAACGGCGTTGCGAACGACTTCAACGCGCTGCTCAACAGCACCTCGATGGAGCTGCGTGTGGGTCCTGCCCCGGGCGGAATGGGGCTGACTCTTGCATTTTGAACCCATTTGTATGGATGTCTGGCGATGTCACGGTGTTACGGACTTCCGCCATGGCCATCACAGGCATTCCAAATTATATCACAAAGAAGTCCTTGACAAAAAACATTATGAAAAAAGTTTTGGTATTAGTCTCAGCAGTGCTGATGTTGGCCGGTCTTTCCACTTCATGCAACAAGGTCGGCTGCCATTGTTACCTCAAGGCGGATGTCATGCACGTCGCGCCGGAGTACGAGGACGAAACCTCCACCAAGGAAGAGTGCCAGGCCAAGGAGGCCGAGCTCAATGCCGAATGGGGCTCGAACGTGGTCAAGTGCCATCAGTAGTACAACAGATGAAAGGCGGCGGGCGCGTTACAGCGCCCGCCGTTGTTTAAGGAGCTGCGGCATTCTTGCCGCGAACAAGGGATTGCGGCATTCCTGTCGCGAAAAAGGAGCCGCGGCATTCCTGCCGCGAAAATAATCACCGCCAGGAATGGCGGTGCTCCTAATAATTGTATTTTTGCCAAAAATTCGACTATGCGAAAACACCTCCATATTCTCAGACTGTTCCTGTTGGTTGCGGCGTTCGCGACGTGCGCCTTCGCGTCCTATGCCCAGCGCCCCGACAGCCGCTCGTTCGACCACCTGTGGACGCTCTACGACGGTATCCCGCAGCGCCATCTGAACAGTCAGCGGGCGATGCTCGACACCATCGGGTGGAAGGCCGAGACGGAGCACAACGCCTACCACCTCTTCGTCGTGAATTACAAGCGGCTGATGCTGGACCGGCTGTATCAGGACAAGAGTGTGCAACAGTCGGTGATTTGGCTCGACTCGCTGCGACGCGACAATGCCGCTGGCCGCTGGGGCGACCGCGACAGCACCCTTTACCAGTGCCTCTACCACTACCTTGTCGGGATGATGCTGTACCCGACACGACCTCTCGACCCCAATGCGGCCACCCTGCACGATGCTAATTTCCAGAACATGGAAGAGTGGTCGTCGGAGAACTACCGCAGGGTTGCAAAGGAACACTATTTCGCCTGCTTCGACGCGATGCCCCGCGATGTGCCGATCCTCACGCACCGATGGGACTTCCTGCTCGAAAACATTCCCGGAACCCGTTTCCTCCGTCCGACCCTCAACGATGTACTCTACCAGAGCTGCATCCGCATGGTATGCGATAAGGATCCTGAATTGGCCATCGCGCTAATTGACGAGGCCATGGCCACCCACACAGAACGCAACATCTTGATAGATTACGAGATACAGCGCCTACATTACCGCTTTCCAGATGTTGAAGAGGACGTTGACGCTTCAAAGGCTTGGAAAACGCTTGATTCATTGGAACAGGTTTACGCTCCGGACATCGCTTTCGATTATGAACGCGGGGTGCTACTCGCTGCCGCCGACCAGATTGCCGACCGCGTCACCGGATACAAAAACCGTGCATTAGGCTATTTCGAGAAAGTGCTAAAACAGTGCGGCACAGAACCATACGCCAATGACCTCCTGAAGATGTATGCGCAGAATTCCGCCTACTATATCGAGGCGCTCACCCTTCCCTCCCTCTCGCTTTTCGAAGCCAAAGTGGACCTGACCCTCGGCCACAAGTTGCGCATCCCTGTACGATATCGGAACTTAGAGACCCTCTATGTCAGCGCATTTTCCGTGATTCCTTTTGAAACATTTACTCGTGATAATGAAAACAACCGCGAATATGATTACCAGTGGAGTATTAAGAAATTGTCGGACTCGACGTGCCTGCATCGGCAGCGTTTTGATTTGGGCACCCTGGAGCAAAGCCGTTTCTCCACTACGGAACTGTGGATTGACTCTCTGCCTGCGGGGAACTACCTCTTCTGTTTCCATACACGTCCCGAGATGGACGAGGCCGGAATGTTGCTGTCCGCGAAATTCCGTGTCACCCGCCTCAAAGTCGCCAACTGGAATGCCGGCAATAAGAAATATTTGGCCGTCAACGACCGGCGCACTGGCGAACCCCTTCGCATGAAACAGGTCAAATCAGGCTATCCCCACAAGTTTTACACCAATCGCTTCGGGGAAATACAATATATTGACCACCTTTTTGTCTTAAGTTTCTGTAACCCCTTCCTATCTGTCATCGACAATAAAACAACGTATTCTTTCACAGAGGAGGCTCGATCTTTATCTTATTACAGCGTCCATCGCCCTCATGGCTCTTATCCAGATTATCCTCGCCTTTTCACCGACAGGACCTTGTACCGTCCGGGGCAGACGGTTCATTTCAAATATGTGTTGTCAAAAAAAGGCAAGGCTGTCAAGAATAAGCCGGTTATAGTCGTCTTCAAGGGCGATAAGTCCAACTCTTCCGACACATTGCGGCTCGTTACATCCGAATACGGAAGTGTCTCAGGGGAGTTTCATTTGCCGCAGGTAGTGGATAAATACTGGTTAAAGGTATATCCTCAAGAGAAAACCAAACGCAAACGTCGGAAAATATGGCCCGAAAGTAAAAGAATCGAGGTGGCCGAGTACAAACTTCCCACTTTCAAGGTGAAGTTGGAGCCCGACTCGCAGCAGGTGGCTGCCGGCGACACACTCACCATCCGCGGCACCGTGACAGCTCTCAACGGGCTGCCGGTGGCCAAGGCAACCGTCGCGTTGCAGGTGCAAGCACGAGGCGAATCCCAAAGTAGTCAGTTCGAGGTCTTTACGGAGCGAGATGGCCGTTTTGAATATCGCTATCCGGTCGGAATGGCCTCCTATATGTTGGATATTGAAGCGATCGTCACAGACCTGAACGGCGAAACCCACAGTGCCAAAAGTGCTGTCTGGATTCCGGATAAATTGTTGAATGTCAGAGTTTCCAAGATTGAAGACATCGATTTGGCCATGGGAGACACCGTCCATTGGGTAGTGAAAGCGGTCAACAACCTCGATATCCTACAGTCTGTACCGCTGCGGGTTTCCGTGATGCGTCTGCAGACGCCCGAGGAGTATCGGATTCCGGCATTTAATCGGGAACCGCATTTCTGGAGGCCGCTCTACAGCGAGGAGGAGTATGCGCGGGAGTTCCCGCACCTCACCTTCGATCTTCAAGCCAATGACCCCTATAGCTGGACGGTGGTGGATACAGTGTTTAAAACCGAAAAAATACTGTTTCCGGATACTATTTTGAAAATAAATGTAAAAGACTGGGTGGTTGGAAATTACAGATTGACGATTGAATGTGTTGACAAGTCGGGAAAAACGGTGTCTGTGGTGCAGCATTTCCCAGTGAATTGTTCCGATGTTACGGATTTCCTCGCCTACCAGCCGATACGCGCGGTGTTCACTTCTGTGCCCGAAAGGACTGGTAAATCACTGAAAATCAGCGTTGGAAGTTGTCTTCGAAATGCGGTGATGGTCTGCGATGTCTATCAGGGAAATCATCGGATCAAGACCCTGCGCATCCCGCTCAACCGCGAGCAAAAGAGTGTCTCGGTGAAGACGCGTCGTGGCGGAAAACGCAACCTCAGTCTCTGCGCCCGCATTGTGAAAGATGAAAGACTCCACAGCGTCACCCGCGATACGATTATACCGCCCGACGCCAACGCTTACCGGAAAATGTTCAAACGTTATGCGAAAATTGTTATGAATTCGGAGTTGACGCGTTACCGAAAGGTGTCTGAACCCGGCAGCTGCGAACATTGGGAAATCACCCTCACCAATGGAAACGGGAAGGCCCTGAAAGAGGCAGAGCTGCTGGCCTGGATGATTGACGGCAGTCTCTATGAGTTAGGGATGCGCAAGACCGATTACGGACAGTACTATTACCCTCAAATTATCAAACTCCCGCGCAAATACGCCGAGAAATGCTTCAATACCCATTTTCCTCCTGTGCAGTGCTACGATTTGTCGGATGCCTATAGCGTTTTCTGCCGTTACAACAAGGGAACGGCCACCAAGACGACATTGCTATATGAGAGCATCCAGCCTTATCTGTATATGGTCTCCACTTCGGGTTCGGATAATCTTGATGAAACTGTTGTCATGTGGGAACCGCCGGTGTTCAGTGCCGACAACACCGCCTCTTCATTCGGAGGTTCAGAAGTGGCGAAAGCGCTTGCTAATCAGCAAGGTGCTTCCTCGCTGGACGAGGATAAAGCCCCTGTGCGCGGCAACCGCAGCGACGGGCAAGTGACGATCGTCGATGGTGTGCGCACGGACAGCGCTCCGTCAATAGAAGAGGCTGAGACGGTTGAGCATCCGACCCTTTCGCCCGACGTGACCCCGCGCAGCAATTTCGTGGAGACCGCCTTCTTCTACCCGAATCTCCATCCCGACGACAGCGGCCGTGTGCATATCGACTTCACGCTTCCTGACCAATATACGGGCTGGGAGTTTTACGCCTTCGGGCATGGCAAGAACATGTGTAAAGTCAGCATGACCGCACTGTTGCAGAGCCGTCGCACGCTGATGTTGCAGACCAATGCCCCGCGTTTCCTCCGCGAGGGTGACACCCTCACCCTCCGTGCCAAAATTACCAACCGCAGCGAATCGGATTTGAACGGGACGGTGACGGTGGAATTTTTCAATGCGGAGGATGGGGAACCAATCGAAATGGTGGTTAATGGTGACGGTAGAGACGTTGCGCGCAACGTCTCTACAAACGGGGAATCCCAATTCTCCGTGACGGCTGGCGCATCTCAAACAATCCAATTCCGCATCATCGTTCCCGCCGGCATCCCCGCCATCAATTACCGGATGGTGGCCCGCGCCGGTAACTACGGCGACGGCGAGGAACGTATCCTGCCCGTGCTGCCGAACAAGATGTTGGTGACGGAATCCTGTCCGTTCGTGGTAGCCGCCAACACGGACACCACCCTTGTTTTCAACCGCTACCGTACGCACGCCACGCCCACGATGCAACCTCTGAGCTACACCGTGGAGATTACGACCAATCCTGCATGGCTCGCCATCCGCGCACTGCCGTACCTCATGCGCTACCCCTACGACTGCAACGAGCAGACATTCAGCAAGCTCTTTGCGGCAGCTACGGTACAGCACGCCCTCGCACAGAACCATGGTCTGGACTCCGTGTTTCGCAGCTGGCTCGCCGACACGGTGAACCATTCTTTAGATTCTCCGTTGTTCAAGAACGAGTCGCTGCAAAGCATGCTGTTGGAGGAAACTCCTTGTCTGCGGGACGCGCAGATTGAGTCGCAACAACGTCTGGAAACCGCCAAACTTTTCGCCGACGAGAACCTCCAGCAGCAGTTGGACAATAGTCTCAATAAGCTGCTGCACAACCAGTTGTCAGGCGGTGGTTGGGACTGGTATGGACGTGTGAGCTACTCCCCGTACATTACCGACCACATTGTGGCGGGCTTCTACAAGCTGCAACGGTTCGGGGTGGAGATACCGCAGGCCGACAAGATGCTGGAGAAGGCTGTCCGCGCCGCCGACCGCTATCAGGAAGAGCGTTATCAAAATTATCAGAAAAGATTGGAAAAGGATCCCAAAGCGCTATTCTGTATCACAAACGAGGACATCCATTATCTGTACATGCGGTCGTTTGCGCCATTCGATTCTATCTGGTTTTCAAAACTTTACGTGCAGAATCTAATGACACTGATGACGGAGGATTTGGAAAGGGAAAAGTTTACCCGTCAGGCGGAAGTGGCGCTGATTCTCCATCGCACCGGCGACAAATACGCCAAGCTTGATGCGCAAAAGATAATGGAATTTATTCGTCAGCAGTCCATTACGGACCGCGAGAAAGGCATGTACTGGCGCAAGGAGTATAACGGCAACTACTACCGCTGGTACGAGGCTCCCATTGAGCGGCAGGCCCTGCTGATTGAGGCGTTCACCGAGATTTCACCAAAACAGGACGAACTGACGATGATGAAACAGTGGCTGCTGATGCAGAAGGAAGGCAACCGCTGGAACAGCACGAAAGCGACGGCGGAGGCCGTCTATGCGCTGCTGCTCAACGCCCCGCAGGATCTGTTAGCCCCAGCTGCCACGACGGTCAGGGTAGGGGAGACGGTGATCACGGACGGTCCTGTGGAGGCCGGTACCGGCTACCTGCAGCGGGTGTGGAAGTCTGAGTCTATGACGAAGGCTTTGGCCGACATCACCGTGCGCACCGACAGCGTGCATCCGACCTTTGGGGCGGCATATTGGCAATACTTGGAGGTTCCCGACCAAGTGGAGGCCACCAGCAGCGGGTTGTCGGTGCGGCGCACGCTCTACCACCAGCCGGCGGTCGGCGACGGGAAAACCGCCGCACCGGTAACGGCCGAAAACCCTGTCCGTTTGGGCGAGCGCATCACCGTGAAAATCGTCATCACTAATGACCGCGACTTGGAGTATGTGCAGGTGAAAGACCCGCGTGCGGCGGCCTTCGAGCCCGTCAACATCCATGAGCGCAACGGCTGCCAGGGCGACACATGGTGGAACGACTGCCAGGGCGGCACGTGGTGGGTAGAGAGTCCGAGAGATGCCTCCGTCTGCTTCTTCTTCAACAAGTTCCCGCAAGGCACCATCGTGCTGGAATACGACGTTTTCGCTACCCAATCTGGCGATTTCTCCGCCGGCGCCACCACTGTGGAATGTATGTACGCGCCGGAGTACCGGGCGCAGGGTAACGGGGTGCGGGTGACGGTGCGGTGAACTGGTCCCTGGTTACACTAGCCGAATCGCCAGCAGTTCCCGACCGATTTTGTGCACGGCCTCCTGGATCTTCGATGCCTGCTTCTCCGACACATACTGCCCTCTTTTGTATTGGCGCATTAACGACGGATTGATGCCCGCTCTGTCGGCTAATTTGGTCATGTTGAGGTAGTTGTAGCAATTCAGGAACGACGGCATGTCGTATTTGTACTCGAATGTGATGTTTTGCAGCTCTTCAGGAATCGGTTCTCCAGTCTCCTCATACGTTTCCAGAACTTCCTTCACCGTGTTTTCGAAGTCGGCTTTTGCTTCGAGCACGGTGTTCCCTTCTCCAATTATGGTGGACTTAATGTCAGGGGTGAAGATGGTAAACGAACCATCCTTGCCTTTTTCAATTAACGCTGTTGTCTTCATATCATTAATATTTGCTTGTCTTAGTACTTTAGATTCCCATCTGCTTAATGAGTTTCATACAAGTTCCCATTTGTTTTGATGGTTTAATCGATAATATTTCAGGTGGCAAATATACAACAAAACCAATCGTCTGTCAAGGGTTTTGTGAAAATTTTTCTTGCTTGAGAATCAATAAATTATGATTTAAATTTAACTATTTAGATTTGAATTGTTAAATTTAAAAACGGATTTTCGCAGAAAAATGGGAACTCCACAGCTAACTATTTTCTCTGAAAATGTAGAGACCTATGCGCAACGTCTCTACATTTTCGTATGTCTGTGTGTATTCGTAATTTATGTACCTTTGCCACCCAAAAGTTCAACAACCAACAGCCAAAGTCATGTACGGTCTTGCCGATTGCAACAACTTCTTCGTCTCCTGTGAGCGGGTGTTCCGGCCCGACCTCAACGGGAAGCCCGTCATTATCCTCTCCAACAATGACGGTTGTGCGATTGCGCGGTCGAACGAGGCCAAGCGGCTCGGCATCAAGATGGGACATCCGTACTTTCAGTTGGAGGCGCTTATCAAGCGGCACAACGTGACCGTCTTTTCGAGCAATTTCGCCCTCTACAGTGACATGTCGCGGCGTGTGCAGCAAACGTTGCGTGCCCTCTGTCCCGAAACCGAGGTTTACTCCATCGACGAGTCGTTCCTCAACCTGCGCGGCATCAAGGAAGAGGACCTGGATGCTTTCGGACACTACGTTTCGGCCAAAGTGTTGAAAGACACGGGCATTCCCATCAGCGTGGGCATCTCGCACACCAAAACGCTGGCCAAGATTGCCTCCAAGCTTTGCAAACAGTACCCGAAACTGCGTGGCAGTTGCTACATGCACCGCCCGCAGGACATCGAAAAGGTGTTGCGGAAGTTCCCGATTGAGGATGTTTGGGGCATCGGACGGCGCTTCTCGGTGATGCTCAAGAGCCGTAATATCAACACGGCCTACGATTTTTCACAGCAATCGTTGGACTTCGTACGCGGCAAGATGCATGTCGGAGGGATGCGCACCTGGTACGAACTCCACGGCAAACCCTGCATTGAGTTTGAATCGCATCAGCCTGACAAGCAACAGATTATGGTGTCGAGAAGTTTCAGCACGGAGTTGAGTTCCCTCGACGACCTCACGCAGCAGGTGTCTTTGTTTACCTTCATGGCTGCCGAGAAATTACGGAAGCAAGGAAGCGTCTGCCACGCCATCCAGGTCTTCCTGCTGACCAACCGTTTTCGCCACGAACAGGAGCAGCACTACGATAATCAGCTGGTTACGTTGCCTGCATTGTCTGACAGCACGGTGGAGTTGGTCGATATTGCCGTAAAGACCACCGCTGCCATCTTCCGACAGGGCACCTTCTACAAGAAAGCCGGGGTCATCCTCTCGCAGTTCTCGCCCAAGGAGAGCGTGCAGACGGTGCTTTTCGACGAGGTGGACCGCGAGAAGCACGACCGTTTGATGCATGCGATGGACATCATCAACGAAAAGCAGGGACAACGCACTGTGGTGGTCGCCACCGCCGGCTTCGACGGCGTGCGCATGAACCGCAACCACCTGTCGCCCAATTACACCACCGATTGGAACGATATTCTCACGATTAAGGTATAAGTTTCAAGTTTCAGGATTCAGGATTCAGGATTCAAGTTTCACGTTTCAGGATTCAAGATTCAAGATTCAGGTTTCAGGTTTCAAGATTCAAGTTTCAGGTTTCAAGATTCAAGTTTCAGGTTTCAAGTTTCAAGTTTCAGGATTCAGGTTTCCAAGAGGGCTGAAAGCCCGACACGTGTCAACCCAGGGTGAAGCGAAGCGGAGCCCTGGGGTCAAAGGTCAAAGTCAACGGTCAACGGTCAAAGTCAAGGTACCGGATCGTATCCGCTTCCGCCCCAAGGGTTGCAGGATAGCACGCGCTTGAAGGTGAGCCAGAAGCCCTTGAAGGGGCCGTGTTTGCGGATGGCTTCGATGCCGTAGTTCGAGCAGGTGGGCGTGTAGCGGCAGGCGCGGCCGATATAAGGCGACAGCGTGACTTGGTAAAGCCGGATCAGCCCGATCAACAGCTTGGCCAGCAAGTTCTTGAAGCCTTGGTAGAGTCTCCTCATGGCCGTTATTCTTTCGGGTTGATATTTTGCTGAAGGTCGCGGAAAATCTGCTGCGCGGCATTCTCCACTTGGCGGAAATCGGGCAGCTCGGTGCCGACGAACATCCAGCAGAGGCGCAGTGAATGGTTCTCAGGCGCAGTCAGTTCCTTGCCATTAAGTCGATACGCTTCGCGCAGCAATCGTTTCACGCGGTTGCGGTCCACGGCATGGTGGAAGCGTTTCTTCGACACAAGGAAAGCGACCTGACAGCCTGTGCTGTCAGGTGTTTCGACGATGCTATAGAAGCATTTTATGGGAAAATGGAAAACGGATTGCCGCTGCTGCACCACATCTTTGATTTGTGGCGAGGATTTGAGACGGCTCGTCCGCGGGAAGGCAAAGTTGTTAGCGTCTGCGGTTGGCATACTCCTTCAGAAAAGCGTCTAACGCTTCGGTCAGGGAGGCGTGCTCCTTGGAGGGCGCGGAGACGTGGAGTGTCCAGCCAGCCTCCTCGACAGCCTGTTCGGCGGCTTTGCCAAGGGCGGCGAACGCCTTCTCTCCCTGCTGGAAATCCGGGAAGTTGGCCTGCAGCGACTTCACACCGTTCGGGCTGAAGAAGACAATCAGGTCGTACTTGTCAATGTCAACGTCGTGCGCTAGGTCGGCATGTGCAATCTTGAACACCACGGCCTGCGCGTACTTGATTTCATTCTCTGTCAGCACAGCCTCCAATTGCGGGGAAATGCCGTCCTGACCGCACGGAATCAGCATGCTCACGGTCTTGTTCTTGATCAGCAGGTCGTAGAAGCTGGACACCTGAGCGTCTTTCGCGGCGAACACGCGGCGTTTGCGATACGGGACATACTTCTGCAGGTAGAGTGCGATGGACTCCGTGGCGCAGTAGTATTTCATCGATTCGGGCATCTCCAAGCGCATGTCCTTGCACAATTCGAAGAACTTGTCAATCGTGTTCGTGCTGGAGAACACAATGGACTGGTACTCCAGAATGTTGATGTGGGTCTTCCGGAAATCCAGCGCTGTCGTGCAGTTGATCTTGAAAAACTTGTAGAAGTCAATGTTGATGCTGTACTTCCGAATCAGTTCCCCGTAAGGCGATCTCTCGATGTCCTCGGGCGCATTTTGGGAGATTAATATGTTTTTTATCTTCATTTCCGAACTTTATAAAGACCTGTTTATTTTCTTACAACTGATTGTAACTCAAATTATTAACAATACCTTAAGGAATATTAACCAAGGTAAAATTTCAAGGGTGCAAAAATAGAGAAAAAAATGATACTTGTGAACGTTGTTTGAATTTATTTTCATCAATCGGTAGAGCCAAACCGAGAAGAGTGCGGCCAGCAAAACTGTAATTACGTAATAGACAGCACGATGACCAGTGTATTGAATGATGATGAGCAATGGAAACAGCGCCACCGCGAAATCGGTCAGAAAGACGAACTTGTACTGGTTCATGGTGGTGCGTTCCTTGCCTCTTCCGAACAGGTTGGCGTAAAGTTCGTTGCAGAGAAGTTTGAGCACGTATGCGGCCAGCAGGAGGACGAAAAAGATGCCGATGTAGGCCATGAAGGGCAGTTTCGACATGGGGCCGGGGATATAAGTTGTGCAGAACATAACGAGTCCGGTGGTGATGGTCAGCACGTCGTAAAGCAGCACAAACGGCGACATTCGGTCTTCGAGGAGCTTGCCGTCGCGCTGGATGATGGAGAAGTGACGCTGGGAGAACAGCGCTCTGAAAAGGAGCGTCATTTTTCGCCGGAAAGCGATGAGAATCGTGGTAATCAGCAGCAATAGGAGGCAGAACACGAGCGTCAGCCCGTTGTTGGGCCGCACAACAGTGTCCCAATTGAACTGTGTCGTAATTAGCCAGTGTTGTGTTAACATGGCTGTCTGGAAAGGATAGGGTAGGGGAATATTACGCTATTTCACCAGCAGTTTCTTGGTGCAGAGCATCTTGCCGCCAACTTCCACGCCGTAGAGATAGACGCCGGGGTTGAACTGGGAGATGTCCACCTGCTTCTTGCCGGTCTGGCTGACGGCGGTGCGGTAAACCTCGCGGCCGGTCAGGTTCTTGATGACGAGGCTGGCGTTGGATGCCGGTGCGGCGTATTCGATGTTCACCATACGAACGGCAGGGTTCGGGTAGGCGTTCAGAATCTTCGTCATGTCAGCAGGTTTGATGGAGGAACCGGTGCCGTAGGCGATGAAGAAAGAGATTTTGTCGTTCTCGTCGTTGGTCAGGAAGAAGGTGTATTTGACCAATGCGGTTTCGCTGCTGCCGGAGTAGATGGCGTGGAAGGCGTTCACATGGTCGTCGGCACCCACAATCTGTCCAGCTGCCATGGTGTGCGGCTGTGAGAGGTTGCCGGTGTAGCAGTCGTTGATGCAGAACATCATGTCACCGTCCTGGGGGATGGAGATCACCTCTTTGCGGACTTGGAACACAATTTCGTTGTTGGACATGTTCTGATAGCCGAGGTAGGTGTCCACCTGGTCGCCGTGCTCATCGATAGGCACGAACACGGTGTCGCAGTCGTTCAGTGCGTTGTCGTTGTAGAACACTCTGATTGTCTGTGCGTTGACAACCAAAACCGACATCATGACCAGAAGCGTAAATATCTTTTTCATCTTATAATTCTTTAATATTAAAATTCCGTGCAAAGATACATTTTTTAGACATACGTTCGGCGGGGAGGTTTAATTATTTTTCCACCTTTTGTGGAGACGCAAAATTTTGCGACCTGTATGGTTGAAAACAGGCTGTTTTATGAGGGTTTGCTGTTAAACGGAGGAGATTCCGCCACCTCCTACCGTCGGCGGCGGAATGGTGTCCGCTTCCGTGCGAGAGAAGGGGAAAAAGAAGGGCGGCGGATATGGAGGTGTCTGCGTCCTCGCAACCACAAAGTCACGTGACACAGACTGCCCCGTATTTCTTGTTCCGCCGCCCTTCTTTTTCCCCTTTAGGACCCGTGAACACGCACCATTCCGCAAGGCACGAAGTGCCGAAGCGGAATCTCCACCGTTTTTTTTAATCGTACAGGTCGCAATATTTTGGTAATACATTGTATATGAATCCTCTACGAGGATTTGACAACCGCACGGGTGTCCGTCCTTCTACAGATATGCATCCCCTATCGGGGATGGTGGTGTTCGGAGGTGTCGACGTGAATCTGTGAAACATGACGTGCCAACGCTGGTGCAGGAATGGACCAACGCCTGTACGGGCATGAGCCAACGCATAGGCATGCTTCGCATTCATCATTCATCATTCTGCATTAAAAAAGGGACAGCTCCATGTCGGAATCGTCCCTTAGCTATTATAAACACTTAAAATCTATCAGTTTTTCACGCAACGGACGGAACCTGCCCCTTGCTTGGACATGGTCAAAGACGTTGAGCTTGTTCCAGTGGCTCGTATCAACCAATGAAACACGGTATCGTTATAACCACCTGCTGTAGCGTTTATAAATGAAGCAGCAGAACCAAATTCACTAAATCCGTAGGAAGAATAATATCCTGCCGGACGCGCGGTGAAGCCGGTACTGTTATTTGCGACACTCTGGTTGTAACCCACACAGCACGCATTGTCTCCGTTTACCTGCCAGCCTTCTTTTGCGGCAAGGACTCTGGCAGGACCGCAGTCAGTCTCTATCGCATCTGCAGCGGTTTCTAACTGTTGGAACTCACCATAGCTCGGCACGTGCCAGCCCTTGGGACAGATACCTTTCACACCGCTGGGTTTGGATGAGGAGGCCGCTTCGCCGTTCATTGTCGCATCCCATGTGTAGAGGTAACCGTAAACAGGAACGTTCGCGCTGTTGTTGTCAGGTGCGCGCAAGTCGCTGACGGATGTGCCGTCGGAATACTTCGTGGCGCGGAGGTTCTCGGCCATCCAGCACTGGGTGCCGATTTCCACGGTGGCATAGATGTTGCCATCGTAGTCGGCCACCTTGGAGGTGCCGCAGGAGAAGTCCGCACTGGAACCCTCCGCCGACACTCGCAGGTTGGTGACAATGGCACCGGGCTGATCGCCGCCACTGCCGTCATTTGTCCATACAAAGACGAGCTTCGCTGCGCCGTTGCGGGCAGGGTTCACCATCTTCTCGCTAATGCTCAACGTGTTGCCATTGGTCAGGTTCAGTATGTAGTCGTAGGAGGTGTTGCCCGTTTGTGACTTGTAATTATGGAAGTTCAAGGCAAAACTGCTGTTGTTGTAGCCATACGGGAAAGTCGTCGAATTGTTGCTGTTGTTGTTTTTAGCCGTGAACGTTGAATCCGAAGGCACCAAAAGAACCTTCATGTAGTCCCAATTGGATTCACCGCCTACATTCACGTCAAAGGCGATTGTGACGAGAGAGTCGTTCGGCATTGCCAGAACGCGCTCGGCCATCACAACCGATGTGCCACTACTATAACCCGGAGTGGTGCCATCCGACGTGACAAACAGTGCCTTTCCGCTGTTGTAATCACCAACCATCCATTTGCTGGACGCTGTGCCGTTGTTCATATACCAGGACGAAGCATCGTTGAAGTCGCTCTGGTAAGGAAGGCTGCTGGCCGTGTAGAACATAATGACTGTGTCATAGATGGTGACACCGCCTTGCGTCATGTAGGCGCGGGCGTAATAGCGGGTGGCCGGAGTCAGGTTGGTCATGGTCACGCTGTAGGTTTCGGAAGCGGTTCCTGTAGTCGCCGCCGCGTGACTGTCGGCCATTGTGGGCTCGGGGTTCGTGGTACTGTAGCAGACACCATACTCATCAATTGACGCGCCGTTAGGATTGTCTAATTTGACTTTTATGACGGCGGTGTTTGTGACGTTACCTGTGACGGAAACCGTCTGGATGCCCGCAGAAGCCACCGACAGGTTCATGATAATGGGGCCGGGCTGTGTGCTGGCACCGTCGCTGGTCCACAAGAAGACAAGTTTCGCCACGCCGTTTGCCGCTGGGTTGGCCATCATTTCGCTGACATGCACGGTATCCTTCAACAAATTCAACATATACTTGTATGTATTCACATAAGATTCACTTGACAGGGATGCATACCTGTTGAAATTCATGGCATTGACACTATATGCGTAACCGTACGGGGCTGCGGTTTCATTTCTGCTGTAGTCTCCCGGAGTGAACTCCGTTTCCGCCGTCACCAAAAAGACTTTCATATAGTCATAGTTGCTTTCACCGCCCACCATCACGTCGAAGGTGACATTCACGGAGTCTTCCGCCGGCATCGTGATCAGCTTCTCCATCATCACAGTGGCCTTGTGGTCGTAATGGGCGTCCGTACCATTGTCGGTGACAAACATGGCCGAACGGCCATTCACCGTGCCGGTAGTCCAATAGTCGCCAAGGTCGCCGTGGTTGCTGACCCACGAAGACTGATTGGTGGAGAAGTCCGTCGCAAACGGGAATGCGCCCAGCGTGATGAAGGTGATTTGCGCACCGTATTGGGGCTCGCCGCTTTTCACCACGTAGGCACGGGCGTAGTAGCGGGTGCTCGACTGCAAATTGAGGTCAACGGTGAAGTCGCCGCCGGTGAAACCTGAGCCAGTCATCACTTTGGAGTCTGCCGTGGTGGGATTCTCGGTGGTGCTGTAGCAGATACCGCACTCATCGAATGTCTGTCCTGTAGGGAGATAGCCGCCGACCGTCGCGTGGTTCGTGGTGATGTTCGAGACACTGCCCGTCCACACGCCGTCGCCGGAAACACTCACCGAAACGGACGTGATACAAGAAGGAGGATTAGAGCCGCCACTGTAATCGTTGCGCCACATGAAGACTAGTTTCGCGGTGTCGCCAGGGGTAGGATTCAGCATGTTAGCCGAAATGTGTGAGTCAGAACAGTTGTTGAAGTAATAGTTTCCAGAGGGGAACTTCATGGCCAACGTGCTGTAATCAGTTTCGGAACAGCAGTTGTGGCCGTTGCTATTCACCTGCGCCTCAAACTCTTGGTCATCAGGCACGAGGAACACCTTCAGGTAGTCATAGCTGCTTTCACCGCTGAACGCTTTCACGTCAAACTCCACTGTAACGGAGTCGGTCTGCGGCATCGCAAGATAACGTTCTGCCATTACTACAGCACCATAAGTCATTGATGTTGTGTAGTTCACTGTGGTGCCGTTGTCTGTGATGAACAGGGATGAGTCGCCATTGATGACCCCGATGTTCCAGAAGTTCTTCATCGTGCCGTTGTTCAGATACCAGTTAGCGGCATCCTCGAAGCTAGTCTCATAAGGAATCGCATGGGCCGTCCGCTTGTCGAATTTCGTCTGGAATTTGACCACATTGCCGTAAACGGTCTGCCCGTCGAGATACTTGGCGTAGGCGCACGCATAGTAGATGGTTTGATGGGTAAGGCCGGTCAGGGTGGTGTTGAAGTTGCCTGTACCGCTGCCCACCGCCACGTGGCTGTCGCTGAGCGTGGGGATGCTGTTGGTGGCGGACCAGCAGAAACCGCGCTCCGTCACTGTGACGGACGGGTCGGAGGTCTGCACGCTTCCGGTCATGCGGGCCTTTTCGTAGGTAACTTCAGTGGCCTCCTCTGTACGGATACAGATGGGGCTGACCACTAAATTGGCGATAATGGCACCGGGCTGGTAGCTATCATAGTAGGAAGAAGTGGTTTTCGCCCACAATAAGGCCATCTTGCATGTATCGTTCGGGGCCGGATTCGGAAGATTGGCACTGATATGCAACACCTTGCCGTCCGTCTGGCTCAGATAGTAATAGTTGTCGCTCGAGTTATAATAGCTGTTGAAATTGACCGCGTAGGTTGAGTAACCGGAGTTGTAGTAACTGCTGCTTGCTGTGAAGTTGCTGCTCGTCGGGGTCAGCAGGGCTTTCATATAGCAGCTGCTACCGTAGCCGCCGACCAGTGCGTCAAATTCCACATGCACGGAGTCGCCGGCGGGCATCACGAGGAACTTCTCCGCAGACAGGTAGTTGTAAACATATGAGCGACCGTCGAAGGCGGCCGTGTTGCCGTCTTTGGTCACAAACAGGGATTTACCCGTGTAGTAGTTGTTGTCTGTGCCGACCGTCCAATGGCAGGTGCCTTCATTGTCGTTCAGTAACCAGGAGGTTGCGTCGGAGAAGTCGGTGATGTAAGGAATGGTATCGACATGGAAGTTCTTGGACGTGGTAAAGCTCACCACGTCGCCGTAGGCGATACCGAGGCTATTGACCGCGTAGGCCCGCATGTAGTAGGTGTAGCCGGGCAAGAAATCGGTGATGGTGTGTTCGAACACGCCCTCCCCCGTGCAACAGGCAACATGTGTGTGGTTGGTGTCGAGGTTACTCGAGCTGGAACCCCAGCAGAAGCCGCTTCTCGTCTGCGGATCATTGCCGCTGGAAAGCACATTGCCAGTGAACTTCACACTGCTTGTGGTGATTTCGCTCACGCCTGTGGTGCTGACCGTGGGGTTGGTGCATTCCACAGCACCCTCCGCGTTCTTGAGGCAGCGCACGGAATGGCATTCCCATTTGGTGTCATAGTAGCTGTTACCCACGTACACATAGGCTTCATTATATTGTATCTTAGCCGTTTTGGCAGATTGACCGGCAGGAGATGACGGATGGTCGGTGGATGTCCAGAATTGGGCAAAATTATAGTTACCACTATAGGTCATAGAGGTACTATAACTCGTATTCCGATAAACCTCTCCGGCTGCGGTGGCGGTGAAACCTGTCGCGTTGTTGAGAGTCGGATCATAGCCGGGAGTGCAGCTGCTGGTGTATTGTTGCCAAGTGTACTGGTCGGCCAATGCACGGGCGAGATAGTTAGCATTGCCGTTGCAGCGGTAATCCGCCTGGCTGCCCACGTAAGCAACAAGCGTATCCCACTCGGCCAGGCTCGGCACATGCCAACCCTCCGGACAGATACCTCGGCGGTTCGTGAAGGAGGCCGTGATAGTAGCCGTTGCGGTGGTATCCATGGCGGCTGCCCAGTTGTACAGGTAGCCGTATGCGAAGAGTCTTACGGAATCCGAAGCCGGAGAGGTGTAGAAATAAGGCTTGTAGTTGCTGTAGGTTGAGTACGGGCTCTCCATTGGCACGTTCGGATTCTTGGGCGTGGTTTTGCAGCGCATGTTCTCGCGTGTCCAGCATTGGTCGCCTATCTGCACGGTGTTATAGACGTTGCCCTCGTGGTCGGTCACGGTAGGCTGGTTAGGACAGGTGTTCTCCGGGGTGGTGGCCGTGATGGTCATCACGTCGCTGTAGCCAGTGCCCTCGTAGTTGGTGGCGTAGGCGCGCACATAGTAGGTCACGCCCGGCACAAGAGCTCCGGTGAAGCCCGTAAACTCGCCGAGACCTGAACCGATGGCAACCTTAGTGTCGTAAATCGTGGGCGTCTGATTGCTGACACTGTAGCAGAAACCGCGTTCAGTCACAGCCTCACCGCCGTCCTTGGTCACCTCGCCGTTAAAGGAGGCGGAGTTGGGTCCCACCTGACCGGCTGTGGCGGTCACTGTGGGGACATGCAGGCCAGTGGTGTCACGTAAACAACGCACGGGGAAGGCACTTCCACGATAAAGTTGGTCACCGTAGTCTGAACGTGAAGATACACTGTTAAGATCATACCGCAGCCTAAAACCGTAGTAGTAAGAGCTATTATTACTGTATAATGTGGAACTCCAGAAATAGGCTTCCTGTGAACGCTTTTCCATGCTCATGCTGCTCGACCTCCAATAACCGGTCGGGATCATAGACATGCCGGAAGCATTGTTGTCCTCCGGACTTACCCCCACATAACAAGAATCGGAGTAGTTCGGATTCGCCCACCAATTCTTGCTGGCAAGTGCGTTGGCGAAATATTTGGAGTAATAATCCTCACGGCACATATATTCACTTTGGCGAGACATGTAGTTCACCAAGGTATCCCATTCGGTAATGCTCGGCACGTGCCAACCCTCAGGACAAATACCGCGGCGTTTCTCGAAGGAGACGTACGGAATCGAAGCAGTCTTGGAGACGGTGTCCATGGCAGCGTACCAGTTGTAGAGATAGCCGCTATGCTCCAACGGAACAGTCGAAGCATTGTCGCCGTAGTAGAGGGCGAGAGTGTCGCCGCAACGGGTGTAATCGGATGAACCACTGCCGCCGAAGCCCATTGTTGTGCCGCTGGGCAAAGTGGTGCAGCGCAGGTTCTCGCGCGTCCAGCACTGGTAGCCGATCTGCACGGTATTATAGACATTGCCCTCGTGGTCGGTCACCGTAGGCGTGCCTTCGCAGAGGTTTGCGGGCGGGAGCATGGTGAACTTGATGTCGTCACTGTAGCCCACTCCCTCGAAGTTGATGGCGTAGGCGCGCACATGGTAGGTGAGGTTCGGGGTCAGCATGGCGATGCGGGCGATGTATTCGTCCATACCGAGGCTGTCACCCGTAGCGTCCACTATTTTGTAGTTGTTGATGGTGGGCAGCGTGTCGGTGCTCCAGCAGATACCGCGTTCGGTAATGACGGCGCGGCCGTCGTTCGTCACCTGGCCCGTCACCTTGACGGTCTCCTGCGTGACGCTGTCAACGGCAACCGTCAGCGACGGGACGCGCAGACCGGTGGTGTCGCGCACGCAACGCACGGAAAAGCCGCCGCTCTTGTAATTTCTGCTGCTAGTGACTTTGGAATCGTTATAATCCCATCCAATGTAATTGGCATTGGAGTTGTCGTATGACGATGAAGACCAGAACCGGACATATTCGGCATCGGAAAGATGCAGCGCATTGGTACCGCTGCCTTGAAAGTAATTGGCGGGGTAGGCCGAGAATTGGGTGAGGTTGTTCGTGGAGGGGTCATTGCCAGGGGCACAGGAAGAGGTGCTGCTATACCACGACGTAGTATCGTATGACAGTGCCTTGGTGATTTTGGTGCTGTCACCGTCGCAACCGTAGTTGTCCGTGTTGCCATGGGTCATGACGAAGGTGAGCATGTAGTTCCATTCATCCATGCTCGGCACATGCCAGCCTTCGGGGCAAATACCGCGATGTTTCACATAGCTGTCGGAAGTGTTCGTCGAAAAGGCCGTGTCCAAAGCGGCCGCCCAATTGTACAGGTAGCCCCTGTAGAGGATGGTGTCTTTCAATGAGCAGTCGTAGTAATAAGGCTCGACATAACTGTAGGAGGCATTTGAAGTTCCCTGTGAGGGAACGTAGCCTAAAGTCATGGTTCTGCCGCTGGGCAGTGTGGTGCAGCGCATGTTCTGGCGGGTCCAGCACTGGTAGCCAATCTGCACGGTGGAATACTTGTTGTTTTGGTGGTCAAGCACGAAGGGGGAACCAGGGCAGCCCTCTCCGGTTTCGAAGATGAAGGTAATCGGTTCGGCGTAGGTGATGCCGGCCTCGTTACGGGCGTAGGCACGCACATAGTAAATAGCTCCTGCGGTTAGGCCGGTGAGGTTTGCAGAGTAAACATTGGCCGCGCAGGGCTGGTCACACTCCACGTAGGGGTTCACGGACGTAATGGGATAGTCCGTCGCATTCGAAAAGTCGCTGCTCGTGCTGAGCTGGAAGCCTTGTTCCGTCAGCGTTTCATACCAGCCGTTGAAGACGATATTGCCATAGACGGTTGCCGTGTTGTTGGACACGGGCACGCTGTCGGTGGTCACGATGGGGGCGTAGTGCAGGGGTTTGCCGGCCTTGGAGAGGCGCGGGTAGCGGCTGAGCTTGCCGGCCACTGTCAGGAAGTCGGCGCGGGTGCCGTCATACGCGCTCACCTCGCCGCTGCGGGTGATCGCGCTGTCCACCTGCGCGACCACACTCGGCACTGCCAGCAGCATGACCGCTATATATAAATATAGTATCTTTTTCATAAGGCGAAAAATTTAGATACGGGACACATGAGCTTAGTTGTTCGCGCGAACAACATACATGAATGTCACAACATCACCCGCCTGGAGTGTGTAGCTGTAGTTGTAGGACGGATGGTAGGTGCCGGTGGTGCCGCTCACGGAAATCACGTGGGAGACGGTACTGCCCACCATCACGCCGTTGACATACATCACGACGTTGCCGTTGGGCGTGCCGGTCAGCGTGAAGGAGGTCTGGCCTGCGGTGGCGATGAACTTCTCAGTGGTCACCTGGAGGGCGTTCAGGGCGGTCATAAGATTGCTCATCTGGGTGGAGAGGGCGGCCATCTGGGCTCTGATGTTGTCAAGGGAGTCGCTGATGGCATCCTTCGTTTCGTCCTTGGTGAAGACGGCGTTGTTGTCGGCCTTGCCGGCGAGTTTCGTGTTCATCACATCGCGGGTGTAAACGGAGGCAGTGTCAGCCTTGCCGTTGAGGGCGGTGTTCATTTCGGTCTTGGTGTAAACGTCGGCGGCGTTGGCCTTAAGGGCAAGAGCGTCGTTCATTGCAGTCTTGTCAGCCTTAGCGTCGAGAGCGGTAGCCATATCAGCGGCATTGGCCTTGAGGGCGAGAGCGTCGTTCACTTCGG
>JAFPVR010000046.1 GCA_017395245.1 Bacteroidales bacterium | reverse complement strand
GGTGGAGATTTTCTTGACGTTGTTGTCGCTTTGGAGGTAGGAGCGGGAGACGTTCAGCGGGATGTCGGGCGAGTCGATGACGCCGTGCAGGAGGTTCATGAAGTCGGGCACGATGCCTTCCAGCTCGTCGGTGATAAAGACCTGGTTACAATAGAGTTGCACGCGGTTTTTCTTGAGGTCGAGCTGATTTTTGATTTTCGGGAAGTAGAGCACGCCGGTGAGGTTGAAGGGGTAATCGACGTTCAGATGGATGTGGAACATCGGCTCCTCGAACGACATCGGGTAGAGTTCGTGGTAGAACTTGTTGTAGTCCTCGTCGGATAGGGTAGAGGGCTGTTTCTGCCAGATGGGGTCGGTGTCGTTGATGATGCGCGGCACCTGCACGGCCTCTTCCTTCGGTTCTTCCTTCTTATCGTCCTTGTTCTCAGCGTCTTCTGGCTTCGGTTCGGGTTTCCGCCACTCGGTCTTCATGCCGCAGCGGATGGGCACGGGCAGGAAGCGGCAGTACTTGTTGAGCAGTTCCACCAGTTTGTCCTCGTTGACGAACTCCTGCAGGTCGTCGTCTTCCACGTGGAGGACGATTTCGGTGCCGCGGTCGGCCTTGTCAATCTCTTCGAGGGTGAAGTCCGGGGAACCGTCGCAGCTCCATTTCACCGCCTGGGCGTCTTTCTGGTAGGATTTGGTGAGGATGTCCACGCGGTCGGCGACCATGAAGGAGGAGTAGAAGCCGAGTCCGAAGTGGCCGATGATGCTGGTGGCGTCGTTGCCCTTGTACTTGGCGAGGAAGTCCTCGGCGCCGGAGAAGGCGATCTGGTTGATGTAGCGGTCGACCTCCTCGGCGGTCATGCCGATGCCGCGGTCGATGACATGGATGGTCTTGTCGTCCTTGTTGACCTTCACCTCGATGGTGAGGTCGCCCAGTTCGCAGTCGGCCTTGCCGAGGCTGACGAGGGTCTTGAGCTTCTGCGTGGCGTCCACCGCGTTGGAGATCAGCTCTCTGAGGAAAATCTCGTGGTCGGAGTAGAGGAACTTCTTGATCACGGGGAAGATATTCTCGGTTTGTACGTTGATTTTACCGGTTTGCATAATCGATTGTTTTTTTAATTTGACGGCGGTCAACGCTGCAAAAAGTGTGCCAAAATTGGGCGGCCAGGAGGGCTGTCTCATGAACCTATGTTCGAGAGCCGATGAACCTATGTTCGTGGGCTGATGCCTACAGGGGCATACGCCAACGCCTATAGGGGCGTATGCCAACGAGAATATAGGCATGGGCCGACGAGAATATTCTCGTATGCCAACGAGAATATACGCATGAGCCGACGAGAATATTCTCGTATGCCGACGGGTATATTTGGGATGCGCGGTGTCGGCTTTTCGCTCGGACTTCGTGACACCTGTTGTCGCAACAGAAAAATAATCTTACTGACACGACGTGTCAGTGGAACATTGTATTTTTGCCGCGGATTTTAAAGCACCCTGTCATGGACCAACCGAGAATCGTGCGCGAGCTGCAGCTGCTGATGCTCCTCGCCAACAACCGATATATGAACAAGAAGGAGATCTGCGAGCGTTTCGGCTTCTGCGAGCGGACTTTCTTCCGCTACATCGACACCTTCCGCGAGGCGGGTTTCGCTGTCAAGAAGAACGCCTACGACGCCTACCGCATCGACACGGCCGCCAACAAGATGTCGCGGCATCTCAGCGAGCTGCTCCACTTCAGCGAGGAGGAGGAGCTGATCCTGCGGGCGGCCATCGACTCCATCGAGTCCGACACCAAGTCGAAGGAGCTGTTGAAGAAGAAGCTGTATGCGGTCTATGACTACAAGGTGATCACCGACATGGGGGTGAGCAAGCGCACGCAGCGCACCATCCACGAGCTGACGACGGCCATCGAGGGGAGGCGGCAGGCGGTGCTGGTGGGTTACCGTTCGGCGCACAGCAACACGACCACCGACCGTTTAGTGGAACCCTACGCGTTCACCTCCGGCCACGACCAGGTGTGGTGTTACGAGCCCGAGTCGAAGATGGTGAAGACCTTCAAGGTGGCGCGCATCGGGCGTGTGGAGGTGTTGGAGGCGGGCTGGCGTTACGAGGATAGGCACGAGACGGGCTTCGTCGACATTTTCCGGTTGCACGGCACGCAGCGTTTCCCGGTGCGCCTGCGCCTCTCCACCCGCGCCGCGAGCCTGCTGACGGAGGAGTATCCGTTGTCGGAGCCGTTCCTGAAGGCGGAGGAGGGCGGCCGCTACCTGTTGGAGACGGAGGTCTGCCGCTTGGAGGGCGTCACCCGCTTCATCCTGGGCCTCTACGACGACGTGGAGATCCTCGGCGGGGAGGATCTCCGGTCGCACGTGCGGTATCGGGTGCAGATGATGAAACAGTAGAGACGTGAAATCTCAGATCTCTACTGCCCTACTGTCGCCCCGTCGATGCAGAACTCGAAAGTGTATTCGTTGGTCACATTCTCAATTTGGATGGGGAACAGCACCTTTATCGATTTCCCTACCACTCCGCTCGACTGGATTTCCTCTTGTGAGGAATATCGCGGTAACAGGGGGCTTTCCCTCCATCCGCCGTATTGCCCCGACACATAGTAAACGTTGTCTGTCGGCATGACCAAATCGGACAAGGAAGTCCCTTTCGGAACGACAGAGGCCGGCTGGGTGTTGTTGCGGTCAATGTATTTGACTCCCGAGTGCATAATCCGCCCTGTCTTTCCGTAAATATCCACATAGACCATGTCATCCCATGGAATCTTGATGGAATGCTGCGACTTGTTCGTGAGAACAAAATGTAGAGAATACATGGTCATATACCATAAGATTTGGATATGTTCGTCCTCGAAGGTGTATTTTGTGAGGTTCTCGTCATTGAAGCTCACGATTTTGGTTTCGCCGAACTGCTGTTTGGCATCCTCCGGCCGTTCCACCTTGCAAAGGGCCACCGAATAGTTCGGATAGGAGTACATGCTGCAACCCGCCAGCAACAGGACCGCGCTGATGGCGGTCAAGGGGAAAGACAATGTTATTTTTCTCATACGTTTTGGATTTTTTGGGTGAATAATTTTGACGGTGCAAAGAAACGACGAGTCGGTGCACAGGGAGTGACAGTGGCGGGGAAAAATCGTAGTGACAGGGAGTGTCAGTGGAAGAGGGTGGTGGTGCGAAAAAAATGTGGTTTTGTGCAGATTATATAGGGAAAAATGCTATTTTTGCATTTTCTTTTGCGTCGAAACCTAATGACAATTGAATCTGAACATTTCCAGTATTCTCCGATTTGGAACCACCATTATGAGCGTTGGTTTCGAGAGTTTCAACATAACGGTAACAAACTTGATGCTACCGCGAAGAAAGAATTTGTGGAAATCCTAGATGAAACAATTTTTAGTTTTTCGGAGGGTTTGCCAATTCTGAAAGAAACTCTTGAGCAAATAAAAGATATGCACAATGCATACCATGATGCCTATAGGGTTGTTGTTTCAGTTGCGCAGTTTACCGCGATAACCATGACAGACTGTTTGGTTATTAGCAAATACTTCATTCTGGCTGATAAAGATTACGACCGACGGTTTATGAGAGGAAAAATGATGGTCATTCTTAACGAAGGATTCAAAAAGCTTTTTGGTTTTGAAGAAAAGACGCATCAAAAATCTGAATGGAACAGACTTGTCCCAATTCTGAAATTCTTTCCAGAGGACATTCAAAATCAGTATAAACAGTTGTCTTCTTTGCTTGAAGAACATTCCAAATCTTCTTCGTGGTGGAGAGTTGAGCGCAATGTGGAGACCCATCTTGATATTGAGAAGCTCTATGAGTCAAGATGCGAGGAGGTTGTGGAGAGTAAGGTGATGATGGATTCTTTGAAACTGTACAACACCCTCTATGCTGTAAATCTTTTCCTGTTAAATGCACATGCATGTTTTTATAATTATCTTTTAACCAAGGATAAGCAAGGAGAATTAAAAGTGAAATAGACGTTATACCTGTTATCAAACAATCATATATGCCAAAAACAGCTAAACCCAATAAGAAACAGGAGAAATCCATGGAAGCCGCTCTCTGGGAGTCGGCCAACAAACTGCGCGGTGCCGTGGAGCCAGCCGAATACAAACACGTTGTGCTGTCGCTCATCTTCCTCAAGTATGCCGGCGACCGCTTCGAGCAGCGTAAACAGGAGCTGATGGACCAGGGACTGAAAGAGTATGTCGATACGGTGGAGTTCTACACGGCGGAGAATGTGTTCTACCTGCCCGAGAACTGCCGCTGGTCGTATATTATGGAGAATGCCAAACAACCGAACATCTTCCAGATCATTGACGATGCTTTAAGCAATATTGAGAAGAAAAACAAGCAGCTGGCGGGCGCGTTGCCCAACAACTACTACTCCAACCTTGGGTTGGACAAAACCAAGTTCGCCTCGTTGTTAGACGAAGTCAACAAGCTGGACACCATTGCGGATTCGGAGAACGACCTGATTGGTCGGGTTTATGAGTATTTCTTGGGCAAGTTCGCCATTGCGGAAGGTAAAGGCAAGGGGGAATATTACACGCCGAAATCCATCGTGAATCTCATTGCCGAACTTATTGAGCCCTACGACGGCAAAATCTATGACCCCTGTTGCGGCTCAGGTGGCATGTTCGTGCAGTCGGTGAAGTTTGTGAAGGCGCACCACGGCAACCAGAAGAATGTGAGCGTGTATGGGCAGGAGAACACCAACACCACCTTCAAGCTGGCGCGCATGAACCTCGCCATCCGTGGCATTTCGGCCGATATCCGGCAGGGCGACACTTTCCACAACGACCAGCACAAGGATCTCAAGGCCGACTACATCATGGCCAATCCGCCGTTCAACCAGAAGGCATGGCGCGAGGAGAACGAGCTCACCGACGACGCCCGTTGGAGCGGCTACGACACGCCGCCGACCTCCAACGCCAACTACGGCTGGATATTGAACATCCTCGCCAAGCTCTCCACCAACGGAGTGGCGGGCTTCCTGTTGGCCAACGGGGCTTTGAGCGCTGACGGCACGGAGCTTGCCATCCGGAAGAAACTCCTTGAGAACGATAAAGTGGAGGCCATTCTCATTCTGCCGAGAAACCTTTTCTACTCCACCGATATCAGCGTGACGTTGTGGATATTGAACAACAACAAGAAAGCGCGGGTGGTGACCAAGAACGGACAGGAAATCCACTACCGCGACCGCGAGGGGGAAGTGCTCTTTATGGACCTTCGCCAAAAAGGCATTCCTTTTGAGAAGAAATATGTGGAACTCGACCCGGATACGCGAGACGCGGTGACCCGCACCTACCACAATTGGCAGCAGGAGGGTTTTGAGGAGACCTACCACAACGAGCCCGAATACTGCTATTCCGCCACATTAGACGAAATACGGCAGAAGGGCTGGAGTTTGGTGCCCAGCAAGTACATCGAGTTCCGCAACCGCGACGAGCAAATTGATTACGACGCGAAGATGCGGGAACTGCAAGGTGAGTTACGGGAGTTGTTGCAGCAGGAGGAAGAGAACAAGAAGGAGCTTAAGGAGTTGTTCGAGAAGTTGGGATATTCATTATAATTCTTTCCAATGTTTGAAGAAATGGAAAGAACTGGAAAGTATTTTGTACATTTGCGGCAAAGGACACATCAACAAATATGAAAAAACCGGAAAATATGCATACGGGACAAATACCTCAAGGAGTTTCAGATACAACCATGGGATTGCGCATCCAGTATGTTAGCGACCTACATTTGGAGTTCCCTCAGAATCGGCAGTGGCTCGCAAAACATCCTCTTGAAGTAACGGGAGACATTTTGCTTGTCGCTGGAGACTCAGCATATCTTGATTTGCCAGAATCGGGAAACGACACCTATTCGGCCTACAAGTTCTGGGATTGGGCGAGCGAGCATTACAAACAAG
>JAFPVR010000004.1 GCA_017395245.1 Bacteroidales bacterium | reverse complement strand
TTCGGTGCGCTTTCGCGCCCTTTGGCCCATCCGGCCTCACAGGTGAACGGATATGCTCCGTTTTTTTTGCCGTTTTTTGCCGAATTGAACGGATATGCTCCGTTTTTTCAGCCCTTTTTGGCGGCAATCACCCCCTCCTGACGAACGGTTTTGGCCGCCTCAACTGGGTGGACATGCTCCGTTTTTTCCAATTAGAAACGGAGCGTCTGCTACGCGAAAGCAAGACGGCCAACGGAAAGACCAAGGAAGAAGCCGTTATGCTGCTGAATCATAAAGACGCCCTGCGATTCATACTCGACAATCCCGATTATCTGCAAGAACTATCCGTAAGTCACATAGAGGATATACATCAGTTGCTCACCAAAGAGCTCTCCGTCGACAAAGGCATCCGTCATCGCCGTGTGGGTATCACGGGCACCAATTACCACCCGCTTGACAACGAGTTCCAAATTCGGGAGGCATTATACGACACCTGCGACCTGATTAACTGGAAGGAAAACATTTTCGAGAAGGCCTTGCTGACATTGGTTCTGCTATCATGCATCCAGGCATTCACGGAAGGAATCGGAGGGACAGGAACTTTCATACGGGGATTAGGAGGAACATCTTCATCTGCCGCTCCGGCCGCACTTCGACGCCATCGAGCGCGACGACACACGTGAGTTATGGATGGAGGCTTGCAAGTGCATCGCTGCCGGATGCGGATAGCGGCTCCGTTTTGGTAAAAAAAATATAGTTTCGGAAGTGGTATCGTGATTTTTTTGTATCTTTGCATTCGAATTCAAAAGTGGAAAAGAGATGGAATACAACACTAAAATTATAGGACGCAAGCTCGAACAAAATCTTCTTGCGGAGTATTGCGAGACCGCGAAATCTGAACTTATTGCCATATACGGACGCCGTCGTGTGGGAAAAACATACCTTGTCAAACAGTTTTTTGACAATAATTTTGACTTTTGTTTTACTGGATCGTTTGAGACGCCCCGCATCACTCAACTCAAACTCTTCAAAAATGAATTAGAAAGATACTCGCATAGAAAATGGCAGAAACCTAAAGACTGGGATGAGGCGTTTAACCAGTTGCGCGACTATCTTTCATCGCTTGGGAAAGAGAGAATTATTGTCTTTCTTGACGAGTTGCCTTGGCTGGATACTCCCAAATCCGGATTCCTATCCGCTTTCAGCTATTTCTGGAACAGTTGGGCTTCGACCGTTGATGGCTTGAAACTGATTGTATGCGGCTCGGCCACCACATGGATGCTTTCGAAATTCATTGGCGACAAGGGCGGGATGCACGGGAGGGTGAACAGGCAGATCTACCTGCGTCCGTTCAACCTTTGCGAAACAGAACAGTTCCTCGAGAGTAAGAACATCGACTGGGACAGATATCAGATTGTGGAAGCTTATATGACCATGGGGGGCATACCCTATTATCTTGATATGTTGGAGGGGAACCTGTCGCTAAACGAGAATGTCGACCACCTGTTTTTTGATGAGGGTGCGGCTTTGCGAACCGAGTATGATTTTATTTTCCGTTCACTGTTCAAGAATTCGAAGGTGTATCGTTCGGTTGTGGAACTGTTGGCGACGAAACGGCACGGAATGGAAAGAAAAGAAATTCTTCAGGCGATGAAAATGGATGACGGTGGAATGTTGACCGAAGTGCTCGACAACCTGTGTAAATGTGATTTCATAAGACGATATGCAGCTTTCGGGAAAAAAGAGCAAGGGCAGATATTCCAGCTCATCGACCTTTTCTCGCTTTTCCATTTGCAATTTGTTGAGAAGTCGAACGGGCAAGACACCCGTTTCTGGAGCAACATGCAAGACAATCCACGACGCCAGGCCTGGCAGGGATACGCCTTTGAGCAGGTGTGTCTGCATCATGTACCTCAGATAAAACAGAAATTAGGAATTACTGGTGTTCTGAGCGAGGTCTGCTCGTGGGCTTGCAAGTCGTTTGTCGACAAGAATGGTACAGAACACAAAGGAACGCAGATTGACCTTGTCATTGACAGACGTGACGAAACGGTGAACCTTTGTGAGGCCAAGTTCTCGGTGGAAATGTATGCAATAACAGAGGATTATGCAGAACGGCTGAAATCGCGCAAAGAAACATTCAGGGCAGTCACAGGAACGCGCAAATCGCTGCACACCACACTGATAACAACCTATGGGTTGAAACGAAACAAATATTCTCAAGTAGTCCAGAATGAAGTCACTATGGATGACTTGTTTTATAGTTAAGAAACAGCCTCCCGTGGAGGTGGCACCGGATGAAGGTGGTGGTTCAGCTGTAGTGCCTTCGTCGTGGCGAAGAGCGAGAGGGATGAGATAAAGATATAGTTAAAAGTTGAGAGTGGAATGCGGATAGCGGAATACACTCCGCACCTGTACCACGCATATTCCCGCCTGTGTGGAGTGATACTACGGTAAAAAATGTATTTTTGCGGCAAAATTTGACCCGTATGAATACCGCAAAACTGTTTATGAATAAGAAAAGTTTCGTCACCTTGTTGGCTCTTCTGTTGGGCTTTACATTCGCACAGGCTCAGCACTTTGACGATTATTTCGTTGACAAAACATTGCGAATCAACTATCTGCATATCGGAAACAAAGATGTGGAACAAGTGCAGATCGACCACTTCACGGAGGTGGAACATTGGAACGGCACGCGTTCGCAGTTGGTGGAGCCCTACCACTATGGCGACATCCTCATTGAGGTGCTTGACCAGGCCACGCAGAAACTTATCTACAGTCGCAGCTATTCCTGTCTCTTCACGGAATACCGCACCACCGAGCGTGGCGAGACCGAAATCGCACGCATGGAGGAGTGCGTCAATATGCCCATGCCGAAAGATCCCGTGCGGGTTCGCCTCACCTCCTTCGATCGTTATCGGAAAGCTACTGTGCTGAAAGACACGGTATTGGATCCGGTGAATTTACCTGTCCGGCAAGCGAAAAAGGAATACAACGTGATGAATCTCCACCACGGCGGTTCCCCAAAGGAAGCCATTGACATCCTCTTTATCCCCGATGGCTATGCCAAGAGTGATGCCAAAACGCTTAAATACGACATGAAGCGGTTTGCCAAATATGTGATGAACTGCACGCCATATAAGGAGAACCGTCGCCACGTGAACATCCGTGCTATTGAAGGCTATTCGGAGCAGTCGGGCATAACGCAGCCGCAGAACAACTTCTATGTCAATACGTTGCTGAACTGCACCTATAATGCCCTCGACCTTGATCGTTATTTGATGTGTCCAGGAGTGTGGAACCTGCATGAGGTGGCCGACGATGCGCCCTACGATGCCATTATCATCATCTGCAACAGCGAGAAATACGGCGGCGGTGGCATTTACAACTTCTACTGCACGGTCTATAACCACGGCGAATATCCTGACTATGTGGTGGTTCACGAGATGGGACACCTCATCGGCGGTCTTGCCGACGAGTACTACACCTCCGAGGTCTCCGTTCAGGACTTCTATCCTGCCGGTATAGAGCCTACCGAGCCCAACCTCACCACGCTGGTGGATTTCGACAGCAAGTGGGCCGACAAGGTGCCGAGCGGCACGCCCGTTCCCACGCCGCCTGTGGGCAAAGGCCATCCCGATTACGACCGCGTAGGAGTCTATGAGGGTGGCGGTTATGTGGCCAAGGGTGTCTACCGCCCGACCCTCCACTGCACGATGAACAGCATTATCTACAACGATTTCTGCCCCGTGTGCCGGGAAACGTTGGAGAAGGTGATCCGATATTACAGCAAGTAGAGCCGTCATATCATGGCGGCTCTGCAATCGTCATAATTCACTGCTGTCCCGTTAAAATTTAATATTGTTCTTTGAAATGATTGATATATAGTTAGTTGTAGAGACTTTTCTAGTCAACGGATTTGATTCTGTATCTTTGCGGCCCTAATGAACAGCCGTCTATGAACAAATCAAAATACGTATTCGCCCAACTGACGACATTCCTTGACAGAAACCATTTCAACTACATCGCCCGCAAGTATGGTGGAAACAGATACGTGAAGCATTTCACCTGCTGGAACCGACTGCTTGTTATGATGTTCGGTCAGTTGAGCAACCGTGGGAGCCTGCGCGACGTGATTGTCGCCATCGAGGCGCATCGCAGCAAGAGTTATCACCTCGGTTTTGGCAAAAATGTTTCCAAAACATCGCTTGCAAGAGCCAACCAAACACGAGATTATCGCATCTTCGAGGATTTCGCATACTATCTCGTGGGCGAGGCAAGACACAAGAGAGCGACCAACATTTTTCGGCTTGACGGCAATGTCTATGCCTTCGACTCCACGACCATATCGTTATGCCTGGATGTGTTCTGGTGGGCAAAGTTCCGAAGTCACAAGGGTGGTGTAAAAATCCACACCCTGTATGATTTGGAGACGCAAATACCGGCCTTCTTCCACATCACTACAGCATCTGTCCACGACTCCAAGGCGATGAAACAAATCCCCGTTGAGACTGGTGCGTACTACATATTCGACAGAGCGTACAACAACTTCAAGGAACTCTATCGCATACACCGGGCAGAGTCTTTCTTTGTCGTTCGGGCCAAAACAAACCTGCAGTACAAGAACGTCAAGTGGAGGCGTAGACTGCCCAAGGGGATTTTGACTGATGCGGTGATTGAACTCACCGTATATGGCAGTCAAAAAGGCTATCCTGAACAGTTGAGGCTTGTGCGGTTCTTCGACGAGGAGCAAGGCAGGGATTTCATGTTCCTCACCAATGCAATGAAACTAACAGCCCTGCAGGTCGCCGACCTCTATAAGAACCGATGGCAGATAGAGCTGTTTTTCAAGTGGCTCAAGCAGCATCTCAAAATCAAGAAATTCTGGGGCACAACAGAAAATGCCGTCAGAATACAGATTTACTCGGCCATTTGTGCCTATTGTCTTGTCGTTATCGTGCAACACGACATGCATTTGGACAGGAGCACGTATGAAGTTCTGCAAATACTCAGTATGTCACTTACAGATACGACACCTCTCAAAGAACTCTTCAACAAAACTATATTCAAAAATGACAAAGAACGTTTTGGCTTTGACGGGCCAGACTTGTTTGATAATATTGATTAATAATCCGTCCCGATTTTAACGGGACACTAGTGAGCGCGAATTTGCACAAAAACCGAATGGTTTATAAACGTCTTATTTTAAAGATATGAACAGAGTTGTGAACAGCAAAAAAGCGATTTTTTTGCACAAATCATTTCACATCAAATAAAGTGTATTTTTGCGGCAAAATTTGACCAGACCATTATTGAAACGGACAAGTTATGAGAATCATTGACGGAAAACAGTGCGCACAGGTTGTGAAAGACCAGATTGCCAAAGAAGTGGCGGAAATCAAAGCCAAAGGACAACGGCCCCCGAGATTGGATATTTTCCTCGTCGGCGACCGCCCCGACAGCCTCTCCTACGTCCGCACCAAGGACAAGACCTGCCGAGCTCTCGGCATGGACTGCAAATTGCACCTTCTGCCCGACACCACCTCCGAAAGCGAGCTGATGGTCATGATTGACGAGTGCAACCGCGATGAAGCGGTGGATGCCATCTTGATCCAACTCCCCCTCCCTGACCACTACAATTCCGCCCGGGTGCTCGAATTTATCGACTACCGCAAGGATGCCGACGGGCTCCATTTAATGAATGTCGGATTGTTGCATCTCGGCGAACCCTACGTGATGCCCTGTACCCCGAAAGGCATTATGACCTTGCTGGAAACTAACGATATAGAGGTTTCAGGCGAACATGTGGTGATGATTGGGCGCAGCCAGTTGGTGGGCGAACCTACCGCCAAGCTGCTCATACACAGTAATGCCACGGTCACGCTGTGTCATTCGCGCACCAAGAATCTGCCGGAAATCGCTCATTTGGGGGATATTGTCATCACAGCGGCAGGATGTCCCAACTTGTTGCAGCCCACAGACCTCAAAGAAGGGGCTGTCCTCATCGATGTGGCCATGAACCGCGTGGACGGACAACTTCAGGGCGATGTTTACAGCGAAGCAACGCGTCCCGCATTGGAGAAACGGCTTCGTGCCTGTACACCCGTGCCAGGAGGCGTCGGTCCCATGACCATCGCCATGTTGATGCAGAATGTGTTGGATATCTACAAATTGAGAATGTAGAGACGAACGGTCTGTAGAGACGCACGGCCGTGCGTCTCTACAAGGGAAAACATGTGTTTTTACAACGGGAATTTATTCCACCATTTTCTTCACCAATCCATAGAAACGCTCATAGAGGGCGCGGAGGCGTTTTGCCTTGCCCTTGTGCAGCCGCATGGAAAGCTGTTCCCATGTGCGGTGCATCCATTGGCCTTCGTGCCAGGCGAACAACGTCAGCGGGTAGAGCAGCAAAATCCAGAGGATGGCCTGCCACCACCAGCCCCATACCAGTCCGAGCACTAACAGTATGGCCAGCACGTTGACGGGAATGAGGATGAGGATCGAAACGATGAACTGCATCGACTGGGTGTAGACTTTGTAATATGGATCTTCTTTGCCGGGCATGAACATCGGCGGGATGAAGTACATGATGGCGGACGGGAAGAGGGAAAATACCCAAAGGGGAAGCATGAGAATTTGTGCTAAAACACTCAGTGCCAACTTAATACCGCCTTGTTGCTTTTGCTCGCCGGCGTGTTCGCGCAGGAGCATCTTTTTCTCCACGGTTCGGATGTCTTTCATGGTTTCGGTCAGCTCGTCGGCGATTTCGGGGTGTGCGGCCACGCCTTTTTCGAGCTCTGCCCAGAGATGCTGGTCGCTTTCGAGGCGTTCAGGCAGGATGTCGGGGTTTTTACCTAACGCCATCGCATGTTCTTCGCCTACTTTCGACTTCCGGATGAAATCGTAGAGGTCGTGATGCGCCAAATCGTCGGTGTAGAGCATCATACTTTTCACCTTTTCACGAATCGGCTCGTTCAGTTCGCGCATTGTCGTGCGCGGTTTCGCCTGATATTGTTCATAGTAAGGCATCAGCGATATGGGCTCGCCATAATGCAGCATGTAGCTTCCCCGCGCCCCGTAATAGGATGAATAGTGGTGCGCCATTGGCACGATTTTCACGTCGCGCTCGAAATTCATCTTTTTGGCGGCGGCGAAGGCGATTTCCAAGTATCCCGGGACCCATACGCGCATCCAATGCTCCACATGGTGGTTGGTTTCGGGGAAAAGAAAGACGGGATTGCCCTCCTCCACCATTTTGCTTGCGGCGAAATCAATCACGTATTTTGTGCGGGCGACGGCCTCCTCCACCCCCTCAAAATCCATGCGGAAGGCGGGCAGCATTCCTACCCAGTCCCATAATTTGTTGATCAGGCTATGCCAGGTGAACACGCCGCCCATCGCCAGCACGTAAGGGTGCGAGCGATTGTCCTGTGCGAGAATCATCAGGATGGGGTCGATGGCTGCATTCTGGTGGTTGGCGGGCATGACGAACGGCTCACCAAACGGAGGGCAATTCTCTTCACCAAGGATGTAATGCTTGCGGAACATGATGTGGTTCATGCAGAAGCGCACGTAATGCTTGAAAAGCCGGTATCCGATTCTTGAAGACATAAAATAGTTCTTAGTGATACAGTCAGTAAAAAAACGGCGGCAAAGATACAGTTTTTTTTAACTGATTTTAACATTTACAATAATCTGGTATATAAGTAGATAGAAAATATCGATGCCGTTTAAGGGGCTAACGATAGCGGATTTTGTCGGGCACGATGTAGGCGCTGGGGTAGGTCTCGCGGATGGTTTCGAGGTCCTTAAAAGCCTGCAGGCGGGTGTAGTAGTCGCCGACGCGCACCTTGAAGTAAGGCTCGTTGTAGATGAGGTAGGAACGGGTATAGGGGAACAGGGCGGTGAAGGAGTTGCGTGCAGCTTCGGCCTGCGAGCGGGAGTTCACACCCGAGTAGGCGGCAATCTGGATTCGGAAGCCGTTGATCTCGCCCAATTTCTTCCAATTGTAGATGTAATCCTCCTGTATTTTGGTGATGCCCGGCTCGATATCATAGCGCACATTCCCCTGCGCAAACGCGAATCCGCATGCGGCACAGAAAAGGAATATGGCCAAAAACTTTCTCATACGAAATTTGCGGCAAAATTACAAAAATTCCTTTATTTACCACAATAAGATCTTCAACCCTATGATAATCAGCACGATGCCGCCGACGGTTTCCGCGTATTTGCCGACTTTCGGGTTGTGGAGTTTCCGCACGAACGTGTAGGCCAAGAAGGAGACGAGGAACGAGGTGAGCCCGATGGTGAGGAAGGCGCGGGCGGCATGCTGCTCCTGGATCATGGCGAAGCTGAAACCCACGGCCAGCGCGTCGATACTGGTGGCGATGGCCAGCAGGACGACATTCTTCCAGCGGGTGACGTCAAGGTGTTCCGGCTGTTCGTCCTCGCCTTTCGTGAAACTCTCGATCAGCATCTTGCCGCCGATGAAGGCCAGCAGGGCGAAGGCGATGTACGGCCCGACTTTCCCCAGCGGACCCAGCAGCGACTCGCCGAAGAGCCACCCGATGAGCGGCATCCCGCCTTGGAAAACACCGAAAGCCAGGGAAAACCGCAGCACGTGGCGACGTTCCAACGCCGGTTGCAGCATCCCGATCACGCAGCTGACGGCGAAGCAGTCCATCGCGAGGCTTAATGACAACAGTATCAGCTCTATCCAACTCATAACGGTCATTTTTAAGAGGCCGCAAAAATATAATTTTTCCGTTTGCCGTGACGCACAATCCCGCGTCTTTGCAAGCGGGAAAACAGCCTTTGGCGTGTATTGGTAATTTGTGTACTTTTGCGGACGTTTCGTAGACTATATTATACATGAAGAATTTCGCCGTTTTCGGAGTGGGCGGTTATGTGGCCCCGCGACATTTGAAAGCTATCAAAGATACTGGGAACCAGATGGTTGCCGCGTATGACAAATCCGACAGTGTCGGCATTATCGACAGCTATTTTCCCGAGGCGGCCTTTTTCACCGAAATGGAGCTTTTCGACCGCCATGTGTCGAAGATGAAGGGAACGGACAACCAGCTGGACATTATCTCCGTCTGCACGCCGAACTACCTTCACGACGCGCACACGCGCTACGCCCTGCGCTTGGGCACGGATGTCATCTGCGAGAAACCTTTGGTGTTGAATCCATGGAATGTGGACGTTTTGCAAACCGTTGAGAAAGAGACGGGCAAGAGGGTCTACAACATTTTGCAACTGCGGCTTCATCCTGAAATAATCGCGTTGAAGAAAAAGGTGGATGGTGCTCCTGACAATATTATATATGATGTTGACTTGACTTACATCACCTCTCGGGGCAACTGGTATTTCACCAGCTGGAAGGGTTCGGAGAGCAAGAGCGGCGGCATTGCCACCAATATTGGCATCCACTTCTACGACATGCTGTGCCATATTTTTGGCAAAGTACAGGAAAATATCGTGCATGTCGCCACCCACGATCGGGTGGCCGGATTTATCCGTTTCGACAAGGCCCGGGTTCGTTACTTCCTGAGTATCAACCGGAACACGCTTCCCAAAGAGGTTGCGGAGAGCGGAAAATCGACGTTCCGGCAGATTGTGATCAATGGCGAGCCGTTCGAGTTCAGCGACGGCTTCACCAACCTGCATACTGAGAGTTACCGGCAGATTTTGGACGGCCATGGCTTCGGTTTGGAGGAGGTGCGCCCCTGCATCCAGATTGTCTACGACATCCGCAACGCCACGCCCGTCGGGTTGAGGGGCGATTATCATCCGTTGGCCGCACTGCCGTGCGAGAGCCATCCGTTCTTGCGATGATTTCTCAAAATTCTACGGAATCCTTCCAAAATCGCCTTTAAATTTAACAATTAACAGTTAAATTTAATCCTAAAACATGTTAATTTAGGATGGCAATTCGCTTACACATAGCACAATACAAAAAAGTTTTCAAACCCCTTGATTTTAGACAAATTTCGTTGTATCTTTGCCTCGACAATTTGAAGGCAAGATGAAACGTATTTGTATCATAGTATTCGGTTTATTATGCGGTGCGGTCGGCTGGGCGCAGACGGACACCGCGCTTCACAGAATCCTCTTCTACAACGTGGAGAACCTGTTTCACCCATCGGACGACAGTCTGAAGGCAGACGATGATTTTACTCCGACGGGCAGCTATCACTGGACCTATAAAAAGTATTTCAAGAAGATTTCCATGGTTGGAAAGGTGATAGTGGCGGCGGGTATGGGTGACCCGCCGTGGCTTGTCGGACTTGCGGAGATTGAAAACGAGCAGGTACTCAAGGACTTGTGTTACAAATCGCCGTTACGGGCCTATCGGTATCGGTATGTGCATTACGACTCGCCCGACCGCCGGGGGGTCGATGTTGCGCTGCTCTACCGGGACAGCTGCGTGCGGATTCTGCGAAGCCGGAAGATTCCGGTGGTCTTCCCGTTCGACACCTTCGCGCGAAACCGGGACATCCTTTACGCGGTGGTGCAGTTTCCAAGTGGCGATTCGCTGCATGTGTTCGTCAACCACTGGACTTCGCGCTATGGCGGGTACGCGGCCACGGTGCCCAAGCGCAACCATTATGCCGACGTCGTACGTATGTGTGTGGACTCGCTTATCCGTGGCGACCCCCAGGCCAAGATCCTGATTACCGGCGACTTCAACGATTACGCCACCGACGAGAGCATGGCGGACCACCTGCGCGTGCGGGAGTATGGCCCGCGCCTGCCCCGCGACACGCTCTACAACCTGATGCTCCCGTTGGCGCGGCAGAGTCTGCGCGGCTCCCACAAGCACGAGGACTTCTGGGGCTGCTTGGACCAGTTCGTCGTGTCCGATGCCTGGCTGACGGACACGGTCGGCGTTCGGCAGGTCGGCGGTGCGGATATCTTCGACGCGGACTTCCTGTTGGTGGAGGACGAAAAGTACGGCGGTCGTAAGAACTACCGCACCTTCCTCGGCCCGCGCTACATCGGCGGTTTCGCGGACCATCTGCCGGTGTATGTGGAGTTCCGGGATGGCGGGAAGTAGACTTGAGACTTGAGACTTGAGACTTGGGACTTAAGACTTAAGACTTAAGACTTAAGACTTAAGACTTGAGGCTTGGGATAATGTAAAAAAGGGCACCCGTTTCCGAGTGCCCTTGCTAATTGGCTACCAAACCTTCACTCTTTCTTTGACAATACTGAGATTACAAGGCTTTTTGCAATTTTGGTTATAATTTAAGAGTTAAGGTTGTAGGTTAGTTGTCAGAATCGCCAGTACCGGAATCGGATCCTGAACCCGTCGAAGAAGACCCGGGGCCAGCACTCGGGCGGACAGCGGTGCGAGCCGCCTCCAGGTCCACAATCGTGTCACCGCTCTTCTCAGCTTTCAGTGTGGCCGCCTGGGCTGCACGGCTGGAGACGAGGTTGAAGGTGGCCCTTGCGCGAAGATTCTCGAAGTCAGGCCCTGGGGTGAACACAATGTTCACGGTTTTGATGTTCGAGGCACTGAAGCTCTCAGGTGAATCAGCACCTATTGAGGTGAGGCTGATCCAAAACTTGCCCAGTTCGCCCATTTGCACCTTGTTGCCGTTCAGCAACTGTTCGACGAGGCACTGGCAGGCGTCACTCAGAACACCCTGCACCGTACCGCGGCTGAACACCCCGTTGTGGCCGGCGATGTGGTTTACGAAATCGGAGAACGACATGTTCTCGCGTATTTGCGCCACGGCATAAGCCTTCGGCGCAGCAGTTTCATCCATCAAATTGAATTTTTTACAAACAGAATAATCGATCATAATTTTGAAGTTTTTGATTGTTAATAAATAAGGTGAATTAAAAACCGCCTTGTCTCAGTATGTCAAAGAACGCTTGTCATCTTTGTCACGCGTTTGCGACTGAATGACGAGGCAAAAATACATCCGCGGCGACAGTGAAACCAAGAAAGAATCCCGAATTATTCTTTCTTTCAACTTTCTATTTGAAAATCAGATGATTACAAACGAAAAAAGAAAGTTGTTTGAATTTTCATTATTTTTGCAGCGTCTTAGGAGCTGTGGCATTCCTGCCGCAAAACGGTCGCCAGGGATGGCGACACTCCTACTTATCATATAACCATCAACTAAAAGAGTATGGACATCAAAATCGAAGGCAATCCCGGTACGGGAAACACATTTCAGGAGATAAATATCGGGACGGTGCATAACTTTAATCCCAATGCCACCACTATAATCAACAACTATGGCATAAGCGAGGAGCGACTCAAGGAAAAAGAACGATTACTTGGAGACCCTTGGCCTTTAACCTGGAACTTGAAACGAGCGACTACCTAAACAGCCACTAATCATTCACACGTCAACCTACGCATCCGCCAACGCCTGCGCAGGCATTCTCAAACGCCGGTGCGGGAATTCTCAAACGCCGGTGCGGGAATTCTCAAACGTAGGTGCGGGAATTTACAAACGCAGGAGCAGGAATTCACAAAATGCCGGTGCAGGCATAAACAGACGCTTACATACGCGAGCACGCGCCCTTGCGCCCAGGAGGTTCCGATTGGCCCGCCAGTCCAAGTCCCTCGTCCGGGGTATGCATGTTCAGTTTTTCCATAATGATTTGGTTCAAATATTTTTCGTATTTTTGCGCTGTGATAAAATATGACAGAGATATGACAACTACGCAATTGAATGCGGAGGTGCTCCGCAACATGAGCATCATCGCTGAAGACGAGAACTTGCTGAAACGAGCTGCTAAATATTTGCGCAAACTTGTAGCAGAGAAAGAAGATGCCACTCTTTTCACAAAAGAGGAATTTTTTGCCCGTGTCGATGAGGCGAAGAAAGGCCCTACGTATAAGTTGGAAGAGGGTGAAACCATTGAAGATCTCCTAAATCGCGTATAATAATGGCTTACACAATCCGATATAAGAAACAGGCCGTTGAGGACGCCAGAAAACTGAAAAACGAAGAACCGAAGGCTTTTCAAAAACTTTTGAAACTGGAAGCAGAGCTGAAAGAGCATCCTCGCACTGGCACCGGAAAGCCCGAGCCCCTTTCTGGCAATCGAGCGGGTGAATGGAGCAGACGTATCACCAAGAAACATCGGCTTGTTTACGAAATTCACGATACGGAAGTCGTTGTTCTCGTACTTACTGCATACGGACATTATGGAGACAAGTAGTTTCATGGCCTGATCTCCTTCCGTTTTTTCATTTTCTGCAATTCTTCGAACAGTTCCAACTTCCTGCGAGGCTGTTTTTTCGTTCGCGTCTTTTTATTTGGTTATGGCTGCGAGACGAGCAACGCGCCATTAAGGGGTTGCACGCAGGGCTATTTCAGCAACCCCAAAATAACATCGGGTGAAATTGACATTTCGGAAACCGCGCACAGTCCGGAACCCATATCCTTCACGCTGGCACCTAACAGATAGACCTTGTCGTCAATAATCAGGAAACGGTCGTGGTTTCGTTGGGGCAGTTGTATGAATTCGATTTCGGGATACTGGGTGTTGTGCTTCTTCAGGTCGGTAAGGAACTGTTCGTTGTAACGGGTATGAATAGTGGCGGAAACTCCATCGGCGCGCTTCGTGAACATGCTCAAAACGCGGTCATCAACGAAGTTGTCGATTAGGATGATTCGTTGGCGGGCACTCCGCACGAGGTCTGAGATGTAGGTCCATGCGTCCCACACGCAGCCGGTGGGGAACACTTGTTCGGGGAGCGGTTTTGGAGAAATGTCCTTGATTTTCTCAAAGATGACATCAATCTTTCTATCTGTTTCCTGTTGGTGATGTTCGATGTCGAAAATGCGCTGAGCCAGTTGTGCGTTGTAGTTGACGAGTTGGGGTATCATCGTGAACGCCCGCATGATGCGGATGTTAACGCCCACCGCGGTTTCGGACTTCAGAACACTGCTGAGCATGGCGATACCGTTGCGGGTGAAGGCGTAGGGAAGGTACCTGTTACCGCCCCTTCCGTTTGAGGTCGCATTTTGCGACCTCAAAACATCACCTTTATCGTTCAAGGTCACAATTTGTGACCTTGAAGAATCCGGTCTTTCGTTTGAGGTCACAATTTGTGACCTCAAAGCATTACTTTTCTCGTTTAAGGTCACAAATTGCGACCTTAAAGAATAGCCTTCCTCGTTTAAGGTCACAAATTGTGACCTTAAAGCAACCACGTCTTCTTTCGTTAGTTGAAACATGAAATCGTCAGGGAAACGATTAATGTTGCGTTTAACCTGTTCGTTCAACCTCTTAGTTTCTACGCCATACAACATCGCCAAATCAGCATCAAGCATCACCTGCTGCCCTCTTATAACATGAATCAGTGATCCGATGTTGATGTTGTCCATGTTTTTGAAGTCACAATTTGCGACTTCAAGTTCCTGTTTCTTTGCCACAAGTTCGTTCATTCAAAACGTTACTATTTCCGCTGACAAATATACAACAAATCCGCCCGTTTGTCAAGGGTTTTGTGATTTTTATTAAGTCTTGGAAACCAACGGATTGTGTTTTTGAAATTAACTATTCAAGGTTGAATAGTTAATTTTTGAATCGGTTTTTCGCAGGAAAAACGGAACGTTGTCCGCAAGGATGCACTACGGATATGTTTCCCCTGACGGGGAAAAGGTGGGGCAACATACATCAGAAAGGAGGGGGCGCGTATCAAAACGTCACCTCCGGCAGGCTGTCCACGATTCCTAAGGTTCGGAGGCTGAGGGTGATGACGCTTTGCAGCAGGTCGAGCGGATAGCGCGGGTTGCCGTGCTCGATGCCCCACTGGTTGGCATCGTTGCGGATGCCGCTCTTCTTGTCCGTCTTGTCGCAGTAGCGTTCCATCACCCACTCGATAGCGCTCTTGCCGTTCACCACGTAGTCGTATGCGCGTAGCGGGATATTTCGCAGGGTGATGTACGGGTTATAGACGATGACGCTGCGGTCTTTTTCCTTGCCTGCGCCTTTCCCGAATCGCATCTGTTCCACGCGGTACACGTTTTGCGGAACCGACGAGGACATATCGATGACCACCTCCGGACACGGTTCCACATCCTCGTAATGGAGATGCAGGTTCGCCAATTCGCGGCCGGCACGGCAGAATGCCCAGAAATCCTCGGCCTTCTCCACCAACGGCAGCCTTGGCAGCATCTTCTTGAGGTCGTTGGCGAAGGTCTTGCGGTAGGCCGGATTGTGCAGGAAACCATAAACATAGTAGAAAATGTCCTCCTTCTGCACCTTGCCGCCGTACTGCTCCCGCGCTCTCTTAAGGATGAAGTCGGTGACAGCCTCATGCCGGATCCAATGGTCCTCACCGCCGCTTTCGAACAGATCGCCCTGCACGGACTTCCGCTCTTCGTACCAGTAGAGGGGGAAACATTGGCTGGCTGTGTGCAGATTAAGATCGGTAATCTTATCAGTTATCAAACAAGAAAATGGTTTAGGAACCCCGACTCCAGGAATATCTATTACCAGATTTTGCGCTTCAGTAGTTGGAAATAGTTGATCAAACTGACCTCTTCTATGGACAAAAAGATTGCCGAAGTAAAAATATTGTTGACAAAACGGTCTGTATGCTGCTATCCGAACACCATTTTCATCAAAATCGCAGTAAACACCAGCATCCAGCTTTGGGACCAAGCTACTGCTCCAGCTTATTTTCGTTTCATCTGAGCTTTTGAAATCGTCCACTTTGATTCTTTCACCCGTAGAACGTATTTTTTTCAACTCCTCAACTTGGCTGTTATAGAAATCAATGGTACGCTGCATATTTTTTTCCAAAGCTACTTTTGAACTGTTGTACATCCAAACGTCTCTGTTTGTATTACAGCCCAAAGAGTTGATGGAGAAGAAACTCTTGGCAAGCTCATTGAATTTTTTATCAGGTTCCACAGGGATGAATGTGGAGAAGCTGTCATTTCGCTGGTTAATCCAATCTCCATGTTCATTCGGTAATATTTCTTCAAACATAACTCCTCTAATGCTGTGAGCTTTCTTCATGATGTCGAATTTGTCTTTTCTCGACAAATAGTCGCCAATATCAGAGTAATGAATAATAGCTTGTTGATTCTGTTGCTCATGTTTTAGATTTCTGACTAAAAGTATGATGGCCACACCAGTCATTATATCAAAAACATTCTGGCCTTCTTTTTTAGCAGTTTCACCTGCACGACCTCTGATTGCTCCACGAAGATTGAAAACATATATGTCTGTAAATTCAGATGTCAGGCTTTTTCTGAAACCATCCATTCCATTACTATCTAACCACCCAGAATTTGTGATAAAGCCTATAATGCCGCCATACTCCGCATATAGTCGGTCAGAAGCCCACCTGAAAGCTTTAATATAACTGTCATGCAATGCCTTTATTGATGTTGCTGAACTGTTCCCGTAAGTTTCATAGATACGTTTCTCCATCAATTCGTACTTTTGGTTTTGCGCATTGTCATTTGCGCTCTTTTGCCCGATAGAGTACGGCGGGTTGCCCATGATCACCGTAATCGGGCTGTCCAACTGGCGTTGCACGCGGGTGCTGTTCTCCGCAAATGGGGTCTCCATACCCTCAAACTGGCCTTGGTCGTTGATGGTCTTGCGCAAGATGCCCCGCTTGCGGTACATCTTCTCGCCCAACTCGAAGGTGTCGGTGAGACAGATGCCGTCGAAGGGGACATAGGAGGTACGGTTTCTAACCGTACTATCTTCCGACTGCGGCGATAGAGACGCAAAATTTTGCGTTTCTACCAGGTCGTGATAGACGTTTTCAATATTTACGCTGGCGATGTAATAGGCTAACAGCACAATCTCGTTGGCAAAAATCTCGTGTTTGTACTTGTATTCCAAGTCTTTGATGATACCACTCTGCAAGAGTCGCGTGATGAAGGTGCCCGTGCCGGTGAACGGATCTATAATCCTGACGTTGCGGTCGTTGAGGGAGCGTCCGAAATGCTCGTTCAGCACGTGCTCCACGCTGTGAATGATGAAATCGACTACCTCCACGGGAGTATAGACGATGCCCAACTGCTCTTTCACTTTCGGGAAAGCCGTGGAGAAGAACTTGTCATACAGTTCCACCACTATTTTCTGCTTCGATTCGGCGTTGTCGATGCCTTTCACGCTCTCCCGCACGTGGTCATAGAACTTTTCCAGACTCTTATGGTCGGACTCGTCCATTTGGTCGTTGAGCAGCTTCACGATGCGGTTCATAGCCTTGCTTACGGGGTTGTACTCGGCAAAAGCGTAGTTTTCGAACAGAGCTTCGAACACGGGCTGCGTGATGATATGCTGAGCCAGCATCTCCACTGCAGCCGCTTCCGTCACCGCCGGGTTGATGTCTTTGTGCAAGCCTCTCATGAACCCGTCGAAAGCCTTACGCGCTTTAGTATCTTCGGCTATCAGCTTGTTAATCTGCTCAATATGCTTCTCCGCAATCTTCGCCACGTCGCCAGCCCACTGCTCCCAATACCGTTTGCTGCCCACCTTCTGCACCATACGGGCGAAGATAACATTCTGCAGCGTTTCAAAACGCAGATCCAAAGCGGTCTGATACCCAGCCCGTTCCTCCTCCACCTTGGGTAAGGCCCCATCCTCTTCCGGGACCGGATAGGCGGCACCCCGCCCAATCATGCGACTACCTGGACGGATAATCTGCACGGTATCAGGACGTTGCTTATTGAGTTCCAACTTGTTGACCATCGCATTGAAGCGGTCATCGTGGGCACGGAGGGCGTTGAGGATGTCCCATACCACGGCGTAGGTTTTGTTGTTGTCCAAAGCTTCCTCCGGATTCACGTCGCTCGGTACCACAATGGGAATGATGATATAGCCGTATTTCTTGCCTTCGGCAACGCGCATCACGCGACCCACACTCTGCACCACATCCACTTGCGAGTTCTTGGCGGAGAGGAAGATGACAGCATCCAACGACGGCACATCGACCCCTTCGCTCAGGCAGCGCACATTGCTGAGCAGATGGCAGTCGAGGCCATCGGTACGGGTGCGTTTCAACCAGTCGAGTTTGCGCTCGCGCACGGCCGCGCCCATACTCCCGTCCACATGTTCAGCCGTGACATGCACCAGTCCCTCGCGTTCCTGCTCGGTGAGCGTCTCGTAGTAGGCTTCCCCACAGATGTTGAAAGCGGAGGCCACGGCCTTGCTCACCTTGATATTCTGGCAGAAGGCTACGGCGCGGTGCATAGGCTGGGGATCCACCTCGCGAAGCAGTTTATTATCATGACGGCTCCGCTTGCTCAACGCATTAATGCATCCGATGAGCTTGGCCATGTCATCGGTATCCACCTCCTTTTGGGTCACTTCATCGAAACCCGCCAACACTTGTTGCATTTTAGAACTGACATCTTCCGGTTCGACATTGAGAATCAGCACTTTGTAATCGCTTAGGAGTTTTTTGCCCACCGCCTCGCCAAAACCAAGCCGGTGGAATTCCTCACCATAGAGGGCGGTGTCGTCCATACTGCAAAGGTAGGCCTCGTTCTCGCGGGCGCGTTTTTGGTCGGCCTCCTTATAAAGACGCGGTGTGGCGGTCATGTACATACGTTTGCGGGCGCGGATGAAGTCGTTGTCGTGGACCCGCACGAACGCGCTCTCGTCTTCGCCCTTGAGTGTGACACCAGTCGTGCGGTGCGCCTCATCGCAGATGATGAGGTCGAAGATGAGCTCATCATTCAGTTCGCGCTGCGCTGTCGCCACCCGCTCGATGCTTTGGTAGGTGGAGAACACGACCAACATACCATCACGTGAATCTTGCTGCAACGCATGATACTGGTGTACAATCTGTTCCACATCGGTAGAGGCGGGCCAGGCCAGTTCTTCAATCATGGTAAGGTTTTGGTCGTCGTCTTTTGTGTGTGTGCGCGACACTTCGCGGTCGGAGCATACGCACATCGGACGGATGGGCTTCTTCGCGTCGAAGCACCACGCCCTCAGTACTTGGCCAAGCAGGGCGATGCTGGGGACGAGAAAGAGGATTTTGGTGTCACGCATGTTGGAGGTGTGTTCTCCTATTTGCACGCTGGAAGCGTGCGCTCCTATAGCTTCAGCGATGCGAAGGGCGGTAAAGGTCTTGCCGGTGCCGCATGCCATGATGAGCTTGCCGCGGTCGTGGTCAGCGTAGTGCTTCAATGCATCGTCGAGGGCCTCCTGCTGGTGGGGTTTCAGCTCCTTGTGTTCAGTGATGGCTTTCTCGCCGGAGATGCCCTTGTCTAACTCCTCCCAATCTATCGGCATTTCGGCCAGCTCTGTCAAATGCAGCACCATGGCGGGGATGGCCTGGTTGGTAAAGCTCTCGGCGGCATGTGCAGTGAATCCGCCATCGGTGGTGTCAATCCACATCCGTTGGCTGAAATACCGTTTTGCCCCGTTTTCATCGGTAAAGGCTCTCGCCGAGGTGGAAAGGAAGGTGTCCACACTTTCCTTGTCGATTCGGGCGTTGGCGCGATAGCACTTGCACTGGATTGCCCAATAGTCGCCGGAGGCGGTATGTGCCACAAGATCTATGCCAGTATCGTGCAGCGAGATGCTTTGGCGGAAGGGAAACTCGCCCCACAACCAGACCTGCAACAGTTCGTCACTGTAGGGCGGTATCGTGCGGAGCATGGCCTGCATAAGGCGTTCAAAGCGGTTGCCTTTGTCGGCTTCCGAGAAAGAAAGGTTGCGATAACGGTCGATTACGGTGTGGAAATTGCTCATGATGCTTGTTTTTTTCAATTTGTCCGGGCGTCTCCGCCTTTCAAGCATCACAAAAAGAAATCCGTGAACTCTTGTCTAATCGGAGGTTCGGCAAAACCTTTACTACAAACAAGAAAGCCCACGGATAAAACCGTGAGCATCTTTGCTTTCTTGCGTAGTAAAGTGAAAATTTGCCGATTTCCGATTACTTGAAAAGCAAAAACGCTTTATATCAAAAAATTACAATAAGTCTATCTCTTTCTACTAATACTCAAAATAAGTTTGGTTCTTACACATTTTTACGAGGGCAAAAGTACATAAATTTCGAATACACGGTTGAAAAAATGGTGGAGATTCCGCTTCGGCACTTCGTGCCTTGCGGAATGGTGCGCCGCGAACGCAGTGAGCGAGCGGAATCTCCTCCGGAAAGTCACGAAAATACACCAGTAGCAGCAACCCCCAAAGTCTTAAGTCTCCCGTCTCAAGTCTTTTTTCTTCCCCCAACTGTTTGTATCCCAAAAAAGTGTATTTTTGCCGCCGATTTTTTTAACCCCTAAAAATTAATGTATTATGGCAACAAGAATCAGATTACAAAGACGCGGTAAGAAGAACCAACCCTTCTACCACCTTGTAATTGCGGATGGTCGAGCACCCCGTGACGGACGATTCATCGAGGACCTGGGTACCTACAACCCCCTGACCAATCCCGCAACCCTCAACATCAATTTCGACAGAGCGTTGTATTGGCTGGAAGTGGGCGCCACTCCCTCCGACACCGCCCGTGCGATTCTCAAACGCGAAGGTGTCTATTTGATGAAACACCTCAGAGGCGGTGTCGCCAAGGGCGCATTCAGCGAGAACGAGGCCCAGCGCAAATTCGACGCCTGGAAGCAGGAGAAGAACTCCAAGCTGAAAGACGTGGAGAACGCCGAGCGTGAGGCCAAACGCAAAGTCGTGAAGGAGCGCCTTGCCGCTGAGACGAAGGTCCGCGAGGCCATCTCCGCGAAGGTCGCCGCCAAGGCCGCCGAGATCGCCGCTGCGCAGGCCAAGGCCGCGCAGGAAGCCGCTGAAGCCGCAGCCGCCGAGGCCGCTGCTGAAGAGGCCGCCGCAGCTCCCGCAGCCGAGGCCGAACAACCGGCCGCCGAATAGTTTTTTCCGCCTTATGGCTGACAAAAACTACTACTATTTAGGCACACTAACGAAACCTTTCGGACTGAAAGGCGAGTTGTGTGCCTTTTTTGATGTCGATGACTGCGAACGCTACCTCGACCTCCCCGCCGTATTCATCGAAACCGACGGCGAAATGCTGCCCTATATGGTTGAACGGCTGCAATACAAGGGCAACAACCAGTTCATCATCAAATTGCAGGAGGTCGACATCGACAATGTCCGCGAGTTTGCCCAGACCGAGCTCTACCTGCCGCTCAGCAGTCTGCCCAAACTTACCGGCAATCGTTTCTATTTCCACGAAGTGACTGGTTTCAAGGTGGTTGACGAGCGCTTGGGCGAAATCGGCGTTTGCAAGGATTTCCTCGAACTGGCCAACAACCCGCTCATGCAGGTCGATCATGACGGCACGGAAATCCTCATCCCCGCCTCGCAGCAGTTCGTCACGCAGGTTGACCGCGAGAACAAGACCCTGCACGTCTCCACGCCGGAAGGGCTGGTGGAGTTGTACCTCAACCAGTAGTCTTTAATTTCTCTTTCCATTGTTGATAAAATTGTTTGCAGGCAGTTTGCCTGTGAATGATTTGTCGTATCTTTGCATCGTGAAAATAGTTTATAACCATAAACAAAATGTTTATTATAAGGCGTTGAAAAACAATTTGTTGTTAAAACTTTTGAACTATGAAAATCGAAAACTACCCCATTGTGAAATTGTTGCTTCCGTATGTCGTTGGCATACTCATCGCCTATTTCGGGGACTTCCCAGATAGGGTTTGCCGGACGCTTTGGTGGGTTTCGGTCGCGAGTTTCCTGCTGGTTGTTGCACTGACGTTCGTCAAGGCATACCGCTGGCGGGTGGTGCAGACGATCGGGATGTGCGCGGCGTTCGTAATGGTCGGCATCGCTCTGACCAACAGCCATTTCCATCCGAAAATCCCGGATGAAGCGATGGAGGCAAACGCCGACTGGATAGTGCGTGTCGCGGCGGAACCCACCCCGCGCGAAAAGAGCGTGAAAGTGGAGGCTGAGATGCTGCAATTCCTTGACAGGAAAGCGATAAACGAGCAAGCAGTTGACGAAAAAGCCGTTGACAGAAAATCGATTGACGGGAAAGTGTTGCTTTATTTGCAGCCGTCGGCCTCGACCGACAGTCTGCGCTACGGCGATCTGCTGTTTGTCCATGCCGACCTCTCCCGCATTGCGCCGCCCTGCAACCCCGATGCCTTCGACAACCAACGGTATATGCGGCGGCGCGGCATCTACTACTCCGGTTTCGTGCGAGAGGGCGGTTGGCAGTGTATCGGGCATCGGCCCGCCAACCGGCTGAAGTTTCTTGCGCAACAGGCTCGCAACCGCCTGACGGATATCTACATACACGCGGGCATGAGCGGCGATGAACTCGATATTCTCAAGGCCATCCTTCTCGGCGATGACGACACCCTCGACCCCGAGCTGAAAGCCTCCTACTCCTCTGCGGGGGTGAGCCACATTCTCTGTGTGTCGGGCATGCATGTCGGCATTATCTTCATGATTGTCAACTTCTTGCTGAAGCCACTGGATTACTTCCGCACCTCGCGGATTCTCAAAATCGTTCTGGTGATGCTGGTTATATGGTTGTATGCGCATATTACCGGTCTTGCCCCTTCGGTGACGCGCTCGGCCACTATGTTCACCTTCGTGGCCGTCGGGCAGCAGCTGCGAAGGAACACCAATGTCTTCCACAGTCTCTTTGCGTCGGCTTTTATCTTACTCGTAATCAACCCGTTGTTATTGTTTGAGGTGAGTTTCCAGCTGAGTTATCTCGCGGTGGCGGGCATTGTGCTGTTCCAGCCGAAACTGGCCGCCGTTTATCATTGTCGCACCCGCATCGGCAACTACTTTTGGGAACTGCTGACCGTTTCCGTGGCCGCCCAGCTCGGCACCTCGCCCATCTCCATCTACTATTTTGCGCAGTTCCCTAACTACTTCATGCTTTCCAACCTCAGCGTCATTGCGCTCTCTTTTGTTGTCATCATCACCGGGGTCGCATTACTTCCAATTTCGTTTATCCCGCTCATACCCAAATACTTGACGTGGCTCTTGACGATGGAAATCCGAATCATGAACACCCTTATCACCTTCATAGAAGGGCTGCCCCATTCGGTGACGGAAAACATCGACTTCCACGTTGTGCAAATGTGGCTGTTATACGGCGTTATAGGCGGTATCTGTTATCTGCTTTACCGAAGAAACCGACGGGTTTTCTGGGCAACCGGCATGTTGTTCACCCTGTTTTGCGTCTCTTTTGGGGTGAAAAAGCTTGTGCTGGCCCGCGAAACAGTGTTTTTGGCATATCACGTCCGAAAATGCAGCGTGTTGGAGTTTAACTGGCACGGGCAGACGGTTTGGCTGTCGGATTCCCTGCGCAATGAGGACGACAAGCTGTATCAGTACAATATCCGCAACCATGCGCGGAAACACCGGTTGCACGGGAGGGTGGTGCCCATCGACACCGTGGCGTTTGACACACCTTTTCTCTGCAAGCGCGGCAATTTCATCCAGTTCGACGGCAGAACCTATTATCTGCTCACCCACAAGGAAAAACTTTGGGAAGGGCTCTGTTGTGACACTTTGCGGGTCGATTGCCTGCTTTTGCGCCAAAACCCGAGGCTGCCGCCCGAGGAGATGATGGCGCTGATGCCCTTCCGGGAGGTCATCGCGGATGGCTCAAATACCCCGTTTTACGTGGAAAAATGGCGCGATTTCTGCCATGAATATGGCATCCCGTTCACCTTCACCGGCGACCGAAAATTCTGACACGGAGGGAGCCCTAATTTTTGTATCTTTGCCGCTTATTTTTTAGAAGATGATAAACCACATAAAAGGCAGAATTGAAGAGGTGAATCCCGCGTACGTCGTCATTGAGACGGCCGGTGGGGTGGGGTACTGTATCAACATCTCGTTGGCCACATTTTCCGAAATCAAGGATTTGAAGGAGGTGCGGCTGCTCACGCATTTCATCGTGAAGGAGGATGCGCAGGTGCTGTACGGTTTCGCCACCGAGGAGGAACGCGAGCTCTTCAAATTGCTGATCACGGTCAACGGCATCGGTCCGAACACCGCGCGGCTCATCCTTTCGTCCATGAGTGTGGGCGAAGTGCTCAACGCCATCGCCACCGAGGATGTCAAGGCTATCCAGTCGGTGAAGGGCATCGGGGCGAAGACTGCACAGCGCGTGGTCATTGAATTGAAAGACAAAGCGAAGAAGGCTTCCTGGGCCGACGCAACAAAAATTAACGTCGCATACAATAATAACAAGTTTGAAGCGTTATCCGCTCTTGTCGCACTTGGCTTCCCCAAGTCCGGCGCGGAAACTGTTTTGGATAAAATCATCAAAGCTGAAGGTATCCAACTAACTGTAGAAGAACTTATTAAGAAGGCTTTGAAATTATTGTAACAAAAAAAGAGAGACTTGAAACTAAGACATCATATACACGCTGTCATCATAGCGCTTCTCGTTGTCGGATTCGGACATCTCGGTCTGAAAGCCGCCAACGGGCCCTTTGTCCGCAAGACGCTACCCACGCGGGTGGAACTGTCGTACCCGATTTGTCCGCCCGATACCACCCCGCCGACACTTCCCCAGCCGGACATCAACCCGCTGATTCCCGATCCAAACAACCCGTTCTATCTCAACAACCCGCCTGGAATCGGGCAGTCCATTATTTACGACCCGGAGACAAATACCTACAACTTCCAGTACATGACCGGCAGCTCGACATTCGGTCCAGGTGCCTACATGAACGTCAATGAGTACATCAATTACGACCTGCAGCAGAGTATCCATGACTATTGGCAGAGCCAGAGTCGGAGTATTGGCGGCGGACCCAACAACCGCAGAGGCAGTGGCCTCATACCGCAGCTGCACATCGGCGGCGACATTTTCGAGGGCATCTTCGGCAGCAACACCATCGACATACGACCTTCAGGAAATGTGGGGTTGAAGTTGGGTGTAAAATACACACAAACAGATAATTACCTGCTGCCAGTGAAGCAGCGTAAACAGTTGCAACTCGATTTCGACGAGGATATTCAGCTTAACTTGTTAGCGAAAATCGGTGACAAAATTGAGTTCAATCTCAACTATTCGACGGATGAGCTGGCAGTGACGACCAAAACCGACCAGATCAAGCTCAAATACAACGGTAAGGAGGATGACATTCTGCAACTCATTGAGTTTGGTGATGTTACGCTTCCGCTGAACAGCACGTTGATTAACGGTAGCCAAAGTTTGTTCGGTGTGAAGACGCAACTCAAGTTCGGTAACTTGTTCATCACGGCCGTCGCGTCGCGAAAGAAGGGTTCCTCCCAGACCATCACGGTGGAGGGCGGCGCCGAAGAGACTGACTTCTACTTCCGCGCCGACGAATACGAGGAGAACAAGCACTTCTTCATCGCCCATTTCTTCGAAGAGCATTATAACCAATACCTCAGCACGCTGCCGTTGGTTAGCTCTCCCATCGTCATCACCAAGATTGAGGTGTGGCGCACAACGGTTGGATCGGCGACTACGAACAACCGTAACATTGTGGCTTTCACTGATTTGGGTGAATATGACCCGCAGTTCCCTGCCTTGTCGTACAACCCCGCATACGCTGGCGGGCAATTGCCGGACAACTATACCAACAACCTGACGATGTATGCCGACAGTTCCTTGATCCGCAACATCGCCAATGTGTCGAGCAATATGCAGTCGATTGGCTTCAAGTCGGGCACCGACTACGAAAAGGTGGAGAGTGCGCGTCTGCTTTCCCCTAACGAATACACGGTGAATACGAAGTTGGGTTTCATCTCGTTGAATTCTGCCCTCGCCTCCGACCAGGTGCTGGCTGTGGCGTTCCAATATACGGTCATCGGTGACGACCATGTGTATCAGGTGGGTGAGTTCTCCAATGAGGTGGCCACGCCTAACTGTATTCGTGCCAAGCTGTTGAAGAGTACAAACCTGAATACCAAGTCTCCGCTGTGGAAGTTGATGATGAAGAACGTCTACAGCTTGTCGGCTTATCAGGTCTCTTCCGACAAATTCCGTTTGAACATCCTCTATACGGGCGATGCGGCGGGCACGCCGAACGGTTTCTTCACGGAGGGTGCGCAGAAGGGTATCCCGTTGATCCGCTTGATGGGCATGGACCGTTTGAACCAGCAACAAGACCCCACGCCCGATGGTATTTTCGACTTCATCGACGGTGCCCACATCTCGGGCGGTACCATCAACTCTTCCAACGGCCGTGTCTATTTCCCCCATACAGAGCCTTTCGGTAAGGATTTGCGTGCAGTGCTCGACGATCCGGAGCTGGCCGACAAGTATGCTTTCGACTCGCTCTACACGATGACGAAGACCATGGCGCAGCAGATAACCAACAAAAACAAGTACTATATCGAAGGTAGCTACCGTTCGTCGTATGGCTCCGAGTTCCATTTCACGGGCGGCGGCGCGACCAAGGCCGTGAAAGTGACCGCCGGCGGTATCACGCTGACGGAGAACGTGGACTACACCGTCAACTACGACATGGGTGTGGTGACGATCATCAACCAGAGCATTTTGGCATCCGGCACGCCGATTCAGATTACCCCGGAAACCGACGATGCCTACCAGACCGACAAGCGCATGTTCGGTGTCACTTTGGATTATGTTTTCTCGCCCGACTTCACGGTGGGTGCGACGTTGCTGAACCTGCGTGAGCGTCCCTTCACCAACAAGGTCAACTATGGCGACGAGCCTATCAATAACTTGATTTGGGGTATGAATTTCGCCTATAAGACGGAACTTCCGTTCGTTACGAAGGCTATTGACCTGTTGAGTTTCCATCATACCACCACAAAGTCGTACTTGAACTTAGACGGTGAGTTCGCTCATTTCATTCCGGGCCACAACCGTCAGATTGGCAAGGAAGGTACCACGTATATTGACAATTTCGAGTCGGCGAAATCGACCGTCGACCTGATGAATATCAGCAACTGGGTGATGGCATCCACGCCGCAGGGGCAGCCTGATCTCTTCCCCGAGGCCTTGCCGGTAGGCGTGACGGCTTCAGCGCGCCGGCAACTCGCATACGGATACAACCGCGCCCGTTTGGCCTGGTATCTCATCGACCCGTTGTTCTACAACAGCGGTAGCGCAGTCCCCTCCAACCTGACCAAGGATGACCTTTCGCGGCCTTACGCCCGTGCCGTTTATGAGCCCGAACTTTTCCCGTTCAAAGAGCAGGCCACTACGCAGCTTTCCACGCTGATGAACGTTTTCAACCTGGCCTTCTATCCTTCTGAGAGAGGTTCCTACAACTATGATGTGGATGGTTCGGAAGGTTACTCCAGTGGTTTGAACGAGGACGGTACCCTGAAAGATCCCGAAACTCGTTGGGGCGGTATCATGCGTAAGTTCGACCAGACCGATTTCGAGTCTTCCAACTACGAATACATCGAGTTCTGGATGATGGACCCCTTCATTGAAAATCCAAATCACAAGGGCGGTAAGCTTTACTTTAACTTGGGTGATATCTCCGAGGATATTCTCCGCGACGGTGTGAAATTCTTCGAGAGTGGTATGCCTACCGATGATTCTGATGACGATGTGGCCTTCACAGTCTGGGGTCGTGTGCCTACCAACCAGCTGATTGTGAACTCCTTCGACAACCAAAACGGTACCCGCCAATACCAGGATATCGGTTACGACGGTTTGTCAACCATTCGTGAGCGGGATTATTTCGGAGAGGTGTACGTCAGCAGGGTGGAAGCCGCTTTCGGACCGGGTTCACTGGCCTATCAGAATGCCGTCAACGACCCGTCAGCCGATAACTACCACTATTTCAGAGGTCACGACTATGACGAGATGGACCTCAAGGTGGTGGAACGTTACAAATATTACAACAACTCAGAAGGAAACTCCCCCACCGACGACCAGAGTCCGGAGAGCTATCCCACGGCCGCCACCAATATCCCGAACTTGGAGGATATGAACAACGACAACACGTTGAGTGAGGATGAGCGCTATTATCAATATGTGATTGACCTGTCGCCCGACAAGATGGTGGTGGGTGAGAATTACATCAACGATGTTTATGAAGGGCATCCCAACACGCTGCCCAACGGCGAACGCCCTGCCACCAAATGGTATCAGTTCCGTATTCCGATTCACAATCCCGACAAGGTAGTGAACGGCATGACGGGTTTTAACTCCATCCGTTTCATGCGTGTCTTCATGCGGGAATTTGAGGAGCCGATTGTCTGCCGTTTGGCCACGTTTGAGCTGGTGCGCAGCAGTTGGCGTACGTACAACCTCAGTTTGCGCGAGGACGGCGACTACAACCCGACGCAGGATGACGGTGAGAGCTCCTTCTATGTCGGAACGGTGAGCTTCGAGGAGAATGCCAACCGCGTGCCGATTCCATATGTGCTACCTCCGGGCATTATCCGCGAGACCGCCTACGGTATGACCGCCCAGGCTTATCAGGAGAACGAACAATCGGTGACGATGAAGGCGGTGAACCTGCCTGATGGTGATTCCCGTGCCATCTATAAGAGCACGTCGTACGACCTCCGTCAGTTCCATAACTTGCAGATGTACATCCATGCCGAAGATGTCTTCTCTTCCGGTGATCTGCGTCCTGGCGAAGTGACGGCGTTTATCCGCTTGGGTTCCGACTTCACGGAGAACTACTATGAGTATGAGCTTCCGATTGAGATTACCCCGTGGGGTGTGGGTCGCGATACCAACGCTATTTGGCCTGAGCACAATATGGTTCGTATTGTACTGGACTCCTTGGTCTCTTTGAAGATGCAGCGTAATCGAGCCATTCGGGAGGGACGCCATCCGAGCATCCTGGCACCTTATTCGATTCTGCCCATTTCGGACATGGATCCGCGTTATACAGTGGTCGGTAACCCGAACTTGGGCGACGTAACCACCATTATGATCGGTATTCGTAACCCCAAGAAGCGGACGGCTAACGATAATGACGATATGAAGCCCAAGTCTGTGGAGATGTGGGTCAATGAGTTGCGACTTTGCGGGTTCGATGACCGACAGGGATTTGCTGCCTTGCTTCGCGCCAGGACGACCCTTGCCGATGTGGGTGACCTAACCCTTTCGGGCGTCTACTCTTCGCCTGGTTTCGGAGGTTTGGAGCAGTCTATCACTGAACGGTCGCACGAAACCAATGTCAACTTCGACCTTGCCACGAATATCGACGGTGGCAAGCTGCTTTTCCCGGAAAAATGGAACATCAGGATTCCCGTGCACTACGACTACTCGTTGGCGGTGGTGCAGCCTGAATACAACCCGCTGAACCCCGACGTGAAGATGAAAGACGAGTTGGCCGACCTTCCCACCGCGGAGTCGCGCGATTCGCTCCGTTTCCTGACCAATAAAGTCACTCGTCGCCAGAATGTCAACTTGATGAACGTCCGCAAGGAGCGCGACTTCTCGAAGGGCGGCAAGATGCATGTCTGGGATGTTGAGAACCTCGACTTCTCCTACTCCTATTCCGAATTGGTGCAGCGCGATGAGGATATGGAGATGAACAACGAATATATCCATAATGGTGAAATCGGATACACGTTCAGCACCAATCCGAAGAACTATCGTCCGTTCTCAAAGGTCAAATGGATGAGCAACAAGTGGTTGCAGATTATTCGCGATTTCAACATCACGCCCATGCCGAAGAATCTTGTGTTCCGCACCACGATTCACCGCGACTTGCAGGAGTTCAAATATCGTCCGAAGAGCAAGGGTAATATCATCATTGACACTAACTACGTGAAGTCCTTCGACTGGACCCGCAACTACGCCATCAACTGGGACATCTTCCAGAGCCTCCGGTTGGAATTCAAGGCGGACGCTTCTGCGCGTATTGACGAGCCGGAAGGCCGTGTCGACACCCGTGTGAAGCGAGATTCTGTGTGGCGTTGTATCGGCAGGGGCGGCCGCACCACCGACTATCGCCAAAACTTCAGCGCCACCTACCAGGTGCCCATCAACAAGATTCCGCTCTTCAAGTTTGTTTCCGCAAACTTGCGCTACACCTCCATGTACCAATACACGGCTTCCGCGCTTTCCTTGTCCTACTTGGGCAACACCATCCAAAACTCCCAGAATATTCAGGGAAATGCCACTTTGAACTTTGTAACCTTATACAATTCAGTCCCATATCTTAAGAAAGTTAACCAAAGTATTTTACCGGACAAGAAGGGTAACAATAAGAAGGGCAAGGATGCCAAGAAAGGCAAAGATGACAAGGAGGATGAGGAGGATGATTTGGCCGAGGAGGTTAAGAAAGGTAAGAAAAAGCGTGACAAGAACGATTCGATTGACAGACCGAATGTCGGCCGTATCATCTTGGACGGAACAGTGCGCTTGTTGATGTCAGTGCGCAATGTCTCTGCCAACTACACACGGGGTAGCGGAACGGTTTTGCCCGGTTATATGTATTCGGCCACGTTAGTGGGTCACACGAAGGAAAGTAGCGGGCCGGGATTCCTCTTCATGTTCGGTGCCCAGCCCGACATTCAGTCGATTGCGGCAAGCAACGGCTGGCTGACCACCGATTCCCTGATGAATTCGCCGTATCAGCGCACCCGGAGTGAAGTGTGGAACTTCCGCGCCACCGTGGAGCCGTTCAAGGATTTCCGCATCGATGTCTCCGCCAACCGCAACTTCACGCAGAATTTCTCCGAATACTTCCATGTTGATGAGCTTGGCAATGTGTCGCATTATACCCCGCAACGTTCCGGTACCTTCAGTATGACCTATTGCGGTTTGGGAACCTTCTTCCGCAATCACGACGACCTGTTCCAGGATTTCCGCGCGGTTCGTAAGGAACTGGCCTATCGCTATGCAGAGAACAACCCCAACTACACGGGCGATGTCGATCCGGAGACGGATTATCCGGTCGGTTACAGCGCCATCTCCCAGGATGTACTCATGGGTGCCTTCTTGACCACCTATCTCAACAGAGATGCGCAGAAATCGGACATCTTCACACCGTTCCTGAAGATTCCGTTGCCCAACTGGCGCCTCAACTATAACGGTTTGACCAAAATCAAAGGCATGGAGAAAGTGTTCCAGAGCTTCTCCCTGACGCATAGCTACACCTGTAGCTACAATGTCGGCAGCTATTCCACCAACATCGCCTACACGCAGGATGAGAACGGTTACCCCAACGCCTACAACGCCCTTGGCGACTTTATCCCCGCCAATGAGTTGAGCCAGATGGCCCTTACCGAACAGTTCGGCCCGATGATTGGCTTTGACATGACCTTGAAAAACAGCATGTTGCTGAAAGTGGAATACCGACAGTCACGCAATATCTCTCTCAGTTTCGCTAACACGCAGATTACGGAGACCACCGCCAAGGAGGTGGCGTTCTCTGCCGGCTACCGTTTCAAAGACATCAAGATAGGATTGGTCTTTTCCGGTGTGAAACGTCAGTTTGTCAGCGACCTGAATGTCACGGCCGGTTTCGGAATAAAAGACAATCAGACGATGTTGCGCCGCATTACCGAGGATGACGATCAGGTTACCTCCGGTGCGCTGAATGTCACCATCAACGTCGCCGCTGATTACCAGTTCAGCCGCTTGGTTGGTTTGAGGTTCTACTACGACCAAGCCATCAACAAGCCGAAGAACAAGAATCAGTACAATAACATGAACTTTGAGACAGGTATCGAGCTAAAGCTGATGCTGTCGCAATAATTCATCATTCGGCTGATACTCATCGTTATACAAAGCCCTCCTCTTCTTGACGAGGGCTTTCTTTTTGGGGACTATTTAAAACAAAAGAGACCCGTGAGGGTCCCTTTTGCACATAACACAACACATGAATGCAGGTCTCGTATTGGGGTAATACTCAAACGACCTGCTTCTATCTCTACCTTGATAGGTTTCCTTTTGAATAGAGAATCGTTCCGTTAGAATAACTCCCAAAACTCAACGGCAAAAGAGCGAAATTTATGCCAAATGGGCATTACAAAATTAAAGTGATATTTGGCAAAAGGGCAGTATATTTACCAGAACACGGCATAAATTACTACGAGCAGAATACAGATTGCATAAGCCGCAATGTGAAAGTCCGTTTTGGTTTCGAACATGCTGGAAGTCAGCGCAATACCTTTCACATCATCTTCATTCTCGCACGTGCACAAGCTCACCATGATGATAATGGCCATCGTGAGCAGGCAGGTGTAGAACATCTGGTCGATAAAGGGCATGCCGATGGGTAAGAATTTGAGTGCCAGTGCGATGGGGATGGAAAGAACCACACCCGTGATAGCACCTTTGTTGGTGGTCTTCTTCCAGAACAATCCTAACAGGAACAGCGCGAGGATGCCCGGACTCACCAGACCAGTGTATTCCTGTATGTACTGGAACATCTGTCCCACACTGCCGAGCAGCGGGGCAATCAAGCAGGCGATGATGAGGAAAAGTCCGGCGGAAATCTGTCCCACCAGCACCAGACTCACGTCCTTGCCCGTTTTCTCCTTCACTTTCGGGGCGATATAGGGCTTGTAGATGTCCATGGTATAAATAGTGGAGGCGGAGTTGAGCATAGAGGCTAAGGAGGAGATGATGGCGGCGGCTAACGCAGCGACTACCAGCCCTTTAAGTCCTACCGGGATGAAGGTGCTGATGAGCCACGGGTAGGCGTTGTCGTTGTTGAGGGCACCGTTGGCCTTGGTGAGTGCCTCTACCGCGCCGAAGCTGCCCTCGGTATACATCACGTAAGCCACAATGCCGGGGATGACCACGATGAAGGGGATGAGCAGCTTGAGGAATGCCGCGAAAGCCAGACCTTTTTGCGCTTCGGACAGCGATTTGGCCGCGAATGCCCGCTGGATAATGTACTGGTTGAAACCCCAGTAGTAGAGATTTGCCACCCATAGTCCGCCGATGAGCATGGCAATGCCGGGCAGGTTGTGATATTCGGGGTTGTCTTTCGGCAAAATCAGGTGCATGCGGTCACCTGCCACGTTGGTGAGATGTTGGATGCCTTGCATAATGGTGCCGTCGGGACTGATGACCTGCAGCGCGACCACCGTGGTGATGAGGCCGCCGAGCACGAGCAGGATAACCTGCAGAATGTCGGTCCAGGCCACGGAGGAAAGGCCGCCGGTGATGGAGTAGAGGGCGGCGATCAGGCCCAGTCCGATGATGGCGGGGATGATGAGCGAGCCGTCGCCAATGCCGATGATGGTGTCAATGGCTTTCGCGCCGAGATAGAGCACGGAGGTGAGGTTCACGAAGATGAAGAGTCCCAACCAGAAGACGGCGAGGATGGTCTTGAGATTTCGTGAGAACCGTTTTTCCACAAATTCGGGGATGGTGTAGATGCCCTGTTTCACGAACACAGGCATGAAGAACTTGGCCACTATGATGAGGGTGAGCGCGGCCATGAACTCGTAGGAGGCCACTGCAAAGCCGCCTGCGAACCCCGAGCCCGACATTCCGATGAACTGCTCTGCCGAGATGTTGGCGGCAATCAGCGACGCGCCTATCGTCCACCACGGCAGCGACTTACCCGCCAAAAAGTAGTCCTCGGCGGTCTTGTCCTTGTTCTTCTTCCGGTGTGAAATCCAGATGCCCAATCCAACAATGATTAGCAGATAGGCGGCGAAAATGATGATGTCAATCGTATGAAAAGCGGGGTTCATTTTTTGAGGGATTTAATTTGGCGGCAAAGGTAAGATTTTTAAGTGAATGTTGGTGACTACGTGTTGGTGAGTAAATGTTGATTACTTCGTGTTGGTGAGTAAATGTTGATTACTTCGTGTTGGTTACTTCGTGTTGGTTACTTCGTGTTGGGGACATCGTAAGTTGAAAGGCGTTTGCAAGCTACAGTCTGATGTTGACCATCGGTTTACGGTTTGCGTTTTGCGGTGTCCGTAGGAGCGTATCGCATGTGCCCGTATCACGTACGCCCGATGCCGCAGCCTTGCCGTTGTCGGTTAAGGAGCCAACCGCGTCCTCGCGGTTGGGTGTTCTGCCGCCCCCGCGTGCGGAACGCACGCCATCTTAATAACCCCACATAAGGCGCCAGCCGCAGTGTGGGGTATGGGGACGTAGCGTGTGTGACAGCGTGCCGGGGGCACGCAACAAATCGGGGTCTTTTGCGAGGCGAGTGCCTTAACCCTATGTTAGTGTTAGGTCAGTGTTAGGTCAATGTTGGCGGTGATTTAAGGGTGCGAATCATTGTAAACGGCGATATTAATACAAGATGATGAGGTACTTGAAGCCCTAGAATGGGATAGAAAATCATATTAGCAAATTAATATCGGTTCGTAATGGAAAGATATGTTCTGTTCTCGACTTATCCTAAAACCACGATTTTTCGAGCAGGATGGTTGCCAATTTTGACAAGGTAAGTACCTGTAGAGGGTACTCGAAAAGTCTTTTTTCTCCCGCTATCTATTTTTTTGCCACAAACATTGTATATTGTAATTTCATCTGATTTATCAGTCTCGATTATTATTTTTTTTCCTTGAGAATACACCGTACAAACATTTGGATTAATATCATCTATACCGGTATCGCTATCTTCCACAAAAATAGCTTGTATTAAAGTGTCTTGTAACATTACGATGTATCTCGGATTATTTGTATTCCCGTCACTCCAATGATCAAACCGATAGTTTTGATAAGGTGTAGCCACTATTTCTGCCTCAAGATTTACACAACTTGGCTGCGTTACAATTTGGACATAACCCATAGAGGCATCTGATGATGTGGCAATTAGAGAATACATTAGTTTTTCTTCGAATCTGTCGGGAAAAAAGATTGTCCAATAAGCAGTCAATGAGTAGGCTGATGATGAACCACATGGAATATAAAGCATATTGCCCGCTATTGAACTAGAGCCATATAAAGTAGGGGGAATTTCTGACTTTGAGGTTACAATCTGAACCTGATCACATTGATCAAAAGAACCCTGACCTATGTATTGAAGATTCTTTCCCAAGGTGATGTTTGTGCAATGATTGCAATTTTTGAACGCATAATCACCGATGTGCGTAACTGAATCTGGAATGATTATAGACGTCAACATACTACAATTACGAAATGCATCATTAGGAATGTTTTTAACATTGTCTCCGATATTTAAAGTTGCCAAAGAAGAGCAGCTTCCAAAGCCTCCTTCCATCAAATTATTAGGATTGAAGTTGACCGTCGTTAGGTTCGTACAACCGGAAAATGCACCTCCTCCTATACTAGTGATGGACTCTGGAATTGTTGCTGACAACAAACTAATGCATTTGTTAAACGACAGTTTCTTAATTTGGGAAATGCCATTGGGAATAACAAGATGTTCAATTTCTACATTACCAATGTATAAACGATAAGGCACATAAAAATACCCGTTACCATGCCCGCCATTATCACGACCAATATTACACCATTGTTCAATAGAACCTGTGAAGTATATTGTCGTCAAACTGGTACACTCATAGAATGCAAAAGCCTCAATGTAAGTAACGGTAAGTGGAATAGATATAGATGTCAAACCATTACAATAAAAGAAAGCTCTATATCCAATTCCTTTAACATCGTATGTGGTGCCATTATTAGTCACGCTATCCGGTATTATTAAATCACCTATTGGAGGTGTGGACCAATAACCATCTTCTCCGGAAGAAGTAACACGAACATGAGTGCCAAAAACTTCATAATATAGAGTGTGTCCGCTCGGTGACACAGATGAAAACTTGGCAGTTGCAGTCTGCCACATTGCCATAATAGTAATAACAAATAAAAATAGACGTTTCATAGAATTACTAAAATTTATGTGATTGTTATTATGAATTCTCAACAAACGCTTTTCTCCTTTTACATGCTATTATTTTGTCAAAACTATAGCGTGTGCCGAATTCAAGATGTTTAAACGTTCCATCTTTATGTTTATACATCCAAACAAGTATTGGCTCGCCGCTTGTTTTTGTCCGACAGTCCAGTTGTGCCAACTTATATGCTGCGTTTGATTCATCAAAAAGAGATTCTTTATCATTTATAGACAGACCGATTTCGTCTAAATAGTATTCGTAAGCATCTTCAAGTATATCGTGTAATTCTTCCACTGATACCTCATGCTCACACAATCTATTAAATCGATTGACTTTGACTTTAAAAAAAGGCCATTTGTAATGTTTCTTTTTAGATGCCATAAAAGTTAAACTATTGCCCATCCACATAGTATTTTTTTGGCCAGCATGATTCCCGATGCTGAATTAATTTTTGTTTTAAAGAAGAACACAAAAAGAAGCGCGGGAATCTGCTACTTTGCTTATCCCGCGTATAAAGGCTCTCGCATTGCCTGATTGTACAAGATAAGCAATGCCGAAGCCCACGCATATTGGAACACAAATGAGTGTGACCAAACCATGGAACGAGGAACATTGCATTATCGCGGTACAATCTATAGAATTTGCGAGATTCTTATACGCCGCAGATAAACGCTGTTACAACGTCTCTTTTAATATGTCCTGCCGCCACTTCCGCTTCTTCAGAAATACGAATCCCTGTTTCTGCTTCGGTTGAAACGACGCTGCAAAAATACACATTTATTTCACATTAAAAAAAGAAAATGCCTTCGGCAACAAAAAAAAGCCGGAGGCTGAGTTAGTGGGTTAATATTTGCGACTGTTTCAGGTTGTCGCCTGTTTTTTTTCGACTGTTTTTCGTTGTCAATCTACCATTGTCTCATCCGCTGGGAAGCGGATGCTCCTATGCATTGCACTATTCCCGCCATATTTTTCCAAAAACCCGCCTGCTCCACCCAACGCGCACATGCATTATTATTCTCACAATTTTTACAATTTTGCAACTTTTATACCTAAAGCTGCAACTTTTATATCGAAAACTGTTATTTTTATATATTTGATTTTTAATTAGTTAAATTATAATTGTCCTTGATTTTCTCGAAAAGATTTTGTATGTTTGCGGTCTGGAAATTTAATTAAAGAGAAATGAATTCAGAAAATGCAAACAACTTTGAAGACCTCAGCAAACTGATTTATATCGTACGTGGAGTCAAGGTGATGCTCGATGCTGATTTGGCATCGATCTACGGCTACACCACAAAAGCATTCAACCAACAAGTGAAGAACAACATCGAAAAATTCGACGATGATTTCCGGTTTCAATTGACCAAAATTGAATATGAAGAAATTTTGAGGTCAAAAATTTTGACCTCAAAACAGAATGAAACCAATTCATTATCAATAGACTACAATCCAGACTTGAATTTGCGGTCAAAAATTTTGACCGCAAATGATAGATTTATACCTATCACAAAGTTAAGCTCAAAAAGTCGCACACTACCTTATGCATTTACCGAGCAAGGCATTTACATGCTTATGACCGTCTTGAAAGGCGAATTGGCTGTTGAACAGAGTAAAGCGCTGATTCGAACCTTCAAAGGAATGAAGGATTTCATTGTTGAAAACAGATACTTGATTGGAAACAAAGAGCTGGTCCAGTTATCCATTCAAACTGCTCAAAATACGGCTGACATTGCTGAAATCAAGAACACGATGGTCGCCAAAACCGATCTTGCTAAGGTGGTGCGCGACTTTACCGACCCGATGACACGACGAGAATACCTGATCCTTAACGGTGAGTCGGTTGAGGCCAATATCGCATATAGCAACATCTACAAATCTGCTAAAAGTAGCGTTTTTGTTATAGACAATTATATCGGTCTGAAAACGCTGGTACTGCTTAAAAACGTTGTGGACAACATTCCCATCACCGTTTTTAGCGACAACACGGGAAAAGGGTTCCATCAAGCCGATTACGATGATTTTCATAGAGAGTACCCGAACATTCAAGTCAGTTTTCGCCAAACTTGCGGCATTTTTCATGACCGATACATCATTCTCGACTACAATACCGATGGCGAGCGTATTTTTCATTGCGGCGCATCATCAAAAGATGCCGGAAACAAAGTGACCACTATCACTGAGGTGGCCGACCGGCAAGTTTACCATCAGATTGTTGACACGTTGTTGAACAATCCTGTGCTGTTATTCTGAAAAATCCGTGCAATCTGTGTGACGCAAACCTTTATTTGCCGCAGGCGAGATCCCAAACCACACAAAAACTGAACTGGTCAAAATTTTTGACCAGTTCAACAATCAGAAGCATTCCATGATTGTTCCTAAAGTCGTAGAGACGCGCTGCAGCACGTCTCTACGACCAATGTAAGAGATAAATTATCACAGTTCTTTCACCGGAAACACAAAATAGGTCTCCGGATACGGTTCATCCTTCAATGTGAAATGCCACCATTCGCTGTCGAGGGGCTTGAAACCGTGGCGCAACATCGCCTCCCGCAGGATCATGCGGTTGCGAAACTGTTCGGCGGTGATGGTGCGGCCGGCAGGAGACGGTTTCCCATTGAACTCGCCCGTCTCGGGGTTACCGCCGAAGTCGGGATGGCTCTCCTCGCCGAACCAGTCGAAGGTGCCGCCCATGTCAAGTTCCTTCTCGGTGTTCATGTCGAAGAGGGTGAGATCGACGGTGGAGCCGCGGGTATGGCCGCTTCTCGCCATGATGTACTCCAGTTCGAACAACCGGCTCTTATCCACCTCGGGGTAGAAGTAACGCCGCATCATCGTGTCGGGCACATCGGCGGCCCAGCGCACGAAATGGTCAACGGCCATCTGTGGACGGTAAGCATCGTAAATCTTCAGCCGGTAACCCATGCGCATCACGTCGTCGCTCACCGCTTTCAGACTATCGGCAGCGCGTTTTGTCAACAGGGCGGTAGGTTGCAGGTAGCCGTCAATGCGCTCTCCCACAAAGTTATAGGTGCTAAAGTAGCGAATCTCCAGGATCGCATCCGGCACCACATCGGTAATGTTAACAAACTGGCTGGCATCCTGCTCCGGTATGACGGTTTTTCCGGGTTCGCTGCTTGTGCAAGGTATGATTTTGGCAGTAAGGACATGCCCGCCTTGGGCGGCGGCCGTCAAGGTAAGACCCAGCACAAATAAAAAGCTGTACAACAATTGTTTACAATTCTTCATATTCGTTATTTTTATTCAGCATTCAGCATTCATAATTCATCATTTCGCCAGCGCCATTCCCAATCTCCGCCACATAAAAATCGGCACGGATATTAAACTGCTGCTCGTAGGCTTTTCCGACATTCTCAACAAACGCATCCACCTGATTCTCAGCAATCAACGTAACCGTACAGCCACCAAAACCCGCGCCAGTCATACGGCTGCCGAGTACACCGGGGAACTGCTGCGCTTGTTCGGCCAGGAAGTCCAATTCGGGACAGGTGACCTCGTAGTCATCGCGCAGGGAAGCGTGCGAGGCGTTCATCAGCTGACCGAAACGGGTCATGTCGCCGCGTTTGAGGGCGATGATAGCCTCCCGCACATGCCCGTTTTCGCGCACGGCGTGTCGCGCCCGTTTGAGCACACCGCCAGTGAGGTATTCCGACAACCCATCAAACTGCGACACAGTCAGTTGACAGAGATTCTCCACAGACGTATGCTGTTGCAAAATCTCCAACGCCTGCTGGCATTCGCTGCGCCGTTGGTTGTAGGCCGAATCCACCAACTCGCGTTTCTTGTTGGTGTTGGCGATGACGAACTTCAGCCCCTGCATCTCCAATGGCACATGTTCGTACGCCAACGTATTGCAGTCCAGTGCGATGGCGCAGTTTTTCTTCCCGAATCCCGAGGCGAACTGGTCCATGATGCCGCAGTTCATCCTCACGAAGTCGTTTTCCGCGTGCTGGGCCATCTTCACGAGCTCTAACATCGTGAACGGACTGCCGTTCAAGGCGTTGAGGGCCACGGCGGTCGCCATTTCGATGGAGGCGGAGGAGGAGAGCGCGGCCCCGATGGGCAGGTCACCGCGGTAGTGGAACTGGAGACCGCTCACGGGAAATCCCCTGTCGGTGAACTCCTTGACCACGCCGAGCGGGTAATCTACCCAGCTATGGTGCCGCAGTGTCAGCTCCTCTTTTCGGAGGGTAAAAGCAGCGGGATCGTTCTCGGAGGAGAAGTGATAACAGTCATCTTCCGAGGGACTTACGGTGAGGTAGGTGCCCATATTGAGCGCGGCGGGAAAGACGAGTCCGCCGTTGTAGTCGGTGTGGTCACCGATGAGGTTCACGCGGCCGGGGGCGAAAAAGTGGCGTTCGGTTTTCTGCATAGTCGGAGTTTTACCTTTGTAGAGACGTGGCGTGCCACGTCTCGGATTTCAGGGGGCAAAGGTACGATTTTTTTATCTCCGCGTATCGCGCGTATCTCCACGTAATTTTTCTGCGGAAGTCTGCGAGGTCTGCGGGAAAATCATCTCCGCGTATCGCGCGTATCGGCACGTATTTTTTCTGCGAAAGTCTGCGTAGTTTGCGGGAAAAAATGCCATATTAGAACTCGAAGCCTCCGTTGAACGACTGCTGGAGCCACAGTTTTAAGAACGGGTCTGATACTTGGTAAACCTTTTTTCCTTCTTCATTCACTTGATATGTAATGAGCTCATCTTGAAGTAGTTGTTTGATGGCCGATTGCACGGAGCTGGCCGATTGTAGTTGGTGATTGCGGATGAAGGCGGCGGATGTGGGTTTGTCCACATGATTGTCCAATGCAATGGCAATCAGTAGCTCTTTTGGACGGGAGGCGACGTAGGAAAGGATGCTCTGGAAATCCCGCTCTTTGTCCGAAAGAATCTCATCAATGGTTTGACGCACATCCTGTTCCGTGCATTCACATTGCAAATCTGTCTTGTCAAATGCCATATTGAATGTTTTTTGCAGGCAGAAGGTATTGCCCTCGTACAAGTCGTAAGTGCGTTCTACAATTTCTGCACCAATCTGTTTTTGAAAACGTTGAAAATTAGTGGTAACGAACTCCACATAGTGCTCTTTCAGGATGGGGTCGAGGTGCAATGACGACGTGCTGTTGTAAAAAGGACGGCCATACGTGCTGAACATCTCTGTCAGTAGATGCCGCTCCGAACCAGCGAAAATAAAATCGCAATTGGACAGATGTTGGATAAACCCGCGCAGAACAGCCTCCACATTCTTCTCCGGGTATTTCGTAATCTGCTGAAACTCGTCAATAGCTACGATGCAGCGTTTGTCCGCTTTTTCTATTAGGGTAAAAATCTCATTCAGCGTTACTTGCGGGTTTGTGATGGCACCAATGGAGAAGGTGAATTTCGGCATTCCAGAAATCGGATCATACCCCCAACCCGCCTGAAGTGACTTCAAGGTCTGCACAAAAGTATCGACGAACTTCCTTCCTTTCGGTTTCAGCGTTTCAAAGACACATTTGCCAAGTGCGTACGTGAAATCGCGCAAAGAGCTGGTTTCCAATATGTCTATAAAAAAGGTGTAATAATCCTCCTCGAAAACGGATTGGTCAAAACAATGTTGCACCAGCCCCGTTTTCCCGAGACGGCGCGAGGACATGATAACCACATCGTTCCCGGCCAGCAGCTCTCGGGTTAGCTTCTTCGTTTCCTCCACTCTGTCGCAAAAGTATTCCGAAGGAATGCGCCCCTTAACGATAAACGGATTCTTTATCTTGCTCATTTACAGCATACTATTTTAATAACGCGGCAAAGATACAAAAATTATGCTAATAGCATTATGTTAGTAACATAATTTATAGAAGAGGTTTTTTTCTCCGCGTATCGCACGTATCTGCGCGTATTTTTTCTGCGGAAGTCTGCGAGTTCTGCGGGAATTTTTATTTTTGCCACGCAATAACTGATTTGTAGTTTTTCACCCTATCCTGCGTCTAACCAGTGTTAATTCTAAAACCGATGACAAAGAAAGAAACAGATTTTGAACGAATGGTCCGCGAGCACAAAAGCACCGTCTATACCGTCTGCTACATGTTCTCCAAGGACACCGACGAGGTCAACGACCTGTTCCAGGAAGTCCTCATCAACCTCTGGAAAGGCTTCGACAGTTTCAGAGGCGAGTCGAAGGTGGACACCTGGATCTGGCGCGTCGCCCTCAACACCTGCATCTCCGACGACCGCAAGAAGAAGCGGCGAGGGGAACGCGTCCCCCTGGAGATGGCTGCCGACCTCTACACCGACACCGACGAGGACACCAAACAGATCCGCCAGCTCTATGCGCGCATCAACAAGCTGGGCATCATGGATCGCGCCCTCGTCCTGCTCTGGTTGGAGAACCTCAGCTACGAGGAGATTGGGGCCATCGCCGGCATTTCCGCCAAGAATGTTTCTGTGAAGTTGGTTAGAATTAAACAACAGTTAATGCAAATATCTGACAATCAAGAATTTTAATTATGGAAAACAGTGAAATAAACAACAGCGAATTGGAAACCATGCGTGCACAAATTGCACTGCTGAAGGACAAATTAGACAAGGAAACCATTGTCTCCGAAAAACTCCTCCGCGACACGATGCGGCATAAGGCCCGCAACATCAACAACAATGCTTGGATTAGCGTGGTCGCTTCTATCTTCGTGATTTTCTGGGCATTGGCCTATCTTCCAAGCGAAGGATTCAGCTGGTGGTTTATTGCCGCCACTATCCTGATGATGCTCGTGTGCGACTTCTTCACTTGGAAGTACCATAAGGATGTGAATGCCAAAACAATGAGTGGCGATCTGCTTACTGTTGCCAAAGTGATGAAACAGCTGCGCGACAACTACCGCAAATGGCTGAAATATAGCATTGTTATGATTGTCATCTGGTTTATATGGCTTTGCATAGAGTTCTGTATGCGATACAACGACTGGAAATTGTCTCTCTTCGTGATTGTCATCCTGCTCATCAGTTTGGCCATCGGCGGCTTTATCGGGCTGAAAATGCACAATTCGGTGATTCGCAACGCCGAGGAGATTATCAGTCAGATTGAAGAAGGGGAGGAATAAATCATTAAGTTTCAGGTTTCAGGTTTCAAGTAGTCAATGCCTGAAACCTGAAACTTGAAACCAACTATTCAGGTATAACGTATCGGAATAAAATGTACTTTTGCCTTCGAAAAATCAAAACCTTAAAAATTTAGCATTATGGATTTAAACAGTATCATTTCCGCCATCACCGGCAACAATATGATCGGTGAAATCGCAAAAAAATTCAACATCGACCCGAACAAGATCATGGACGTGATCAAAGCCGCTATTCCTAAGTTCTTGAGTGCCATGCAGAAGAATGCCGGTACTGCTGCCGGTGCGGCCGCATTGACGCAAGCTTTGAGCAACCACGCGGGCCAGGGCCTCGGCTTCAATCTGGAAGACGGCAAGAAGATTTTAGAGAAAATCTTCGGCGGCAATCTCGGTTCTGTCATCTCCGGTTTGGGCAAACAGACCAGCACTACCAACGACCAGGTGTCCAACATTTTGGCCTCTATCGCCCCGAACCTGCTTTCCGTATTAGGCAAGAACACGGCGGGCGCCGGCAACATCGGCAATATTTTAGGCGGTCTCTTGGGCGGTGCCTCCAACTCCAACAGCGGTTCCAACGCCGGCAAAGTCCTCGGCGGCCTGCTGGGCAAGATGTTCAAGAAATAAGACTTAGGACTTGAGACTTGAGACTTAAGACTTAAGACTTGAGACTTGAGACTTAGGACTTGAGACTTAGGACTTGAAACTTGAAACCTGAAACCTGAAACTAAAGGATGTCTTTCGAAAGAAGGCATCCTTTTTCTGTTATCGAATCAGAGTAATTGAACCATTCAGCAGGTAATAAATTTCACCTGCCAACGTGTTGACATACAGCTTGCATGCGTAGTAGTAGACCCCGTCGGAGGAGGGCAGGTGCGTGGTCTCGTCAGCGCCGTCCCAAAGGATGTCGGGATTCACAGTGTGATACACACGTTTGCCCCAACGGTTGAAGATTTCCATCTCGATTTTGGTTATCCCAGAGTACGGCATGTACGGGGTGAACAGGTCGTTGATGCCGTCGCTGTTGGGCGTAAAGACGTTCGGCAGCTGGTATTCCAGACAGTCGAACACGTCAATGCATACGGAATCTGTGAGTGCGGTGATGTTGCGGTTGCTGTCGGCCACGCGCATGGCGTAACAACCGACCAGCACTTGCGAACCGGTGACGCTGATGCTATGAGTGCACGGCTCGGGATAGCAGATTTCGTCGTTCCTGAAAGAGTCGATACAGGTGAACGTTCCGGCCAGCGTGGGCTTGTAGTAAATGTAATAGCGTACAGCATCGGTGGCGGCGGAGTCGGAACTGAAAACCCAGCTGAACTCCACGTTCTGGCAGTCGGTGGTGATGGTGACTTCCGGAAGCTCAGGCGGCTCATTGTCGTAAGGCTCCCCACATGCCCGTTGCGACCGGTTCCACAGCGGACCGATGGTGTCGGGCAACCAGTAATAACCTTCTGCCAAGATATAGTAGCAATAGGTTTTCCCATTCTCAAGATTGCGGTCGGTATAATGCGTTTCCGCTACGGTTGCAACGGAATCCCAGTCTGCCGTGTGCTCGTTGTATCGGAACACGGTGTATGCCACATTGTTCCACGGTTGTACGTCCGTCCAGGTAAGAACCAGACGCTTGTCCGCAGAAGATACGGTCAGGAAAATAGAAGTGGAAGGATCGGAATTCTCTATCACCGTATCGGAATTGAGCATGGTCACTTTGTAGGTGTATGCGGAATCCGACGTGTTCAAATCGTGATCTAAGTAGGAAAGCGTATCGCTCGGATTTTGCGGCGCAGAAGTCTGATGAATCAAAATCGCATTGCCATAACCGTTTTCGCGGAACAGTTGGAATTGATAAGGCGGCGGGAAAGCGGCCGAATCAACCTCGGGCGGGAAGAGCCAACGGACAAGTATTGTACCGTTTGTAAGGTCGGTCGTTACCACATCGGTGTTGATGATGACGGGCGCATCGTTGGCAATATGGGCGCAAACCTTGTCGGAGACAATGCTCTCGGAACCGTCTGGGAACAAAGCAACTACACGATAACAGTATTCATTGCCGTGGTAGAGTGGGCGTACCGAACCGTCATCGATGAACGTGGTATCCGACCAACTGTTAGTGGAGCCGATTTTCGTGTAACCTGCTTCGGGTGGAAGTCCCGTCTGACAGGAATCCGGCTCAAAATCGTCTTCTCCATTGCGGCGATAGATGTCGTATCCGACTGCGTTAAAGCAGAAATCTGGTTGCCAATCTAAATGAATTACATTGCCTTCAGGGAACGCATTCAGGTTTTCCGGTTTCGGACCGATAATTCGAATACGGAGCGTTTTAAAGGAGACAAGCTCCACCTGCGGTCCGTTGTCTTTCGCCTTGAAGATTACTTCGTAGGGGTTCTGCTTAATGTGGTTACAGGCTGTTTGCCACACGAAATGGGTTCCGTAGGGCACACTGTCGTAGATACTCGAGAATTGCGCAGGCGATACACTTACCAAGAAAGGTTCGCCTGTGGCGGTCAGCCTTACGTATTTGGAAGTGCTGTCGTAGACCCAAACCAGCTGGTCTATGCGGCTTCCCGCAATGACGCAGGTATCGTTCACTTCCACCACAGGCGGTTCGTTGTTACAAGGTGCCACCGTAATCTGCATGTCGCGGACCATACTGCCGATCAGGATGCCGTCGCGCCACTCTTCAATCAGAATGGCGATATTGTATTCACCGGCCATAAGGGGAGAATCCCACGTCAGGTCGCCAGTAATCGGGTCTATGGCGATGTAGTTGGAGGCGGCGGGCAGCGAGTAGCCCGGGATATCCTCGCCGTTGTAGCCACGGCAGTTAATGAGGCTGTACGAAAGGCTGTCGCCTTCGGGGTCGTAGGCACCGGGATTGTGGTAGTAAGGCACGTGGGTACAGGCGTTGTCCAACGGCGGGTTCAACAGCTGAGGTGATGAATTTCCACCGATAAACGGGTTGATAATCAGGATGGTTTCGATGAAGAACGGAATCTCCACCGAGCTGGGGATATTCACAATGCCGGCGTTTCGGTTCGGGTCTTCAAAGGTGACATGGAACGTGCCTGCAGCGGAAAACGTATGCTGTGTGATATAGACGTTTTGGCTGATGTTGTTCTCCATATTGACCTTGAGATTGCGGTCGATAATGGAGGATGTACCGTCGCCCCAATAAACCTCGATTTGCGGTCTGTCGGCGGGACTCGGCGTGTAGGTGTATGTCGTGATTGTGAACTCGTAAGTGAGTCCGGAAACGTACGTATAGCTAATCTCGCCTGCGCGCTGATGCGTGGCGTATGCCGTTGGCAATGAAATGGCCAAGACAATGATTACCAGAAGAATACGTAATAATTTCCTGTACATGTCACTTGATTCTTCTCACTTGGTTGTTTATTAACTGATAGGTTTGTCCGCTTTCCGGGCATACGGCCTTACTGTTGTTGTCGAACCTTAACCTGTAGCCATATTCACTCACCCAGCCGGTTTGCCGGGCAGGATTTCCTGTAACAAGCGCGTAATCAGGCACATCGTGTGTGACCACCGCCCCCGCGCCCACAAGCGCGTACTGGCCGATAGTATGTCCGCATACGATAGTGGCGTTCGCCCCGATGGAGGCTCCTTTTTTCACCAAAGTCGGTCGAAACTCGTGCTTCCTTTCAATAAAAGCCCGGGGATTGATGACATTCGTGAACACGACAGAAGGTCCTAAAAACACGTTGTCCTCACACGTAACCCCTTCATAGACAGAGACGTTGTTCTGTATTTTCACATTGTCGCCTATCGTTACGCGGTTGGCGACCATCACGTTCTGCCCCAACACACAGTTTTTCCCGACCACGGCCTCGGCCATCACGTGTGTGAAGTGCCAGATGCGGGTTCCGTCGCTAATGCGGCAACCCTCGTCTAATACGGCAGTTTCGTGTGCGAAGTAGTTTTTCATAATGGGAAGTTCTTGATTGTGTGACAGATATAGTCCAATTGCTCTTTCGTAAGTTCGGTGTGCATAGGCAGCGACAGCACCTCTTCGCAAAGTTGTTCAGCCATGGGGAAGTCGCCTTTATGATGGTTCAGGGAAGCGTATGCCGGTTGCAGATGCGCCGGAACAGGGTAGTAGATGGCGGAAGGGATGCCTTTGTCGGCAAGGTGTTGCTTGAGGGCGTCTCTCCGGCCATTTTTCACCCTGACGGTGAACTGGTGGTAAGTGTGAGTAGAGTAGGGGGAAGAAGCGGGCAGAGACAGCCAATCCAAGTCCGATAGGGCAGCATGATAGTAGGTTGCGGCTTCTTTTCGAGCGGTGATGTATTCTTGGAGATGGTCTAATTTTACGGTCAGAATGGCGGCTTGCAGGGTGTCCAAACGGGAGTTCAGCCCTATCCGTTCGTGATGGTAGCGTTCTGAGGAACCGTGGCGGCAGATGGACCGGAGTTTTCCAGCTAAATCCGCGTCGTTGGTCATCAGTGCGCCGCCATCGCCGAAACAGCCCAGGTTTTTGGAAGGGAAGAACGACAGACAGCCGACAGTTCCCATTGTTCCAGCTTGTTTCACGCTGCCGTCTGCGAAATGGTATTCCGTTCCAATCGCTTGGCAGGCATCCTCTATCACGCGGATATTATGTTGGTTAGCGATATTCAATATTGGTTCCATGTCTGCACACTGCCCGTAAAGGTGAACGGGTATGATGGCTTTGGTTTTGGGAGTGATGGCGCTTTCCAACCGGTTCACATCAAGCGTGAATGTCTCTTCACATACATCCACGAACACGGGTTTTGCGCCCACTAATGCGATGGCTTCTACCGTGGCGATGAATGTAAAGGGTGTGGTGACAACCTCGTCGCCCGGTCCGATTTCCAGTGCCATTAACGCGGCTGTCAGTGCATCTGTTCCGTTCCCGCAGCTTATAACATACTTGTTGCCAGTGTATTGCGACAAAGACTCCTCAAATTCTTTTACAGGTGCGCCTTGTATGAAAGCGGTGGAATCCAACACATGCTGAATGGCCGCATCAATTTCAGGTTTGATGCGGAGGTACTGGCTTTTCAAATCCACCATCTGGATTGGATTCATCTTCATATTCGTTTTACCGTTGCAAGTTGTTTGTAATAGGAGTTCCGCCATTCCTGGCGGCCTTTAAGCGGCAGGAATGCCGCAACTCCTAAAACGCTGCAAAGGTACATTTTTTTGGGTTACGAGGTTACATGGTTTCGAGGTTATGAGAACAATGTAGAGACGCACGGCCGTGCGTCTCTACATCAACGCAAGATGTTCTTTATTTCCTGTTTGATGAGTCTGAAATCGGGTTTTTGCATCAGGTAGCGTTGGAAATCGTCCATTGTATCGGTCGGTTTTACCTCCACGCGGCGGAGACGGTAGGGGTTTTCCCTTAAGTTGTTCCGTTTCCACAAGGTGGTGAAGGCGGCCTTGAAACCGATTTCCTGAAGCAGTTCGGGGGTCGCGTGGCCGAAATCTTTCTTCTGGCCGTAAGGGAAGGCGTAATAATCCACCTGTTTTTGCAGATGTTCTTCCAATAGCTGCTTAGATTCCCGTAAATCCTTCACGGTCTGTTCTTTCGACAAATGACGCATGGAGACATGGGTCATGCCATGGGACCCGAAAGTGAAAAGCGGATTTTGGGCCAGTTCTTCGATGCTGCACCATGAGAGTATGTCAATTTTCTGGTAGCCGGGTTCATCCTTGTCCCAGCAGTTGTCGCTTCCTACATGGGAAACCGGAACAAAGACGGTGACAGGAATGTTTAGCTCATCGAGAATGCCCCTGACGCAAGTATAGAGGCAGGAATAGGCATCGTCGAAGGTGACGGTGGTGAGGCGGGGGTTATGGCGGCATTCTCGCACATAGGTGTCCATATCAGTGAAGTGCCAGTGCTGTTTCACAAACCGGAGCTGCCGCTCGAAATTCTCAGCGGAGACGGTGTTGAAGCCGGGCTTCTCATCCACGTTATGGTACATCAGAATCATAAGGATGCTACTTGGTTATATAACAAAAGTCAGGTCGTTGAAGAACCTGACTTTTAGCAGGGGAAGAGAGATTCGAACTCCCATCAATGGTTTTGGAGACCACTATTCTGCCCTTAAACTATTCCCCTGTGAAAGAGGAGGCATTATTACAGCCTCCTCTTTGTTATTGGCGATGATAAATTAGTCTAAGATCTCAGTCACCTGACCAGCGCCGACCGTACGACCACCCTCACGGATAGCGAAACGGAGGTTCATGTTCAGAGCGATTTCAGAGAGCAGTTCGACCGTGATTTCCACGTTATCGCCGGGCATGCACATTTCAACGCCTGCGGGCAGGGTGATGGCGCCGGTGACGTCAGTGGTGCGGAAGTAGAATTGCGGGCGATAGTTGTTGCCGAACGGAGTGTGACGGCCGCCTTCTTCTTTCTTCAACACATACACGGAAGCTTTGAATTTCTTGTGCGGGTGGATGGAACCCGGTTTCGCGATAACCATACCACGACGGATTTCGTCCTTATCGATACCGCGGAGCAACAGACCCACGTTATCGCCAGCTTCACCTTCGTCGAGGATCTTGCGGAACATCTCAACACCGGTGACGACAGATTTCAGTTTCTCAGCACCCATACCGATGATGTCGACGGGATCGCTGGTGTGGATGACACCAGTCTCGATACGACCGGTAGCAACGGTACCACGGCCGGTGATGGAGAACACGTCTTCAACGGGCATGAGGAAGTCTTTATCGACATCGCGCGGAGGCAGCGGAATCCAAGTGTCAACGGCATCCATCAGTTCGATGACCTTCTCAACCCACTTGGGTTCTTTGTTCAGGGCACCGAGGGCAGAGCCGCGGATGACGGGGCTGTTGTCGCCGTCGAAGCCGTAGAAAGAGAGGAGGTCACGGATTTCCATCTCAACGAGGTCGAGAAGCTCGGGGTCGTCAACAAGGTCAACCTTGTTCATGAAGACCACCATTCTCGGAACGCCGACCTG
>JAFPVR010000045.1 GCA_017395245.1 Bacteroidales bacterium | reverse complement strand
TCGCTCTGCCAACTCTGCCACACGGTTGATGATTTCCAAATCGTTCTCTTTCGCGTGGTCGTACTTGCTGCGGATGGTCTTGTCGGTGTCGCTGCGCTTGGTGCCGCTCTCCCAGCCACGGTGCGACAGATGCCCGCCAGCATAGCTATGGTGGGAAGGGGCTTCGTGAATTGTTCAGAGAGTTTCAACATTGAGGTGGCAAATGTCTCCAAGACAATGGCACCGATTAGGAACAACTATGCTTTCATAATTTGATGTTCTTGCGGAACAACATGTAGGTATAATTGTCGTCAGGTGTGCTATATTCAGGCACTTCGCCATGACCTATTTGCATATAGCCGTGATGAACGTAGTACGTCCAATTGCATGTGCAGTCGCTCCACAAGTAGAGCCATTCCACGCCACGCTCCCGGAGCAATTCGGTGAGCCTTGACAGCAAGGGTGCCCCGCATCCCGACTTGCGGCTGATGAAAAAGGAGAGTTTTGCCGACTTGCCATGCTCCATTTTTCGCTGCAGTTCCGCATCGGTACGCTTCAGGTATTCCACATTGCACCTGATGGCTTGGCGCTCTTCGTCGTTCAGCTCGTCCATTTGGTTTTCCACCCACTCGTCGGCATCGTTCGTGTCGCCGGGCATCCACCCGAAGGCAATGGCTTGAAGTCCGTCCTCATCGGTCATCTGCAAAGCGAGTTCGGGCGTGTAGAAGCTGTATCGTGCAAGATGTCCGCAAAAAACGCGGTTGAATTCAGCACTGCGCTCACGTTTCCCCCACACTTCGGCAGCCATCCGAGCCACTTTATCGATGTCATTCGGCTGAAAAGTATTGATTTCCATAAGTTTACACCTAATTTAAAAAGCTGGCGCAAAATTACAAAACTTTTCATAGTGCTCTTATCTCTACGAATATAATTCGACCAGATCCGGATTGTTGATTACATAGACCGTGGAGTTTGGGACTTCAACAGTTTTGTTTAGAACTCAACCATAATCATGGCGGCAGACAGCTGGATAGCGGCGAGGTGATTTCAGGATTTTTCAAGCCCGACGCAAATTTTGAAGATTCTTTTTTTAGGGTGGTATCGGGAAAAAGATTACTTTTGCGGTTTGGAAATTGCTCCCTTATGGCGAAAAAATCGGCAATGACCAAAGTTTACACGAAAGCCACAAATGTCAAGGTGAACACTTTCTCTTCCTTGGTCCGCCATCAAGACGATTGGAAACGAAAAATTTCGTGGCCAATATTCTCACATCTGTATCCGAACCACGGACAATCGTGTTTTTTTCATCGACACGGATGGCTATGCTGACGGTACTTTTGGACCTCCCGGTTACGTTCTTGAGCGAGAGTTGAAGTCCTATCACAGAAAGTTCCGCCACTCTTCGTCACGGTAATATCACCTGCGGCACGGTTTCGGCACTACTTGAGAGCTGGTTGCCGATTGGACGAAACAGAAAGGAAAGTTGAACCAAATAGAAAGGTCGGTTTGCCGAAACAGTTGCACTTTTGCAGCGTAAAATTCATTCACAAAAAAAGGTTACAATGAGAAGCAAAATCGAAGACTACAACGCAGTTGTGGAAGCTGCAAGCAAGTTCACCCGGAGCGTTGCCGAGGGCAACAGCAAATATGCAAAAGAATTATTCACCGAAGACGCCTGTCTGTTCGGTTTCCTGAACGGGAAATTCGAACGCGGCAGCATCGAGCAGTTCTACCACAATGTGGATACTGTAGGTGCCGGCAAAGAGTTCAAGACGCGCATCGACGTGCTGGAACTCGAAGAGACCTTGGCCGTGGTCCGAGTGTTGGAAGAGGGCTGGGGCGGAAGCATCGACTTCACCGACGTGCTGCTGCTGCTGAAGATCGACGGCAAGTGGAAGTGCGTGGCGAAGGCGTATAACCAGAATTCCAACACCATAACCAAATAAAACATTCCAAAACGCCTTTGGTCTGCAAGATTTTGTGTAATTTTGCAGGCCAATTTTTTTTATGATCAAGATAACGAAATTCCCCTCGGCTCTGATTAGCGGCGGCAGTGCCACGTCGTCGCTCATGCTTGACGGCGGCAGCATCATCGACCAGTGCATCGTGACGGCGGGCGAGAGCGGCACGTTCTTCCTTGAACAGCATCTGCTCTACGTGGTTTTAGGCGGCTCGGTGAAGCTGACTTGCGGCCGCCAGTCGTGGACGGTGGGCAAGAACCAGATGATTCTGCTGCGCAAGGTCCACAGTGTCAGCTACGAAAAGAAAGGCTCGCCCGAAACAGGACTCTTTGAAAGCCTTTTGTTCGCCATCAACGACGAACTGCTCAAGGATTTCCTCACCACTCAGCAGGTCAAAGTGCCGCCGATAACGGAAGAGCTCGGCGCACAGGTCTCGCCCATGAGCGACCGCCTCGTGGCCTACTGCTGGTCGCTGTCGCCTTACTTCAACGACCCGTCGCAGATCAGTCCCGGACTATTGCGTCTAAAAGTTATGGAGCTGCTTTACAACGTGATGGACTGCTCGAAGAACATCTTCCGTCAGATGCTCCAGCTGCGTCAGCCCGTCCGGGTTGATGTGCACCGCGTGGTGGAGGAGAACTACACCTCGCCCATATCGCTCGAAGAGCTGGCGTACCTCTCCGGCCGTTCGCTCTCCAGCTTCAAGCGCGACTTCCAGAGCATCTACGGTGAGCCACCCGCCACGTGGATCCGCGAAAAGAGGCTCTCGAAGGCCCGCCAGATGCTCCAGTCCTCCCGAATGTCTGTCGCCGACGTGGCATATAGTCTCGGGTTCGAGAACCCCACCCATTTCAGCCGCATCTTCAAACAGCGATACGGGGTGTCGCCCTCGGCGGTGAGTGCCTCAGTATAATGTAAATACTTACCGCAAAGAAACATCTGTTAGTTTTGAAAAAAAACATTGATGTTTCTGTCTTTCTCTCAGTATGTGCCCAACAAAGTCTTCGCCTACCTCTCCATTGTCCCGAAGGCACTCTGCTCGGTCAGCGCGTATCCCGCTTTCTTGCCGAGTTTCCAGTAGAGCGGTGAGCGGAAGCTGATGAAGAAAATCACCGCGAACCACACCACGGCTTCCCCGAACAGTTCACCTTCCGGAAGTATTTCAAAGCCCACACCGGATTCTCGCCGAGCGAATATCGAAAAGAGATCCTGAAGTAAAAATACAACACAAATCCAACATGAAACATTTTAAGGCCAGCTTAGTG
>JAFPVR010000044.1 GCA_017395245.1 Bacteroidales bacterium | reverse complement strand
TTATGAATTATGAATTATGAATAATTTTTGCGAAAATCTGCGAGTTCTGCGGGAACACAAAAATGACAAGCATTAATACAGAAATACAAGACTACGTTGAGCGGAACATTATCCCGTTGTACGACCGGTTCGACAAGGCGCACCGGCGCGATCATGTGAGGATGGTGATTGAGCAGAGCAAGGCGTTGGCAGCGCAGATGGACGTGGATGCGGACATGGTCTATGTCATCGCCGCCTACCACGACATCGGGCTGTGCGAAGGGCGAGAGCGCCACCATACCGTGTCGGCGCAAATGCTGTTAGCGGATATGACGTTACGGAATTGGTTTACGGACAGTCAGTTGGAGACGATGGCGGAAGCCGTGGAAGACCACCGTGCCTCCTCCGACCACACACCTCGCAGTCTCTACGGGCGCATCGTGGCGGAAGCCGACCGCTTCATCGACCCCGACACCGTAATCCGCCGCACCGTGCAGTACGGCATGGAGCATTACCCCGAATTGGACAAGAAAGGCCATTACGAGCGGATGGTGCAGCACCTTCGCGAGAAATACGGCCGCAACGGCTACCTCCACCTCTGGTTCGAGCACTCCCCCAACGCCGAACGGTTGGAGGTTTTGCGTAAGATGATTGACGACGAGGATGCGTTGAGACGGAAATTCGAGGATTTTTTTAGACTTGAGACCTGAGACTTGAGACCTGAGACTCGAGACCTGAGACTTGAGATCTGAGACTCGAGACTTGAGACTTGAGACTTGAGACTTGAGACTTGAGACGTAAGACTTTAGACTTGAAACCTGAATCTTGAATCTTGAAACTTAAGACATACCAACCCCAAAGTCTTAAGTCTTAAGTCCTAAGTCTTAAGTCCTATGTCCTAAGTCTAAAGTCTCACCTCCCCATCAACCTCTTCCTCTCCTCCTCCGGAAACTTCTCTATCGCGTACCGCAGCATCGTGCGGGGCATTGTCTTGCGGCGAGGTTCGAGCCATTCGCGAAGGCGCTGTTCGTCGCGCTTGCCGGCTTCGCGCAGCAGCCACCCGACGGCCTTCTGAAGGAGGTCATGCAAGGGCGCAGGCTTCTTCAGGAAGAGCTCCGCCAACGCGTAGGTATCATCCAGCTGGCCGTGGCGAACAAACTGCATCGTGGTGACGATGCCGATGCGCTGCTCCCAGATGGTGCTGCCGTTTTCCACCATGTCGTACAGCATTTTGCGGTCCTTGTCGAGCAGCCAGACACCGAGGATTTCATAGCAGGAGAGATCCACCAAGTCCCAGTTGTTCACGTATGGAAGGTGAGACAGATAGAAGCTGACGTTCAGCTGTTGCAATCCCCGGTCGCCCTTGGCCGATTTGAAGAACTGTACTAACGTGAGCAGTCCGGCGAGCCGCAACTCATGGTATTCGGACGTAATGCAGGCCTCCAACTCATAGAAAGAGACGGATTGCCAGCACTTTTTGACAATTTCGCGCACCACGGGCACCTTGATGCCGAGGAACTTGTCGCCCTCGCCATACTCGCCCTTGCCGGTCTTGAAGAAACGGCTCAGGTGTTCGGCCTGCGCGGGGTCCTGGCGGTGAAGGATTTCCTCGTAAAGGGAGGTTGGGTGGCCCGTGTCTTGTTTATATTCTTCGCTCATAATGCTTGTTTTGATGACAGAAAACAAAAAATCATTCTCGCAAACTTCTAAGGAGGAGTCTTTCATCCAATAAACCTTCTCGCGAGAATGACGCGGCAAAGATACAAATTATTCGCATTCGTGAAGAAGCAAACAAAGTTTTGAAACGTCTTCAACCATATTTCCTGCGAAATCTCAATCCAAAAATTAACTATTCAAGGCCGAATAGTTAACGCACTTGACGCAATCTTCTGAATTTCAGTCATAAAAATATTTTTCAAAACTCTTGACAAAAGGGTTTTGATGTTGTATCTTTGCAGTGATATTGAAATCAATTTATTCACACTAAAAAGAGACAACAGAATATGGGCGTTAATAGCACAAATGAGAGCGGAAAACCGAACAACCAAAAACAAAAAAGTCATTCTCGCAAACTGTTAAGGAGGAATCTTTCATCCAATCGACCTTCTTGCAAGAACGACGCGGCAAAAATACAAATTTTTCGCAAACCTGCAATAGAAAAATTAAAATTACTCGAAAAAAGTTATCAACAAAACAATCAGATATATGGTTTTATTACAGACATAAAAAACGCCTTAGGACTAAAACCAACAAAAGGTGTAAGTGGATACGGCATCGTCAATATACCGAAAAGCGACGGATCCGTACTAGAAGCAACAATATCTCTGACAAACCATCACGGTAACGCTCAAACGTATATTGACAATGACTGTAATCTTGAGTATAATCTAAAAATTTCAGTTAGAAAGAAACAGATGAAAAGAAAGTTCACGCCGCACAAAGATGTTGTTTTGGACGAATACGAATACACTGGCAAGGAATTGCGTAAAGTGGACAACGCTTTAGCATTAATCATCCGAAGCATCATCGGTTTCTTGGAAACTGGTGTATATGAAGATTTGACCGGCGTGGCAGTAGTGCACCGATCGCCCTTAATGCAACACGACTCTTCTACCCATCAAAAATAATGTAACCTTTTTGTTTTTTTGCGTCATAGGGTAAAGAATAAATGTTATTTTCGCCGAATCAATTTTTCACAGATATGGAAAAACGTAATATACCCCGGAACATTATGATATTGGCCGGAATAATCCTGGTCCTCTGTCTCGCAGCCTGCACACGCGAGCCCGTCATTCCGCCGCCTTCGGAGCCGCAGTCCATCGAATACTCGCCCGAAGTGCCGGAGCCCGTCACCAACGACTTTACCTTGCTCAAGGCCTGCATCGGTAAGTCGCAGGCGGAGGCCGCCGCCCTGCTGGCCGAATATGGCTACACCCCCGGGGAGGACAACAAATTCCTGAAAACGGAGAACGGCATCACCAAGGAGGCGACAATCTATTCCACAGGCAATGCTGCGCTGACCGTAATCGACAACAATTTCGACATCCTGAAACAACTTTTCGGACAATGGATGAACGAAATTCGCAATTCGGCGGCTTACACGCATTTGGTAAGATCTTCCTTCTCGCTCAGCACAGGTTGGGGCAACGGATACCAATATTTCAACACACCCGAAGATCTTCTCGCTGCACTCGCGCCCGTGCCTTCTGCCGATGGAATGTCTGCCTCTTTTAGCGGAAACGACTTCTACGCCAACGAATACAGCTTAGTTCTAATGCCGGATCTTAATGGCGTTTTCATGCAAATCATCAACCCGCGAGCCGGACAGCCTTCCGACGATTTCACGGAGAGCGACTTGCAAGAAACAGACTTACAGAAACACATCCTAATCTCCAAGGTGGACTACCTTACTTTCAGATACAAAGGCTTTTACGCACTGAATGTCTCCAACAAGCTCAATTCCGGCAACGAGATTCCATTCCTATCACAATACCAGTCGCCGGGTGATTTCGGATACATCAAACTGTTTTACCAGAACACCGACAACCTGCTGATGGACGGTTCCATCATTTGGAGCGGTTGTGGTGCACTGAACTTCCCGGACAACTTCCGCGCCGGTCTGCCGATGGACAACGGCCTCTCCTACCCCGGCCAAAGCCGCATCGCCTTTATCAACGACGGAGGCAATTACGTGACGGTCACCAACGAGAGGGAGTTGCAGTATATTTGGCAGAGCGTCTCCCGGCAGAAAGAGTTCCAGCATTATTATGGAAACTCATCCAAAAAGGTGGCGGTGTACCTGTACACCCCGAGTGTAGGCGTTGGCGACCCCGCAGATGCCTATTATCTCGTCTTCACGGAACAGTAGAGACGCAAAATTTTTCGTCTCTACCATCGTCCAACACCGGTCTTCCTCCGGTGCAACTCTATTCCAACTCTATTCCAACTCTATTCCAACTCTATTCCAACTCTATTCCTGTCAATTTATTTTGTATTTTTGCTGCCGATTTGGTGGCCGTTCGGCCACCTTTTGACAAACATTTTATACTATGAGATACTTGACGTTAGACAAGGCTATTGAGGCCTGGAGAAAAATCCAACCGCTGTCGGAGGATGACAAAGCACGGTTGAGCCGCAGGTTCACCATCGACTTCAACTACAACTCCAACCATATCGAGGGCAATACGTTGACGTACGGCCAGACAGAAATCCTCCTGCTATTTGGAAAAGTCATAGGCGAAGCCAATGTGAAAGACGTGCAGGACATGACCGCCAGCAATGTTACGCTCAATATGATGAAAGAGGAGGCTCTTGTAAAAGAGACACCTCTGACCCAAGCTTTTATCCGGACATTACACCGCACGTTGCTGCGCGAAGATTACACGGTCTATCGCAATCTGCCCGGAGGGATGCAGACGAGCTACACCGTTCATGCCGGACAATACAAGACCCGTCCGAACAGTGTCATCACCCGCTATGGAGACCGTTTCGAGTACGCCTCGCCGGAAGAGACCCCGGCCTTGATGACCGACCTTGTCGATTGGTACAACAAGGCGGAGGCGGAAGGGAAGCTGTCGCCCGTGGAGTTGGCCGGGCTGTTCCATTACCGTTACATCCGCATCCACCCGTTCGAGGACGGCAACGGGCGCATCGCCCGCCTGTTAGTCAACTATATCCTGACAAAACACGACTATCCGATGATCGTGGTGCGAAGCAGACTGAAAAATGAATATTTGGAAGCCCTGCATGCCGCAGATTTGATGGTCGGTTCTTCTCCGATCGCAGGCGCCAAAGCATCTTTGACGAAGATCAAACCCTTTGTGCAATATTTCAAAAAGCTACTGGCCAAGGAAATTTATAACGATGTACTTTTCCTCACCGAGCATGACGAAAACCTGTGGTGGTATGACGGTGAACGCATAGAATTCCGATCACTGAACTACAGCAAGCTGCTGGTTCTTATGATGTCGGAGCCTGTTCTCACGTTGGAAGATATGCAGCGACATCTCAACATCAACATGTCGGCGGTGAAAAAATTGGTCAACCAACTGCTTGAGAAAAAATATATCGAGCGGGGAACAGAAGACGGTTCCTGGCGGGTGTTCATCACGCCGTCGGTGTGAAGGCGATTTTTGAAAGCAGCTTTGCGACGCTTGGAAACGTCGCCCCCTAAGCCGAGTTTCGCCCAGAAACAAACAAAATGACACGTGCATTTCACAAATCACTAATCACTAATCACTAATCACAAATCACAAATCACAAATCACAAGTCACTAATCACTAATCACAAAAAAATGTACTTTTGCCGCGTCAAACAAAAACGGCGATGAGACATCTGATCGGCATATTCTCCGTGTTGTGGGCGCTACTTCTCGGCGGTGTCCCGGGAGATGTGCGCCCCGGCCCGCACGCAGACAGGCAGTCCGCTGTCGCGCAGCCGGCGTCGGAGCGGCTCACGGCCGACAACCTGCCGAACAAAGATCTGCTGCTCAGCTCGGCACAGTCTCTGCTGACGGCCGGCGAAGAGGAGGGGGCCGCACCGAACGTGCGTCCTGTTCCGTCGAACAACCGCCCGCACAACCTCTCCCCTACCGGCAACCACATCCTCCGGAACGGCAAGGTGGTCCACATCCTCCGGCGTCCCTACCGCACCGTCGGCGACAAAGGGAAATCCGGCACATTCGCTGCCGACCGATACCTTTTCGCCCTCCGGCGCATCCGGATTTAGACCGTTTTCCATACTTTCCCCTATTCTTCACATGCCGCCACCGTATGCGCGGCTTTCTTGGCGTACGCTCCGCACAAGTGCGAGGTGCGGTATGCCAATCCTCAAACATCTCAATATCATTCACCAAAAATCAGAAAAAATGGAAAACAAATTCCAAAAGGTCCATGCGAAAAAAGACCTTCTCATCTCCGGCGGCATCCTTATCGCCGGCATAGCCCTGTTCTTCTTGCACAAGGCTTCAGGAGTGTGCGTCATCCTTTGCGGCATACTCTCCCTTATCCTCTACAAATCCGGTTACAAGCTGAACGGCGAAGGCATCCCGCTTCAGAAAAAAAGTCTTGAGCTGCAGAACCGCTGCCGCGCCTCCATTCTGGACTTCCTTGACGGGAAAATCGCGGAGCCCCAACTCGTGCCCGGCAACGAAGGCGGCACCATCCTGCTGGAGGTGTGGTTCAACGCCCCCGCCGACATCGCCTACGCGCGGCTGTCCGAATACAAGGAACTGAGCTTCCAGACCGTCACCGACATTGTGGAACTCCCGGCTGACCAGGCGCAGCTGCTAATTCAGAAGATATGATGAAGGATAGGGCAAAACAGGTCTTTTTGTGGACCGACTGGCTGATTCTCGGAATCCTGGTCGCCGCCGGGGTGCTCGTGGCTGTCCTCGGCGGCAGCTGGACGGCCTTCGGGGTGTGCTGGATAGCCTGTGTGCTGGCCTTCGCCCCCTT
>JAFPVR010000043.1 GCA_017395245.1 Bacteroidales bacterium | reverse complement strand
CGATGAAGACGGCATGAACTCCACCTTCCACAGCATCGTCCTCGCCGGCGTTTATGATGTCAAGAACCTCAAGCTCAAGCTTCGGCCCGATGAGGAAAAAAAGTACAACTCGCCGTGGAACATCGCCGCCGACTTCAACGTGGATATGACCTTCCATCCCGAGGAGATCGCCCAGATGCTCGGCGACTACGAGAACGACGTGCACACCGGCATGGACATCCAGGCCGTCAGCGAGGAAATTTACAAATACACGAGCGGATACCCTGTTCTCGTGAGCTACATCTGCAAGATCATCGACGAACGTTTGGAGGCTGTATGGACACTCGACAATATACAAAGTGCGGTGAAAATCATAGCCAAGGGGGATAATGTAACGCTGATTGACGACCTTTCCAAGAATCTTGAAAACAACACCGAACTGCGTGATTTCCTCTATTCCATAGTTGTGAACGGGCAGGAATACACCTACACGATGGTCGATCCTATGGTGAAATTGGCAAACATGTTCTCCTATATCAAGGAAAACCAACGAGGAAAGACAACGATACACAACCTCATCTTCGAAGAAGCGCTGTTCGTTTATTTCGGCAACAAAACCATGCGCGAGCAAGGGGCAAGAATATCCCCATACGTGTTGAATTACGTGCAAAACGGCAAGCTCAACATGGAACACGTGGTTACCCGTTTCCGCGACCTCATGCACGAGGAGTACCGCGACAGCACCGTGCCTTTCCTCGAGAGAGAGGGCCGACTGCTGTTCCTCACATTCCTCAAACCCATCATCAACGGCACGGGCTTCTACTATGTGGAGCCGCAGACCCGCGACAACCGCCGCATGGACTTGGTGGTGACCTATGGGAAACAGGAGTTCATCGTCGAGCTGAAAATCTGGCGCGGCGACAAATACGAGGAGAAGGGCCGCGACCAGCTCGCCGGCTATCTCGCCACCCGGGGCATGGACGAAGGCTACCTCGTCACGTTCGACTTCTCGAAGAAGCGCAGGAATTCGACCAACTGCGGGACGCAATTGGACTCCACCGAGCCGCAGTGGATCGAGTGGAACGGGAAGCGGATTTTCGAGGTGATGGTGTGATATTACGATGTAGGACAGCCGCACTGCGACAGCCCTACTGTCTCTCGATTAATTGTTTTGCGAGCGTCGAAACCTGTTCTATGAGTTGTTCCGAATCGTCCATTGCCATTTTATGATAATCATTTTATGGCAAAAAAAAGAAAAAGTGTATCTTTGCCGCGTATTTCAAGAACAACCGATATGAACAACCCCTTCGTCACCAACGGATATGCGGGACCTGAGTACTTCTGCGACCGCGAAAAGGAGACCACGCTGCTCACCGACTTCCTGACCAACGGAAACAACGTCGCGCTGATTTCGCCCCGTCGCATAGGGAAAACGGACTTGTTGCACCATTGCTTCGGACAACAGGCCATCAGCGACCATTACCACACCTTCATCATTGACATTTACGCCACCGCATCCGTCAGCGACTTCGTCAACGTTTTCGGCAAGGCCATCATCAACGAACTTCGTCCGAAAGGGCGCAGCGCGTGGGAACGTTTCCTGCAAATCATCCAGTCGCTGCGCTCGGAAATCACTTTCGACGCGAACGGCATGCCCGTCTGGGGAATCGGGATGGGGGCCATCGAAAATCCGACCGTGACTCTTGACGAAATCTTCCGCTATCTCAATGACGCGGACAAGCCCTGCATAGTGGCCATTGATGAGTTCCAGCAAATCCTCTACTACAACGACAACCGGAACATGGAGGCGTTGCTGCGGACCTACATCCAACGCACAAACAACGCCAACTTTGTCTTTTCCGGTTCACAACGGCATCTGATGGGGGCCATGTTCACCTCGCCAGCCCGCCCGTTCTACCAATCCGTCACCATCATGAACCTGCCGCTCCTAACCCTTGACAAATACACTACGTTCGCCCAAAGACTCTTCTTCGAAAACGGAAAAAATCTTGATGCGCAAGTAGTTAGCGAACTGTACCAACGTTTTGAGGGCATCACTTCATACCTGCAACGCATCTTGAACCTACTATTCATGCAAACGTTGAAAGGGGAGACATGTCATGTGGAAATGATTGACCCAGCCATCGACGCCCTGTTAGACATTTCCAACGACACATACCTCTCTCTGATTTATCAAATGCCTGAAAAACAGCGAAATGTCCTATTCGCCATTGCCAAGGAGGGTAAAGCCCGAAATCTGACCAGCAGCAAGTTCATCCGCGCTCATAAACTACCCTCAGCCAGCAGCGTCCGTTCTGCCGTAATCGGACTTTTGGAGAAGGATTTCATCACAAACAACATGGGAGAATACTCTGTCTATGACAAGTTCTTCGAGATGTGGATCGTACGGAACATGATTAACCCATAATCTTCATTGCCGTTTTATGATAGTCGTTTTATGGCAAAAGATACCTTATTTCAAATGGATCAACGCCGCTGCACCTAACACCGCCACGTCATTGGCTTGTAATTCAGAGAGTTGGATGGAGATACGGTCTTTGTAGATGTACAGCAGGTTCTCCGCGAAGTAGCGGCGCAGCGGCTGGAGAAGGGCTTCGCCGGCGCGGGTGGGACCGCCCATGAGGAAGAAGGTCTCCGGAGAGCAGAACGAGGCGGCGTTGGCCATGCCTATGGCGAGCCAGTAGGCCGTCACTTCGTAGGTTTTCAGTGCCAGCGCATCGCCCGCGACGGCCATCTCACCCACGTCCTTGCAGGTCAGCTCGCTTCCGTTGAAATTGTCGGGCAGGTCGCCCTTGGCAGCCAATTCCTTATAAGTCTGGCAGATACCCCTTGCCGAAGCATACATCTCCAAACAGCCTTTCCGTCCGCAGCTGCAAAGCCTGTCGCTGTGGGGATCGACGATGGCATGGCCCAATTCCCCGGCCATGCAGCTGTGCCCGTGAATAAGGCGGCCATCCACGAAAATGCCGCTGCCCACGCCTGTGCCGAGGGTGATTGTCACGAAATGCTGCATCAGCTTCGCACCGCCGTAAATATGCTCGCCCAAAGCGGCAGCGTCCGCATCGTTGGAGAGCGTCACCGGCAGCCCGAGCATGGCACCGAGCTTCTCACAAAGCGGAATTTCCTCCTTCATCCGCAGGTTGGCGGTGTTCGCCCCGATACAACCCGTGTCGAAGTGGGCGTTTGGAGCTCCGATGCCCACGCCCGCGACCTCTGTGAGGCCGTTTTCCCGCAGCAGGGCGGTGATGGCCTCCGCAATGTCCAGGATATACGGACGGTGGTCAACGTAGTCCCAGGTCTTCAAAATCTTGTGCTGCAGCACTTTGCCGTCGGGGTTCACGAGCCCGATGTCCGTATTGGTGCCGCCGATGTCGATGCCAATGGCGAGGTTGTTCATATCTAACGTGATTATATGGGTGATTGGAAATATCGGTTGCAAAAGTACATTTTTTAGTGATTTGTGAATTGTGATTAGTGACCAGTGATCTGTTTTTCAGAGATCAGTGTTTTCAATAGTTTCAAAAAAACTCTGTTTTCTATTCACTATTCACTATTCACTGCTCTCTATTCACTATTCACTAAATAGCAAACAAAAAAAAACAGGGAATCCGAAGACTCCCCGTTTTATTTACAAACAACAGATCACTGTTCACTGTTCACAGATCACTATTATTACAGAAGGTGAATGGCAACGGTAAGACCTGCCATCACGATACTGACCATGCTCATCAGCTTGATGAGGATGTTCAGGGACGGACCGGAGGTATCCTTGAAGGGATCGCCGACGGTGTCGCCCACGACGGTAGCCTTGTGGTTGTCAGAGCCCTTGCCGCCGAAGTTGCCTTCCTCGACATACTTCTTGGCGTTGTCCCAAGCACCACCGGCGTTGGCCATGAAGATAGCCAACACGAAACCGGCGCCGAGACCGCCAACCAGCAGACCGAGAACGCCAGCCACGCCGAGGATCAGACCCGTGACGATGGGGGCCAAAATAGCGAGGATGGACGGGAGCAGCATTTCGCGCTGAGCACCCTTGGTGGAGATTTCCACACAACGGGCGTAGTCAGGAGTACCCTCACCGGTGAGGATGCCCTTGATTTCGCGGAACTGACGACGAACCTCTTCCACCATCTTCTGAGCAGCGCGACCCACAGCGTTCATCGTGAGACCGCAGAACAAGAAGGCCATCATAGAACCGATGAAGACACCCACGAGCACCTTCGGGTTCATCAGAGAGACATTGTAATACTCCATGAAGTCAATGAGAGAAGCCTGCGCTGTTTCGACGACGCGGTTGCCAAGGTCGAGGGTGTCGGTGCCGATACGCACGAGCGCAATCTTGATTTCTTCAACGTAGGAAGCAAGGAGTGCAAGGGCGGTGAGAGCGGCAGAACCGATAGCAAAGCCCTTACCGGTAGCAGCGGTGGTGTTACCCAGAGCGTCGAGAGCGTCAGTGCGCTTACGAACTTCGGGCTCCAGGCCGCTCATCTCGGCGTTACCACCGGCGTTGTCGGCGATAGGACCGTAAGCGTCGGTAGCGAGGGTGATACCTAACGTGGAAAGCATACCCACGGCAGCGATACCGATACCGTAAAGACCCTTAGCCAAGTTCACAGCATTGAACTCAATCTGGAAGCCGTTAGCGCAGAGGAAAGCGAGGATGATAGCGACACCGATGGTGAGCACCGGAATCACGGTGGAAATCATACCCAAACCGATACCAGAGATGATCACGGTAGCAGGACCTGTTTGAGAAGCTTCAGCAACCTTTTGGGTCGGTTTGTAGGATTGAGAAGTGTAATATTCCGTTGATTTACCGATAATAACGCCAGCGAGCAGACCCACGACCACAGAGAGGGAGACCTGCCACCACACGATGTCGGTGGAATCTTTGAAAAGCACATACATGATGCAGAAGGTAGCCACAGCGATGAGGCAAGCGGCGGTGTTGGTACCGCGGCTCAGAGCCTTGAGCAGTTCGGTCATGGAAGCGTCTTCTTTCGTGCGAACCATGAAGATACCGATCACGGAGAGAAGCACACCCACAGCAGCAATCATCATCGGGGCGAGGATGGAGCGCATCTGCATTTCAGCACCGAGGGTGGCGAAAGCAGCAGCACCGAGAGCCATCGTGGAGAGGATCGAACCGGCGTAGGATTCGTAAAGGTCAGCGCCCATACCGGCGACATCACCCACATTATCACCCACGTTATCAGCGATGGTAGCGGGGTTACGCGGGTCATCTTCAGGGATGTTGTACTCGGTCTTACCCACAAGGTCAGCGCCCACGTCTGCAGCTTTGGTGTAGATACCACCGCCAACACGGGCGAACAAAGCCTGCGTGGAGGCACCCATACCGAAGGTCAGCATGGTGGTGGTGATGATCACGAGGTGGTGTTCCTCCGGAATGAAGTGGTCGAGGATGAAGAACCACAAAGAGACGTCGAGCAGCGCAAGGCCGACGACGGTCAAGCCCATGACGGCACCGCTGCGGAAGGCGATCTGCAGACCTTTGTTAAGGCTCTGACGTGCGCCGTTAGCGGTACGTGCGGAGGCGTAGGTAGCGGTCTTCATGCCGAGGAAACCGGCCAAACCGGAGAAGAAACCGCCGGTCAGGAAGGCGAAACACACCCAGCCGTTCTGCAAATCGAACAGCGACATGATGAAGAACAGCACAGCGAGGACGATGAACACGATGCCCACCACCTTGTACTGCTGTTTCAGGTAAGCCATTGCGCCCGTGCGGACGTGAGCGGCGATTTCGCGCATTTTGGGCGTGCCCTCATCTTCCCTCAGCATTCTGCGATAGAAGAAGAACGCAAAACCCAGCGCAACGATGGATGCGCAAAACACGATCCATACATACTTAACGAGTTCTTGATGCTCCATAATTGTTTGATTTTATGAATAAATTAGTTTACTGTCATTCAAATACTTAAGACGCAAGACCTGAGACTTGAGACTTAAGACTTTTGACTTTAGACGTAAGACTTTTGGTGTGTCTTGGGCACAACTTACAGCCTACGAAAAAATCAAGCTGCAAAAATGCAATTTTTTTTGATACGAACTATTGTTACCTTTTGCTATTTTTGCGTCGTATTCATGAACAAGGCGAAAAAATGGAGAACGCGGCATTTTGGGAACGGATGTATGCGGCCAACATCGGACGGATGATCGGCACCTGCCACCGCTATGTCAATGACTTGGCATTGGCGGAGGATCTGGCGCACGAGGCGTTCCT
>JAFPVR010000042.1 GCA_017395245.1 Bacteroidales bacterium | reverse complement strand
GTGAAACGGTGACAGGGCGATGTAGAGACGTGCCATGGCGCGTCTCTACATCGCCGAATATCAACCCGTATTTTATTGACATTCAATATATTATACCACCCCCCCCCGCAACAAAATAAAATCCCTCATCCCCCCAAGATTCCCATCCAATTTTACGTTTTTAAAATAAAGAACCCACCCAAAATGTAAGATTATGAAATGCAAACTCCTCTGCGTGTTGTTATGGCTCTGCGCCACCGGTGTCTCCGCACAGCACCTCACCGTCAAGAATTACCAGAAGAAAGTACACCCAGGCCTGACAGCCATCACAATGGAGCTTTATCGCGACCAGAATCCAATCTCCAACGTCGATTGGATGGAGTACCTCTACTGGCTGGAGCAAATCTACGGGAAGGAGTCGGCCGAGTACCAAGCGGCGCTCCCCGACAAGCAGGCACTCCGGCAGCTGCTCCCCGACAGTCTTGCCGAAATCTATGCGAATCATCCTGCATACAGGTATTCCCCCGTATTTGGAGTCTCGCCAGCGCAGGCCCGCGCCTATTGCGAGTGGCGCACCGATCGCGTGGCAGAGCAGATGCTCGTCAGTCTGGGAAGTATAGAATATGACCCTAATCAGACACCCGAAAACTACTTCAGCGTCAAGAAAGGGATGATGACGGCGGATTTGAAAACGCTCTATTTCTTCCTGCCCGAGGGCGACATTGAAACTTGGTATGGCTTTTCCTGCTTCGCGGAGTGGCGCTAGTGTCGGCGAATTTTACGAATTATGCGAATTTTAGTTAGAGCGAAAGTACGGCCTTTATAGCTTTAACATTCAGACAGCGGTTCCAAAAGTCTAAAAGTGTATCTTTGCTGCCTCAAATCGTCACGAAAAGGTGATTTACGAAACGAAAAAACGGAAAGATGCGAATGAATAATCCGATAAAAGCCATCACGACGGTCGTTTTGCTGCTGTTTTCGGCATTTTGGCAGGCACCGGCCCAGCGGTTGAGCGATCGCTATTTCGGCATCTCCGAACAGGATTTTGTCGATACCATCAAGATAAAGATGTGGGACGGGGCCATCATTGTGCCCGTGGAAATCGAGGGGGAAACCAAGAACCTGATGTTCGACACGGGTGCCGGGACAGGGTTCTGGATAGGAGAAAAAGAGCCGTGAATGAAACCATCATGTCCTATGCCGGTCTTTTCGGTGCCTCCTACGATACGGTTATAGGTGGGGAACTCTGTTTCCCTGAGATTGAAATCGGCGACATCGTTCTCAAAGAGGTGTGGGTCTCGACCGCCACGCACAATAGGGCTGTCGGTTCGGCCCTGTTGGAGCACGTCTCGCTGATTATCGACGCGCCGAAGAAGAGTTTTTACTTCCTGCCCCACGACGGGAACCCAGAAATCACCGTGGCGAACAGGGGAAGAGGCCTCAAGCTTGTTCCTGCCGAAGAGGGCGACCTCAATGGCGCACTGAAAGCCCTTGTGCGCAAAGGCACCGAAGCCTACAAACTTGGTATTCGTACGGGTGATTATCTGATCAGTGTTGATGGGGTGCCTATCTCAGATATGTGTACCTATATATTGCTGGTGCGACAAGGAGCAACGAAACGTTGGGTGTTCCGCAGTCCCGAGGGAGAAACCAAGGAGGTGGAGCGGTGAGCGGCAAACCGTGATTGGCGCGTCGCGAGCAACCGAATTTTTTGTACCTTTGCCACGCTTTTTTGGAATATCAATAACGTAAATAAAACCCTTATGAGAAAGAACTTTGTACTCACACTGTTATGCTGTCTGATCGCGTTCGGAAGCGCGATGGCCTGCACGAATTTCATTGTCACGAAGGGGGCCAGCAAGGACGGCTCCTGCTTTGTGACATACGCCGCCGACTCGCACCAGCTGTACGGCGAACTGTACTACCGTCCGGCAGCGGACTACCCCGCCGGCACCATGATGGATGTCATCGAGTGGGACACGGGCAAGAAACTCGGCCAGATTCCGCAGGTGGCACACACCTATTCCGTTATCGGAAATATGAACGAGCACCAGCTGGCCATCGGCGAGACCACCTACGGCGGCATTGAAGAGCTGGAGCACGGTCAGGGTATGATTGACTATGGTTCCCTGATTTACATCACACTGCAACGGGCCAAGAATGCCCGTGAGGCCATCATGGTGATTTCGCAACTCCTTGACACCTATGGTTATGCGAGCGAGGGCGAATCGTTCTCGATTGTGGATCCCAATGAAGCCTGGATTTTCGAACTGATTGGCAAAGGCGAGAAAATGCTTGACGCGAAGGGTAAAGTCGTGAAAGGCTGGAGCAACGGCGCCGTGTGGGTGGCCCGCCGCATCCCTGACGGCTATGTGTCCGGTCACGCCAACCAAGCACGCATCACCACATTCCCGCTGCGCGACGGCAAGACCTCCATCACCAACAAGGAGCTCGACAAAATCTTCCTGCCGACAGTGGAAACCGTCTATTCCTACGATGTCATCTCCTTTGCCCGCCTCAAAGGGCTCTATCCGAAGGACGTGAAGGCCGCCCCCGACGCGGAGTTCAGTTTCTGCGACACCTACAACCCCATCACCTTCGACGGCGCCCGCTTCTGCGACGCCCGCGTGTGGGCCTTCTTCAATCACGTCAACCATGCGGAAATGGCTCAATATGAGGACTATGCACGTGGCGACAATCTCAAACACCGTATGCCGCTGTGGATTAAACCCGCCAACAAAAACCAGATTGACGCACGGTTTATGATGCAGATGATGCGCGACCACTACGAGGGCACCTCTATGGACATGAGCAAAGACCTCGGCGCGGGTCCGTATGCCTGCCCCTACCGCTGGCGCCCAATGACCTGGTCTGTGGATGGCCAAAACTACATCCATGAGCGCGCAACTGCCACGCAACAGACTGGTTTCGTGTTCGTTGCACAATGCCGTAACTGGCTACCCGACATGTTCGGCGGCATCTTCTGGTTCGGTGTCGACGATGCCGGCTCCAACTGCTTCGTACCGATGTTCTGCGGCATCAACCAGATTCCGAAGGAGTTCGCCGAAGGCAACGGATCCATGGTCGAGTACTCCCCTACCGCTGCATTCTGGACCTTCACGAAAGTCAGCAACTATGTCTACACCCGCTACAGCGACATGATCAAGCATGTGAATGAAAAGCAGGCGAAATGGGAAGGCACATTTGTGAAGGAAATCGAGGAAATGTCCGGCAAGATGAAGGAATTGTGTGTCCAGAACCCCGAAGCCGCCCGCAAGGAGCTCAACAAATACTCCATCAAGGCCGCCCACGAGGTTTGCAAGGAATGGAACAATCTGTTTGAGTACCTGTTGGTCAAGTACCACGACGGCAACGTCAAGAAAGAGGAGAACGGCAAGTTTGTGACCAACGGCACGGAGAAACCACAGGTGGTGTTCCCCGACCAGCCGAGATGGCCCGACGAGTGGTACCGGATGATCGTCCGCGACTGCGGGAAGAACATTCAGGCGAAATAATCGTAGAGGCGAATAATCATTCGCCCCTACAGATATTCATCAAAAAGCGTGCCGTTTCCGGCACGCTTTTTTTATGTTCGTCCGTTTCGGAATTTTTGTACTTTTGCACCGTTGTTTCACCGCAGGGTGAGCAACATTTTATTGAAAGAAAGCGCATTTTCGCTTATCCGTCAGTGTGAACTTGAACCATTCACTTTAGTATGCACGGGTACTGTGAATAGAGCTTGCCTGTTTTGTGTGATTGCCAACAATCAGGTGGGGCTCGTTCATTCGTATCTTGCATACAGGGAAGGTTCAAGCCCTACACTGAAGATACCGTGAATGGTAGGCTCCACTTTCTTGTATGTACTATCCGCCCAAGAGCCAGGGAAACAATCGACTGACAATCAGCCAAATAAACAAAAGGCAATGAAACAATTCACATCCCCGTACATCAAATATTACGACGACCGCGAAATCGTCACTTTTCCCGATGGCATCACAGAAATTGTGGAGCGTGGTCTTATGGGGGCGCAACTGAAAACGGTCATTCTGCCGGACACAGTCACGACAATCGGTCAAGGCGCATTTCTCGGCGCGGCCATCGAAAGCGTCATCCTGCCAGAAGGGCTGAAAGTCATCGGCGACTATGCCTTTGCCGCGTGCATGAACCTCCGGAAAATCTATCTTCCGGAAAGACTGGAGAAAATCGGGGATGGCGCGTTTCTCGGATGCGTCCGCTTAGAAACGATGAACATCCCGAACACCGTGCATTTTGTTGGAAAAGATGTGTTTGCGTTGTGCCGCTAAGGAAACGGATAAAATCATTCTTGGACGTAAACGCGGGGGACTCGCTGGGAAATGCGGGTGAGGAGCTCGTAGCTGATAAGGCCGGCGGCTTCGGCCATCTCCGACACGGTATTACCTTCGCCATAGACGATGACCTCGTCACCCTCGTGCACGCGTAGACCCGTAATGTCAAGCATGCACATGTCCATGCAGATTTTGCCGATGACCGGCACTTTCTGTCCCTGCACAAGCACCGTGCCGCGTCCGTTGCAGAGTTCGCGCGGATAGCCGTCGGCGTACCCAATGGGGATAATGGCCACTTGCGTGTCGCGGCGCAAACGCCAAGTGCGGTTGTAGCCGATGGTCTCCCCCGCAGGAATGTTCTTGATTTGCGTAATGACGGTCTTGAGTGTCACCACATTATGGAGCACAGAACTCACCTCGGGAATCTCCGAGCAACCGTAGAGCTGAATGCCGAGACGCACCATGTCGAACTGAGCTTCCGGGAAACGGACGATACCGGCGCTGTTTAACAGATGGCGCAGGATTTTGTGGTCGAATGCGGCGCACAGCACATCCGTCATCCGTCCGAAAAGGGCAATCTGCCGGCGGGTGAAAGCATCCTCGGCGGGGTCCTCGGCGGCCGCAAGATGGGAAAACACCGAGGCGATGCGCAGTTTGGGATTGCGCTTCACAATGTCAATAAGGCGCGGAAGATCCTGTAAATCAAAGCCCAACCGATGCATTCCCGTATCCACCTTGACGTGGATATTGAACTGTGGAATCTCCGGATGCCGTGCCAAGACCTCCTCCAACTGCTGGAGGTAATAGAAGTTGAAAATCTCAGGTTCCAGTCGGTGGTTCACCATTACCTCAAAACTATGCGCCTCCGCCCCAAGCACGATAATCGGTGTGTCAATGCGACGTTTGCGAAGCCGTACACCCTCGTCTGTATAGGCAACGGCCAGATAATCAACACGCTGACTCACCAAAGTATTCACCAACTCCACATCGCCCAATCCATAGGAAGAGGCTTTCACCATCGCCACAAGTTTGGCGTCGGGACGCAGGCGGTTGCGGTGATAATTGAGATTATCGACCAGCGCGGGGAGATTCACCTGCATGATGGTGAGGTGCGTCTTGTGCTGCAACGCGCTGACCACTTGCTCGAAATGGAAATTTCTTGCCCCTTTCACCAGAATAATCTCGTAAGAGAGAGGCAATTCGGGCAGATGCGCCAGCAAATCGGCGGTATCGTGGAAGAAAAGTTGCTCTTCCAAACCGAAGACCCCCTTGTAGCCTTCAAAACTACGACCGACAGCCACCAACCGGGAAATCTGATGCTGCTTCAGCTGCATGTTCAGTCGTCGGAAATCCGCTTCTGTCAATTGGCCCACCTGCTCGAAATCGGAAATAATGAGCGTCTTCTTCGACATCTGCGTCTGCGTGTCGAGAAAGTTGAGAGCCGCCGACAACGAATTGATATCCAGACTGTATGTGTCGTTCACAATCACCGAATGATTCCTTCCCTCCAGAATCTCAAGTCGCATGCTGATATGCGTGAGCCTTCCCAGCCGACTGTTGATTTCCTCGGGTTCGAAACCGAGATACCGCAATGTGACTACCACATGGGTGACATTTTCCAACGAGGCGCTGTCGATGAAGGGCACGGTGTAGTCGAAACCGTCGAGGGAAATGATCGTTCCGCCCGATGGTGCCGCCTGCATCTGTACGGGGTAGGTGCTGTTGGGACCACCCCAGGAAATCTTGTTCAGGCGGGCATACTCCGGCAATTGCAGAACCATGTTAAGCTCCTCATTGTCATTGTGATAAATGAGCACGTCCGCATTTTGGAACAACTTGAGTTTCTCAATGATTTTGCGGTTGTTACTCGGAAAATACTGGGCGTGCGCCGCACCAATATTTGTCAGAATGCCGACGGTGGGGTCGATAATGTCCGCAAGCACCCGCATCTCGTTGGGGCGGGAGATGCCCGCTTCGAAAACGGCAATGTCGTGCTGGTCAGACATCTTCCAGACAGAGAGAGGCACCCCGATGCGGGAATTGTAGCTGTCGGGGCTCTTCACCACCCGAAGTTTGTCGTCAAGGATGGAGGTGAGCCACTCCTTGACGATGGTCTTGCCATTGCTACCGGTAATGCCGATGACGGGATAGTGGAATTGCTGGCGATGTTTCTGTGCCAGCCGCTGCAGGGCCGCCACTGAGTCTTCCACAAACAGGAAGTTGGCGTTCTCACACTGAGAATAGCCCTCCATCACCTTGGTAATCACAAAGTTGCGAACGCCTAACTGGTACAAAGAGGGGATATACAGATGACCGTCGTTCTTCTCCGTCTCAATGGCAAAGAAAAGCGTCTGCTCGGGCAGTGTCACCTTGCGGCTATCAATGGCCAGCTCAGCGACAAAAGCCCCGGGAGTACCCAAAATGGTCTCCCGAGGCTCCATATACCGTATAATCTCAGAAAGTTGCATTCTGACCGGAAAACGACCTGTTAATATTCGTAGATAAGGGTTTCGACATCAACGCTGCCGTCCTCATCGATGTTCTTGCAGATCACTTTAGTCGGATAATTGCTCTCATATTCGTAGCTGTATTCAGCTGATTCCAACGTCAGGTTCATCATGCTGGATTGCACGGTGGTTTTCTTCGTCATGGGGTTGTTCTTGTTCAAGAAAAAGATCTCACTGGCCGCACTCATAATGGAGGCAAACGAACCATAAGTCGGATTGTTTTTAGTGTCGTAGGTAAGGTCCGTCGTAAGCGTAAACGTTCCCAGAACAGGAACATTTGAAACAATCTGCATAGTGCTGACGTTGTCTCCAGTCCAATTCAACTTTACGGTGAGCTGCGTGTTCTTAGCTCCCTTGGAACATTCCTTCATGGCACTTTCCACAGCCGGGATAGCCTCGGGGAACACAAAGCGCATCGGGTTGGCAATGCTCTTTTTGAACAGGTCAAGGTCGAAACCAGCGATATCCATCTTCATCTCGCTGATTTTTCCATTTTCGTGCACAAAATCGATGGTACCGGTACCTGACACCTCGCCGCTTGCCGTGGTCACAACTCTCAACAGATAATCCCCATCGTATGTAAACTCGGAATGCGAGTCTTTTGTATTGATGGCCACCAAGCGTTTTTTCTTGTCGTAAGAAAAGGAGCTCGTGTAATCATCGTCGACATCGACGATAGAGGAGAGCAGTTTACCGTCCCAATTCCAAACTTCTTTCAGTTCCTTCTCGCCTTCATCGCTAACCGAGTAAATTTTCTGGATTTTCTTTGAAGGGTTGAAGACACCTTCTTGATTTTTGTTGCAAGCTGTGAACGAAGCCACTACGGCAAAACAGATACAAAAAACGATACTTTTTCTCATAATTTGGTAAATTAAAAATGATGCGGCAAAAATAGCAAAATTCCTTAAAAAATGTACTTTTGCAGCCCTGTTTTTTTTTCAAGACGATGCGCTACTTTTTGCACTTGGCATACAACGGCTCCATGTTCTTCGGCTGGCAGATACAGCCGGGGCGGCCCACTGTGCAGGAGACCCTGGAGTCATGCCTGTCGCTGCTGCTCCACGAGGAACGCGTGGCCATCACGGGTTGCGGGCGTACCGACACCGGTGTGCATGCAAGCTCCTACTACGCTCATTTCGACACTGAAAAGGCTTTCTCCCCGGACGAATGCCGGCACCTGGTCCACAAGCTCAACAATTTCCTACCTAAAGAGGTTGTCATCTTCGACCTGTTCGAGGTGGCCCCTGACCTGCACGCCCGCTTCGATGCCGAGAGCCGCACCTACCAATACCACGTCTGCACCCGCAAAGACCCCTTCAAGCTCCAGTTTTCCTACCACTGCCACCGTGCCATCAATGTGGAGAAGATGAACGAAGCGGCGGCGTTACTTCTTAAGAACGAGGATTTTACAAGTTTCTCGAAAGTACACACGCAAGTCAACAACTTCATCTGTCATGTCACGGAGGCGCATTGGGACTGCATCGACGACGAGCTCGTTTTCACCGTCACGGCCAACCGCTTCCTGCGCAACATGGTGCGGGCGTTGGTGGGCACTCTGTTGGAAGTCGGCTTCGGAAAGCTCACGGTTCAAGACTTCCAAGAGATTATCAACCAGAAAGATAGATGCGCGGCAAAAACTTCTGTGCCCGCGAATGCACTATTTTTGACAGAAGTGCGTTATCCCCGAATTATGAATGTTGAATGCTAAATTATGAATTATAATGTCTTCCTTAAGCAGCCCCGAAGGGGCAAAACGCACGAAGTGCAAATAACCCCACATAAGGCCGAAGGCCGTAATGTGGGGTCCGACAAGGGTTTCGGTCGGGACTGCGGACACACAGACAGGGGCAAAAGCTCGGTAGCAGTAATAACCACGATATACACAGCTTTAGTGTTAGTGTTGGCTTTGACGATGCCCTCCTGCCACCGCAACAACAACGCCGAAGGGGTGAAGCTCGAGTTTTCGGCGGACACGGTGCTGTTCGACACGGTGTTCACCACCATCACATCGAGCACGCGCTCCTTCACGGTGCGCAACACGACCAGTGATCCCATGACAGTCGACATCGTGCTGGCAGGCGGCACGCACTCCTATTACAGCATCAATGTGGATGGTGTGGCAGGCACGAAGTTCCGCAATGTGGAGATTCCCGCTCACGACAGTATTTTCGTCTTCGTGAAGGTCAACATCAACCCAACCGACCAAAATCTGCCCTACTTGGTTACAGATTCGGTGATGTTTTACCAGAAAGACTGCACACAGTCGGTGCAGTTAGTGGCTTTCGGGCAGGACGCGCACTTCATCATCCCCGACCATACCGGCGGCAGCCTCCACTACAACATCGTGGCGCACGAGCATGAGCATGTGCACTGGACCAACGACAAGCCGTGGGTGATCTACGGATGGGCGGTGGTGGACTCTTTAGGAAAGCTCACCATCGACCCGGGTACGAAAGTCTATGTGCACAACGGCGGCGGCATCTGGGTCTATCGTTATGGTAACATCCACATTAACGGCACATTAGATGAGCCCGTAGTCCTCACGGGCGACCGTTTGGAACCCTTCTTTGCCAACGATTACGCCCAATGGAATTCGCTGTGGATCAACGAGGGAAGCGAGGATAATCTTATCGAAAACGCCATTATCTCCAACTCCTCGTATGGCATTCACCTTGAGGCTCTTGAGGAGTTCACCGGCAACAAGACCATCATCAACAATTCGGTGATTCACAACAACCAGGTGATGGGCGTGCGAGCCGAAGGCGCGGTTTTGGAGATGAACAACTGCCAGGTGAGCAACAACGGGCAGTACAGCCTCGCGCTCATGGTGGGCGACTTCACCCTCAACCACGTGACCGTGGCCAACTACTTTTCACAGTCCTCGCGCAACAAACCCGCCGTGGCCGTCACCAACAACTTCGACAAGACGGAAGTCGTGGGCGACCAAGCCTACTTAGTGACTTATCTCGGCGACGCCAACGCCACCTTCAACAACTGCATCATCTACGGCACGCTGGACAACGAGTTCGGCACGGGCAAGAAGGAAGGCGCGGAGCTGAACTACACCCTGCACAACTGCATCGTGCGGAAGGACAGCCTCAACAACGAGCATTTCATCAACTGCTTCAACAAGAATCCCAAGTTCATCGCCACGTACGGGCAGAACTACAACCTCCAAGAAGACTCCCCCGCCATCGACGCGGGCATGGAGGGTTTAGGCATCACCACCGACATCCTCGGCCGCCCCCGAAACGGCGTGCCGGACATCGGGGCGTACGAATATTACCCGATACCTGAGGAAAAAGTCGCAATCAGACGATAACGTTATCGTTGGCTCATGCCTATAGGGGCATCGGCATACGCCTATATAGGCATTGGCATACGCCTATATAGGCATCGGCTTACGCCTATATAGGCATCGGCTTACGCGTTTAGAGGCATCGACCCACGAGCATAGGTTCTTCGGCGTAAACACTTTTGACAGCATAACCGAAAAAATCGTATCTTTGCCGCTCAATTAGAAATTATTAAATACGATGAGTCTCGAGTTATCAGAACAAGAAATTATCCGCAGAAAGAAGTTACAGGATCTGCTTGATTTGGGCATTGACCCCTACCCTGCCGCCACCTACGAGGTGAACGCCACCACCGCCGAGATTTTGGAAAAATACCCGAAAGACAACAGCCTATTTCAAGAGGTCAGCATCGCGGGACGTATTATGAGTCAGCGTATTATGGGTGCCGTCTCCTTCTATGTACTCCAGGATGCCGTCGGTAAAATCCAAGTCTACGCCAAACGCGACGACATTTGTCCCGGCGAGGACAAGACGATGTACAACAGCGTGTTCAAGAAGCTGGACATTGGCGACATCATCGGCGTGAAGGGTTTCGTATTCACCACGCAGACCGGCGAAATCAGCATCCATGTGAAAGAATTCACCATCCTTTGCAAGTCGGTGTGCCCGCTGCCCATCGTCAAGGAGAAGGACGGCGTGGTCTATGACGCCTTCCAGAACCCCGAGCAGCGCTATCGTCAGCGTTACATCGACCTCATCGTGAACCCCCATATCAAGGACACGTTCATCAAGCGCACGCTGTTGGTCAACACGATGCGTAACTATCTGAACGAGAAGGGTTACCTCGAAGTGGAGACCCCGATTCTGCAACCGCTCTACGGCGGCGCGGCGGCCCGTCCCTTCAAGACCCACCACAACACGTTGGACATGACGCTCTACCTGCGCATCGCCGACGAACTGTATCTGAAGAAACTCATCGTGGGCGGCTTCAACGGTGTTTACGAGTTCTCCAAGGACTTCCGCAACGAAGGCATGGACCGTTTCCACAACCCTGAGTTCACCCAGATGGAGCTCTATGTGCCGTACAAGGACTACAACTGGATGATGGACACCGTGGAGGAGATGGTCGAGCGCATCGCCCTCGCGCTGCACGGCACCACCAAGGTGCAGGTCGGCGACAACGTCATCGACTTCAAACGCCCGTGGAAACGCTACACTATGTTCGAGGCCATCGAGCACTTCACCGGCACGGACATTTCCGAGATGACCGAGGAGCAGCTCGCCACCTTCGCCAAGTCGCAAGGCGTGGAAGTTGACAGCACTATGGGCAAGGGCAAGCTCATCGACGAGATTTTCGGCGAAGCCTGCGAGTCGAAGCTCATCCAGCCGACCTTCATCTACGACTACCCTATCGAAATGTCCCCACTGACCAAGAAACACCGCAGCAAACCCGGCCTCACCGAACGTTTCGAGGCGATGTGCAACGGCAAGGAGATCTGCAACGCCTACTCCGAGCTTAACGATCCGCTTGACCAGCGGAAGCGTTTCGAGGATCAGCTGGAACTTGGCAAACGCGGCGACACCGAATCGATGGTGCTGGACGAGGACTTCCTCCGCTCCTTGGAAATCGGTATGCCCCCGACCGCTGGCTTAGGCATCGGCATCGACCGCTTGGCAATGATCATGACCAACTCACCCTCCATTCAGGACGTGCTCTTCTTCCCGCAGATGCGTCCGGAGAAGAAGCAGGAAGTGAGCAAGGACGAAGAGTTTGTCGCATTGGGCATGGATACCGCTTGGATTCCGGCCTTGAAGAAGCTGAACATCCTCACGGTAGACCAGCTGAAGAACGCAAACCCCAACAAGTTGCTGAACGACCTCGGTGGCTTACGCAAGAAACTGAAATTAGAGGTTCCCGCCGCCAAATTGGAAGACATCCAAGGGTGGATTGGGAAATAAATTTGAGATTTGCAATTTGTGACGTATGATGAAGAGACGTGCCATGGCGCGTCTCTTCGTGTTTATTGCTTCTCCGTCAAATACTTCCAATACCGTCGCGGCATGTCCTGCAACTGCTTCTTGGGGTTCATACGCTCGCGGATGCAGATGGCCTTGAAGTAGGTGCGCCAGAGATTCTGCAACAGCTGGTCGTCGCTGCTCAGCACTTCCTCGTCCAGCTTGCCGTTGTCGAGGCGGAAGGGTACCGATGCCTCGTCCTCAAAGGTAATGCGAGATGGTGCGCCCTCGCCTTCGTAGTAGAACCCGTAATGCCGCTTGGCATCGTAGATAAGCCAGTGCTGGTCGTTGAAGCGGTCGCGAAAGTGGTCGGTGACAAGCGGCAGGACATTGTGGTCGGGCGCAACCACGGCGAGGTAAGTGCCGTCCTTTGCCTTCTGGAACCGGATAAACTGCTTCATCCGCAGCTGTTCGTGCATCACCTTGCGGGCGATGTTGGTAACGGCAAGCACATCGGGGTCGGCGAAATTGTGACTGTAGGGTTTGCCGCAGTTTTCCGGCTGGCGGAAGACCTTGCAGATGTATTGGAACAGCGGCCGACTCACCTCCGGCAGCTCCGACAGCCAGCTTACGAAGAGCATCCGTACCGCCTCCTTCGGCAAGCGTTTCTCCAATCCCTTCCACACGCGGCCCGCCTTTTCCCCATCGCTCTGCACCGAATGGATCTCATCGTCGAAGAGTGACATCTGGTCGCCCTCCCGCAACAGTTCCTCCGGTTGCTCCCGCCGTGCAAAAGCGTCGAACACGGCTGTGAGGAGGCCATCCAAGGTGTTGTCGAAGGTGTATATGATCATAATCCGATTGAAATCTACATTTTAACTGCCAACGGTCAGGCACCGCATCTACTCTTTCGTATCCAAAAACTATGGCAAGAATCCTACAAGTCGGTGTTGGCCGCACCCTGGTCATTTCACCAACCCTAACAGTTCCTCCGGCTTCTCTATGATGAACTTCGCCCCAGCCTCCTGCAGTTCCTCCAATGGTCGGTAGCCCCACAGCACTCCCACGGGAGTCACCCCCGCGCTGTGCGCGAGTTGCATGTCTGTGGCGGTGTCGCCAACGTGCAGCGTCTCAGATGGTTGGCAGCCGGTCTCCTTCAAAATGTCGTACATGATTTGCGGATGCGGTTTCACGGGGATGCCCTCGCGCTGCCCGATCATCGAGTCGAAACGGATGCCAGGGAAGTATTTGGCCATCAGCGGGGCCACCGCGATATGCACCTTGTTCGTGGCCACGGCGATCTTCAACCCTCTGTCTTTCAACTCTTTCAAAAGTTCTATCATACCGGGGTAAACCACGGTCTTGTCCTCCATGTGGATTGTGTAGTAGGCCACAAACTCCGCTTTGCATTGCTCAATCCGCACGTCGTTTCGCTCCTCCGGCGGCAGGATGCGCTCGATGAGCTTGCGCATACCGTCGCCCACGAAGTAACGGTAGGCATCCACAGGATGTGTCGGGTAACCGTGCTGCAGAAGCATCCAGTTGGCCGAATCTGCCAAGTCTTCTAACGAATTGATGAGGGTGCCGTCAAGGTCGAATACAACTAATTTCATTTTGTCAGCAAATCAATCAATTCTTCGTTTAACACATTATGGAAATAATCATTGATGTTCGTGCCAGCAAGGGCATCAGCGACAGCCGATTTATCCATTCGGCACCCGATTAGTTGGTCCGCAAGCTCTTGCGGGTCTTTTTCGCCAAAGAAATCGCCGAAGAACTGCAAGTCTCGGATATGGCCTTCGCGGATGTCGGCAATCACCTGCACAGAACCGCCCTTGGTGCGCACCTTCTTGTTCATCGAATACTCCGGTGATTTGCCGTAGTTCCATTCCCAAGTCTGGTATTTCTCGGTGACGAGTTTCCCGACAATGGCCTCTTCTTCGTCAGTAAGATTCTGCAATTCAGTCATTTGGCTCTGCCTCATGATGTAATCCATCAGATAGTCTTTGAACTCTAAAACCGTCATGGGCTTTGGCAGGTGGTCGGAGATATTCGTGACGCGGCTGCGCACGGACTTCACCGCCTTGTCGATGAACTTGTCGGGATCGACCTTCAGCGCGGCGGAGACATCGGCCATCTGCGACGAGAAGAGTAGCGTACCGTGCTCCAAGACACGGTTCCCGAAGAAGGTCATCGCATTGCCGGAAATCTTCTGTCCGTTGATTACCAAATCGTTGCGTCCGGAAAACTCCGCCGGAACGCCCAACGACTGCAACGCATCCACTATCGGCTGCAGATACCGCAGGAAGTCGATTTCCTTCTTGCCGGCCTCCACGTTCTGGATGAAGGTGAAGTTGAGGTTGCCACTGTCGTGGAAGACCGCACCGCCGCCAGTCAACCGCCGAACCACGTTAACATGATGACTGTCAACGTATTCCTGGTTAATTTCCGCCGCCGTGTTCTGGTGCTTGCCTACGACGATGGTGTTGTCGTTTCGCCACAACATGAAGACATTGTCGGTGGTCTGTTGCAGCAGATACTCCTCCGTGGCCAGGTTGTGGTACGGGGAAGTGTTGTCGAGACTGATATATCGGATATGTTCCATATTCATTGCAGAATCGTTCCCGTTTCGTAAAAAGGGCTGGTTTTGAGGCGGCAAAGATACTATTTTTAACGTTGTAGAGACGCAATGCATTGCGTCTCTACTGGTCATGCCATAGCACACATCCGCTGTTGGCTGTTATAAAAGGAAAAAGTGTACTTTTGCGCGTTATTTGCAGAAACAATAAAACGAAGAATAATAACAAAAAATGAAGAAAGCTATTTTCTGTTTAACCCTGATTATGATAATGGTAAGTGGTTGTAAACAAGAGAAAAACGAAAAAAATGCGGCCGTCATTGACAAGGAGAGCCGCGAGACGCCCGACTTCTCGAAGGGCGTGATGGACGAGAAAATCCTCTGGTATCTCGGACGCTTGGGTGACGTGCAGGTGTCGCCAGACGGGCAAACGCTGCTCTACACGGTGACCTACTACGACTACCGCGTCAACAAAGGCAACACGGAGCTTTACACCATGCCTGCCACAGGCGGCGAACCCACCCGCATCACCGTGTCGGAAGAAAGCGAAATGCAGCCCGTATGGCGGCCTGATGGCAAGAAGATCGCCTATTTGAAAGCGAACGACATGGGCACGCAAATCTGGGAGGCCGACCCCGACGGTAAAAACGCCAAAGCCATCAGCAATGTGGAGGGCGACATCAACGGGTTCAGCTATGCACCGGACATGAAACATCTCTGCTTTTTCCAGAACGTGCGTTTGGAGCAAACCATCGAAGACCGCTATCCCGACCTGCCCGAGGCCGACGCCATGATTTACGACGACCTCATGTACCGCCACTGGAACTATTGGGCCGACGGTACCTACAGTCATCTTATCGTGATCGATTATCCCTCCATGGACAACGCCGTGGATTTGCTGGAGAACCAGAAGTTCCACTGTCCGAACCCGCCTTTCGGCGGTATGGAGGAGGTGGCTTGGCTTCCCGACGGCAGCAAACTGGTTTATTGCTGTAAGAAGCTGACCGGCAAGGAGTTCGCAGAGAGCACCAACACCGACATCTACCTTTACGACCTCCAAACGAAGACCACTCAGAACCTGACGGAGGAGAACAAGGGCTACGACATGGATCCCGTCATCTCACCCGACGGCAAGAAGATGGTGTGGTGGAGCATGGCCACCGACGGTTTCGAATCGGACAAGCACCGGTTGATGATTTACGACTTCGAGGCGGGCGCGGCCGAGGACTACACTGCGGACTTCGACCAAGATGCCACCGGCTTCGCGTGGAGCGAGGACAGCCGCACGGTCTTCTTTATCAGCGTGAAGGAGGCCACGCAACAGGTCTATCGCATGGACGTGGAATCCCGTATCATTGAGCAGGTTACAGACGGTGACTACGACTACAACACAGTTCAGGTTGACGGCAACCAGCTGATTGTCACGCGCACGTCGCATGCCGAACCGTCGGAAATTTACGCTGTGCAACTGAAAGACAAGTCGGTGAAGCAGCTGAGCTTCATCAACAAGGACGTTTTAGACAAGATCACGCCGGCCAAATCCGTGAAACGCTGGGTGAAAACCACCGATGGCAAGCAGATGTTAGTGTGGGTGATCCTACCCCCGAATTTCGACTCCACAAAGAAATACCCCGCGCTGCTCTACTGTCAGGGCGGGCCGCAGTCGGCAGTGAGCCAGTTCTTCTCCTACCGTTGGAATTTCCAGATGATGGCGGCCCACGACTACATTATCGTGGCACCCAACCGCCGCGGACTTCCCGGCTTCGGACAAGCGTGGAACGACCAGATTAGCGGCGATTTCGGAGGGCAGAACATGAAGGACTACCTCTCCGCCATCGACGATGTGGCGAAGGAACCCTATGTGGATGAAAACCGATTGGGCTGTGTGGGCGCGAGTTACGGCGGATTCAGCGTCTATTGGCTTGCTGGCCACCATCAGAAGCGGTTCAAGGCCTTCATCGCGCACTGCGGCATGTTCAACTTCGAGAGCTGGTACGGCACCACCGAAGAGCTTTTCTTTGCCAACCACGACATCGAAGGACCGTATTGGAAGACGCCGACTCCAAAGAGTTACAGTTTTTCGCCGCACAAGTTCGTGGGCAACTGGGACACCCCGATATTAGTCATCCACGGCGGCAAGGACTTCCGCATCCCCTACACCGAGGGCATGCAGGCCTTCGACGCCGCGCAAATCCAGGGCATCCCGAGCCGCTTCCTCTACTTCCCTGAAGAGTGTCATTTCGTGTCGAAACCGCAGAACGCAATGTTGTGGCAGCGCGAATTCTTCAGGTGGTTGGACCAATGGCTGAAGGAATGAGACTTAAGACTTGAGACTTTGGGGTTTTGACGATATATGTAAACTAATGAAAATATTTAACCGCATAAAGGAATTCAACGGGCGCATTCGGGAGAAGGTGGGCTGGAAAATCATCGACAGCTACATTCTCTGGAAGATGTTGGGCACGGTGGTGTTTGCCATCACGCTGCTCATGACCGTCGTCGTGGTGTTCGACATGTCCGAAAACATCCAGCGGTTTCTGAGCCACAATGTGCCGTGGAAAATGGTGATCAAAGGCTACTATCTCAACTTCATCCCCTATTTCATCAACCTGTTCATCCCGTTGTTCACCTTCATCAGCGTCATTTGGTTTACCTCGAAGCTTTCTTCGCATAACGAGATTATCTCCATCTTCGATAACGGCATCAGTTTCAACCGGATGCTGGTACCCTACATCACGGGGGCGGTTATCATTATGATCCTGTCGCTGATTCTCGCTAACTTCATCGTGCCGAACACCAACCGCAAGCTCAACGATTTCAAATACGAGTATTTCGGTCGACGGACGGGAACCTCCACTTACCTGCACATCAAGAATTCGAAGAACAGCTACATTTTTGTGGAGCGGTGGGACAAAATGGCGGGCGAGGGCTACAACTTTACCTACGAAGAGTTTGACAACAGTTCCATCCGACAGAAAATCTCTGCGCAAACTATTGATTACGATGAAGATAACAAGCTTTGGCGATTGCACCGTTACACGCGGCGGGTCATCACCTCGGACGACGAAGAGCTGATTTTCCGGGGCGAGGAGTTCGATACGACGTTCAACATCACGCCGATGAACCTATACCAGGATATATCCGTTAGTGAATCCATGACTTACCGTGAGTTGCGGCGGTTTATCAAGGAAGAAAAGGTGCGGGGTTCGTCGCTGTTGGCCAACTACCAGATCGAGCAACACAAGCGCATCGCAAATCCTGTGGGCATCCTGATCATGACGCTCTTGGGCGTGAGTGTCTCGTGCCGGAAATCCACCCGAGGAGTTGGAGTCCACATTTTCGTCGGGATGGGACTGGCCTTTTCGTTCATTTTCCTGCAGCAGATTTCCACCGTATTCTCCGTTTCCGGCGGCCTCCCGCCTATTCTTGGCACTTGGCTCCCGAACATCCTCTTCGCCATTATCACCGTTATTATGTTGATCATCACCCCCAAATAACCACGTATGATCGCATAGCCGTGTGGTGACCTGCCACGGCGCGTCTATGCGAAAACACGATTGTCAAGGTTCAAAGTTCAAAGTCATAGTTATGAAAACCACCCTGTTTCTTACCGGAATGAAATTCTACGCCTTCCATGGCTGCTTCGAGGAGGAGCAGAAGATAGGCACGCACTTTGTCGCGGATGTGTCGCTAACGTACGATGCCTCGGCGGCCATAGCGGATGACGATGTGGAGAAATCCGTGAACTACCCGCTGGTTTACAAGACGATACAGCGGGTAATGGACGAGCCGAAGCACCTTATCGAGACTGTGGCCGACAGTATTATCCGCGAGGTAAAACGCGACTTCCCGCAGGTGACGCACGTTACCGTGAAGTTGTGCAAGTTGAATCCTCCGTTGGAGGGGAAAACCGAATACGTAGCTGTACAAATGGAAGGATAATGGCAAAATCGGACATCATACGGCAGCTCTCCGAACATTTTCGGCGGCAAAACATCTCAAATGTGGTGGTTTTGACGGATGAGAATGTGGAGAAACACTATCCCGACTACTTTTCGGATTTGTCGGAAGATGTCTCCGTGGATAAAATCGTGCTGCCGGCCGGTGAACAAAGCAAATCCATCGAAACGACTGTTCAGATTTGGCAGTATCTTGCTGACAAGCAATGCGATAGAAACACGTTTTTGCTGAATTTCGGCGGAGGGACGGTTTCTGATCTCGGCGGCTTTGTGGCCTCCACCTACAAGCGCGGGGTCCGCTATGCCAACGTTCCCACCACCTTGCTCGCCATGATTGACGCCTCCATCGGCGGCAAGACGGGTGTCAACCTCCAGCTTTTGAAGAACGCCGTCGGCACCTTCTATTTTCCTGACATTCAACTTCCTGCGGACATTTCTTTTTTGGAGACATTGCCAGGAGAGGAAGTTCTCAGCGGTTTTGGCGAATTGGTGAAGTATGCGCTCATCGGGTCTGCGGAACTGTTTGATAACCTGTGCAAAATGAAATCCCTGTTTGAAATCAGAACAGAATTTGTTGACTTTTGCATCAATTTCAAGCAAGAGGTGGTCAAAAAAGACCCTAATGATCTCGGTGTCAGGCATATCTTGAACTTTGGGCACACATTCGGCCATGCGCTGGAAAGCCATGCTGCGGAAATCGGAAAACCGATTGCCCATGGCATTGCCGTGGCGCAGGGATTGTACTACGAGAGCCGCCTTTCCATGCAACACGGACTCCTACCGAAGGCGGAATGGCAACGGATTGCGGATTTCCTTCCGAAATTCTTCCTTATTCCGGAGATTACCCCCGATTTTCTCGAACAATTGCTCCCGTATATGCAAAACGACAAAAAAAACCACGATGGAACGCTGAATTTTACGCTGCTTGACCGGATCGGGCATGGCATTCCTGATTATGCTATTACCGCTACCGAGCTCTTGCCCCTGTCGGGGCTGCTCAAGGAATTTATTCATTAACCATCAAGCCTCAATAACCCATAACCCATAACCAATAACCCTTTATAAGATGCTAAAGACCAAAGACGATATCGTGAAAAACTGGCTTCCGCGCTACACGGGGATGCCGTTGGAGGAGTTCGGGCAGTACATCCTGCTGACGAACTTCCAAAATTATGTGCAGAATTTCGCCGATCTGACCGGTGCGGAAGTACGCGGCAAAGACAAGTCGATGCAGTGTGCTTCGAGCGACAATATCACGATTATCAACTTCCAGATGGGCAGCCCAAATGCGGCGACCATCATGGACCTGTTGACAGCGGTGAAGCCCAAGGCGGTGCTGTTTTTGGGCAAGTGCGGCAGCTTGAAGTCGTACATCGGTTTGGGGGCGCTGCTGCTGCCCATCGCCGGTATCCGAGGGGAGGGAACCTCGCTCGACTACTTCCCGGAGGAGGTGCCCGCGTTGCCCGCCTTCAACCTGGAAAAAGCCATATCCTCGACTATCAGCCGACAATTCGGTCTGGAATACTGGACCGGCACGGTCTATACGACCAACCGCCGCGTTTGGGAGTATGACGAAAACTTCAAGGACTACCTGCGCAGCATCCGCGCCACGGCCGTCGACATGGAGACCGCCACGCTTTTCTCCGTCGGGTTCTACAATCGTATCCCCACGGGCGCCCTGCTGATGGTCTCTGACCAGCCTATGCTCCCCGAAGGCATCAAAACTGCCTATTCCGACCAGAAGGTTACGACGGACTTCGCGCTCATGCATCTGAAAATCGGCATCCAGTCGCTGCAGGAACTCCAGAACAAGGGCATCTCGGTGAAGCACTTACGGTTCGACTATTACGAATAAGAATCGACCTTTTCTTAAACCACTTTTGCACAAAATCGAGATTTTGTATAATTCAAAAAGTAAGAATCATTATACAAAATATCCGTTTATAATCTTCCTGTGAATGGCTCTCGCAAATATGATGGAGATTTTTTCTATTTTTGCATTGTGAAAAAGGTTAAGATAGATAAGAAGAGTATCCTCCAGTTTGAGAAGCAAATTGAAAAGGAGGGAATTGTAGTGATTGATGGCATCACGCAGGTGCCCGTATTGGACGAACCGTACTCCACGCAAAACTACTTTTATGGCATTTGTCACGCGGGGAAAATCGCTGCAGAATATAACGCTCATCATATCCATTATGGTCAGCAAGAGGTCTCAATTGTTTATCCCGGGCGCACGCTTTGGGTGAAACAGCTGTCGGAGGACTTCATCTCCACACTCGTGGTCGTGTCGGCGACAGAATTCAAGGAACTCAGCTCGCATATCACTTTTCGCAGCCGTTTCCTTTACGAAGAACGTCCCACGTTCCATCTTACTGATAGCCAGTATGCGAATTTGATGAACATTATCGGGACGATACGCATTGTGGGAAGTAGCGAGGCATCATCCCGCAAGCAACTGATGGAAAGTCTGTTGTACGTATTGTTAGAGATGACCGACCATTACCGCCATGAGAACGAAACGCAGGAGGAACTGGCCCCGCAGCGGCTCAGCGCAAAGTTCTACCAAGCCATTGCCGATCACCACGGCAAGTCACATTCGGTCGGGTATTATGCCGACCTGTTCTTCCTGTCTCCCAAATATTTCAGCGATGTCATCAAAAAGGAAACCGGCCACAGCGCAAAACATTGGATATGCACCTACCTGATTCGGGAGGCCAAATTGTTATTGCGCACCCGCCGAGACCTCAACATACAGCAAATCAGCGATATGCTGGGCTATGATGACCAAACTTCGTTCAGCCGTCATTTCAAGAAAGAGACGGGAATGTCGCCCACAAAATACAAGAAAAGCGAGTAGAGACGCACGGACGTGCGTCTTCGCATGCAATGCGTTTTCATGGAGATGCGTTACTCCACGTCTCTACAATATGAAAAAAACGACCACAAATCGTGGCCGTTTTTTCGTTTGCAGCATATCCGGAGCCGCCATATTATGACGGCTCTACTGGAAGGCGTTTTCGCTGAGGCCGTCGCCGCTGATGGCGAGGCGCGACATGTAGGAGGGTGCCTCCTTGCCGAGGTATTTGTCCACGTAGATCTTGGCGAGGTACTGGCCGAGCATGAAGCCGTGACCGCGCATACCGACCAAGAGGCCGTGTTCGGGATCCACGATGTAACGCGGCTCGGTGTAGTAACCTGCCCAGGTGGCCTGGAAGCTGACGTTCTTGAGCTGCGGAATCCAGTCGATGAACATCTCCGCGCATACCTGCAGGAACTCCTGCGTGTTGTACTTCAGCTCCTTGCCGGCTTGCAGCTGCTCGGTCGCGGGCGATGCACAGCCAATAATCTGACCGGTTTCAGCAAACTGCTGTCCATAGACGGCGGAGAAACCTTTGTATTTCCGACGGTCGATGAGCATGTCCAAAGAGTCGCCATCCTTACCCAACATCGGCAAGCGGTGCGTGATAAAGGCCTGGTGCTTAATTGGATAGAGTCCGAGATACATGCCTAACTGCTCCGCAAACTTGTTGGCGCTTGGTCCCAACGCGTTCACGAAATGCTCGCAGTGGTATTCGACATACTGCTTGTCGTGGGTTTTCACCAAGGCCATGAAGCCCTTGGCGGTCTTCTGCACCTCAATGAGGCGCGTGTCCTCCAGCAAAACGCCGCCTTTTTCGATGGCGAGGTTGCGGATGTAATTGATGGTGGGGCCGGGCGTGGCCTGCCAGCACGCATTGGTGATACAAGCGGCCTGGTAGGTGTTGAGGTTCGGGTTGAAGTAGGGCGAAACCTCCTTCAGGAAGTCCTTCTTATCCACCATGTAGCCGTCGCTCCATTCGAGGGATTTCTCCAACGCCTTGTAGTTGGCCTCATCGTGGGCGAATCCGACATAGCGCGTGGGCTTGTAGTTGATGTTGGTAACCTTCTGGATGGATTCAAAGATGGCGCGGTTGTGTTCTGCGATGTCGGCGATTTCCGGGACGGAGAAGCTGGGACGGCCGCCGCCGATGCAGCGCCAGGAGGAGCCGCGTTCGGCGTTGCAGAGCACCACCTTCTTGCCGGCTTCGGCGAAGTAACGGAAGAGGCCGCTGCCCGTGATGCCGCCACCCGCCACGAAGACGTCGCACTCGACCTTCTTGGTGGCTTGTCCGTGGACGTTAGTTACGAACTCCGCCGGTTTGTCGTTCGGACAAAGCTCGCCGATGTTGAGCTGTGAAGAGAGCGGACCGCGCGGGGTGGCGTCGCCTACGACTTCCACACCGTGGCCGGCCAACAGCAGCTTCACGCGCGGGATACAGCGTTTGCCGCGACACGGGCCCATACCGATGCGGGTGATGTGCTTCAACTCGTCCACGGAGATGATGGTTTTGCCTTTCACCGCCGCAAGAATCGTTTCGATATTCACATCGTCGCAGTGGCAGACGTAGGCGGGATCGTCCATCTCGCCATCTAACTTCTGCCATTCCAACGGTTTCGGATATTTCTCTTTCAGGATGAAGCCCGTGACATTCATCAACGCTTCCCCGTTGATATCCAACGCTTTGACGCGAGCCACGTGGGTCTTGTTCTCGCCCTTCGTGATTTTCTCGATAACACCCTCGCCCACCTTCTTGCCGTTGTCATCCACGAGGAAGACCTCGGCGTTCTCCTCTGCATCGTACTCAAACGGCAGGAAGAGCCAGTTCTTAGGCAGGTTGTAGCCGAACAGTGCCAGACCGGGACAGTGGTTGACGCACTTCATACAGCCGATGCACTTGTCGTAGTCGATTTGCGGCACGTGGTTGGTGGCGATTTTGGTGATGGCGCCTTGCGGGCAGGCGAACGTGCAGGGGTTGCAGGCGAAACCGTAGAGGCAGTCGGCCATCACGAACGGCTTCTGCAGACGGTCGCCGGCGGGACGGTTGGGTTTCTCCAACACGCGAACGGGATGTTGCTGGGAATCCGCGTAATCCTTGGTCACAGCGAGGTAGTCGTCGTAGTTAAAGCGCACGTTCAGGGCTTGGGCAATCTCCATGGCGGCTTGTTTGCCGCGCAACACGGCGCAGGTGCCCTCGCCCACGCGGGTGGCGTCGCCGATGCCGTAGGTGTTGAGTCCGAAGGTGACCTTGCCCTTTTCGAGGATGAGGTTGTCGGGCTTCAGACCGGTACATATATTAATAAGGTCGATGTCTTTGATGACCTGTTCCGTGCCGGGCACAGGTTGGAAGTTCTGGCATTCGGCAATCACCGCGCCGATTACGCCGGTGTGGTCCTCGTTGGGGATAGCCTTGAGCATCGTGTGGGAAGTGATGACAGGGATGCCGAGACGGCGCACACGGTTGGCCTGCACCGGGAATCCGCCTTCATGGTCCATGGCTTCCACGATGGCCACGACTTTTGCACCTGCTTGAACAGCCTGATATGAAGTAAGATAGCCGATGTTTCCCGCGCCGATGGTGAGGATGCGCTTGCCGAGGAGCGTATGTTGCAGGTTCATCATCTTCTGGACGACGGCGGCGGTATAAACGCCCGGCAGGTCGTCGTTCTCGAAGGTGGGCATGAACGGGAATGCGCCCGTAGCCACGACGAGGAAGTTGGCATCCACGAAGAAGATGCTGCCGTCCTGCATGTTCTTGGCGGCCACGCGCTTGCCTTCAAGGATGTCCCACACGGTGCTGTTGAGCAGGATGCCGGAGTGGTCGTCGCCGGCGAGCGTCTTGGCGATGTCGAAGCCGCGCATGCCGCCGTACTTCTGCTCCTTCTCGAAGAAGAAGAACTGGTGGGTCTGCATGGTGAACTGTCCGCCGATGCGGTCGTTGTTGTCGATGACGATGTTGGGGATGCCGTACTTGTTGAGTTGTTCGCGGCAGGCGAGGCCGGCGGGACCGGCGCCGATGATGGCGACCTCGGTCTTATAGACTTTCGGGCCCTCAGCGGGTTTGACAGTGTCGGTTTCGGGAAGATAGTTGTGGGCGATTTCCTCCACCTTCTTCACGCCGTCCACGAGGGTGACGCAAATGCGCTTCACTACGCCATCGACGAGCATCTCGCAGGCGCCGCACTTGCCGATACCGCAGTCCATGCTGCGCTCACGGCCCTTCAAACTGTGACTGTGGATGGGGAAGCCTGCCTGATGCAGGGCGGCGGCAATGGTGTAACCTTTCGCGGCCTTCACTTGCTGACCCTTGTACTCAAAGGTCGTGATTTCCCTTTCGGGGATGTCCAAGATGGGATGATGTGTGATTGGATACATGATTCTCGTTCTTATTATTTTTGATTGTTGTTGATTCCAAAAATTACGAGGGGCAAAAATAGCATTTTTTATTATCGGGTGTATTTTTGAAAAAAAAGTTTGAAACGAGTAACCATTTTGATGTTTCGTGCGACAAAGGGCATGGACGTTTTTTTTTAATAAGTTTGCAACATAAATGGCAGACTTACGTTATAAGCATGTAATACTCTCAATATGATGAAACGGTTGATGATTTGGATGTCTTGCCTCTTTGCCTGGGCGGTTTCGTATGCACAGGTTGTGTTGCCGGACAACATGGTGACTGCCGACTGCATCACCGACGCGCAGGAACAACCATGGGACGCGCAAGTGCTGCACTATGTCAACGACATCCACTGCTATTATGTGCCGATTGTGGGCGACATTGACGGCGACGGCACCGTGGAAATCGTGGCCAGCAAGGCGGTCTCCAACAACCACTACACTACGAAACTGGGCATTTATCGCGGCGCGGATTTACAGCAAATCGGCACCATCAACGTTCCGCAGCAAATCTACGCCGGTTTTGCGGGGCCTACCGCCATTGTGCGATACCCCGACGGCAACGGCGGGATGCAGGGGGCCGTCATTCTGCATTGCTACGACAACAAGCTCCGTTCCTATGATATCAACGGTAACCTGCTGGCCACTTCCGACGTGAATACACCGTGCGTGGGGGTGGTCTCCGTGACCGACTTCAACTACGACGGCTGGCCCGAAGTTTATGTCGGCAATGCCGTTTATGATGCAGCCACACTCAAACAGCTTTGTATCGGTCCTGCCAACGGGAACAAAGGGCTTTGCTGGCGGGGCGCGAGCAACGAGCAGGCATACAATGCCATGTCTTTCGCCGCAGATGTGCTTGGCGACTCCATTCCGGAACTCATTTGCGGCAACACCCTCTATCATGTGGACATTGTCAGTCGGACGGACGTCTCGCTCAACAGTTTCACCGAGGTGAAAACAATCGGCATTCCCTCGCGCGTCCCGCAAGACGGCAATATCGCCGTGGCCGATTTTGACATGGACGGGCAATTGGATGTGCTGGTGGTGATTGATGCCACCTCCAATAGCACCACGGACAGTGCCTACATTTACGCTTACAATCCCGTTACGGAAAACATCCTGTTTGTCCACAGTCATTACGCCAAGACCATCGGGTACCCTTTGGTGGGCGACATTGACGGGGACGGCTATTTGGAGTTTGTCTATATTGATTATAAACAACCTGTCAGCAATTCGCGCATTACGGCCATGAAATACAACCCTTCCACAGGGTTGGAGACCAAGTGGCAGGCTACGCACGCCGACGAGTCGGGACAGACCTCCATGACGCTGTTTGATTTCAATCAGGACAATATTATGGAGATCGTTTATCGAGACCAGGACAAACTCCGTATCATCAACGGCAGCGGCAAGAGCCATCTGACGGGCAACGACACAATCCCGTTCTACAACCTGTACACCAAGAGCATGTCGGCGGGAACGTGGAAAGAGTATCCCGTGGTGGCCGATGTAAACGGTGACGGGGCGGCGGAGATTGTCACATGCGGCAAAGTGGGCAGCGGTCTTGGTTTCGTGGGAGGGCAATTGTGGGTTGTCGGGGGAATTCACCCATGGGCACCGGCGCGGCCCGTTTGGAACCAGTATCTCTACAATGTGACCAACGTCAACAAGGACCTCACCATTCCGGTGCCGCTTTTCGACAACGCCACGGCCTTCACCGACCCGCAGGGCGTGGTTCGGCGGCCGTTCAACAACTTCTTGCAGCAGGCCACCACGTTGGACCAGTATGGCAAACCGTTCTCGCGGATGTTGAACGTTCACGCCACGACAGACACGAGTTTGACGTATGCAAACGGGGTCTTCACCTACACTTATACCTTCTGCAACGACGGCGGACAGCAGTTGGAGAACCCGTTCAGTATCACGTACTACGCAGATGCATACGGCGGCACCGTGGTTCGGACGGAAACGATCCCCGCTACGCTTACAGTGGGCGACTGCATGACCATCACCACGCAGTTCACGGACAACGAGCTGCTGGCGTTCCCGGGGGTGGAGACCATTGTGGTGGCGGTCAACGACGACGGCGCGGGCGTTGCCCAAAACGGCGGACAGCAGCAGGAATGCGACACCACCGACAACTTCTTCTACTTCCCCGCCGACCCCTGTCCGCCGATCCGGGATACCGTCACGGCGGACATTTGCGTGCGCGAGCCCTACAGCGACGAGAACTTCGAAATCCCGGCCTCGGAGACGGCCTCGGCGGGAACTTTCTACTACGAGCGTGTGTTCGAGGTAGGGGACTGCGACAGTGTGGTGGTGCTGAAACTGCGGGTGCGCCCCGAATACGATTTCCACTTCACAGAGACCATCCCCGAAGGCGAAGCCTACGACAACCACGGCATCTTCTTGAGCGAGAGTCTGTTGGAAGGCGGAAACCGTATTGACACGTCGATAGCTTACCAAAGCGTCTATGGCTGTGACAGTGTTATCCACGTGACCATTGTGGTGGCTGTGGCGGACATCACCTTGTATCTGCCCAATGCCATCACCCCCTCCAGGTCCGACGGGCTGAACGACGTTTTTTCCCTTCCCGAGCGGGCGCAGAACCAGATTGAGGATTTCGAGATCTTCATCTACAACCGTTGGGGCGAGCTTGTTTTTTACTCCACAGACAAAGGTTTCCGATGGAGTGGGGAGTACAAAGGGAAAACCTTCTACAGCAATGTCTATCAGTATGTTATCCATTACTCGAACCCCTACGGGAAGTGGTTCACGCAAAAGGGGACGGTGACGGTGTTGTAGAGACGTGCTGCAGCGCGTCTCTACAAACGATTGTTTTGAGGTTCGTGCGTATTCGTAATTTGTCTATTTTTGCGGCGGTAAGAAAACGGGGTCTTCCGGGGTGATTTTGCACCGAAAAAAATTCCGATAGAGAAAGGTTAAAGCAAACATCATGGGCATCATAGCCAGACAGAGCATCAAAGGGACCATCGCCACCTATGTCGGGGTGGCCATCGGTTTTGTGACCACTTTCTTCATTCTCACGTCGTACTTGACGCCTGAGGAGGTGGGGCTCACGCGTGTGCTGGTGGATGCCGCCACGCTGTTCAGCTCGTTGGCCCTACTTGGCACGAGTTCTTCCACGATGCGTTTCTATCCCCATTTCAAGGATGAAAGTCGCAACCAGCAGGGACTTTACTTTTGGACACTCATCATCCCATTTGTGGGATTTCTGATATTCCTGATCTTCTTTTTTGCATTGAAAGGATTGATAATCAGAGTGTTTGAAGAGAATTCCCCGCTTTTCGTCAGTTATGTCCACTTTACCCTGCCGATGGCATTTTTCATGCTGTACATGACAGTGTTTGAGACGAATGCCACCATATTGGAGCGGGTTGCGGTGCCGAGGATGATTCGGGAGGTCTTTATCCGGACCGGGTTGCTGGTCGGATATCTGCTATACGGATTGTGGCACGTGATTGACTTGGACGGACTGGTGATAGTCTTTTGTGTGACGTATGGGTTGGGGGCGTTGTTGAACCTCTGCTATCTGCTTTTCTCTCAGAAGATTTCGTTCAAGCCGGACTTCAGCAAGATTACGCCGACATTGCGACGCGACTTCCTGTTTTACACGCTGTTCTTAGTCACGGCAGCACTGGTAGGGAGTGTGATGCCCACGTTGAGCAGCTTCTTTATTAGCGCCAAGATGGGGTTGATGTTCACCGGCATCTATGCGATTGCCAACTATATCGCCACCATGGTAGACATCCCGTCGCGGTCGCTGAATGCCATCGTGCAACCGCGCATTGCGGTGGCGTTGCGGGCCACACCGCCTGATGTGGAGGCAGCCACCCGATTGTACCAGCAAGTGTCTCTGAACCAGTTGCTTGTCGGAATGACTATCTTGATTTTGATATGGATTAACATAGACCTCTTTTTCGACCTTCTTCCCAATGGCGAACAGTATGCGGCCGGCAAGTGGGTGGTGCTGATTCTGGCCACCTCCAGATTGGTGAATTCCACTTTTTCCCTTGGCGTTTCAGCGCTCAGCTACACCCGTTGGTACTATACTTCTCTGATATTCACGCTGATACTGATGGTTTCATCCATTTTGCTGAACAACTATCTGATTCCGATTTGCGGCATCGAGGGTGGCGCGTGGGCCACGCTGGGCTCCAACGTCATTTATTACATCCTGCTGATGTTGTATGTCAAGTGGCGGGTGGGTACCTATCCGTTCTCCAAAGGGCAACTCAAGGTTTTGGCGGTGGGTGCGTTGATGTTCGCCCTGAACTACTTGCTGCTCTTCGTCGCGGGCAAGATCGCCCCAGTGCCCTCGATGGCGTTCCGGATTGTGGAGGCGGTCATCCGCACGGGCATTGTTGGCGTGGCGGGCATGTTGATGGTGTATTACGGGAACGTGTCGGAGGATGTGAACAGGCTGATAAGGAAAGGAGCGAGGACGATGAGGAGGAGGTGATAATAATGCGACATAGCGAGGGTGACAATGCTGTAGAGACGCGCTGTAGAGACGCGCTGTAGAGACGCGCTGCAGCACGTCTCTACAATACAAATTTTGCCATTTTATGATTTCCATTTTATGGAAAAATGTATTTTTGCCGCTTTGAAAGTCTTTCGAGAATCAGGAAAATTTGCACTATGAAATACCCTATAGGAATACAGAGTTTTAAGAGCCTGCGCGAAGAAGGCTATGCTTACGTGGACAAGACCCAGCGCGTTTATAACCTCGTGGAGGGTGGAAGGTATTATTTTCTCAGCCGTCCTCGTCGTTTCGGCAAGAGCCTGCTCCTTTCAACACTGAAGGCCTATTTCGAAGGCAAACGCGAACTTTTCAAGGGTTTGGCCATAGAGCAGTTGGAGAAAGAGTGGAAGCAATATCCCGTGCTTTATCTCGACCTCAACGCCGAGAAATATACAGAAAAGGACTCCTTGATTTCCATGCTAAATCTGTCGCTGTTAAAGTGGGAGTCTCTTTATGGTAAAGGAGAGGGGGAGGCCACTCTTGCCAGCCGGTTTAAAGGTGTGATTTATCGGGCTGCAAAACAATCTGAAACCCAAAAAGTCGTTATCCTGGTTGATGAATATGACAAACCGCTTTTGCAGGCCATCGACAACCCTTCCCTTCAGAGCGATTATCGCGACATCTTGAAAGCCTTTTATGGCAACCTGAAGAGCTGCGACGAATACATCCGTTTTGCCATGCTTACCGGTGTGTCGAAATTCTCGCATGTGAGTATTTTCAGCGATCTCAACAATCTGACCGACATCTCGCTTGACGGGCGGTATGCGGACATTTGCGGCATCACCTCCGATGAAATTGACCATTGTTTCACTGAGGGAATTGACAACATAGCCAAACATACGGAGACCACGGCGGAAGAGGTCAAAAATCATCTGCGTCAGATGTATGACGGCTACCATTTCTCCAAAGAGATGGCTGTTGACATATACAATCCGTTCAGTCTGCTCAATGCGCTGAGTTCAGGCAACATCGACAACTATTGGTTTTCTACGGGCACACCGACGTTTTTAGTAAAGCTGTTGCGTGCCGGCAACTACGACCTGCAAAGTTTTTCTACAGCAGAGTTGACCACGCGCACATTAGCCAGCAAGGAATCCATCTATGACGAGCCGATAGCGTTGTTCTATCAGACAGGCTACCTGACCATCAAGGGTTATGACAAGGAATTCTCCAGTTACCGTTTGGGGTTTCCCAACCGTGAGGTGGAGGAGAGTTTTTTGCATTTCCTGCTGCCGAGTTACGTGGGTGGCAGCAGCGACCGGTCGGATTCCTGTCTTGAGCATCTCGTCAAAGACCTTCGGCGTGGAGACATCGAAGGGTTCATGCAGCGTATGCAGTCCTTTTTCGCCGACACCCCGTATGAGCTGATAAGGGACGTTGAGAACCATTATCAGAATGTGATGTTCACGGTTTGCAGACTGATGGGGTATTACACGGTGGCGGAATACCGCACCTCAAGAGGCCGTATCGACATGGTGGTGGCCACGCAGCAATACCGTTACGTGTTCGAATTCAAGTTCGACGGCACCGCCCAGCAGGCCCTCGCACAAATCGAAAGTCGCGAATACGCACTGCCTTTCATCCAGGATGAAAAAGAGATTGTGAAAGTGGGGGTGAATTTCTCGTCAGAGACCCGGAACATTGAAAGCTGGGTGGTAAAAGGTAGCAGAAAATGAAGGTGTTCCTTGCTGAATGGCCTCTGAATGATTGCTGACTCGTTCTGAATCATTTCTGTCGGGAGCAACAGAGTTGCACTTTACATAGCTTTTGTCATTTTATGATTTCCATTTTATGGAAAAGTTGTATCTTTGCCGCCGTATCAAATATACTCTAAATAAAGAGCAGAAAGATGTTTCTTAAAACAAGATCAGTAGATATGGAGGATAAAACCAAGAGCTTTGATTACGTATGTATTGTGGGTACGGTATATGCGTTATTACTCTATCTGATTTCGTCGGAGTTGAAAAAAATAAAAAGTACGTATTTCTTCTTTGGCGATGGCATAGACCAGTCGGTTCGGGAGAGGTTTGAGCATCATTCATACTATTCCACAAAGAAAACGACCGGATGGGAAATGGTGAAAAGACGTTTTAATAAAATCCGTTTGCGTTTTTTTTCAAACCAATTGTTCCCTTTTCTAAAAACTTCGAAAACATATGCGCAGGATCATTTGTATTTCGCCCCGCTGCTCATTCAAAACAGAATCTACACGCTTATTGAGGATGGCCTGAATTGGTTTTCCATCCACATGAGGGAGGACAGTCTCAATTACCAACGCACTATTGCATATCAAAATAGTCTTAAGGGAAAGTTTCAATCGGCTGTTTTAGGACCGTTGTCAACACACCCATTTGGAATGTCTGGTCAGTGCAAGGAGATTCTTCTCTCTGCACCTGACGACACTCCCTTCTTGAAAAACAAGAAAGTTAGTGTTTGCGACATGAACTCCGCTTGGGAAAAAGCAACCGTTGAGAAACAGGAATACCTGTTGTCCAAATTCGGAGTTACGTCTGATGATATTGTGCCCATTAGAAGAAAGTCCATCATATTGTTTACGCAACCACTTTTTTCTGACAACATTCTGACCCAAACAGAACATTTTGAGGTTTATAACAAAATCATATCCGAATTCCCTGTTGAAGACATTATTATCAAAACTCACCCTCGGGACAACTTTCCTTACCACCAATATTTTCCTGATATTGCTATTTTTGACAAACCAGTTCCAATGGAATTGTTATCCATGGTAGGCGTCAGATTCAAAAAGGCCGTAACAATATGTTCCACGGTTGTGTATACCTTACCATACAAGCTTGATATAATATGGGTTGGAAGTAATGTGCATCCTAAAATTTACGATTTCTTTGGTGATGATACAAAAATAAATAAAAAATAAACGATTATGTCAACCTACTTAGTTACAGGGGCGGCAGGCTTTATCGGCGCTGCCTTAGCAAAAAAACTTTTAGACCAAAATCATAAGGTGGTCATCATTGACAATTTATCAACTGGTTTCCGCGAAAACATTCCCGAAGGATGTGTCAGTATCATCGGCAACACCCATGACCGGGAGACGATAGAACAGTTGACCCCGTACCATTTCGACGCGATTTTCCACATCGCTGGCCAAAGCGGCGGAATAACAAGTTTCGATGATCCGATTTATGACTTGAACTCAAATGTGACCTCAACACTCCTTCTTTTGGATTTTGCAAAAAAAACAGGCTGCAAAAGCTTTGTTTATGCAAGTTCCATGTCTGTTTATGGCGATGAAAACCCATGCCCTGTTTTTGAAAATTCAGACAAGAGTCCTAAAACATTCTATGCGGTCGGGAAATTAGCCAGCGAAGGATATATGAAAATGTATTCCGACAACTTTGGCATCAAGACGACGGCTTTGCGGTTTAATAACGTGTATGGTCCTGGGCAAAACATGGCTAACCTCCGGCAGGGGATGGTCAGTATTTTTCTTGCCCAAGCTATTACCAACCGGCATGTACATGTCATGGGCGCCAAGAACCGTTTCCGGGATTTCGTGTTCATCGACGATGTTGTGAATGCCTGTCTGTTGGGTGCGAACGCCCAGGAAGAAAAGCTTTTCAACGCCTACAATGTGGCTACCAATACCAAAACGACGGTGGAAGAGCTGATAGAGACAATGCGTAAGATGCTGCCTTTTGATTTCACTGTTGAATATAAGGGTTCCACCCCCGGGGATCAGTTTGGCATATACTGTGACTATTCTCTGATTGAACAGAATATCGGCTGGAAACCGCAATACAATTTGGAACAGGGTCTTAAAATAATGATTGACTGGGCTTTAAATTTGAAATAATGAAAATCAAAGCATTAATCGCCGCCCGTTCCGGATCCATGCGGGTGAAAAATAAAAACATTCGGCCTTTTGCGGGATCCACATTGCTTGAGGTTAAAATCCACCAGCTGCAACGTATTCAAAACTTGGATGGGGTGGTCGTGAATTCAAACGATGATGAGATTTTGGACATCGCCAGGAGACTTCATTGCGAGGTAGTCAAACGAGACCCCTATTTTGCAAGCAATTCCGTCTCTATGAATGAAGTGTATGAAAATATGGCACTCAATATGGACACGGATATAATCGTGTATGCCAATTGTACAAACCCTCTTCTGAAAGACCAAACCATTTTCGAAGCCATCAATTTGTACCAGCGGCAAATTGACAAATATGACTCTCTAAACACGGCACACCTTGTGAAAGAATTCATGTTCAAAGACAATAAGCCGATTAACTTTGAACTGTCGAACCAACCGAGGAGTCAGGATTTGCCCGACATTTCCGCTTTGAATTTCGCTGTAAACATCCTATCCAGAGAGCTGATGATACAACGGAAAAGTGTTATAGGATCCACTCCTTTTATATTCAACATTGATGAGGTGGAGGCTACAGACATAGACAATGAAATCGACTTCACTTTTGCGGAATATTTGTTTAACCAGCACAAGCAGCAGACCTTATGAACATTCGAGTACTGGATTGCACTTTGCGTGACGGAGGATACATTAACAACTGGGATTTCGGGGAAGATTGTATTCGGCAAATCATAACCAGACTTAAGGATGCAAAACTTGACATCATTGAAGTTGGTTTTTTAGACAATACCCGTCCGTTTTCAAAAGACAGCACATTGTATCCGTCCACTATGGATGTTAACAGTATGCTTCCCCACAAGGAGATGTTTAATGGTGATTTTGTTGCCATGGTAATGCTTGGAAAATGTCCCATCGAAAACATTCAAGATGCCAAAGACAGCCAGCTTGATGGTATTCGGGTTTGTTTCCGGAAGCAGCAACTCCAGGAGGCTGTTGACTATTCCAAAGAAATCCTTAAAAAGGGGTATAAACTTTTCTGGCAACCGGCCTCTCTCACAGACTATTCCGACTCCGACATTTTAACCTTGGTTGAGCAGGCCAATCGCATCCAACCCGTTGCGGTTTACATGGTTGACACTTACGGGTTGATGCACAAAAACGATGTAATCCATTACTTTAGTGTATTCAATAACAATCTTGACAAGGACATTGCCATCGGTTTTCATTCCCACAACAATCTGCAATTGTCATTTTCCAATTCGCTGGCACTGTTTGACTTGCTACCCAATAGGAATTTAATAGTTGACTCATCCGTTTTCGGCATGGGACGCGGCGCTGGAAACCTTTGCACCGAATTACTGACAAAATACCTGAACGACAACTATAGTCAACACTACAATCTGGTCCCAATTCTCGAAATCGTGGACGATTATATCAATCCTATTTTTAAAAGGCTGCCATGGGGGTATTCTGTGGCTTACTACGTGGCGGCAATCAACAACTGCCACCCCAATTATGCGTCCTTCCTCGTCAACAAGCAAACGGTGGGTGTAAAGAAAATCAACGACATATTAGGATTGATACCGGAACCCTATAAACGGAATTACAACCAGGATTTGATTGAACAGCTTTACATCGAGAACCTGAAGAAAGACATTGACGACCAGATTACCATTGAAAAAATCAAAACGGAAATCGGCGACCGAAAAGTGTTGGTGGTGGCACCAGGCAAAAGTATTCTTGACTATCAGGAGTCGCTTCTGGATTTTGTCAGAAGGGAAAATCCATGGGTTGTTACCGTCAACTTTAAATGGGAAATGGTTCACAGCGACATGCTGTTTATCAGCAATCTCAAACGTTTCTCACACTTTCCCACCCTTAATCAAATTCAGGTTCGGAATATTGTCATCACCTCGAATCTTGCAGATCAGACCGACATGGCAGATTATCTTATGGTCAACTACTCCTCCCTCACATGTAACAATACGGAAGAGGCGGACAATGCGGGTATGATGGTTCTCCGGCTGCTGCAAAGGGCGGGTGTTCGAAATGTTTACGTTGCCGGATATGACGGGTTTAATCCTAACCCCTACGAAAACTATCATTCCGACAACTTAAGGATAAATATGCCTACGGAAATAATTGAAAGCAAGAATCAAAGCATTGCAAACCAGCTCAAAGAGCTGTTAAAAGTGTTAAATGTTCAATTTGTCACCCCGTCCATTTACCCATCTTTAATCGAAAATGAAAACGTATAAAACCATTATTTTCGACCTCGACGGAACACTTGCCGACACTTCCGAAGGCATATACAACTGCATCCGTCATGCCCAAAAGATGATGAATCTGCCGCCGATTACAGACGCGCAGATGCGGTCGCACATTGGCCCTCCGATGCAAGAATCATACGAACGGAATTTCCACCTCACAGGTGCAGAATTAGAGCGTGCAATAGGATTTCACAAAGAATACGCCTTGTCCAAAGGTTTGTATGAAGCTGCTGTGTACGAGGAAATTCCTCAACTGCTATTGCAGCTTAAACTTTCAGGATATAAACTTGCCGTCGCCACCTTGAAATATGAGGAGACCGCAAAAAAAATGCTGTCATTTCTACAGGTTGCCGATTCCTTTGATGCGATTTGCGGCGCACTAGCTGAAGTTAAACTCACTAAAGCCCAGCTTTTGGAGAAATGTGTGAATTTGTGTGACGGCAGCAAAGAGTCATCTCTTCTGATTGGCGACAGTTCCTACGATGCCCTCGGCGCGCAGGAAGTCGGCATCGACTTCCTCGGTGTAACTTATGGCTTCGGTTTCCAAACGGTTGATGATATTAACCAATATCCTAATGTGGGGTGTGCGGGGAGTCCGACGGAAATATCCGACTACATTAGATGAAAACAGTATTTTAAAATATGAACATTTTATTTATTTCGGACAACAAAGCTGAGGCGACATCCGGAGGTGTTGAACGAGCTGTTGGTAATTTGGCACGCTATTTTCAACAATCAGGAGATGTCTGTTTCCAAGCATATTATAATACCCAAAACCATGATTCTTGTGATACTGCTTTTAGGAAGCAGTTTGTGATTCAGAACGATTATTCTCTTTTGAAGACGTTTATAATGCATGAGGCTATAGATGTTGTCATTAGTAACCTGATGAACAAAAACAACATAAAGACTCTCATGCCAGTACTTAACAGCTTCAAAATTGATACAGTTAACACAACCTATTGCTTCTATTATCATTCTTTCCCGGGAAATGAATTGAGATGTTTGCCTCCTTCGTTTTTGTTAAAACGTTTTTGGTGCATTAAAGGTAATCGGACAAACACGTTGATAAATTTAATCAAAAGTTTGACAATTATTGCTTTCCCGAACATACTAAAATCTTATTTGCGCAAAAAGTATTCCAGAATTTCGGATAATGAAAGTAATTTAATCGTATTGTCACAATCCTACAAACAGGATTTTGCCTCCCTTGTCCATATAAAACAGATACCGCCACAATGGTGTAGTATCTCCAACGCATTGAGTTTCCCCACGAACACAGTACCTGAAATCTCCAAAAAAGAAAAAACGGTACTAATTGTCGCTCGACTGGAAGAAGATGCCAAACGGCTGACAAAAGCTTTGAATATTTGGGACAAACTATGTTCCAAGTATGATGTGTCGGATTGGAAGTTAGTTATAGTGGGAGATGGTATAGACAGACCTATTTATGAAAAAGTAGTTGCAAAAAGAAAGATCCCGAATGTTTTTTTCGAGGGTCGTCAGAACTCATTGCCATATTATATGAGATCCTCAATTTTTATGATGACCTCTGCCTTCGAAGGGTTTCCAATGACCATATTGGAAACGATGCAATGTGGGTGTGTCCCAATAGCGTATGACACATTTTCTGCTGTTTGCGATTTGATCAATGATGGGAAAGACGGGTATATAGTGAAGAATGATTATGTTGAAGATTTTGTTGAGAAATTGCATTCACTTATTCAAAACGAGAGTCTGCGCCTGCAAATGGCTCAAAACGGCATGCGTTCCATTCAACGTTATAGTGTTGACAATATCATGAAACAATGGTATGATTTATTTGAGAAACTATAATCAAAACTGTGAACTGAACAGTAGTCATTTATGAAATACATAATTGTTATATTGCCTTAAAAACTAATTGTTTCAGAGATAACCACCCACCCCGCAACGGAGCAAATCCGTTCACCTCTGCAATCCACACACTAACAAACTGTCTTTTAATAGCCTGTTACATAATCAGTACGTGGTGCTTCGCGGGTCTAGATAGGCGTACTCCTAGATTCCGCCGTAGGTTTTGGCGGCGTTTAGTATCGCCTCTTCGGTAGTGAACTGCTCGTAAAGGGTGCAGCGGGTGACGAGGTGCCCGAAGGCTCTAATCGCAAGGCCATGTTACACTGCAAACCTTACCGAGCATACCGGAAATAACAACCGCTCGAAAAAAAAGTCGAACTGAATTGTTCATTCGAAATTTATTGTAATTTTGCAGTGGATTTCGAATAATGCAATTATGGACGCATACGTAAAAAGAGAAACTTATCTTAATCGTCTGATTGTCAGAAAAGAAAACGGATTGGTGAAAGCTGTGACCGGGCCGCGTCGGTCGGGCAAATCTTTCTTGCTGAACCCTATTTTTAAGGATTACCTCCTGGAACAAGGGGTTCCTGAAGACCATATTATCAGCATCTCCTTCGATGTTGAAGATGAGAACACGCCGCAGGAACTGCTCGACAGGGAGAAACTGAAGGAGTATCTGTATTCACGAATCACATCGAAGACCGAGCCTTATTACATCTTTCTGGATGAGATTCAGGAAGTGGACGGCTTCGAAAAGATTGTCAACGGGCTGAACAACCGCCCCAATGTGGATGTGTATATCACAGGCAGCAACTCCAAGTTCCTCTCCCACGATATCATCACCATTTTCCGTGGGCGAAGCGATGAGGTGAATATCATGCCTTTCACTTTCAAGGAGTTTTGTCAGGATCGGACGGAAACTATCAACGAATTGTGGAAAGAGTACTACACTTACGGCGGACTTCCGGCTCTCAGAAAGATGCCGACCTACGAACAAAAGATAACCTATTTGCAAAGACTTTGGAAGAAGACCTATCTTGACGATGTTGTGGAACGCCATCGCGTGGAAAACCGTGAGGCTTTGGAGGCTATCGCCGACGCCCTGTGCTCCTCAATCGGCTCGCTGACCAACACCTCCCGAATTACCAACACGTTGGCCAGCGTAAGGAAAATCAAAATCACTGACGACACCGTTGCCAAATACATTAGTTATCTTGAGGAGGCATTCCTGTTTAACGAAGCCAAACGCTACAACATCAAGGGCAACAAGTATTACGAGAACATCAAGAAATACTATTCGGTTGATGTGGGCTTGAGGAATGCCCGATTGAATTACAGGCAGTTGGAACAGACCCATCTGATGGAGAACGTGATCTTCAACGAACTTTTGAATCGCGGCTTCACGGTTGATGTAGGAGTAGTTGAGCTAAGGGAAAAGAAAGACGGGAAATTGGAATACAAGCAATATGAAGTGGATTTCATAGCCGCCAACGGCAATGAAAAGTACTATATCCAATCAGCCTATGAGATGTCGGGCGACGAAAAACGTGAGCAAGAACTCAAATCGCTGAAACGGATTGACGACTCATTCCAAAAGATTGTCATCGTCAAAGACGACATCATGCCCTATCGAGATGAAAAAGGTATCTATTACACAGGATTGTTCCAGTTTCTGATGAACGACAAGATGCTGTGATGAGCATTCGAAATCTACTGTAATATTACAGTGAATTTCGAAAGACTCCTACAATATCCCTTCTTTGGTATATTGAATCGCATAGTAACCTATCAGTTGCAATCAGATACAGAAAACCACGAGTGGTCTAGGCTGCCCGGTCAAGGATATCTTCTGACACTGGCTTTCAAGATACTCAGACTTAGCAATGTAATCAGGCATCGTCCTTTACCTCTCCCCTTTTATCGCCTTCCGCACGCTCCTTGCTATGGCGAAAACCATTCTTCCCAACGCAAATTTTGACAGGAAAATGACCGTCTTCAAATATAGCCGCTCACGTGTGTAAGCCCTGCCGGACAAGGCCTCTAAAAACACTTGCGCCGTATGCTGGGCAATGGGACTGTCATATCTGTAAATCAGCACGCTGCAGAATCCCCTCAGGTTTCGCTGCGCCTCCCAGCCCTTGTCCTCTTCGGTGAAGTGATTGGCAATCTCCTCATACACGATTTCCAGATGGTGCGCCCTCTCTTTTCCGCTGGTCCCCGTCATAATGGATTCGGGACGGATATAGTACAAAAGGGTGATGTCCGGGATGACGTGCAGGTGGCTGAGGTGTTGTACGGTGATGAAACTCCAGATCATGTCCTCCCACATTACCCCCTCCTTGAAATAGAGCCGGTGCTGTTGCAGGAAATCCTTTTTGATCAGCTTGTTCCAAGCGTGCCCGTCAAATCCCCCTCCTTTTTTATAAAGTTTCCATACCTTCTCCATGGTGTCATAGTCTCCTTCGGGAAGATGTGTCTGGCGTTGCTTGGTCGGGGCTCCCGAATGGTGTTGGACATAGACCTCATGATTGCCGAGCACCATCTCAATGGCGGGGTTGCTCTTTATTGGCCGCACCATCTTCTCGATGCAATCCGGCTTTAACTCGTCGTCACTGTCCAAATAGAAGACGTAGTCACCCGTGGCTGCGACCAATCCGGTGTTTCGGGAGGCCGACAGCCCGCGGTTTCGGTCATGGTGGAGAATCACAAAACGGGTGTAGCCTTTATAGTCGGCAATCAGCCGCTCGCATTTGGAGATGCTGTCGTCGGGCGTGGCGTCGTCCACAAGGAGACACTCGATGGGATTGTACGTTTGGTTTATTACAGAGTTTACGCAACGCTCGATATAAGCAGACACGGCGTACACCGGTATGACAATGGAAACGGTTAATGCCTTTTCTTTCTGATTCATGATGGTTGTGTTATCCTGAAATGTGAAAAAAGGGATTAGGAAAACAGTACCTCCTTAAACCGCTCCACCACCGCCTCTTCGGAGTATTTTTCCAGAAACATCTGTCTGGAATAGGCGTTGAACCTTGGCCGGGGATTTTCTTCGAAATCCTTAATGCGGGCGATGAACTCCTCCGCCGTGTTGCACTTGCCGCCCACCTTGTCGTAGTCCACCTCGTAGCCGACAAACGCCTCGTCGGTGGCGATAATGTTTTTGCCGTACATCAGGCTCTCGCAGGTTTTCACCTTCATGCCGCTGCCTTTGAAGATGGGGAGAATCATGATGTCGGCATCCTCAAAATAGGGCAGCAGGTCGGGTGCGTCGCTAATCACCTCTATGTCTTTCAAGGCAGGCTCCTCGGCTTTGAGCTTCGCCATACCTTTGCCCACCACTTTCATGCGGATGTTCACATGCGGCAGCACGTTTTTCACGAACCAGACAATACCCTCGTTGTTGGGCGGAAAGTAGGCGCCCAGGAAAAGACACAACGGTTGAGGCCGGGTCATCTCTTCGGCATAGCGTTCGCGGTGGTATTTGTCTTTGAAGGCCACAGGAATCAGCACGTCTGCCTTTTTTCCGTAACGGGCAAAGAGTTCGCCATCGTCGCGGGGATTCAAAGCAATGGTTTTGTCGGAATATTGGCAGGCATACCGGTCATTATGGTCAATGCAACGCAAAAACACGCCTTTGCCCGGCTTGTTTCCTAATTTTGCCTCAAAGTAGGGCACTTCCACATTGTGGAAGAATGAAATGATCCTGCCTTTGTAGTTCGCCTCTTTTAACTTTTTTGCGATGATGCCGAATACGCTGCGGTCGATAAAAACGACCTCATACGACTGTGCCATAGCCACAATTTCCCGTACGCGCTTGGGCGTAAGTCCGAAATAGTAGTTGAACGGGAAATAGAACACCCCTTTGGCATAATCCCAAACCGTCTTCTTCCGGTTTTCGTCATGGACATAGTAGGTGGTGATGTGACCTTCTCCCACCAGCTGCGACAGAACATTATAGTTTTTCTGGCTGCCCTGTTCGCCGCCTTCCAAAATGTTTTTCGACTTCTTATATCGGATGAAAAGGATGTTCATAAGGCTTATTGCATCTATGCCGCTTGCGGTTGGGCAGTTTTCTTTCTCCCTCTGTAATACAACGCCAGGCTGCCAGCCACCACCAGAACAAACAGAATGCCGGACACAATGTTCACTTTGATGAGCTTGTACAGCATCGGAGCTTCGCACTTGAACTCAATGGTGTGCTCGCCGGCGGGAACCACCATGGCCCGCAGAATATAGTTGACGCGGAAATAGTCGGCGGGCTTGCCATCGATGTAGGCGCGCCAGTCGGGAGCGTAATAGACTTCGGAGAAGACCGCCAACTGGTCTTTGGATGTTTTGGTCTTATAGATCAGATGGTCCATGTTGTAGGGCTTCTGGTGCTCCATGGCGATAACGGAATTGCTGTCGCGCTCCAGGTTCTTGCCCTGCACCATCTCGGCAAAACGCTTGTCGATAATGGCCGTGTCGGCGGGGTTAAAGTCGTTCAGCGCCAGAATCTCCGCATTGGGATCCTCCACCAACTGGTATGCGTTCACAAACCAGGCGTTGCCCAATGCCTCGGGATTGCGCTGCACCATGGGCTGGCCGCCCTGACCCTGCATCACCACATAACGGGTGTTCAGCATGTTGAGCACATCCGTGTTAATGTGGCGGGAGAGGTAGAAGTCGATGATGTCTTGGTAACGACGCAGTTTGGCTGCATGATAACCGCCGATCTGATGGTGGAAAGCTGACGGATAGGAGTCGTTGAAGGTGTTTACGGAGAGGTCGAACACGCGGTAGTCCTCGTCCTTGAACTGGGCGGCGTACGTGTCAATGGTCTTGTCTGTTTCGGAGGGTCTGAGTTTGAGACGCTTTTCCGACACGAAGTTGGATTCGTTGAGGTAGCGGCGGTCAACGCCCCACAGGTCAACCAAAACCAAACAGGCCAAAACGCCGATAATAATGCCGGACTGCTTGATTTTTTCGTTGATGTACAGCCAAATAAGCACTGCGGCAATGAGGACCAGGATTAGCGAACGCCAGGAGTCGGCCATAAAGAGGGCTTTGCGGTCTTTCACCAGCACGTCCTTGATCATATCCCACTGGGCGCCGTACTGCGCAGCCATCTGGGTGTCGCTGGCGCCGGAGAAGGAAAAACTGCTTGAGAGAGCCATCATCAGCAGGATAAGGCCTGCGATGATGCCGGTGGAAATGTATAATCCGAGATTCAGTTTCTTTTTGTCGACCGGATTCTCCTTGTCGAAGATGGTTTTCAGGGCCAGCACGGCCATCAGCACCATGGTCACGTTGGCGATGACCAGACTCATGGAAGGTGTGCGGAATTTGTTGTAGTAGGGTAGGTGGTTAAACAGGAACTCGTTGAATCCCAGGAAGTTTTTTCCCCAAGACATGAGAATGGCGAGGACAGTGGCGAGAAGCAGCCACCAGCGGTCGGGGCCTTTCACCACAAAGAGGCCCAACACAAACAGGAAGATGGCAATGGCTCCGAAATAGACCGGTCCGGAGGTGAAAGGTTGGTCGCCCCAGTAGAGCGGAGCCTGTTTCTGGCGGAAGTTCTTGTAGAATTCGGAGTCCGTCCCGACAGTCTCGCCGGAGCCGCCGCCATACGCGCCCGGAACCAGGAGCGTGTAGGTTTCGCCCTTGCCGTAGCTCCAAGCAAAGGCATAGTCGATGTCCAGACCGTTGGAGGCGGCGATAGACTTGGCCTCGCCGTCCTTGTACAGATCTTCGGGTGTCACCGTGATTTCTGAGCCGCCGCGCATGGTGTATTTGGCGTACTCTTGGTTCATGAACAGGTTGCTGGCGTTGCAGGCTACCGCAAAAACGCAGCCGACGAGCAGTACTCCGGTACCCATCAAAAACGGCTTGATTGTCTTGTCCTTGACCGCGTAAATGGCATAGACGAGACCCAGAAGAACGCCGGCCAGCATCGTGTAGTAGGTGATTTGGATATGGTTGTAAGCGACTTGGGTGCAAAGTGCCACCGCAAACAGGATGCCGCCCCAAACATAATTTCGTTTAAATGTCAGGAGCATTCCGCCCAATATGGGCGCCATCATGGCTAAGGCGAAAGCTTTTGTCATGTGGCCGGCCTCGATGATGATGATATTGTAACTGCCAAGGCCGAAAGTCACCGCTCCTAACAGGCCGAGCCAGGGGTTCAGGCCCATCGCCAACAAGCATACATAAAATCCTATCAGATAGAGGAAAACAGCTCCGACACTGCCTTGTAATCCGGCAAAAGCAAGATTGAGGAAGTTTTTCACGCCGGTGAAAAGCGCATGACCTTTAACCCCGGTCGTGATTTGGTAGCCGGGCATACCGCTGAACATGGAACTGTTCCAGATGGTGTGACCGCCCGTCTTTTCGTGAAAATCCATTTGCTCCTTAGCCATGGCCTGCCATTTCAGGGTATCTCCTTGTTGGATAACTTTTCCGTCGAAAGCGGGGGACATATAGACGGCAGCCACCATGAAAAGAATCAGGATGATGCCGCAGTGGGTCAGTGTTTTCTTAAGAACGGGTTTCATATTATACGTTTTTTTTATTCTGAAATTTGAGGGTGCAAAAGTACGAAAAATAACGGTCATTGCGAATGATAAAAAACAGGTTGTCTTTTATTCTCTTTTATTCTTCTCCAACCGAAAAGTACAACATTTTATACTTTTCAGTTCTGGACAACTGAAAAAAGTGTATTTTTGCCGCCGAGGTACAATAAAGCATACTTTCAAGAAAATGGATATTGCAGCCATCATTAAAAAACGGAGAGCGCGACTGGGACTGTCGCAACAAGACCTGGCGGAATTCGCTGAGGTGGGCATCGCCACCGTGAAGGACATTGAGCGCGGGAAAGGGAATCCTTCGCTGCATACGCTGCAGAAAATCATGACGGTCTTGGGCTTGGAGATGATAATCCAGACCAAAGAGACGGGATATATGAACGATAATTTTGACGCAAAATGAGAACAGTGGATGTTTATTTGGACAATAAGCTCGCAGGCCAGCTGACGGAGCGGGATCGGGACGAATACGAATTCGCTTATAATGCCCAGTATTTGGTCGATCCAGAAACACCTGCCATTGCATTGTCGTTGCCCAAAAGGGAGGAACCCTACCGATCAAACCGCATCTTCCCGTTTTTCACCAACTTGCTGCCCGAAGGCTCCAACCGCAAGGCCATGTGTACGGCTTTAAAAGTGGATGAGCACGACTTTTTCGGCATGTTGGAGATGATCTGCGGAAAGGACTGCATTGGCAATGTGTCACTAAGAAAGGAGGAAAAATGAGAACTATTAGCGTTTGTCCAGCTACTTTGCAACCCGGGTACGACACCTATTCGCCGATGGCACTGAAGTTGCTTTTTGGTGGTGAAAAGGTATCCCCTTTTTTGGATTTTGAATTTGATGGTATTAGTGCTAATTCTGATTTGCAAGTGAACCAGAGAAATCTTTCAATTTCCGGTGCACAAGAGAAGTATTCGGCTGTGGTGGAGCGTGGTCATATCCGATTGTCGCAACTTGGTGAGCAGGGTACTTTTATCTTGAAACCAGCACCGCTGCTTAATATCCAAACCCGCAAACAGATTCCTGCCAACGAACATCTCACCATGCAGATAGCTTCTCAGGTTTATGGCATTGAGACGGCATCGAATGCGTTGTGTTTCAGTGCCAAAGGGCAACCTGTGTATATCACCCGAAGGTTTGATGTGAAGCCCGACTTGACGAAGTATCCGATGGAAGATTTTGCATCGGTGCTTGGCAAAACCGAGCAAGGTGCCGACAGCAATTTCAAATATGACGGTCATTACGCCATGATTGCCGATGCCATTCGAACGATTGTGCCAGCATGGATGGTGGAAACGGAACGGTTCTTCAAACTGGTGTTATTCAACTACCTATATGCCAACGAGGATGCGCATCTGAAGAATTTTTCGCTCATTAATCGCAATGGCGAGTATGCGCTCGCACCGGCTTACGACTTGCTGAACACCCGCCTCCATTTAGAAAGCGATGATTTAGGGTTAAAAGGTGGTCTCGCTCCCGATATTAAACCGAGCGATGCTCTACTCCGAACGGGACATTTGTGCCGGACTGATTTCGAACGATTTGCGCAGCGCATCGGATTGCCCGCAAAAAGAGCCGAACGAGTTTTGGATCTTTTTATGGAGTTTCCGCCATTGGTTAACGACCTTATCGCCCGTAGTTTTTTGAACGACAAGATGAAACGCAATTATTGGCGCATCATTAACCAACGGCGTCAGAGGTTTGTGCGAAGCGAATAATTAAAGGGTATTCGCACTAACGTATTTTTTTGTATTTTTGCACCCGAAAAGGTATAAATTCATTAATTATAGCTGACTTTATACCCGATAACGTATAATATTCTGTTTTTCAATGGTTTTATACCCGAAAACATATAATTATGAACGAAACAAAACTGTCGGAGTTTGTGAAAGAACAGCGCAAAATGTATCATCTGACGCAAGTGGATTTGTCAGAGAAATCCGGGGTTGGGCTCCGGTTTGTGCGCGATTTGGAACAAGGGAAAACCACATTGCGTATGGACAAGGTAAATCAAGTATTAGACATGTTCGGTGCAGAATTAGGGCCGGTCAAAAAGGAAAGGGGTGACTTATGAAGCAGGCGGAGGTCTATTTTCAGGATAAATTGGCAGGCGTACTAACGGAGGACGAAAACGGCTATACGTTTGCCTATTCCGAAACGTATATTGCGGAGAACGGAACCCCCATCAGCTTGACAATGCCGGTGCAGTCAAAACCCTACAAGAGCAACGTCCTGTTCCCTTTCTTTGACGGACTGATTCCTGAAGGCTGGCTGTTGGATATCGCCCAAGCCAACTGGAAAATCAATCCTCGTGACCGAATGTCGTTGTTGCTGGCCTGTTGCAAAGACTGCATCGGCGCAGTGAGCATTGTGGATATTACTAACTCTGAAAATCAGTAACTTATGGCAAAGTGTTTGTGTTGTTATCAAGAATTGGAAGCGGGAATGGTGGATTACCATCCCCAATGCGCGAAACGCTACTTCGGCACGACCACTGTTCCGGGATTCCCGTATCGTCATACGGAAATCAAAGAGTTAGCCAAAGAGGTGGTACGCAGTCAGACGGCCGTGACAGGGGTGCAGGCGAAATTGTCCATGGACATTGAGAAATTACAGCACGAGTCCCGATTTACTATTGTCGGATTGTGGGGACGATTCATCCTCAAACCTCAGACTGAATTATATCCTTGTTTGCCTGAACTGGAGGATTTGACGATGCATCTGGCCGAAGTGGCTAAAATCCAGGTTGTTCCGCACACCCTTGTACGATTTGCGGACGGTCAGTTATGCTATTTGACACGAAGGGTGGACAGAACAACGAAAGGGGCAAAACTCCCGATGGAGGATATGTGTCAGCTTTCGGAAAAGCTGACAGAGAACAAATACAGAGGGTCGCACGAACAGATTGCCAAACTGATTCTGCACTATTCCTCCGCTCCCAAACTCGACCTCGAACGATTTTGGGAAATCGTCCTATTTTCATGGATTACAGGAAACAGCGACATGCATCTGAAGAATTTTTCGATGTACAGCCCAATTCCGGACAATTATCAGCTTGCTCCCGCTTATGACTTGTTGAACACGCTTTTGGTAATGCCCTCCGACACGGAAGAGCTCGCATTAACACTCAATGCCCGAAAGAAGAAAATCAAGCTACAAGATTTCAGAAGTGCCATGATGAACAGCGGTTTGGATGAAAAAGTAATCCAAAACATGCTGAAAAAATTCCATTCTGCGGAAAAACAGTGGTATGATTGGATTGAACGCTCTTTCCTTCCTCTGGAGATGAAAAACGGGTTCATTGCGATGATAAAGGAACGATTGAGCCGTCTGAACACCGAATCAAAATAGCTGGATTTATTCGAAAATTGTGTACCTTTGCACCTCAAAATCATACCCTATGAAAATCATCATTCTCGGAACAGCATACCCCTATCGTGGAGGGCTTTCCGCCTTCAATGAGCGGATTGCTTACGAGTTCCAAAACCAGGGACACGAGGTGGAAATCTACACGTTTACCCATCAGTATCCTGACTTTCTGTTCCCGGGGAAGACGCAATACAGTACAGAACCCGCACCCGAAGGACTCAAGATTGTGCGTAAGGTGCACTCTTACAACCCGTTTAATTGGTTCAAGGTGGGGCGCGAAATCAAGCGGAAGAATCCCGACCTGATGATTACCAAGTTCTGGCTGCCTTTTATGGCCCCCTGCTTCGGCACCATCGCACGGATTGTCCGGCGCAACAAACATACCCGGCTGGTCTCCATCCTCGACAACGTCATCCCTCACGAACATCGCATCGGCGACAAGGCATTTGTACGCTACTTTATCCGTCCCACCGACGGTTTCGTGGCCATGTCGAAGTCGGTGCTGGCCGATTTGCGACTGTTCACGACCGACAAGCCCGCCGTTTTCAGTCCGCACCCGCTCTACGACCACTACGGGGAACGGCTTTCCCGCGAAGAGGCTTTGTCTTTGCTGAAGTTGAGCCCCGATAACCGCTACGTGCTCTTTTTCGGCTTCATCCGCGGGTACAAGGGGCTGGACCTGCTGCTGGAAGCCTTTGCCGACAGCCGTCTGAAGGAGGACGGAGTGAACCTGATTGTGGCCGGCGAGTTTTACGGCGATCCCGAACCTTACCTTAAGCAAATCAAAGACTTACAGATCGAAGACCGCGTAGTGCTCTGCACGGACTTCATCCCCGACAGCGAGGTAAACCGCTACTTCAGCGCGGCCGACATCGTGGCGCAACCTTACAAAACGGCCACCCAAAGCGGCGTCACCCAAATTGCCTTCCATTTCGAGAAACCGATGTTAGTGACCAATGTCGGCGGCCTGCCCGAAATCGTGCCCGATGGCAAGATTGGCTATGTGGTAGAACCTGATTCCCAACAAATTGCCGATGCGCTGCACCGTTTCTTCTCAGAGAAAAAACAGGCAGAGTTTGAACAGAACATTGTCGAGGAGAAGAAGAAATATGCATGGCCGCGTTTCATTGAGGCAATTTTGGAGGCGTGCCGGTCGTAGAGACGCAAAATTTTGCGTCTCCAAAAAGGGTAATAACGATAATAATAACAAAAATAACCGATAGATATGATTATTCGCAGCAAAGTTCCCCTTCGATTGGGTTTGGCCGGTGGCGGCACGGATGTCTCGCCGTTCTCCGACCTCTACGGCGGCGCCATTCTTAACGCAACCGTCAACATGTATGCATACACGACATTGGAGCCCCTTGACAACGGGAAAATCGTATTCGAAAATCCCGCCAAGGAAGAGTTAGGTGAAACGTTGGATAGTGCCGACAATCTCACGCCCGAGGGCTATTTCATCCTGCACAAGGGGGTCTATAACCGCATTGTCAAACAGTTCACGCACAAACCGTTATCCTTCAAGATGAGTACGTTTGTGGATGCGCCTCCGGGCTCCGGCCTCGGCACCTCGTCCACGCTTGTGGTCTCCATTCTTGGTGCGTTCGTGGAGTGGTTGAAACTTCCGCTCGGCGAGTACGACATCGCGCGTCTGGCCTACGAAATCGAACGGGTGGATTTGCAGATGGCCGGTGGCAAACAGGACCAGTATGCTGCCACGTTCGGCGGATTCAACTACATGGAGTTTATCGGTGACAATGTGATTGTCAACCCGTTGCGCATTCGTCAACGCTACCTCGACGAATTGGCGCACAACTTAGTACTCTACCATACGGCCACGAGCCACGTCTCCGCCAAGATCATTGAGGAGCAGCAGAAAAACGTCCAGAACAAGAAGCAGAAGTCCATCGATGCCATGCTGGCCCTGAAAGAACAGGCTTTTCACATGAAGGAGGTGTTACTGAAGGGCGATTTGGATGCCATCGGGCAGATTTTAGACGAGGGATGGCAGCACAAGAAACGGATGGCCGACAGCGTCTCCAACGCCTTTATCGATGAGGTCTACGATGCCGCTATCAAGGCCGGCGCCACCGGCGGCAAGATCTCCGGTGCGGGCGGCGGCGGCTTCATGTTCTTCTACTGTCCCTCCAACGCCCGTTACCGTGTCATCGACCGCCTCGCGGAGTTCGGCGGCCAATCCAAACGCTACGAATTTGTGACCGAAGGCCTCAAGACTTGGACTATGTAATTTTTCCATAAGCTGCCCATTCCCCTCCTCTGGAGGGGTGCCCGAAGGGCGGGGTGGTAAGGCAACACGCGCGAAGCGCAATTAACCCCACACAAGGCGAAGCCGCAGTGTGGGGCGCGCGAAACGCAAGTAACCCCATACAAGCGGAACGCAGTGGAGCGCAGTGTGGGGCAAGCAGTGACAAACAATGAACACAGAACCTAAAGAAGCAATCATTCTCGCCGGCGGCTTCGGCACGCGGCTCCAGGGCGTGGTCAAAGACCTGCCCAAACCCATGGCACCCGTCAACGGGCGGCCGTTCCTAACCTATATCCTCGACTATCTGATTGAGTACCACTACACAAGAGTGGTGCTGTCGGTCGGATACCTGCACGAAAAGATCGAGGAGTTTTTCGGCACGCAGTACAAATCATTGGAAATCGACTATGCCGTGGAGACTGAACCGTTAGGTACCGGCGGCGGCATTCTGTTCGCCTTCTCCAAATGCGTGACGGACAATGTTTTGGTTATCAACGGAGATACCATGTTCAAAGTCGATTTGGACGAGTTCGAACATTTCCACCAAGAAAAGGGCAGCCTGCTCTCCATCGTTTTGCGCGAGGTGGAGGATGTCTCCCGCTACGGAAGTGTGGTCGTCGGCGGCAACGACATGATTACGCTGTTTTCCGAGAAACAAGCCACCGCAGGTCGCGGTTTTATCAACGGCGGCATCTATCTTATTGACAGAAAGCTGTTTGACAAATATCCGCAGCCGCAGAAGTTCTCCTTCGAGAAAGACCTCATGACCAAATTCTATACGCAGGAGATGTTCTTCGGCATGCCTTCCGACGGCTACTTCATCGACATCGGTATTCCTGAAGATTACGAGAGGGCCCAGCGGGAACTCGCTTAATACCCGAACACCCTCGCCGCTTGCTCCATCTTTTCACGCACCGGCACGTCAAACGGGCAGCGATCCTCGCAGGCCCCGCATTGGACGCACTCTCCGGCGTGGTGCTTCAATTTCGCGTACTCGGCAGACAGTTCTTTGGAGACGCTGCCAGCCAGTTCCGCCTCGGCTAACAACTTGTTGACTTTAGCGATGTCAATGCCGACCGGACAGGGGGCGCAGTGTTTGCAGTAGGTGCATTCGCCCTGACCGACTTCCGCCGCTTGCGCGGTTTTGCCGCTCAGCACCGCATTGTAGTCTTTTTCCGCGTCAGTGGCTTTCAGGTAATGCAGATACTCATCCAGCTTTTCGGCCTTTCCGACACTGCAGAGGCTGACCGCGACACAGGGCTTCGAAAGTGCGTATGCCACGCACTGGTCGCGGGTGAGAGCCACCTTGAGGGGCGACTTCTCCGCATCCAACAGGCGATCGCCGCCGCCGTATGCCTTCATCACCGTGATGGCGATATTGTGCTGGGTGCAGTAATCATACAGCTCCACCCGAACGGGGTCGATGCCGGGCAGCATATTGTCGAAGGTCGCCGGATCCCAAGGGCTCTTTCCCGACTGCACACGGTCGAAGGCGGGGTTGAGGCTGAACATGATGACCTCCACCAGACCGCTTTTGGCAATGGCGAGAGCCACTTCGGCGTTGTGGCTGCTCACACCGATGTGCTTGATCTTGCCCTGTGCTTTTAAGTCCTTGACATATTGCAGGTAATCACTGCCTTGCACGGCCTCCCAATCTTCCATTTTGTCGAAGATGTGCATCATGCCGACATCGATGTAGTCGGTGTGCAGACGGGTAAGCAAATCCTCGAAACCCTTCTTGCATTTCGCCAAGTCGCGGGTGCGTTCGTAGCTGTCGCCGTTCCACCAACAGCCGATGTGGCCTTGAATAATCATCTCGTTGCGACGGTCGCCGAGGCCGTAGCCGATGTTACTGCGCACCTTGGGGTTGGCGTCATAGATGTCCATGTAGTTGATACCGTGGTCAAGGGCGGCGGTGACCAATGCGCGGGCGGCGGCGGAGTCAATCTCCTCGAACCCGCCGCAGCCGAGACCAATCACGCCCACGCGCAAGCCGGTGCTGCCCAGCGTGCGGTACTCCATGTCGGGGTTCTCCACGAATTTCGTCGTGTCTTTCTTGTTGTTGCAGGATGTCAGCAGCAGTGTCGCGCAAAGCATGACGATGCTCATCCTCATGAGGTTGGAAAGCTTTTTCATAGCATTATTTTTTGATGAAACATTATTCTGAAAACGAAAGTGCAAAAGTACAAATTTCAAGGTACGGCCTTATATGTTTTGCGTGAAAAACAGGGTCTGTTTTATTCGCTGGCTGATGTACCGAGGTTCAAGTAGGGGTTGTCGCAGTGTTTGAGTAGGTCACGGTAACTGGATTTCGGTTTCTTGGAAATCTCAATTTCGTAACTCTTGCCGGTAGCAAGTGTAAGCTTGTTGTTGCGAATCCAGGGGTTGAGGTTGCGCAATTCGCGGTAGGTGACATGATGCTCCTCGGCGAAACGCGGGAGGCTGGGAATGGATGTTGCCACCTTAACAGTCTTGGTTTCAACGGGATGGTACATTTGAGCGGGGCAGATCTTGACCCCGTATTCCTGCGGGTTTTCGAAGATGAGCTTGAAGGCGAGAATGCGGTAGACGTAGCGGGAGGTTTCGCTGTTGAGCCACAAATCCCAGTAGTTTTGCACCTGCTGGTCATTGATTGCCGCCTGCAGGCCGCCGTCGCCGCGATTGTAGCCAGCAGCAGCCAACGTCCAGCTGCCAAACTGGTTTTTCATCTTTTTCAGGTATTTGCAGGCCGCGCGGGTCGATTTTTCGAGATGGCAGCGCTCGTCCACGTCGGTACCGACTTCCAATCCGTACACCTTGGCCGTGGAAGGAATGAACTGCCAGTAGCCGCCGGCGTTCGCGGGCGAGGTGACGTTCTCCAACCCACTTTCGGCGACACAGAGGTATTTGAAGTCTTCCGGCACGCCTTCCTCTTTCAGTATTTTCTCAATAACGGGAAACACGCGGCCCGATAACTTGAAGATACGCAGTGTTTTGGAGTGCTGGTAGCAGTTGATGATGAGCTCGCGGTCCAAGGCTTCACGCACCCAATAGACATCCAACGGCACCTCCTCCCCGGCGAAAGTCAGACTCTGCGGCAGGGGTGGCGAGGCAAGTGTATTCGCATATTGGTTCGGGGTCGGGTCGGCTTCATTGTGACCCTTGGTGATAGCCCAGCAGCCGCTCGCGGCCAGCACCGCCGTCAGCACACAGACGGCGATGATGATTAGGTTCTTCTTCATTTTGAACAGGTTATGGTTTTTTGTCATACAAAAAATGTACCTTTGACGGAAAATGCAAAGGTACATTTTTTTTGTAGAGACGCGGTGCACCACGTCTCTACATAACGTAGGAATTACCGTCCTTCGATGTCCTTAAAATATTTCACCGTGCCATACGTCAGCTCGTCGCAGGCGGCATCGTCACAGACGATGATGCCCTTGGGATGGAGCTGCAGAGCGGATACGGTGCACATCTGGCTGACCCCGCCCTCAATGGCAGCGGCCAAAGCGCGGGCCTTGCCGTGGCCGTTGGCCAGGATCATCACCTCGCGGGCGTCCATCACCGTGCCCACGCCGACGGTCAAAGCGGTCTTCGGCACCTGGTTGATGTCGTTGTCGAAGAAGCGGGAGTTCGCAATCACCGTGTCCGTGGTGAGGGTCTTCACGCGTGTGCGCGAGGTCAGGCTGCTGCCCGGCTCGTTGAAGGCGATGTGCCCGTCCGGCCCGATACCGCCCATGAAGAGGTCAATGCCGCCGTAGCTTTCGATTTTCGCCTCATAGCGAGCGCATTCAGCCTCCAAATCCTTGGCATTGCCGTTCAAAATGTTGACATTCTCCTTCTTGATGTCAATGTGGCTGAAAAAGTTGGTCCACATGAAGGAATGGTAGCTCTCGGGGTGGTCCTCCGGAATTTTCACGTACTCGTCCATGTTGAAGGTCACCACGTTTTTGAAGGATACCTTGCCTGCCTTGTGGAGACGGACGAGCTCCTTGTAGGTGCCGATGGGGGTGGAACCCGTGGGCAGACCCAGGATGAAAGGTTTCTTGGCCGTCGGCTTGAAAGCCTTGATACGTTCCACGATGTGGTTGGCGGCCCATTTCGACATTTCGTCGTAGTTGTTTTTGATAATGACGCGCATAGTTCTATTGTTTTATTGTTGTTTTTTGTCATTGACTCCCCCACACTGCGCTCCGCTTGTATGGGGTTATTGCGCTTCGTGCGCCCCACACTGCGGCTATCGCCTTATGTGAGGTTAATTGCGCTTCGCGCGTGTTGTCCCTTCGGGACTGCTCAAGGAAGTATAAACGTACTCCTTTGGGGAAAGTTATCCCTTGTATTTCTGCACCAGTGCCACGAACGTTTCTGTCTCTTCGCGGATCTGTTTGACGAACGACACGTCATCGATGCGGCCCACCACGGCGAGCTTTTCGGCCTCGTTGCGGAAGGTGGTGCTGCGGATTTCGTTGTCGTAATCCTTCTTGCGGCTTTCGTACACTTGGTTGCAGATGAACTGCTGGATTTGCACGGCTTTGTCCAGGTTTTCGTGCCACATTTCCTTGGTCATCACGTCGGCGTCGTCCTTGTAGAGGAACATCAGCGCAAAGTAGGCGTGGCGCAGTTTTTCCTGCTGGTAGTCAATCCACAGCTTGTTGTAACGCTGGTGGATTTCGTCCCAGGTGTTGAGCACGCCGTCGCGGATGTCGGCGCGCAGTTGGTCAACATCTTCTTCCGGCATGGTCTGTCCGCCGAGGTTAATCCACTTACGGAGACGCTTGCCGCGCATGCTGTTCACAATGGTCTCCATGTCCGTTTCGGGATGCGCCTCCAAGTACTTCAGAATGGTCGTCATGGCATAGTAGGTAATCATGTCGCCGTATGCGTGATACGCTTTCAACGCCTTGTCAATCACGACTTTTCGACGACTTTTTTCGACCTTGTCGCCCAAGATTTCCAACTTGTTGACGGTGTAGGGCTCGTTGTCCAAAAGGTTCTTGCCGCATTCGCGGAGATTGTAATATTCGTATTTGTCGGGGTCTTCACCTTGCGAACGGAGGTACGCCTTGGCGACCCACACTTCGAGCAGCTTGCGGCCTTCGATGATTTCCTCCACGGTGTCGGGCGCGAGGGTTTCGAACTCGATGTTCTGGATCTTGCGTTTGCGCTTGTCGCGTTTTTGATACTTGGAGGTGTTGCGGGCGAGGGCATACATGTTGTACATCCACCAGTAGGCGGGCATGAGGTGCAATTCGTCATTGGCCACATTGTTGCTCACGAGGCAGAACGGCAGCCGGATGTCCATCTCGTTGGGGTAGTCGGCCTTGCTGAGCAGGGAGAACGAGGCGAACCGCGAGGAGTGCTTGACGCTCGAACAGAGTCCGGGCCAGAAGCCGCGCGAGGCGACAATCTCGCCGTCGGTGGCGCGGCTGTTGTGGTTGGAGCCGATGGTGGCACCGGCGGCCATGTTGCTCTGCCCCATCACGCAGGCCGAGATAAGGAACGAGTTGTTGTGGTGCTGCTCGTGCGACGGGAAGATGATGTTGTTCAGGACTTCGCAGCATGAGATGGTGGAGTTGTCGCCTAATACCGAGTGGATGAGGCGGGCACCGTATTTCAGGCTGCAGTTGTCGCCCAGCACGAAGCGGGTGGCCACCGCCGAGTAGAAGATGCGGCAGCCGTAGCCTGTCACGCCGTTCACCAGGATAACCCCCTCGCCGATCTGCGAAGGTTCTTCCTCTGACGAGTTGATGGTGACGTTTTTCAGCTTGCTCGCGCCTTTGATGTAGCAGCACGGCCCGACCTTCGCGTCTTTCAGAATCCAGCAGTTTTTGATGACGCAACCCTCGCCGATAGTGCCGTAATAGCCGCGGTGGAAATCAACGCTGGCTTGTGTGATTTCGCCAAGACGCTCCTGTAACTTCGTGTCATCCGTATATTTGGCCCAAAGGTAGGCATCGGCAGTGATCATGCCGTCGAAGGGCATAATCCGGCGGGAGCCAATTTCGTTCATCACCTCCAACCAGACGCGCACATCCTCCGGTTCGCCCTCCTTGATGGTACCGTTACCGAACTTCGAGTGGTCGGTGGTGGAAAGCTCCTGAATGTTGAACAGGATGCAGCGGTCGCCGATAATGTAGTTGGCCATATAGTGTACGTCGTGGATGGCCACGTCGTTGCCGATGTCGCACGAGATAATGCTGCTGTCGGTGATGCCGATGGGCACGCGCAGGTCGTGGTATTGCAGGATCTCGCGACGCACACGCCCGATACGCACCTTGCCGAAGAAACGGTTGTTGCGGATCATGGCCGTGTCAAACTCATCTGTTACCCAGATGTCGTCCCAGTTGGTGGCTGAGTTGCTGTTTTTCACCAACCGCTCGATTTCGTCGGAACGCAGGTGCCGCCACCCGCCCTCCGGCTGCTTGACCTGCTGGTCGCGGTAATAGTACTCGTCATGCCCGTCATGCAGGTACTTCGGGTCGATAAAGTTCTTGTAAATCCTATCGTAGGGTAATATAGTTACGTTATCCATTCGCCGTTTTTTTAAATTGTAAGAAAACAAAAAACGGACGCAAAAATACCTTTTTTATAACACGCACAGACACCCATCATTCATTTTAACTCTTTTTAACATTGTAAAAAAAAGTGAAAAGGACAATTTTCTGAGTGTTTTGGGCAATTAGAACGATATCCGGAAGGAGAAGCGAATGCCGTTCTTATCCCAGCCTTTCAGGTTTTTGGCATAGCTCAGGCGGCGCACGTAATCGATACGGAGGAATCCGAGGATGTTTTCGATGCCGGCAGTCAGTTCCATGTACGGCATCTTGCCCAATTGTCCGCAGCCGTCGGGAAGCAGGTACAACCCTGGTGTGTTTGGACCGGGAATGTTCTTGGGCGACAGTCCGCCGTAAACTCCATTGAACGAAACCACCTCCCTAAGATTCAGGCGGTTCCAAAGCGGAATGAGGTTGAATATCCACCCTTTAAGGAAGTAGGTGGCAGACAGTGACACGTATTTGTCCATGAGGAACTCCATCGGCTTCATTAGGCAGAAGGTGTTGGGTACCAGAAAGAGTGACTGGTTGTTCTGCGGGACGTAAAGCTTGGTATAAGGCACTGCGTCCCAGACAATTCCAGCCTGTAACGCGGCATCAATGTGTCCGAATGCGGAGAGCCAAAATCGTTTCTCGACGGAGAGGTCCGTTTTGTTATAGTAGAGGTTGCCGGCCATCAGGCCGAAAGTGTGCGAGAGGGTGAACACGGGGGCGTCTTTGGAGAGTTTGAAGGGCCTTTTGTCGCCCATTCGGCCGTCGTAGGTGGTTTCGCCGGGTGCCCAGCGGAGTCGCACACTCCATTCAAGGTCGTTGATATCGCTTATCGGTGAGACACTCCCGTCGCGGTTGATACGCCAATAGACCAGCGAACCCGCCGCCTCGCTGGTCTCGTATTGCAGCCAAGTCTCGAACCGCAGCCGGCTTGGCCACTCCTGTTGGAAGTGTAGTTTCGTGCGGCGTACGTACTGTGCGGCAGGAGCGGCTGTATCGTAATCGTACGAGAGCAGGATGTTGTCGCGGTCCATGTAAGTGTACTGCTGTCCAGGCATCTCCATGTCATAGCTTGTGCTGAAGGTGATGCCGTTGCGCGGTGCCTCGTAAGCATGCCGCGTCTTCTTCTCGAAGGTGTGGATCATCGTGACGTTGTATTTCAGCCTTCGGTCACGGCAACCGTAGGCGAGGTAAGTGCTCATGAACCATTGGTCGTGGAGTTTGGCAGTGGTCATGCCGCCGATGCGCAACCGTAAGCCCTCGGTCGGGTTGCGACTTATCATATTGTATATGGAGCCGATGTCGAAATAGCTCTCTTTGCGGTCTTTGGCGGTGGGAATGTAGCCCGTGGCGAGGATTTCAGCCGTCTTCTCCAACGCCTTGAATAGCGGAAGCCGCCGCAGTTCCGGTCCAAGGCTGTCGATGAATACCTCCTTGTCCGTCAGCGGCAGCGGGCGCATCTCCTTCCAACGCTTGCCCTTGTAGTTCCAAACATCCGGGGCGACGATTTCCTCGCCCGGCATGGCCACATCAAGCGAATCGGGAATGCTCACCCCAGTCTCATAGTCGTACTGAAGCGTGGTGTGACGGGCGTAAATCTTCCTCATCTTCTTGCTTTTTAGCAAGGAGAGGGATGCGGTCGTATGGGTGACCTCGGGCACCCAAAATCCGCCGTTGATTTGAATAAACTCTTGTTCTATAATAAGTTGGTTGACAAAGTTCATGTTTATCCGGTGCGGGATATTGATGAGGTACCGCTTTAAGGCGTAAGAGCTGTCGTTCACGATGTAGAGCCTTCCCGTGAAACCGTAACTTTGGCTGTTCACGGGCGTGAAGGTGAGTTCGATGCAGGAGACGCTGTCCACCATCACCGTGTCGGTGATGTAATAGTGGTAGAATGTGGTGGCGATAGTGGAGGAGAGCGGACTTACGAAACGGTTGAGCATCAGTTCGATGTCGTTGTCAAAAATGTTGATTTCGGAGAAGATGGCATCGAGGTTGGTGCCAAGCCCTTCCTTGTCGAGGCTTTCATCGGCACCCTGCATCCGTCGTGCCCGTACATAGGTCACGTCCTTGTGCGGCGACCGTTGGTAGTAGTGGTCTTCCAGCCGCTCCCTGACAGAGATGGTCAGTACGGGTACGGTGTCGGGCGGCAGCGAGTCGATGTATTTCTCCAAAAAGATGAGTTTTTGGTTGAACTTGTTCTTCTGGAAGTCCATGTCGAAGCGGCCGAACGAAAGAACTAATTTTTCGTAGTTGGTTGATTTGTAGGAACCAGCGGATTCAATGCGGTTCTCGTTCTTGTGCTTGATGACATTCTTGGCAAGTTCGATGGCAGGATTCCCTTTGCGCACGTATTTCGGCTTCCGTTTGGAAACTGTCACCTCCTTCAGACGATGTGTTTTGTTGATGGAGGAACTGTCGCCATTGGACACGGACGAAGAGACCTTGTCGTCCTGCGATTGTGCGGAAAGTTGCCCTGCGGATAACCAAAGTAGCAGCAAACAGCCCGCCAATCTCAGCAAAACGGAGCGAATCCTTCTTGTCCGATATTTCTCTAACCTGTTCATCCAATGATGTTTACCGCATAAAAAAGTGCTACAATGGCCAATTTAAAAAGAAAAGACAAAGAAACAAAAATAAGGTTTAGGTTGTGATTCGATAATTTTCAGGACCATCGTCGGCCATATTCAATAATTTTGTATTTTTGCCGCCCGAAATCAAGGGGTCGTAGCTCAGTTGGTAGAGCGCATGCTCCGCAAGCATGAGGTCGCGGGTCCGACTCCCGTCGGCTCCACAAAAAGCCCGAAAGCAAGGGCGACAAAAAAGCACTTAACCGTTTGGCTAAGTGCTTTTTTCGTGGTGTACCGAAGACCGGGATCGAACCGGTACGAGTGTTACCTCATTGGTTTTTGAGACCAACGCGTCTACCTATTCCGCCACTTCGGCTTGATTTGAGATTGTCGGTAGACAACTCCTAAAAACCAGCGGCAAAAATACACTTTTTTTGTATTCCTCCGACAAACATTTTTCAGAAAAAAATTGTTTCTTTGCAGCGCCTTAGGAGCTGCGGCATTCCTGCCGCAAAAAGGTCGCCAGGAATGGCGACACTCCTACAAACTGACTGTTATATAGAAACCGCTGAATAAAAAACCAAAAACTATGATAAAAGAGAACTTTGTACGCATGTTTGAGGACTCGTTCCGCCGCTATTGGGACTTGGAAGCCTTCACCGATTACGAAACGAAATTCACGCTCACGTACGGTCAGGTGGCCGAACAGGTCGAGAAACTGCATCTGCTGTTCGAGCAGTGCGGCATCCAGAAGAACGACCGCATCGCCCTCATCGGCAAGAACAGCACCCGCTGGGCCGTCACCTACATCGCCACCATCACCTACGGCGCGGTCATCGTGCCCATCCTGCAGGATTTCCGTCCCGAGAACGTCCACCACATCATCAAACATTCCGATTCGAAACTGCTGTTTTCCGGCGACTTTTACTGGGACCACCTCGACGAGAACGAGCTCGGCCAGGTCCGCGCAGTCTTTTCGCTCACCGACTACCGTCCGCTGGCGGTCATTGAGCGTGCGCTGCCCGTGGTTGACGAGCAATCCGGCGCCCGTTTCGAACTTCCCCGCGAAATCATCTCCCCCGAAGCCATCCAGCGGCTTTTTGACGCGAAGTTCAAGGGACAGTTCTATCCCGACAGCATCCGCTACGACTACAAGGACAACGAGGAACTGGCCTCCATCAACTACACGTCCGGCACTACGGGTTTTTCGAAAGGGGTGATGACCACCGGCCGCGCGCTGGCTTCCAACGCCCTCTTCGGCCACCACGCCTACGCCGCCACCAACCCGTCGCAACACCTGCTCTACCCCGGCGACCGCATGGTGACATTCCTGCCGTTAGCACACGCCTACGGCTGCGCCTTCGACTTCCTCGGCAATTCCACCATCGGCGGGCACTCCTACTTCATCACCAAAACGCCCACCCCGAAAGTGCTTCTCGCCGCTTTTTCCGAAATCAAGCCCACCCTCATTCTGAGTGTGCCGCTCATCATTGAGAAGATTTACCGCAAACAGATCCAGCCAATGATTGCCAAACCGCCGATGAACTGGGTGCTCAAGGTGCCCTATATTGACGATGTCTTGCTCAGTCAGATACGCAAGAAACTCGTCGGCGTGTTCGGCGGCTCTTTCGAGCAGGTCATCATCGGCGGTGCGGCCATGAACGCGGAGGTCGAGAAATTCCTGCGCAAAATCAAATTCCCGTTCACCATCGGCTACGGCATGACCGAGACGGCCCCGCTTATCTCCTACGAGCACTGGACCAAGTTCGTGCCCACCAGCTGCGGTAAAATCCTCGACAATATGGAGGTCCGTGTTGACGACGTGAACAACGAGGGCGTGGGCGAGCTTGTGGTACGCGGTGACAACGTGATGCTTGGCTACTATAAGAATGAGGAAGCCACGAAGGCCAGTTTCACCGACGACGGCTGGCTCCGCACCGGTGACCTCGGATTTGTGGACAAGGAGGGCAACATCTTCATCAAAGGTCGCTGCAAGACCATGTTGCTCGGGCCGTCGGGCCAGAACATCTACCCGGAGGAGATTGAGGACAAACTCAACAATATGCCGTTCGTGATGGAGAGCATCGTAGTGCAGCGGGGTAATCGGATTGTCGCGCTCATCCACCCCGACATCGATGCCTGCGACGCCGCCGGTCTGGATTCCGCCGGTGTGGCCCGCGAACTCGACAACGTTCGCAAGGAGGTGAACAAGAACCTCGCCGCCTACGAACAGATCAACGAGGTGGAGGTCCACATCCAGGAATTCGAGAAGACCCCGAAAAACAGCATCAAGCGGTATCTGTACGCAAAATAGAGCCATCCTGTAGAGACGCACGTCCGTGCGTCTCTACGAAGGCGGATACGCCCCTCGAAAAAGCATCAAGATGTTGACAGACAAGACAATGGAAAAGCTGCGGGTGCTCGCAGAATCGGCGAAGTACGATGTTTCGTGCTCGTCGAGCGGCACTGTGCGCAGTGGCAAGAAGGGCATGGTCGGCAACACCGTGGGCGGTGTCGGCATCTGCCACTCCTTCGCCGACGACGGCCGCTGCGTTTCGTTGTTGAAGATCATGCTCACCAACCACTGCATGTACGACTGCGCCTATTGTATCAACCGCCGCAGCAACGACATCAAGCGGGCGACGTTGAGTGTCAGCGAGTTGGAGGAGATTACGATGGAGTTCTACCGGCGCAACTACATCGAGGGACTGTTCTTGTCGAGCGGGGTGGTGCGCAACCCCGACTACACGATGGAGAGACTCACGGCCATCGTGCGCGACCTGCGGCTCATCCACCGTTTCAACGGCTACATCCACCTCAAGAGCATTCCGGGCGCGTCGCAGGAGCTGCTGGCCGAGGCCGGTCGCTATGCCGACCGTATGAGCGTGAACATCGAGATTCCCAAGGAGGAGTCGCTGAAGATGCTCGCGCCCGAGAAGAGCCACCAAAGTGTGTTCCAGCCGATGCAGCTTATTCAGCAGGGCGTGCTCGAAAACAAGGAGGACCGCAAAAAATACCGCCACGCGCCACGGTTCGTGCCCGCCGGGCAATCGACCCAGATGATTGTGGGAGCCACGCAGGAGACAGACCGCGACATCCTCGGCATGTCGTCGATGCTCTACGGTCAGCCCACGATGCGCCGCGTCTATTACTCGGGCTATGTCAGCGTGAACACCTACGACTCACGGCTGCCGGTGCTGAAGCAGCCGCCGCTCGTGCGCGAAAACCGCCTCTACCAGGCCGACTGGCTGCTCCGATTCTACCATTTCAAGGTCGATGAGCTGGTGGACGACACCCACGCGAACCTTGATTTGGAAATCGACCCGAAGCTGGCCTGGGCGCTGCGGCACCCCGAGTTCTTCCCCGTTGACATCAACACGGCGGATTACGAAATGCTGCTGCGTGTGCCGGGGCTCGGCACCAAGTCGGCATGGCTCATCGTCAACTCCCGCCGTTTCAACCGGTTATCCACCTACGACCTCAAAAAGATGGGCGTGGTGATGAAAAAGGCGAAGTACTTCATCACCTGTCACGAACTCGGTGCCTCAAACCTGCAACCCATCCTCGGGATCAACGAACTGAGCCCCGAACGCCTCCGCCCGCTGCTCGTCTCCAAAGCGGAACAGAAACTTGCCGCGAAGGAGGCGCAACTGTCGCTGGATTTCGGGGAGTGATGCCTGATTCAATTCTTCCAATATGTCAAAGAACGTTTGAAAACGTCACGCGACTGATTTCGACGGCAAAGATACAATGCTGAGCAAGCTGTAGGGTTTGTTGATGAGTATCACGAACCTATCACACAATCCACACATTTATAATCAGGCAGTTACGACAAAAAAAAATGACTTCCATCAGAAGAGCTACAAATAATCCACAAAAAAACTGCACCCTCTGCTTTCTAAACCAAGAGGCATACTGTAGCTATAGTGACGGCATGCCTTTGAGTATGCCTGCACTATGGCTACAGTATGCCTACAGTATGGGAAGAACGAAGGAAAGCAGGTGAACGATGGTACGATTATGCGCAAACCCGCTTCGGATACAGCTTTTCGCAGTGGTCAATGATGGTGTTGGCGATCTCAAAACCTGCATCGCAGACTTTCTTGTTCTTGTTGCCGTCATAGCCCATCACAAGGTGCATGGTTTCATAGCCCGTATTTACGAACTGCAGCAGTTTCTGGTCACGTTTGGCAACAGCCTCCGTGTATTTCTTGATAGACGGACGGCCTTTGCCCTTCCGCACGCCAAAAACCGCGTCAAGGGCGATGAGACAGCCTTTCCAAAGTGTGTCACCCGCGATACGGACGTATTTCTTGTCCCTGTAAAGTTTCGTCTCCTGATCCAGCTTTGACTTCTGAATGATTTCCTCCGCATTGGCAACGTATCGCCGAGCTTCTTCAAAAGGGTTAGTGTTTATTGATTCTTCCATTTTCTCCGCTATTAGTGAGCACTTAGATTAACGCCGCAAAGATACTATTTTTTCGATACCAAACACGATGTGTTAAAAATATTTTTCAATTCACTTTTTATGCAATTAACTGTTTGTTTTTGGCATAAAAGGATACAAAAATTGCATTTCGGGGTCTGACGTTGTGGTTTTTTTACTGAGGTTTCGCAAGCTCAGTTTATGTTGTTTTCGGGATGTTTGTAGTTCACGTGGGAGATTCCGCTGCGAACGCAGTGAGCGAGCGGAATCTCCTACGGAAAATCACGATAACATGCCAATAACTGCAACGAAAAGGAGCATGCGAAACTTAAAAAGTCTTTATGAACGCATTTTCATCCGCCGCAGAAAAGAAGCCGAAGACACCACTACTTGAAACCTGAAACTTGAAACTTGAAACCTGAAACTTGAAACCGTCACCCCTCCACCAACTGCGTCGCCGCCATGTACGGCGAAATTTGCTTCGACTGGATGAGCGGAAGCAGGCGGTCGATTTCCGATTGGGTGTGCTCGCTGTTGTAAAAGCGGTTTTGTAAGGTGAAGTCGATCCAATGGTAGAAGATGTTGACTAATTGGGCGTTACGAGTTCTTTCAAAGCTACCGTTCCCTTTGGTCAGCGCGACGAAATCCTGGATGATCTGCCACACTTTGTCCAACGCAAAACATTCCCGGGCGGAGCAGACCTCCACGGGCACGTCCCAGCCGTTGTCGTTCTTGGGGAAGAGTTTCAACGCAGCACGATATTGGGACGCAGCTCCTTTCGCCTTGGGCAGATTGTCGCCGTCGGCTTTGTTAATAACCAGCGCATCAGCCATTTCCATAATGCCGCGCTTGATGCCCTGCAGCTCGTCACCAGCACCCGCCAACATAAGCAGCAGGAAGAAATCAACCATCGACTTGACCGCCGTTTCGGACTGCCCTACCCCAACGGTCTCGACGATGATGATGTCAAAGCCGGCGGCCTCGCACAGGATGATGGACTCGCGGGTCTTGCGGGCTACCCCGCCTAAGGCAGATCCCGACGGCGAAGGCCGGATGAAGGCGTTCGGGTCGACGGAAAGGGTTTCCATGCGGGTTTTGTCACCCAGAATGCTGCCCTTGGTGCGCTCGCTCGACGGGTCAATGGCCAAAACCGCCAGCTTGTGCCCTTGCGCGGTCAACATACCGCCGAACGACTCGATGAAAGTGCTCTTGCCCACGCCCGGCACGCCGGTAATCCCGATGCGCAGTGAATTGACGGAGTGTGGCAGGCAACGCTCGATAATCGTCTGGGCCATCGCGATATGTGTCGGATTCTCGCTCTCTATCATGGTGATGGCGCGACTGAGGATGGTTCGGTTACCCTCCAAAATCCCCTTCACGTAATCCTCGACAGTAAGTTCCGCCTTCTTGTGCCGTTTGAAGTTCGGGTTCACCCGCATGGGCTGTTCCACGCCCGCACGCTCCGTCAATGCCGATTCGTAATAGGGATTCGCCATATTATTTCCATTTAAAGTTGAACATGACCGCCTCCTTCATCGTTTCAAAGTAATGGAAAGTCATGCCTTCGATGAAATTCTCCTTGATGTCGTCGATGTCTTTTTTGTTCTCCTTGGACATCACAATGTCGAAAATACCACTGCGCTTGGCCGCGAGGATTTTCTCCTTGATGCCGCCCACGGGGAGCAGTTTGCCGCGCAAGGTAATCTCGCCTGTCATGGCAATCTTCTCACGCACAGGCGTTTGCGTAAATGCAGAGACGAGTGCGGTGAGGATGGTGATGCCCGCCGAAGGACCGTCCTTCGGGGTCGCGCCCTCGGGCACGTGAACATGTACCTTTTTGTTCTTAAAATCCTCAGGGTCAACGCGATAGTCGGCAGCATGCGCCTTGAGGTATTCGTAGGCGATGGTGGCCGACTCTTTCATCACGTCGCCGAGGTTGCCCGTCATGGTAAGCTCGCCTTTGCCATCGCTGGTAAGCGCCTCCACAAAGAGGATTTCACCGCCCACGGCGGTCCATGCCAGACCGGTGGCCACGCCCGGCTCACTGCCGTCCAGCGCCTTTTCAATCTGGAAGATAGGCGAGCCAAGGATTTCTTTTAACTCCTTGGGCTTCACCGTTTTGGATATTTTACCCTCTTGTACTAACTGCGCAGCACGCTTGCGGATAATCTTGGCAAGGGTGCGCTCCAACGTGCGGACGCCCGCCTCGCGCGTATATTCGCTGATCACCGCCTTGACCGTCTCCTCAGGAATTGTCAGTTGCTTCGCCGTCAACCCATTGTCTGCCAACTGCTTCGGGATGAGATGCTTCATTGCGATGGCCAGCTTTTCCTCCGCCAAATAGCCCGGTATGTCAATGAGTTCCATACGGTCGAGCAAGGCGGGATGGATGTTCTGGATATTGTTGGCGGTGGCGATAAAGAGCACCCGCGACAGGTCGTAAGGGGTTTCGAGATAGTTGTCGTTGAAGGTGCTGTTCTGCTCGGGATCCATCACCTCCAACAGCGCCGCCGACGGGTCGCCGTTGACGCTCATGCCCGACACTTTGTCGATTTCATCGAGCACGAACACAGGGTTGGAGTAACCGACCTTGCGCATACTTTGGATGATGCGGCCGGGCATCGCGCCGATGTAGGTCTTGCGGTGGCCGCGGACCTCCGCCTCGTCGTGCACGCCGCCAAGGGAGATGCGGACATACTTCCGTCCGATAGACTCCGCAATGGAGCGACCCAAAGAAGTTTTACCCACACCCGGAGGGCCTGCCAGACAAAGAATCGGCGACTTCATATCGCCTTTCAGCTTCAAAACGGCCAAATATTCGAGGATGCGTTCCTTCACTTTCTCCAAACCGTAATGATCCTTGTCCAGAATCTCGCGGGTCTTGGCCAAATCGAAGTTATCCTCGCTGTATTCGTTCCACGGCAGGTCGAGCATCAGCTCCAAGTAGTTGAGCTGCACGGAGTATTCCGGCGACATGAAGTTGGTGCGCTGCAGTTTTTTGAACTCTTTTTCGAAGAGGTCTGCCGTCTCCTGGTTCCATTTTTTCTTGGCCGCCCGCTCGCGCAAGTCGTCAAAATCCTTTTCGGTGGAAGGACCGCCGAGCTCCTCCTGGATGGTTTTCATCTGCTGGTTGAGGATATACTCGCGCTGCTGCTTCTCCATCTCCTGATGCGACTTGGTGTGGATCTGGTGCTTAATCTCCATTACCTGCTGCTCGTGCGTCAGCAAAGAGATAACCTTATCGCATCGAACCATAATATCCTGTGTCTCAAGAATATCCTGTTTCTGACTTACTTCTATGCTAAGGTTGGAGACGATAAAGTTGATGAGGAAGGAGTTGCTTTCGATATTGTTGACGGCGGTCATGGCATCGCGGGTGACGCCGGGGGTGAGCTGCAGAATGTTGCCCATCGTTTCGCGAATGAGCATCATCTTGGCCTGGAATTCCTCGCTCGAAGTGATGTCCGGGTTGAGATCGTTGGTGGGATAAGGGAGGGCGGTGCAGCGGTAGTAGGGTCGAGACTGGGTGACGCGACCGATTTCGAACAGTTTCATGCCCTGCACAACCATCATCACGTTGCCGTCGGGAAGGTTGAGGGTTTTGAGGATGCGAGCAAGGGTGGCGACGCGGTAGAGGTCCTTGATAGTAGGATCTTCCACATTGTTGTCACGCTGTGTCACCACACCGATGGGCTCGTCTGAGCCGGAGCATTCGCGGGCGAGGCGCAGCGATTTTTCGCGTCCCACGGTGATGGGGATGACCATGCCCGGGAAGAGCACGGTATTGCGCATGGGCAGCAGCGCTACCACTGACGGCAGCTCCTCCTCGCTCATCCTGACCTCGTCTTCGGCCGAAAGGATGGGTATCACGTTGGACTCCGCATTGAAAAAACCGCTAAGGGCAAGAATATCTTTCATCATTTCAGTAGGTTACAATACAAAAACTGACCTTTTTCGGGTATCGGAAAAGGTCAGCGAAGATACAAAAAATATGTATTACTTGGACTTGCCAGCTTCGAAGTGGCGGGCGTATTTGTTGCGGAACTTATCCACGCGGCCTGCCGTGTCAACCAGCTTCATCTTGCCGGTGAAGAAGGGGTGAGAGGTGCTGGAAATCTCTAATTTTACGAGCGGATATTCATTTCCGTCTTCCCAAACGATGGTGTCTTTCGTGTTCACGGTAGACTTGGTCAGGAACGCGTAATCGTTTGACATGTCCTTGAAAACCACCGTTCTATACTCTTTCGGATGGATGTCTTTTTTCATAATATCTCTTATTTTTTTTAGCCGTTAAAATTGGACGGCAAAAATACACTTTTTTTAATATCAACCATGTAGTGACTGGAAATATTTTTTCAACACGAGTTTTGGTGGGTGGTCAAAGGTCAAAGGTCAAGGTCTTTTACCAAGCACAACAGCATTAACCAGTTCTTTTTCAAACTGTTGCAAAGACATATATCCAGCTGGGACACTTTGTTTTGTCAAAGTCTCCCGTTTGTAAGGTTTCTTTTTCCGTAGTCTTGGTAACGTCGTAGAAGCCGCACTTTCAGTATAGACAGTATTTTCCATATCTTAATCTTAAAGATGAATTAGTTTGCAAAAGTACAATAATTTCAGTATAAATCAACAGTTGGTAACAAAAATTTCATCTCCGCGTATCGCTCGTATCTGCGCGTAATCTGCACGTCGGGGTTATCCTTTGAACCTCAAAACAGTTCACCCTGTCCGGAAACATATCTCGATTTTCCTAAATGGCTGAACGCCAGGTCGGTGGCTTCGCGACCGCGGGGGGTGCGCATGAGGTAGCCCTCCTGGATGAGGAACGGCTCATAGACCTCCTCGATGGTACCGGAATCCTCGCCCACCGCCGTGGCGATGGTGCTCAAACCCACGGGACCGCCTTTGAACTTCTCGATGATGGTGCTCAGAATACGGTTGTCCATCTCGTCAAGACCGTGCTGGTCGACGTTCAACGCCGACAGGGCCAGTTGCGTGATAGGCAGCGTGATGGTGCCGTCGCCCTTGATTTGGGCAAAGTCGCGCACACGGCGCAAAAGCAGGTTGGCAATACGGGGCGTACCGCGACTGCGACTGGCGATTTCGTAGGCAGCATCGTCCTCAATCGGGATGTCCAAAATGGAAGCCGACCGTTTGATGATATTGCCAAGTGTCTGGGCATCATAATATTGCAGACGCAGGTTGATACCGAAACGCGACCGCAACGGCGCTGTCAGCAAACCCGACCGCGTGGTTGCGCCCACCAACGTAAAGGGGTTGATAGATATCTGCACGCTCCGCGCACTCGGACCGCTGTCAATCATAATGTCGATCTTGTAGTCCTCCATCGCCGAGTAAAGGTATTCCTCCACCACCGGCGACAGACGGTGAATCTCGTCGATGAAGAGCACATCGTGGGGTTCCAAGTTCGTGAGCAGACCGGCCAAGTCGCCAGGCTTGTCAATGACCGGGCCGGATGTGACCCGCACGTTGACCCCCATCTCGTTGCCGATAATGTGCGACAGCGTGGTCTTGCCCAAACCTGGAGGCCCGTGCAAAAGGACATGATCCAGTGCCTCGCCACGACCTTTCGCGGCATGCACGAAGACCATCAGATTCTCCAAAACCTGCTGTTGTCCCTGAAACTCAGTGAACTGCGCGGGCCTTATCGCACGCTCGAACTCTTTGTCCGATGCCGACAGATGCTGTTTGGTAGGATCCAGATTCTCGTTCATACGCGGTCAGTGTTGAAGTTTATCCAAGCGGTTCAGCCCCTTGATGGCCGGCTCAAAATTGGTGGAAAGCTTCAGTGTTTCCTCATAGTCCTTTCTGGCGGCCACATAGTTGCCCAAGTACTCGTATGCCACACCGCGGTTGCAGAGGGCGTAGACGAACTTCGGGTTAATTTGCAGCACACGCGTAAAGAGCTGCACTGCCTCGTCATATCGGGCAAGGCTATCGTCCAAGTACAAGTAACCCAGATTGTTAAGCGACGGAATATGGGTAGAGTCAATGGATATGGCCGTCTTATACTCCTGCTCCGCCTCCTCCAATTTGTCCATTTCCTGGAACATCGTGCCGAGGTTGTAGTGAAGTTCCACATTGTTGGGTTCCACCTTCAACCCGTTCTGGTAATAGGAGACCGCGATAGGATCGTTCTTCTGCTGATAGAAGTAACCGAGCTCGCTATATGCCTTCACCTCTTTCGGATTCTGGTCGATAACAAGCTGCAACATACGAAGATAGCCAACCGTATCCTGCATATCCTTCAGCATGAACGCCTTGATAAGGTAGGCTTTCGGGTTATGGGGTTGCCGTTGCACCGCCTCGTCAATAGTCTTTTCGCAGTCCTCAAACTGCCGAGTATAGTACTGTAACTCAGCCAGTTTCAGACGTGCTTCGTTATTGTCCTCATCTTTGGAGATGGCCTTGAGCAGCATCTCTTCGGTGAGGTCGGTCTCGTGCTGGGCAAAGTAGAGGTCGGAGAGCGTCACATAGTACTTGCTGCTGTCGGGTGCCAGCCGGATGGCGGTCTGCATGTCGGCAATACCCTTATCGATCTCCTTGTTGAGATAGTAGTAGTTCGCCCGTTTGTAGTAATTTTCGGCCTTTTTGGGGTGCCTGTCGATATTGATGCACAGCTCGGCCAGCTCCGGCGGCAGGTCTGCGTACTTCTTCTTGCTATGGCAGCCGTAACCAAAGAGCAACAGCAACACCAACAGACGTATGATTGTTTTTCTCATTCTATCGTTATTTTGTCATGTAGAGACGTTGCGCGCAACGTCTCTACTATTTCATGTTTTCCTTAATGGCCTCGCGGATCTTAGCCTCGATTTCGTCGGAGAGCTCGGGGTTGTCGCAAAGAAGCTGTTTGACGCTGTCGCGGCCCTGGGCGAGCTTGGAGTCGCCGTAGGAGAACCACGAGCCGGACTTCTTTATAATATTGTATTCAACACCCAAATCAACTATTTCACCGGCCTTGGAGATGCCCTCGCCGAACATGATGTCAAACTCGGCCGTACGGAACGGAGGAGCCACCTTATTCTTCACCACTTTGACTTTCACGTGGTTACCGATGGCAGTATCGCCGTCCTTGATTTGGGCCTGGCGACGGATGTCGAGACGCACGGAGGCATAGAATTTCAGGGCGTTGCCGCCGGTAGTCGTCTCCGGATTGCCGAACAGGATGCCGATCTTCTCACGCAGTTGGTTGATAAAGATACAGCAGCAACCTGTTTTATTGATAGTTGCAGTCAATTTACGCAAAGCCTGTGACATCAGGCGCGCCTGCAAACCGACCTTGGAATCACCCATGTCGCCCTCGATTTCGCTTTTCGGGGTAAGGGCGGCCACGGAGTCGATAACGATAATGTCGATGGCACCGGAACGGATGAGGTTGTCAGCGATTTCAAGGGCCTGTTCGCCATTGTCTGGTTGGGAAATGAGGAGTTCAGCGGTGTTTACCCCTAATTTCTCGGCATAGAAGCGGTCGAAGGCGTGCTCCGCATCGATGAAGGCCGCGATGCCACCCTGTTTCTGGGCTTCCGCGATAGCGTGGATAGCCAAGGTGGTCTTACCGGAGGATTCGGGACCGTAAATCTCGACGATACGGCCTTTCGGGAATCCGCCGACGCCCAATGCCGTGTCCAAACCGATGGATCCGGTGGAAATGACGTCCATCTCCTCGATGTGCGTCTCGCCCATGCGCATGATGGAGCCTTTTCCGAACGTTTTTTCGAGTTTTTCGAGCGTGGAGTTGAGAACTTTCAGCTTCTCAGCGTTCACATTGCTTTTGATTTCTTCTTTTTCCATTCTTGATAGGTTTTATGATTTCAGGGGGCAAAGGTACGCTTTTTTTCAATCGTTCCAAGCCCGAAATCAGAAAAATATTTCCTTGGAAACTAACTGTTTACCACAAATTTAACTAATAATAGTTAATTTAAAATGGCGGATTTCGGAGGAAACCGGAACTGTCGCCGTATAACCGTGCAACCCAAAAAAATCGTATCTTTGCCCCGTTTTTCAAACAACGGAAATATGAAAATGGACATTCTGCTCGGCCTGCAATGGGGCGACGAAGGCAAAGGCAAAATTGTGGACGTGTTGACGCCCAAATATGATGTAATCGCGCGCTTCCAAGGCGGCCCGAACGCCGGACACTCTCTGGAATTCAACGGCATCCGCCACGTATTGCACATTATCCCGTCCGGCATCTTCCACAAGGAGAAAACCAACATTATCGGCAACGGTGTCGTGATCGACCCCATCATCTTCGAAGAGGAGATTAACGCGCTGGTTAACATGGGGTTAACCCCTACCGACAACCTCTATATCTCCCGCAAGGCGCACCTCATCCTGCCCACGCACAAACTGCTTGACGCTGCGCAGGAGGCGCACAAGGGCAATATGAAAATCGGCTCCACGCTGAAGGGCATCGGACCGACCTATACCGACAAGACCGCCCGTGCGGGTTTGCGCGTGTGCGACCTTGAATCGCCTGATTTTGAGGCCAAATACCGCCAGAAAATCGAAGAGCACATTGAGATTTTGAAGCATTTCCAATTCGATTACGAGGAGAAGCTTTCGGAGTTGGATGCCCAATGGCGCAAGTCGTTGGATACCCTTCGCAAATTCCAGTTTATTGACAGCGAATACGTTGTACACCAGTATCTTACGGAAGAAAAAACGGTTTTGGCCGAGGGTGCGCAAGGAACGCTGTTGGACGTGGAGTTCGGCGCTTATCCGTTCGTGACCTCCTCCAACACCATCGCCGCCGGCGCGTTCACCGGTCTGGGACTGGCCCCGCATTACGCCGGCCGCGTCTTCGGCATCGTGAAGGCCTACTGCACCCGCGTGGGCAGCGGTCCCTTCCCGACCGAACTCTTCGACGAGACGGGCGAATTTCTCCGTAAGGAAGGTAACGAATACGGCGCAACAACTGGAAGACCAAGACGTTGCGGATGGCTCGACCTCGTGGCACTCCAATATGCCCTGATGATCAACGGCGTCACCGACATCGCGCTCACCAAGGCTGACGTGCTCGACAAACTCGATGAAATCAAGGTCTGCACCGCCTACAAAGTGAACGGCGAGCTCACCGACAGGATGCCCTCCGCCACCGATGTGGAGATAGAACCTGTCTATACCACCCTGCCCGGCTGGAAGACCGCCATATCGAACTGCAAAACCTACGAGGAACTTCCACAGACGTTCAAAGATTATATTCAATTCATTGAAGATAAGACCCATACGAAGGTTTCCATTGTGTCTGTGAGTCCTGACAGAGAAGGAACGATATTCAGATAACCATATAGTTCAAAGTTCAAGGTTTAGGTCCTAAGTCTCAAGTCTTAAGTCTCAAGTCTAATGTCCTCCCACCCTAAAAACTGGCTATTGCGGCTCTTTTGCTGCGCACTGCTTTTGGTGGGTGCTTCGGTTGTTTTTGCACAAACGAAGCCGGAAGAGGATGAGTTTTTGCAGCTGCTGCGGACGGAGTTGCAATCGCAGTATGACTCGTTGCAGCGCACAGAGCATCCCCCTTATTTTATGGCTTATCGTGTGAAAGAAAGCACGGAGCATCGTATTTCGGCCTATTTTGGAAAGATCTACGACAATTCGACCTCAAAAACGGCGTTTCTAACGGTTGAAATGCGTGTCGGAACGCCTGAAACGGATAACTATCACTATCTAACATATAGAAACACGTACGTTTCACAGATTCCGCTGCCTTTGGAAGAGAACCCGGCTTTAGTCAGAAAGATACTTCAAAAAGAGACACGGAAAGCGTATCAAGAGGCAGTGATTCAGTTTGTTGAGAACAAATTGGCTACCACATATTTTGATGCGGAAGAGGATATTGAAAAGTTTCTCTACATGCGCAACGACAAGGATGGCTACTACGAAGCACCCGTTTCCATTGAGTCTCTTTGGAACGAGACCGTGTGGGAATCCAATTTGTGTCACTGCACTTCGAATATCCAATCGTCAGCGGATTTGCAGTGTCGCTTTTCTCGTAACTATCTGGTCAACAGCGAGAACAGCTTCTTTGTGCAAAACGAATCTTCAGCATTGTTAACGCTGCGGATGAACTTTCTGACCACTCAGGATCATATTCCCGAATATGTTGAACGACAGTATTTTGGACAACTTCCCGACCAATTGCCTGATGCTTCCACACTGAAATTGGAGATGACGGAGATGGAGACTTTGCTGTCGAATGTGCTGTTCGCGGAAAAATGTGACATTTCCCATTGTCCCGTTTTACTCTCCCCTAAAGCAGCTTCTGTGTTGATGCACAGTTTGTTAGGACACGATTTGGAAAACTCTGGAGACAGCTGGCTGCGCGACAATTTTTTGCGTCAGGTGATGCCGGAGTCGTTTTCGGTTTATAGCGATCCTACCGTTTCCAAAGTCGGCGATCTCTGTTTTGGTGGAAGTTATATATTTGATGATGAAGGTGTTAAAGGTCATAAGGTGCAACATATAGACCATGGCGTTTTCCAGCAATTTCTCTCCACGCGAATGCAGCAGTCGAATGCTTTCAAATCCAATGGTAACGCTCGCGGAAACTATCTGCTGCCTTCCGCTCGTCAGTCAAATCTTTTTGTCGAATCTGATAAAACATTGGATAAGAGCAAGTTGTTTGAATTATTGGCACAAGAGGCAGGAAAACAGTCGCTTGAGAAAGCTTTGTATGTGGAGGAAGTGGAAGTTCGTTGCGACACAAATGGCATACTAAGCCTTTTTCCAACAGTATGTTATGAGATTTATGCTAACCATCGAAAACCTGATGAAATCGTGCGCGATGTGGTGCTGACGGGAACGAAACAGCAGTGGCTCAGCAATTTAGTGGCTGCCGGCGGCAAAAAAGACTGTGTGACAATGATTTGTCATAGTCAACAAGACGATTTGCTGACCAGCAGTTCCGCGCCGTCATTACTGTTCCGCGATGTTGAGGTTCGGCAGCGAATGAAGGAGCCGCAGTCCCCAAGAATCAAAATGGATGGAATCATAGCTACAGCCTCCAGTACGCCAATCCCCACGGCGGATCTTTTCCGGCTTTCAGCACAAAGCGAGTGGGAGGCAGATATAAATCATTTGAAAATTGGAGACGAAACCGCGCCCTATTATGAAGAATTTTTGATGACCGATGCGCGGATTTTTGCGGTTGAAGCTTCTGAAGGAAGTCTGTTTTACGCTAACGAAAAACCTGTCAGACTGCTTATTCCAAGGGTATTGTTAGGCAGTGACCGCTTTAACAACGAGAACTTGACACCGACCATGACACCGCCTGCCAGTTATCCATTGCCTTTTGAAAAGCGGTCCACTTTTGACATGGATTTCCGAAAAGCGGCAGAAGCGGAGTATAATAAATCGCTCAAACAGTGGAAAATCAAGCAGGCACTGCAACCCACACCGGAATCCCGCACCCTGCCCGACCGTTCTGCGGCACCGCCCACCCAGACGGATGATGAGCGCACTTTCGATTACCCGACGATGAACAATCTGGAGCATCTCGCCTGCGATGTTTCATCCGAGCTTGCCAAATACGACTTCCTGAGCCGTTCCGGTGCCAATATATATATTATGTTGGGGAATGCCTATTATTGGAGCAGCGAGAAGACGACCTACAGCCGCCCGATTTCCATTATTGCTTTGCAGATTTACGGAGCAGTGGAAAAAGCTAATGGCGAGGAATATGTGGACGGGAAGACCCTGTTCTTCCCCAATACAGATTCTTTGTTTTCTATGCTATACGTTAAAAATGAGATAGATATGCTTGTTTCACACCTTAAAAGTGTGAAAACGAAAAGCATGCCGTATGAGGCATATTGGACTGGACCGATGTTAGTGGAAGGAGAAGCAGTGGGCCAGATGCTGGTGACTGCGCTGTTGGATGGTTACCCGAACTTGCTGGCCGACAGGGAGAAAACAGGAGAAAAGTCCATTCAAGAAGAAATGTTTGAACAGCGTGGTGGACCTTTTTCAAAGATGCTGGATCAAATCGTTATATCCCCAAAAATCTCCGTTACAGCAAACAAATCCGGCGATGCTTTTGATAAGGCTACCTTCGTCCGCCATGAAAAGACGGATGCCGAAGGGGTGGAGATACAAGAAACGGAAGTAATCAGAAATGGCGAGTTGATTACGCTTTTGGGCAACCGAAACATCACGAAAGCAACGCCTTACAGCAACGGATTCCAACAATTGGCTATCCATAATGAGAGTTGTTTTGGCACGAAGGGGGCTTCCCGCATCGACTTCGATCATAAATCAAAGGTTCAACACGCCAAACTCAAACAAATGCTAATCAAGGAAGCCAAAAAACAGGGTTGTCAGTATGCCTACATTCTCCGGCAGGCCTACGATGACAACATGCAAAACATCATTGGCAGGACAACACCCTATCTGTTACTGCTTCAGCTCTATCGCGTGGATGTGCGCACGGGGGAGGAAAACCCTGTCACTGATGCTACACTAATTCGTTTCCATTTTTTCCAGTTAGACGAAATTCAAGCCGTATCCAACCGCAAAGCGGCTTACCCTGTCATGATGAACGTCGAAGGTACCTCCGGCAGCCGCGATTTCCCGTTCGCGGGCGTGCCTACGTGCATTGTCGCGCCAGATGGCATTCTGCTGAAATCTGCGTTTTTGTATCACCCGTAGAGACGTTGCGCGCAACGTCTCTACAACGAAACAACCAATCGTAGAGACGCAAAATTTTGCGTCTCTACAACGTACCCTCAACAAATCGTAAACCGTGTAACCGTCTAACCAAACATATCCGAAAAAATCGTACCTTTGCGCCCTTAATTTCCGACTATGTTAAAGATTGAAGATTTGCACGTCTCCATTAAGGATCGTGAGATATTGAAAGGTGTCAATTTGGAGGTGAAAGCGGGTGAGGTTCACGCCATTATGGGCCCGAACGGCACCGGCAAGAGCACCTTGGCCTCCGCCATCGCCGGCAAGAGCGGCTACGAAGTGACGCAGGGTAATGTGTGGTTCAAAGGCAAAAACCTGCTGGATTTGTCCATCGAGGACCGCGCCCGCGAAGGCGTGTTCATCGGATTCCAATATCCGGTGGAAATCCCCGGCGTGAGCATCGCCAACTTCATGCGCACCGCCCTCAACGAGGTTCGCAAGTACAGAGGTTTGGACCCGTTGAACGGTGCTCAGTTCCTCAAACTGATGGCCGAGAAGCAGAAAGTGGTTGAACTCACCGACAAGCTCAGCAACCGCTCCGTGAACGAAGGCTTCTCCGGCGGTGAGAAAAAGCGCAACGAAATCTTCCAGATGGCGCTCCTTGACCCCTACCTCGCCATCCTCGACGAGACCGACTCCGGCCTGGACATCGACGCCTTGCGCGTGGTCGCCAACGGTATCAACCACCTGCGTGGCGCAGACAAAGCCATCATCGTCATCACCCACTACCAGAGACTGTTGGACTACATCGTCCCAGATGTGGTGCACGTGCTTTTCGATGGCAAAATCGTGAAATCGGGACCGAAAGAGCTGGCCCTCGAACTGGAAGAGCGCGGTTACGACTGGATTAAGGAAGAATACGAACAGGGCAAGTTATGAGAGCGTTCACACAATTCATCCAGGGCCTTTTCAACGAAAACCAGGCGCAATATCCTGACGGCGGGCAGGCGACCATCCGCGACCTTCGTCGGAAAGCGATGGACCTTTTCTTGCAGAAAGAGCTGCCCGACAAGCGTTTGCAAGGTTGGCAGCAGTCGGTGTTGAACAAGAAGGTAAAAACCGACTATTTCCAAAAATTGCAACCCGATCCCTACCGTCCGTTGGCGGAATATTTCCAGTGCCGCGTGCAGGACTTGCATCCTACGGTACTGCCGGTCAGCAACGGCTGGTTTATCTCTGAAACCCAAACGGTTAATATTGACGAACTGGGCGTGATTACGGGCAGTCTGCTGGCCGCTATCCGCCAATATCCCGACTTGGTGCTGCCGTTGTTAGCACACCCGGACCTCGAAAAAGAGAACGGTTTGGTAGCCCTCAACGAGGCCCTTTTCAACGACGGAGCGTTTGTTTATGTTCCTGACAATGTGAAGGTTGAGAAACCCATGCAAATTGTCTCATTGATGAACACCAGCGATCCGTTGTTAGTGAACAACCGGCATCTCATTATCTTAGGCAATAACGCAGAACTCTCTGTCATCCAGTGCGATGACTCCATCCAGAAGGAATCCTCCTTCTCCAATATCGTTTCGGAAATCTATTTGGGCGAGAATGCGCATCTGCACTATTACAAAACCGAGAACAAGGATGCGGCCTCCATGCTGCTGAACCACGTTTTCGTGCACCAGAAGAGTTATTCGACCTTCACCTCCACGGCCATCACGTTCAATGCGGGCTACATCTGCAACACCTTCCACGTCAACCTCAACGAGCTGATGGCGGAAGCCAAACTGTACGGCTTGTATCTCGTTGACAAAGAGCAGATTTGCGACAACCACATCTTCATTAACCATGCCGCGCCCGACTGCAAGAGCTACCAGCTTTACAAGGGCATCATGGACGATGAGGCTTCCGCCAACTTCCACGGACACATCTTGGTTGCGCCCGATTCCCAGCGTACGGCGGCCTTCCAGACCAACAAGAACCTGCTGTTGACCGACAAAGCGCACGTCACCACGAAGCCGTTCCTGGAAATCTATGCCGACGACGTGCAGTGCAGTCATGGAGCTACAGTGGGACAATTGGACGAGGAAGCGCTCTACTATCTGCGTACCCGCGGCATCGGCGAGGCGGCGGCCAACCGTCTGCTCATGTTCGCCTTCGCCAACGAAATCGTCCAAAACGTGGCCATCGAGGCTCTCCGCGACCGTCTCAGCAACATGGTCCAGCACCGTCTCCACGGCGAACTGAACGTCTGCGCGCAATGTATGTTGAACAATAATATTGTATTCCCGATAACGTTAGAGGAATAACGTTAACGAACCATCCCCGCGCTGCGGCTATCGCCTTGCACGGGGCTACCAAGCTCTTGCCCCTCCGGGGCTGTTCAAGGAAATGGTATAATACAGTTCACTCTTCACTAATCACTGATCACTATGAAGATAAAACTGATATGGATTGGCAAGCCCGATGGCGACGTTTTCGACACCGCCATTCGGCAATACACGGCCAAAATCGCCACCTTCATCTCATACGAGACGGTGGCGATTCCGTATTTGAAGAATGCCAAATCCATGCCGGTGGAGGAGCAGAAGAAGCGCGAGGGGGAACTAATACTCAAAAAAATCGATTCCGACGAGTTCGTGGTCTTATGGGATGAGCGTGGCAAGGAGCTGACCTCCAAGCAGTTCGCCGACTTCATCCAACAGCGTGCCAATACGGGACTGAAGACTTTGACCTTTGTCATCGGCGGCGCGTATGGTTTCTCCGACGCTGTCTATGCCCGTCAGAACGCGCAGTTGGCCCTCTCCAAGCTCACCTTCCCGCACATCATGGTGCGCCTGATTTTCGCCGAGCAGCTCTACCGGGCGTGTACGATTCTGAAGGGGGAGCCGTATCATCATTAATGGTTATGGGTTATAGGTTATTGAAGGGCTGAAAACGCCTGAAAAGAAAATATACAAAGCATTCGCATATCTATTTCCTCTTGATCCCCGTGATCCGCAGAGATACTGTTCTCGCGATCTCTCCCCGAAATCCTGCGAAATCTGATTTGAATAATTAACTAATCAAGACCGAATAGTTAAAATGATTTTTCCAATATCTTGATTGTCAAGGACTAAAAAAATTCACAACACCCTTGACAAGGGCTCGTTTTCGTTGTATATTTGCAGACGGAATTATCATTATTCAATCATCAAATAAAGTGTTATGACGAACATTATAGAAGTTGAAAACAAGATTATCACCCTCAGAGACCAGCAGGTGATATTGGACTCCGACGTGGCGGAACTGTACGGTGTACAGACAAAGGAAATCAACCAAGCGGTGAGGAACAATCCCGAGAAATTTCCGATAGGATATATTTGGGAACTGTCAAACGAAGAGACACGATCTTTAAGGTCAAAATTTTTGACCTTAAAGAATACAGGGCGTGGAAAACATACAAAGTACCCTCCCAAAGCCTTCACCGAGAAAGGCCTCTATATGTTGGCCACCATTCTGAAAAGTCCGCAGGCTGTGGAGACCACCATCGCTATCGTGGAGGCGTATGCGAAACTGAAGGAGCTGTCGCGGGTGATGACGCAAATTCCGCAGCAAGAGGAGAACTCCGTGGAGCAGAAGACGTTGCTGCAGCGCGGCGGCCAGCTGGTGGAGGATTTGCTGACGGATGTGTTACCGGTCCAGAGCAGCGAGACCTCCTTTGAGCTGAACTTGGCGATGTTCAAGTTCAAGCACACGGTAAAACGGGAGAATGACGAAGAAATCCGCGCGTTGAAGGAACGTTTGGAGGAATTGGAACGAAAGCAGGAGGCAAATCAATAAAACCACCTCGCGATCTGCGGAGATTAACCTCCACAACCTGCAACGAAAAAAAAATTCTCCGCGAGTGTTACTTTTGCTATTTTTGCGTCATCATCATGAACAAGGCGAAAAAATGGAGAACGCGGCATTTTGGGAACGGATGTATGCGGCCAACATCGGACGGATGATCGGCACCTGCCACCGCTATGTCAATGACTTGGCATTGGCGGAGGATCTGGCGCACGAGGCGTTCCT
>JAFPVR010000041.1 GCA_017395245.1 Bacteroidales bacterium | reverse complement strand
TCATTCATCATTCATCATTCATCATTCTGCATTCTACATTAGCCAACGCTTCCCGACAGCGTCAGACTCAGCAGCTTCTGTGCTTCTACGGCGAATTCCATCGGCAGTTTGCTGAGTACCTCTTTGGCATAGCCGTTGACGATGAGGCTCACGGCGTTCTCCTGGTCGATGCCGCGCTGCTGGCAGTAGAAGAGCTGGTCGTCGGAGATCTTCGATGTGGTGGCCTCGTGTTCCAAAACCGATGAGGAGTTGGCGCACTGCAGGTCGGGCCAGGTGTGCGCACCGCACTTGTCGCCCATCAGCAGCGAGTCGCACTGCGAGAAGTTGCGTGCGTTCTCGGCGTTCTTGTCCACGCGCACCAGTCCGCGGTAGCTGTTCTGACTGTGACCGGCGGAGATGCCCTTGGAGACAATCAGGCTACGGGTGTTGCGACCCAGGTGGATCATCTTTGTGCCCGTGTCGGCCTGCTGGTAGTTGTTGGTGACGGCCACGGAGTAGAACTCGCCCACGCTGTTGTCACCCTTCAGGATGCAGCCCGGATATTTCCACGTGATGGCGGAGCCGGTCTCCACCTGTGTCCACGAAATTTTGGAGTTCGCGCCCTTGCAAAGACCGCGCTTGGTCACGAGGTTGTAGATGCCGCCCTTGCCGTTCTTGTCGCCCGGATACCAGTTCTGGACGGTCGAGTATTTGATTTCCGCGTCCTTGATGGCGATGAGCTCCACTACAGCCGCATGCAGCTGGTTCTCGTCACGCTGCGGGGCGGTGCAGCCCTCCATGTAGCTTACGTAAGCGCCCTCGTCCGCGATGAGCAGCGTGCGCTCGAATTGGCCGGTGTTGGCCGCGTTGATGCGGAAGTAGGTGGAGAGCTCGATGGGACAGCGCACCCCCTTGGGGATGTAGCAGAAGGAACCCTCGCTGAAGACCGCCGAGTTGAGGGCGGCAAAGAAGTTGTCGGTATAGGGGACCACGGTGCCGAGGTACTGCCGCACTAAGTCGGGATGCTCGCGTACCGCCTCGCCGAAGGAGCAGAAGATGATGCCGTATTTCTTTAGCGTGTCGGAGAAGGTGGTCTTCACGGAGACAGAGTCCATGACTGCATCCACGGCCACACCCGACAGCACTTTTTGTTCCTCCAAGTTGATACCTAACTTGTTGAACGTATCCACTAACTCGGGATCGACCTCGTCCATAGAAGAGAGCTGTTTCTTCTTTTTCGGGATGGCCAAATACTGGATGTCCTGATAGTTGGGCTTTTCGAATTCGAGATGTCCCCAGTCGGGTTCTTCCAACGTGGTCCAGTAGCGGTAAGCTTTCAGCCGGAATTCCAGCAGCCAGTCAGGCTCGCCCTTCCGCGCCGAAATCCGCCGCACGATGTCCTCGTTCAGCCCTTTCGGGAACTCTTCTATATCAATGTCGGACACAAAACCGTATTCGTATTCCTTTTCGGTAATGTCCTTCAGCAGGTTCTGGTTGTTTGTTTCTTCGTTCATTGTCTCTGATTGTGATGTGAGATAAGCGCTATTCGTCAAGGCAGTCGTCCAACTCGCGGATCAACGCCTCTTTGTCCATTTTCTGGCCGATGAAGACGATTTTGACCATGCGGTCGCCGTATTCGGGATCCCAGTCGCGCATAAACGAGGGATCCTGCTCCATCAGCTGCACCAAGTCCTCTTCGGGCGCGGTAGCGTACCAGAGGCCGGCCTCGGTGAGCTTCTGTTGCACGCCCGCCTGTTCGTAGAGGTATGACATGTCGCGGTACTCCTTGAAGTAGCAGACACCCTTCGCCCGGATGATGTTTTTCGGTCGTTTCCTTGACAGAAACTTGTTGAATTCGGCGATTTTGAACGGTTTCCGGCGGTAATAGACGAACGTCGAGATGCCGTATTCCTCCACTTCACCGCCTTCATGGTCGTGATGGTGGTGATGATGGTGGTGATGCCCGTGTTCTTCTTCTTCGTCATCATCGTCATGATGGTGATGCTCGTGCTCATCATCGTCGTCGTCATCAAGATGATGGTGATGATGTTCCTCCTCGTCGTGGTGATGGTGATGCTCGTGCTCGTCATCGTGACGGTGGTGGTCGGCGCGGGCCTCGCGTTCCTCCTCTTCGGTGGTCTCGCGTTCGAGCTCGCGCACCCAGCCCGTGGAGACGGCCACGTTCTCGTAGTCGAAGGCGTGGGTGTCGACAATGCGCTCCAAATCCACGTTGGTGTAGTTGGTCTCGATGATGGTGGCACCGGGGTTGAGGTGGGTGATGATCTGGCGGAGGTGCGTGATCTCGTCGCGACTCACCTCGTTGACTTTGTTGAGCAGCACGATGTTGCAGAATTCAATCTGCTGGACGAGCAGGTTTTCAATGTCCTCCTCTCCGATATCCTCGCGCTCCAAGTCGCCGCCACACGCGAACTCGTCTTGCATACGGAGGGCGTCCACTACGGTGACAATGCAGTCGAGGCGCGGGGTGCCGTGTTCGGTGTATTGGGGATTCATCCTCGGGATGGAGGCGATGGTGCGGGCGATGGGTTCCGGTTCGCAGATGCCGCTGGCCTCGATCACAATGTAGTCGAATTGCCCGGCCTTGACCAGATCAGTGAGCTGGTCGACCAAGTCCATCTTGAGCGTACAGCAGATGCAGCCGTTCTGCAGGGCCACGAGGCTCTCGTCCTTCTGGGCCACGACACCGCCCTTCTGAATGAGCGAAGCATCAATGTTTACCTCGCCTATGTCGTTGACTATCACCGCAAAACGTATGCCTTTGCGGTTCGTTAAAATGTGGTTTACCAAGGTCGTTTTTCCGCTTCCCAGATAGCCCGTCAGCAGTAACACCGGCACGTCTTTCTTTGTCATAATCGTCTGAAATTTTTTAAGGGCGCAAAGGTACACTTTTTTAGGTTTGGCAAACCTACGACCTTAATCTTCCTTGTTGCGCTCCCTGAGGTTGATGAAATGCTCGTAACAGTGGGCTCCCGCAAGGTATTGTCCGTTGTCACGCAGACTCTTGAAGATGCGTGTGCGCGTGGCAACAGCCTGCTTGGGATCCCTGTCGTAGCGGGCACAGAACTGCGGGTGATCTATCTGAAGGTCCTGAGCGTGCAACAAATCGCCGGCGATGAGGCAAAACCCGTTCACCGTGTAAACAGTATGCCCCGGAGTGTGTCCCGGCGCAAGCTCGGCGACCACCAATCCGTCGAAAAGCTTTTCGCCGTCGCTGAAAGTCTTGATATGCCCTTTGTAGGCTTCCATCACCTGTTTCCACATTCCGTTGTTCTTCGCCAGCGGACCTCCATCACCCCACGCGTCATACTCCTCTTGCGAGAGGTAAAGGGTGGCATTGGGGAACGTCGCTTGACCGCCGTGCAGCAACCCGCCGATATGGTCGAAATGCAAATGCGTGAGACATACGGCAGTCACCTTAGACGGGTCCAATTCAGCTTTCTTCATGTTTTCCAGCAGACGGCCGCCATTGTCAGCACCCAATCCTGCGTCAAAGAGGATTGTATTTAACGAATCGATGACAAGATATGCGTTGATGGCCGAGCGGGAGGCACCCTCGGGCATCAGCGTTGCGAGCAGATTGTCGTCGTAGGAGCCGACGAAGAGCTCTTTGGACATCTCGTTCTCCTTATCCACCAACCCGAAAATCATAGGTTTGCCGTCCTTAAAGAGCATTGTCACACCGTCCTTCGTGGTTATGGTGAAGGTGGGCTCCTGCGGGGTGTCCGTCGTTTGGGTTTGGGAATTGCTATTGCGGCAGGAAACAGTCAGCAACATCGTTGCAGCTAATAAAAAGATAGTGTGTTTCATATTTTTCGGTTTACATTTTGATTCTTATTCTTTCCTTGTCTTATTCCATCGGCAAGAGTGCGCGAAAAACAAAAAAATGTCAACAGATTTTCCTCCACACAAGATTTGGTCAACGTTGCCCAAGGCCTGCTTCCAAATTCACCGTACCCTTCGGCCAGTCCGGCTTGCTCTCTTTTCTGTTATGATCCTGGTTAGTAGTTCTCTGCGTTGATCTCGAACCAGCCTTGGGAGTAGAAGCAGACAGGGCAGACCTTGGGGGCTTCGGTGCCGATGACGATGTGACCGCAGTTGCGGCATTCCCAGATACTGACACCGCTCTTGCGGAAGACCTCGGCGGCCTCCACGTTGTGCAGCAGGGCACGGTAGCGCTCCTCGTGGTGCTTCTCGATGGCCGCGACGGCCCTGAACTGTTCGGCCAGATCGTGGAATCCTTCCTCGTCGGCTTCGCGGGCGAACTTGTCGTACATGTCTGTCCACTCGTAGTTCTCGCCTTCGGCGGCGTGCAGCAGGTTCTCGGCGGTCGTGCCCACGCCGCCCAGATGGTTGAACCAAAGCTTGGCGTGCTCGCGCTCGTTGTCGGCGGTCTTCAGGAAGAGGGCGGCAATCTGCTCGTAGCCGTTCCGCTGGGCCACGGAGGCATAATAGGTGTATTTGTTGCGAGCCATGCTCTCGCCGGCGAAAGCGGCCTCCAAGTTCTTCTCCGTGCGCGTGCCGGCGTAGGAGGGCTCGCTTCCAAGCGTACCAGAGTCCTTAACATAACGTTTGGAAACGTCACCCCCTATTTTCTCGAAATCCGAGGCGGGATGCTTGCAGATGGGGCAGATGAAGTCCTCCGGGAGCTCCTCGCCCGCATACTCGTAGCCGCAGATGGTGCAGCGCCAAATGGTCTTGCCCTCGGCAGTCTGCCCCACAGGTTGCGGCTTCGGCTTGATGTGATCCATGTAGTAGCTATATGTGGCGGAAGGCACGTCGCTGAACACTTCCGACTCGGAGACGGGCCCGATGAAGAGAACATGCGAGCCGAGATCTACAATCTGCTCCACCTCGACGGAAATGTAGGCGTTGGTGCCGCTGGTGACGGCCATCGTGCCGTTCGCGACACGGCGGCAGTCCTTGAAGTCGGCGAATTTATCGACTTCGCGCCCGCTCTGGAAGCCGAAGTGCTTGAACAGCTCGAAGTCGGCGGCCTCGCTGATAATGGAGGCGGTGAACCGGCGCGAACGCTGGATGAGTTCGGTGGTCAGGTTGCCCTTGTTGAGGGCCACGGAGATGCGATCGGGCTGCATGGCCACCTGTGCGATGGTGTTGCTGATGCAGCCATTGTCGCGGCCGCCGTCACACGTGGTGATGACGAACAGGCCGTATTGGATGTTGAAAAGAGGGTTGCTCATAAAAACAGAATTATTGAAAGTGCAAAAATACAATTTTCGTGATACATCAAGACATCGCAATTTTAAAATAATTATACAATCGAAAAATATTGTATTTTTGCGATTTCAATCGCAAAAGAAAACACCTATGGGAATTGAAGACTCCATTTTCAACCGACTGACCTTGCTGTTGGGGACAGAGACGATGGATGTTGTGGCACGCCAGCGTGTCATCATCTTCGGTGTGGGCGGCGTTGGAAGCTGGTGCGCCGAGAGCCTTGTGCGCAGCGGCATCCGTCACCTCACCCTCGTTGACAGCGACTGCGTGTGCATCACCAACATCAACCGCCAACTCCAGGCCACTACCCGAACCGTGGGGAAAGTCAAGGTGGAGGTGCTGAAGGAGAGGCTCTTGGACATCAACCCGAAAGCAGAGATCGATGCTGTTCAAGAGATTTATAGCGCGGACAACGCTGCATCGTTTCAACTTGACACCTACGACTATATCATTGATGCCATCGACAGTCTGAAAGACAAGGTTCATCTCATCCTGCAAGCCACCCAATGCAAGGGGAAATTCTTCTCGGCCATGGGGGCGGCCCTCAAGATGGATCCGACCAAGGTGCAGGTGGCTGAGTTCTGGCAAGTGCAAGGCTGCCCGCTGGCGCGTGCCATCCGCAAACGCTTCAAGAGAGACGGCACCTTCCCGAAGAGGAAGTTCCTTTGCGTCTATTCCAAGGAGTTACTTTCCAACAAAGGTCCGGCCAGCGCCTGCGGGACCAGTGCCTGCATGTGCCCGAAATTCCCTGTCGGGGAAGGCAGTCCGAAACTCGCCAACCACGAGTGGTGCTCGTCGAAAGCGCAAATCAACGGCACCACGGCACACATCACCGCCATCTTCGGATTCACAATAGCCGGACTGGTTATGCAGGATATCTGCCAATAGTATCGTGTACATTCGGTTGCGCCAAAGGCTGTATCTCGGCGGTGAGCTGCGCGATGAGGGCGCCGAGATAGCCGTCGATGGAGACGTTCCACAGCAGCATAATTTTCTTGATAAATGTTATTTGAAATAGAATCGGTACGAAAGTGTATGTCCTCACCACAATCGCCAAATCCGCAACTGGTGCAGCGGCAGTGCGGCGGTCTTCTGTTACGTCAGCGATGGTTTGCGGCAGGAATGCCGCACCTCCTAAGCCGCTGCAAAAATAGTTTTTTTTCTCGATCTCTATCTATTGTCTTTTCTCTGTTGCCCCAAAAAAATATTACTTTTGCACTTTCATTTTCGAACATCAAATTTTATAGAATATGAAGAAACTTTTTATCGCAATTGCGTTGCTGGCATTGGTTTGTGCCTGCACGAAGAAACAGGAGACCTCCACTGAGAAGGTCATCGGGAAGCCCGAAATCCAAGTTCAGGACGGCCGTTTCACCCCGGAGGTGATGTGGGCGCTCGGCAAAATGACCGACAAGGCCGTCTCCCCCGACGGCAAGCAGATTGCCTACATCGTCACCTATTACGACATGGAGCAGAACAAGGGCAATGCCGAGATCTACCTTATGACCAACGAGGGCAAGAACGTGGCGCGCCTCACCACCACCGCCGCTAACGAGTTCAACCTCGTGTGGGACGATGACGAGACGCTGCTCTTCTGCCGCGATAACGACATCATCTCCATGACCGTCAAGAACGGCAAGGAGAAGATTATCGCCACCCATGAGCGCGGTTTCGAAGGCTTCAAGCTCGCCCCCGACGGCAAGTCGGTGGTCTTCATCACCACCAAGCCCGTGGTGCGTCCGAACCACCTCGACAAACTCTACGTCGGTCTCGACAAAACCACCGGCCGCATAAACGAGGACCTCATGTACCGCCATTGGGACTGCTGGGTGGATGAGTACCCGCAAATTTTCCTCGCCGAGTTTGGCGAAAAGATCGATGTGGAGCATGCCGTCTGCCTCATTGACAGCACTTTCGAGTGCCCGATGCGTCCGTGGGGTGGGGTGGAGCAATACAACTACAGTCCCGACAGCAAGAAAATCGCCTACACCTGCCGCAAGAAGACAGGTTACGACTACGCGCATTCCACCAACAGCGACATCTTCCTTTATGATATTGAGAAGAAGACCACCACGAACCTTAGCGAGGGCATTATGGGTTACGATCAGAACCCCGTGTTTAGCCACGACGGCAAGAAAATCGCTTGGGAGAGCATGGAGCGCGACGGCTACGAAAGCGATTTGATTCGCCTGATGGTGATGGACCTCACCACGGGCGAGCGCACCAACATGTCGGAGAATTTCGACTACTACTTCACCGGCATCAGCTGGAGCGACGACGACAAGGAAATCCTTGGCGTGGTCTATTACCGCGGCACGGACCAAGTTTTCGCCTGCAATCTCACCACCAAGGAGTTCCGCCAGGTTACCGGCGGTTGTCATGACATTCACAGCTTCGAGTTAGTGAACGGCAAGCTCTACTGCGACCAGGTTTCCATGCAGTATCCTTCTGAAATTTACGTCTACGAGGCGAACGCCGTCAAGGGCGAGGGCAAGAAGATTTCCGCCATCAACGACGACGTGCTTTCGCAGGTGCGCATGGGCAAGGTTGAGGAACACTGGATCAAGACGGTGGACGGCAAGGACATGCTCACGTGGCTGATTTACCCGTACAACTACGACAGCACAAAGACCTATCCTGCGTTGCTCTATTGTGAGGGCGGTCCGCAATCCGAAGTGGGCCAGTTCTGGAGCACTCGCTGGAACTTCATGGTGATGAGCGGCGCGGAATACTTTATCATCGCTCCGAATCGTCGTGGTACGGTGGGTTTCGGCCAGGCGTGGACGGAAGAGATCAGCGGTGACTACGGCGGACTCTGTATGCAGGATTACATGCGTGCAGCTGATTTCTTTGCCGATAGTGTGAAACAGATCGACAAAGAGCGTCTTGGCGCGTGCGGTGCCAGTTTCGGCGGTTACAGCGTCTATTGGCTCGCCGGTCACAACCACGACGTGAAGGGCTACAACGAAGGCCGCCGTTTCAAAGCCTTCCTGGCACACAACGGAATGTTCAACTTCGAGCAGCAATATTTGGAGACTGAAGAGATGTGGTTCGACAACTGGGACATCGGCGGTCCGTATTGGGATTGGAACAATCCTCAGGTCAAGAAGAGCTACGCCAATTCCCCGCACTTGTTTGTCGATAAGTGGAACACCCCGATTTGCGTGATCCACAGCGAGTTCGACTTCCGTATCGTCGCCTCCGAGGGTATGGCGGCCTACAATGCTGCGCAGATGCGCCATATCCCGAGCCGCTACCTCTACTTCCCCGACGAGACGCACTGGGTGCTGAAACCGCAGAACAGCCTGTTGTGGCATCGCAACTTCATCGACTGGTTCAATACGAATCTGAAGTAAGACTTAAGACTTGGGACTTGAGACGTAAGGCTTAAAAAAAGCGCGGAAACCTTTATGAGGAATCCGCGCTTTTTTCTATTCAATATTTTCTATTCTACATTCTTAATTAGTTTTCCGCCACATGCGTAATATTCACCAGTTCGCGGCCAGCCTGGGTTAGGAACGGCTCGATGAGGTCGTAGGTAATCACGCACGACGGCAGTCCGGCCGCGTAGGCTGCGATTTCATACTGCTGATAGATGAAGACCACGCCGTCGGCCGTGAAATAGGGCGAGGAGACGGGCAGCGGGAAAAAGTCGTTGTTTTCCATCGTCAGTAGATTCTCCATGTCGTTTTTGTCCGATTCGAAATACTGCGTGAAAATGTTGTCCTTGACCAGTTCGGCAAGCTCATCCTTCATTTCTTCGCGGAAGATGTCGTAGTCGATACGGCGGCCGTCGGACTTGCGGAAGGTCTGTCCCAACGAGATATGCCAGCCGTGTGCGCCGCCGGCGTAACCCTCCTGCGAGTAGTAATATGTCACATAGCGATCGGTCTCCTCCGATTTTGCGAAATAGTGTTCCCTGTAACAGGATATGCCCTCAATGGAAGGCATGTCGGGGATGATATTCGTCCGGAAGTCCTTGAGAGTCTCGGACTTGTAGTGTTCCATCATCTTCTGGCCGTTTTCCAGGCTCCCCTCGTAGGTGCCGCCCAGTTGCTCCGACATCCACTCCCGGACATTGTTGATTACAAAGAAATTGCCGGATTCCGGGAAGTCAATCTCGATCTTCACCGTTCCTTGGATGTGGTTCTGTTCCACGGAGTCCGCGACGGTCAGGGAGCGGGTCTTGATGTCAGCGGGGGTGATCTGCGACAGCGAGGTGAGCGCGTTCAGCGCCTGCGTGTCGATTTTGGTCTTGCAGCCAGCGAGCGCGAGCGCGCACAGCAGGACAACGGCAAAGAGGTTCTTTCTCATTGTTTCGGTTTTTGATTTTACGGCGGCAAAAGTACTCAATTTGCAAATACGCGGGAATGAAAAAAAACAGGTGCCGATTCTTCATCAGCACCCGGTTTTGGGTATTGTGTAGGGGCGAATAATCATTCGCCCCTACGGTTGGTTGTTCGTAATTATTTCACTTCCTCGAAGTCCACATCTTGGACCTCGCTATCGTTTCCGCCGTTGTTTCCGCCGCCCTGCGGGCCTTGCGGACCGGCCTGCTGGTTGAAGCCGCCGTTGAAGTCGGCACCGGGCTGTTGAGCACCGCCCTGTGCGGCGTACATCTTCTGCGAAGCTTCGTTCCAAGCGCTCTGCAACTCGGCCGTTGCGCTGTCGATGGTGGCGAAGTCCTTGTTGTCGTGAGCGGTCTTCAGTTTCGCGGCAGCAGCCTCGATCTTGGCCTTGTCGTCAGCGGGGATCTTGTCGCCGAACTCCTTGAGCTGTTTCTCGGTGTTGAACACCAGGGAGTCAGCGTTGTTCAGTTTGTCGATTTCCTCCTTGGCCTTCTTGTCGGCGTCGGCGTTGGCCTCGGCTTCAGCCTTCATGCGCTTGATCTCGTCGTCGCTCAAGCCGGAGGAAGCCTCGATTCTGATCTTTTGCTCTTTGCCGGAAGCCTTGTCGTGAGCTGTCACGTTGAGGATACCGTTGGAGTCGATGTCGAAGGTGACTTCGATTTGCGGGATGCCGCGCATGGCTGCGGGGATGCCGTCCAGGTGGAAACGACCGATGCTCTTGTTTTGAGCCGCCATGGGACGCTCGCCTTGCAGCACGTGGATCTCCACAGAGGTCTGGTTGTCGGCTGCGGTGGTGAACACCTGCGACTTCTTGGTC
>JAFPVR010000003.1 GCA_017395245.1 Bacteroidales bacterium | reverse complement strand
CCCCAACCCCAACCACGGGAACTTCACCGTGGAGATTGCCTATCCCGAAGCGCAAGATGTGACCGTCACGGTTTATGATTCCGACGGGCGGCTGCTGTTTGCCATGAACGGCAAGGGACAACAGGCCTACCGTTTTGAGAATTCCGTACCGACCGCAGGACACTACCTTATCGACATCACTTCGGATTCTGAACACAAGACCCTGAAAATGGTCGTCAATTAAAAAAACATCTTCTTTGAGCAGCCTTGGAGAGGCAAAACGCGCGAAGCGCAATTAACCCCACACGAGCGAAGCGCAGTGTGGGGCTTTGAAAAAAAGAAAAAACAAACGACATGAAACACCCCCTTCTCATCATAATCGCGGTGCTGGCCGCCATCATCCTCGCCCTGTTCTCACTTGACACGGCGAACAACCAGTATTCAACCCGCTCCTACAGGACATACAGCTACAATCCTGCCCCAAATGCTTGGAACGGTGCAGGAGACGGAATGCTGTCCGTGCTTCAAGAAGACAATACGGGGAGTGCCGTTGCCCTTTTGAAAGAAGGTGTTGAGGCTGAGGAAGATTGCCCATTGCCCATTACCCATTCCGAATTGAATACACCGCCTGCCATACTGGCAACGAGTGCAATGACGGAGCTCACCCCTGTGCAGCTGCCGCCGCTTGACGCGGGCATGGTGAACGTGACGGGCGGGTTTGACGGAAACAGTCAGACGGCAGGCTACAGGGTGAATCCCCGCCCGGGCGAATTTGCCATTGCCGTGCCTTACGACCCGTCATTGTTGCCGCAGGGCTTCACAGAGGACGACATACAGACCTACGTCTATGACAGACAGTATCACAGATGGATTGCCATCCAGCGCGATTCAGTGAACGAGGCGGAGATGTTGGTTTGCTCGCGGTTCAGACCGTGGGAGAAGGGACTGCCCCATACGCAGAATGACTTGGCCAACCCGCAGGATGCTCTTGCGCAGGTGCAGGATATGATGTTGTTCGCCCCGCAGGGAGAGGGCGGCGGGGATTCGCCGCTGGACTTCATCAACGCGGTTTTAAAGACCCCGGAAATGCCGGAAACCTCGGCCTACACGCCCACGAGCATCAAGGAGCTGAAGGCCGCCGACCCGTTAGAGGGTTTGACGCTGATGCAGCCGCCCACGGCCAATAACAGCGGCACCGCCAACTTGAGCTACCCGATTGAGATCCCAGCCGGACGGCAAGGCATGCAGCCCAACCTTGCGCTGACCTACAATAGCGGCAGCGGCAACGGCTGGCTCGGCGTGGGCTGGGATATTTCCATCCCCTCCATCACCGTGGAGACGCGGTGGGGTGTGCCGAGATACAGCAATAACTGGGAAAGCGAAGTGTATGTCTATGAAGGCGAACAGCTTGTGACCAAAGATGGTGCGGGTGAGTTCCGTAAAATGGCCCATCGCACCAACGACACCTCGAGTATATACAGATTGTCGGGGAATGTCCAGTATTTCCCCCGCAAGAACGAGGTTTTCGACAGCATCGTCCGGCACGGCAACGGTCCGGGCAACTACTGGTGGAGCGTGACGCATAGGAACGGGGTGACGGACTACTACGGGAAGTATGCTTCGGACAATGGTGTGAACGACAGCTGTGTATTGCGGAAAACAGATGACGACAACACCAACAGCATCGGTCCTATTGCGCATTGGGCTTTGGCGGAAAGTGTGGATCCTGACGGCAACAGTGTGCGGTATTACTACGACATCGTTTATAGTCGCGGTGTAAGCAACGGAAGTTGGGGTAAGCAGATTTATGCCGACAGTATCAGTTACACATGTGTGACTAACACAAGCCCCGTTTTGGAAGAGTTGGGTAAATACAGTGTGGTTTTCCAAAGAAAAGGGACAAACAGAACGGATATTATCACTTCTCTGAACCGCGGTTTAAAAGAGGTCACGGCAGACGTGCTGTGCCATCTTGATGTGAAATACCGAGACACCCTGTTCCGCCAATACTTCTTTGTGACAAAGAATGACAAAACCACAAAATACAAGACTATTGTTACAGATATTGTCAGGATAGACTCCCCTGCCGTTCAGAAAAATTGTGACAATGTCTTGGAAAGAGACGAATTGATTTGGAGCGGCATGGTGCAGGGAAACAAAAATAAATCATATTCTGCTCGCTACCATTTGGATTATTTTGAGTATCCGAGTGCGGGAAATCTATATTCTTCGCCAAACACGGTGAACGGCCTGCCAAATGATGACATCAGCTTGAAGGGGGTGAAAAACACGTTCCGTTCCACAGCATTGGGTGCCACAAAGACCAAAAGCTGGAATCTTGGAGGTACGGGAGCTGTTGGACTTGGCCCGGACGTCTGCACCACCATCGCCACTTTCGGTGCAAATGCAACTTACTCCAATTCAAAGAGCGAAGGCCTGATGACCTTGGTGGACTTGGACGGAGACGGACTTGCCGACAAGGTTTTCAAGAAGGACGGAAAACTGTATTTCCGTAAACGCCTGTATTCTCCTGAAGTCCCGTTCGCATTCGAGACCACCAGACACCAGATAACGGGAGGGGTCGGCGACTTCCTGAAAGAGAGCAGCAACGGCATTTCCATTGGACTGCAGGCATCCTGTGTGCTGGAGGTCAGCAACGGACTTCCTGTAGACTGGTCTACGACCACCAACTACATGACGGACGTCAACGGTGACGGGCTTGTGGACATTGTCACGGACGGAGGTGCATATTTCGGGAAACATATTCAGGGGCAAACACCATCATTTTCCCCTATTAACGCCATTCAGACCACTATCCCCGAATCTGGCGATACCAATTTCAGTTATATATCATCCTCCTTGCTTGGGACAGGCAATTGCGGAGGCATTATTTTTGACGGGGAGGTTGACCCAGACATCGCCTGTGTTTTACACAGTTATGAGCGAGCCATCCCCCGCAGCGACACCATCCCAGACGAGTTTCTTAATGACGGATGTATAACTCAGATTGTCGGTTATAAAAATTACGAATATGTTGAGCCGCATATAGTGGACACAATCCACACCCAACCGAAAAAATCAGGAACTCATGTTTGGCCGCATGCTGTTGATTCAATGATTATTCGGACAGTCTGTCCCGATGAAAAGGACTGTAGGCCGAAACAATACGCACCTGACTTTGATGCTGTAAGGGTTTGGGTTGCACCTTATAACGACACGATTAAAATAATCTCGTCTATCCGGCTGACACCCAATGATACGACATTGTTCCGCCAAAGTAGATATGCTGATGGAGTGTATTGTTCCATAGAGCACAATGAAGGCTGCCATACAAGTACTGATGGCAAGAAATTGGTCTCCACTAATCAACCCTACCTATTGCTGTTCCAAGATGTGGTCAGGCCGGACTCGAACTTTGTTGACACTATTCGGAACATCATTGTCAGCAAGGATGACATTCTCTTTTTCCGCCTACAGTCCAAAGACAACAGGTCGTTTGACAAGGTTGACTGGCGAGTGCGGATTGAGGCGAAAGGACATGCCGGCTTGGGAATTGACACCTACGGAAGGGATGCCGCCGTCTTCAATTCCGACAGTGATTTTGTGCTGACAGGAAAGAACCTGTTCCAGACACCACTAAGCGGACATATATGGCTTTCCGGAAGACTACGGCATAAGGATGCCGGAGCCTCCGGCAGAATTATGCTTGTCACCCCCGACACGTCGGTCTGCTTGTACACGCTGAACTCTAATTTAACGAAAGACACCATGCTGTGCGTTGGACCAATACATGTGGACACTCCTAACACGATTACCGTAAGGATAGAACGTACAAACACCGACAACCTTCAGTGGCCGAATATACATTTCTCACCATTGCTGAAATTCTATCCAGCGAATGATTCGCTCATTAAGGACACCATCTATTATTATCCCCAAATTCAAATGGACATCAAGCATGATGATTCCACTGAACCTTTCAAAACACTTTGCAGGAAGTATTTCGGGGAATTGTACAGGGGCTGGGGCCAGTTTGCCTATAATAGAAAGGGAAGCAATACCTCACTCATTGAGCTTTCCAGCCTTGAATTACCTATATGGTACACAGCCACATCCCTAAGCAGCAGTGAGGAAAGCGTGCTGCACACCATTGTTGACACAAACGATTTGGATAACTCTTTGTCTGCTGCCGTGGGGAGTGTAAACAACCCATTGGTCTCCGTTATTGATGATTCCGCCTCTGTGGTGAGTTGGGTGGAAATGACCGCATACAACGATATTGGAATGTATCGGGGAACAGGGCTGAACACTGCGGTATCCGCCTCGTTTTTGGACAACACCGAACCCGTGCTCAACATCCCGGTTGCAGACTCCGTCCCCGGTTCTCTGTCATACGGGGAATCGGATGTGGACTTGGAGAGCATCCCCGTTTACGACCATCCTGTTCCGGTCAGTGTTAATGGCGAACCTGTCCAAACAATCCGGAAACGTCACTGGAACATCGGAGGCAATGAGTCCGTCGGTGTGAACGCTGTGCTTTTATCTTTTGGAAGGTCAGGTTCAATAGGGGGTGCTTACATAGAAAGTGACTATATGGACATGAACGGCGACCGCTACCCCGATCCAGTTTCCACCGGAGGAGTTCAATATTCGATGCCGTGGGGCGGCATTGGCAATCTCAAGGCTATTGTGCTTCCTAAAAACGACCATTTGAGTGCTTCTGAATCCTATTCTCATGGACAAACTCATGGAAGATGCTATCCCGACCCCAGAAAACTCCCTTCTAACAACCCCAAATACGGCAAGACAGCCCTCACAGGCAGCGGAACGTTGAGCGAAAGCGAGGTGATTAATGAAGACATCACCGACTATATGCTCATGGACGTGAACGGTGACGGTCTTCCCGACATAGTGGACCCTTCCAACAAGGCAGTCAGACTGAACACAGGCTATGATTTTCTAAGAGCCGAATCTTGGAATGTTGACTTTGTACGCGAAGGTGAAAGCCGCAACCAATCAACCAACATAGGGCTGTCTGGCGGTTGGGAGAATCCAGACCTCCAAAGTGTTCCTGCCAACTCATACAGCCTTGCCCAAGTCAGCATCAGCGGCGGCACAGGGAAAGGCACTTCCTACAATATTACCGCCAAGCAGATGATGGATGTCAATGGAGACGGTCTTCCCGACAAGGTGGAGGCCATATCCAACGGTATCCGTGTTTGTTACAACCTCGGCAACGGGCAGTGGTCGCCTGTAGATACCATCAGTGGTGTAAGTATCAGCGCGAGCAGATCTTCTAGTGAGGACGTAAACTTCGGTGTAACAGCTGGTTTCACCGTGTGCGCCATCGCCAAAGTCAATGTCGGCATACAAACATCCCCGTACAACCGTTCCTTCGCCACGGATGTGGCCCAGCTTGTCGATATTGACGGCGACGGCTATCCCGATTACATCACCTCGGGAAATGAAAGGTCCGTGACCATTCGTTTCAACACGGCAGGCAAGACCAACCTGTTGCGGAAGGTCACGAACTTCACGGGAAGTACCATAGAGATGGACTACGATCTATCCATTCCCAGTTACGAGAAGCCGCAGCGCAGCTGGAATCTCAGTCGTGTTGAAACCAACAACAATGTGCCCAACTGTCCTGTGGGGGGCAATCGGACCCTTACCACCTTCTCGTACGGTAACCCTCACTACGACCGCTATGAGCGGATGGAATTCGGTTATGACACGGTGAAGGTCATCGTCCACAACACCGACAGTTCAGATGCTCCGTACCGACAGAATATCACAGTATATAACAACGTAAACCTTGCCAAGCGCGGCCGCAAGGTGATGGAGGCTGTTTTGGATGGCAACGGCACGAAATATGTGGTGAAGCTCTATGAATCCTTGTTGAAGGACTTTCTCGGCAACACCGTGAGCGACGACACCTGTTGTATAGAGGGAATTTATGTGGGACATGTAGTCGAAACCACGACTTACTATGAGGGGATGGACAACGACTCCATTGTGGTGGCAGTTAGCAAGATTTACGACCGTTACCGTAACATCACCCGCTATGCCTACGAGGGAATTGTCGGGAACGGAAATGCACAGAAATTCACCGCTCGCATAGCCTATAAACAGAACGCAGGGCACAATATGGTCTCCCTTCCTGAAACAGTGGTCGTCTTCAACCACGACAGTTCCGAAATCTTCCAGTCAAGAACGGCGGAGTATGACAGCAAAGGGCATCTTACACGCCTGACGAGGCACAACGGCGCACAGGATGCCGTTTGGGACTTATCGTACGACAACTACGGCAACATGGTCTGGGCGAAACTGCCCGCCAATGCCAACAGCCAGCGGTTGGAGTTCACATACGGTTACGATCCTGTGGTGCACACCTATCCCGTGGCTGTCACGAATTCCTCTTTGGGGTTCTCCTCTTCTGCTGAATACGAGTATTTATATGGTAAACCCACCAAAACCACAGACATAAACGGAAATGAGATGTGGTACAAGTACGATCCTGCAGGCAGGACAGTGCAGATAACAGCCCCTTACGAACAGGGAACGGCCCCATACACCATCAGGATGGACTATTCTCCGCACAATTACTCGGATATTGATATTTTCCACAATTGGTTGAATCCGTACTCCTCCGCCATCACTCGCCACTATGATCCTGAACATCCGGATAATGACATCGTCACCACGATCATTTCTGACGGCTGGGGAAGAATGCTTCAGACAAAGAAGGATGCTGAGATCGGCGGGCAGGAGAAGAGCATAGTGACGGGAAAGGTGGAATATGACTGCTTCGGACGCACGGTGGCGCAGTATCACCCGTTCACAGAGGTGGCAGACAGTCTGACCAGACCTCTGTATAACCCGCAGATTGAAATAGGCACAGCCACGGTCACAAGATACGACATCATGGACAGGCCCGTGCGTGTGCAGGACCCGATGAGCCACGTCACGCGGATGTCGCGTGGTTTCAGCAGTGACAGCAGTCGTCGCTATTTCTCCGACACCATCATTGATGCAAAGAACAACAAGGTGGTTCTGTTGAAGGATGGTCTTGGTTTACAGATTTTACAGGTGGCGCCTATGAACACTACGACTCGTTTCAAGTACGATGCCATAGGGCAGCTCAAGAAGAGCACCGACCCGGACGGTTTCGATACCGAGTATTGGTATGACAAATTCGGACGGTTGACCCATCGTCATCATCCCGATGCTGGGGACGACTGGTACGAGTATGACCCTGCAGGTAACCTTACGAGGCATACCAATGCGGCTGGCGAGCATTTGGACTACACCTATCACTATAATCAGCTGACAGACATCGCCTGTTCTGTCTATCCCGAAAGCAACGTCCATTATGAATACGGCACGACCGCTAATGCCAGCATAAATGCCGTGGGCAAAGTCATCCTCCAGGACGATGCCTCCGGTTGGCAGACTTTTTCTTACGGCAAACTCGGCGAACTTACCGAAAATATTCGTACTTTTGCGCCGCCATTTGAGAATCAGGCCTATACGTTCAATATGTATTTCGAGTACGACAGTTGGAACCGCATTCAAATAATAACCTATCCCGATGGAGAGAAGGTCTCGTATGACTATAACCGTGGCGGGATGCTGGAAAGTGTTAATGGAGACAAAAACGGGGACACGTACAAGTACATTGAAGAAATCCGATACAATCCGTTTGAGCAGAAAGAATCCGTTCATTATGGCAACGGCACTGTGACAGATTACAGTTATGACGTGTTGCTGCGGCTCAGCCATCTTCGTTCCGTGTGTGCCGACGGCACGATGCAGGACATTGACTATGACTACGATTCTGTGAGCAACATCAATTTCATTGAGAACCACGCCGGTGCTTTGCCCAGCGGTTTGGGCGGGACATACCGTAGCGACTACTCCTACGACAATCTCTACCGCCTGATATCCGCGAATGGAGAATGGCACGGCAACAAGGATCTCTATTATGAAACCTTCTCGGATTATGAGATGAACGGCAGGATTTCTCGGAAGACTTTGATTGCAAATACCTGGATGAACGGGAATTACTCCACAGAGGATTATGACAATGAGTATCACTACGCAAATTCCAGCCAGCCCAACACGCTGACGGACATCGTTGGGGATGCCCAACAGTCTTTTGAATGGGACTTGAAAGGCAATATGGTTTTCCATCATAACGAAAAAGCAGGCTACGACCGCAGGATGTGCTGGGACGAGCAAAACTGTCTGTTGGGTGTAAAAGACGAAGGGATGCATCTTTCTTATTACCAGTACGATGCCAACGGTGACAGAACCTACAAGTTCACGGGGGAATATGCCGCACAGAACCAGAGCGGGCAATGGCATTACTATTATTTGTTGAACTGTCCAACCTTGTATGCTTCCCCCTATTTGGTGACCAACAAGAAAGGCTACACCAAGCATTACTATGCCGAGAATGAGAGGATCGCCAGCCGGATTGGCGGCGGCGGCCTGCAGGAGCTGGACAAAGGGACTGTGAATGAGCCTGGCCTGTTTGATGAGCACAGGGAGCGTGCGAACGCTCTTCTCGAACGGACTGCGGCGTGCCTCGAAGCAAGCGTGCTGCCTGTATGGGACGTTCTATCCTACCTCTATGAATGGCGAGAAATACGAGAGGAGGAGAAAGACTGCTATTGGTATCACCCCGACCACCTCGGTTCCTCTTCTTGGATAACCTTCTCTGACGGCTCCGCCGTGCAGCACTTGCACTACTTCCCTTGGGGCGAGGACTTTGTTGATCAACGAAGCACCAGCTGGAATGCGATGTACACGTTCTCCGCCAAAGAACGCGACGCCGAAACCGGCCTAAGCTACTTTGGATCAAGGTATTACAGCTCGGATTTGAGTGTGTGGCTGAGCGTGGACCCGATGAGTGACAAATATCCGTCGCTGTCGCCGTACACGTATTGCGCGGACAATCCGGTGAAGTTGGTGGACCCGAACGGGGAAGATATTACAAGTCCTGACGGTTGGATTGTTGATAATACAAACAAGACTTTAACATGGGTTAATGATAATGGTGGGGATATGATTCAATACGTTGGTTGTGCAGTGGCTTCATTTCAATCAAGAAATGATTTTATGAACGACTATGCTTCTAAAGGCTATAAAATCATTCTTGAGAGTTACCCCCAACCTGTTCTAAATGTTGGTAGTTCTTCAACACAGGTCCCTCCAGCATTATCAACAAACGATTACTCTAAATCTTTTTTGGGTGCTGTCTCAGATGCTTATTCTGGTAGTGCCCGTGGATGGAATAGCTTATCGAACTCTCAACAACAAAAGTTATCTTACAATCTCACGAAATCATTAAAGAACAATGGATATTCTATTCAAACACGGCAGGTTAAAGGAGGAATAAAATCGTTTTATTCAACGAATGTTACCCGAGGTATGTATGCATTCAATACAACGATGGACATTGCTGATTTCGCATACAGCTATAAGGTTTTAGATGGTGGACGATTTGGTGTTAATTCTTCTTCTTCTCTGGGTAGTAGTGTTGGAGGTTGGGGGGGGCGCTTTATTCGGTATGAAATTAGGAGTCACTTTGGGAGCACCTTTAGGTCCATATGGCTCCCTTGTTGGTGGATTCATTGGTGGAGTTGCTTTTGGCTTTTGGGGATCTGAAGTAGGTTCTAAAATTGGAATCGGCACCTATAATTTGTTCAATAAGAAATAATGTTAATGCAAAGTATATTATGAATAGGCCTTTTGAATATTTTTATAATAGAATATTCTATCAACTTGTGGTTTTCTTTCAAATGCGTTGGTTTGTGGCACTTCTTCTTAAATTTGAAAAAACACGAACTTTTCTTATAAAGAAAAAAAACATCAAAAAAATTGATAGAACAACAGTGTCCCGTTTTTTCTCTCCAAACGATTATGGAATGACATTGAGAGGATTTGAGCTTTTCTTTGGAATAGGTTTTTTCCCTGTTGGGATGTTTTTTTCCAAAGGAATTCTATCAGCACCCGTTATGATTATTATAGTTGTCATTGTGTCAGTTGTGCCAATCGTTGTTCTTGATTATTTTTTCTTGCTAAAAGACAATCAAGTAGTGAAGTATTATAACATATTCGAGCGAGATTCTTTAAAGTGTAAGAAAAAATGGAAATTTATTTCTGTATTCACAATTCTTATATTGACAGGTGTTTTCGCCTTTAATTGGATACTATTTTTAGGTGTTTTATATAAATAACCTCAAGGGTTGTGTCAGGGCGACCGGGCACGCTATCCATTCAAACTTCGCGGCAGACCGCTCGTAACCATTTCTATCGTTGTCGCGGACATCAAGGAAACAAAACCACAGTCAACCAGCACGAATATGGTTTTCTTTTACCGTCCCTATCCGTGACGGATGTTTGTGCAATCTATGCCACAAACTACAGGTTTATGGCAAAGAGCAGCCCCCGCAGGGTAACCATCTACATCAACGGCAAGGAGGTGGAGGCCTCCGTCAAGCAGATACGGGCGGAAATGAACCGCCTCGTCAACGAGCAGAACCGCATGGTCATCGTTGGGGATTTCGCCCGCCTCCTGGCGTCGGCGGCGGAATGACGTGCGTCGCCGGATGAGGGGAAGGGAAAAGATGGGCGGCGGGGAAAGTCTCTCCGTTGCCAGTGACACCATCTCCGCCGCCCATCTTTTCCATTTTTTTACCCCGTATGCGGTGCACCATTCCGAGACGCGAGAGCGTCGAGCGGGACCTCCTTCTCGCCAGTGAACGCTGTGTCGGCAACGCGCAGCGTCGAGCGGAACCTCCAACGAACACCAGTGTGCCTGCGAGGACGCAGACACCTTCATTTCGCTCCGAATTGCTACAAAAAAATACTACTTTTGCACCGTCGGACAATCGCGTATGAACCACGACCGAACATATCGCCCCGCCCGCCACGTCCCCGCACCCCGTCTGCGGGACGCAGACGGCTCCATGCGCCCGCACACCTACGGCGTGCGTGTGTGTTTGTTCGCCGCCATCGCTACCGAGCCCTGCAGACCTACGGCCTGCGCGGGAGAGCATCCATGCTGCACCGTCGCCTGCCCCGCAACTGCTCACTACTCACTGCTAACTGCTAACTCAACTTACACGTTCTCCGCCAAAGAAAAAGATGTTGAAACCGGCCTAAGCTACTTTGGTTCACGGTATTACAGCAGCGATTTGAGTGTTTGGTTGAGCGTGGACCCGATGAGTGGGAAATATCCTTCAACGTCACCTTACGCTTATTGCAGGAATAACCCTATCGTCTTATATGATCCAAATGGCATGTTTGACGACTGGGTAATGGACAAGTATGGGGTCATTTATTGGGATGAAAATGCAAAAGACCAATCTACAACAAAATTTGGTGAACATTATTTGGGCCGGGCTGGTCAAAGAAGTTATGGAACGGCCGTGGTTAATTACAAGTCCGACGGGACGTGGTCTTTTATGAATCCCGTGGAAATATCTTCCAGCAATAACACTCCGGCCAATATCACAGCCAATGCATCAAGTGCCATGGCCGATGTTGCCGGTTGGGTTTGCGGTAATGGGAAGCGTCTTAATAACATAGGTTTCTGTACTAGTGCCGGAGGAGGAATGGTTAATCAAGCATTCGAGACTTCTGAAACAATTGGAAGAACAGCTGATGAATTACTATCGGCTCGTGTGATGGGTAAAGTTGCTAAGACGGCTAAATGTTTCGGATTTGCTGGTGAAGCCATAAATATTGCCGTGGCCTTTTCGAACTACACGAATGATCCTACAGGGTATAATTTCGCCAAACTTATTGTAACTTCGACGGCGGCATTCTCAAATGTCCTAAATGCTGTTGTCCCTGGATTAGGAACTGCTGTTTCAATAGGAATCTCTATAATTGATGTCAATGGAGGTTTTGACTGGTTGTATAATAAATTCAAATAAGAAAGAATGAGATATTTGCGCGATATGCACAATAATTTTTTTTATTGGACCTTTCTAATGTATAAGAAAGGCGGAGGAGAAGTTAGTGATAGGGAGGCTCTGTTTTTTGGAATTATTATGATGTCTATAATTAATGCAATGTTTTTGATGGCTATTGTATGTTTGATAAGCATGGCAGGACGGATTTCTCATTCATTTTCCCATATAGATACATATATCAGTATTTTTGTATGCGTATTCATTAATAGTATGATCTTTGGCAGAAAAAATAGATACAAGGCCATTGTTTATGTGTATGATCGTCTGAAAAAAAAGAAGCGAATAGTAGGTGTGACTATCTGGATTTTATGTTGGATTTTATCCACGGTTTTGTTTATAATCGCTCGGCGATATGCATAATGATCTCCTGCAGGTGGAAAAGTTATCTTCATTTCCCAAAACATCAACGTAAGGTCAATAGATAGAATTCAATCAGTAATTAAAACCACACAAACAGCCCCCTCAATGAATGCAAAACCGACAGAATTCACCATGGCCCCATCCCTGTCCCATTCGAGGTGTTAACGCTTTTAACCCTTCCAGCTGGCAAACTTTTAAATATGGCAAACTTGGCGAAGTGATCGAAAATATTCGTACTTTTGCACTTCCGTTTGAACCCCAAAACTACACCTTCAAGATGCAGTACGAGTACGACCCGTTCAACCGCATACAAAGCATCCTCTATCCCGACAGCGAGCTTGTGGAATACAGCTACAATCTCGGCGGGATGCTCAGCAAGGTGACCGGAAGTGTCACCCGGAAAGTCACGGATCTGGTTGGTCCT
>JAFPVR010000040.1 GCA_017395245.1 Bacteroidales bacterium | reverse complement strand
GGTTGATAATGTCGCAAGCGAAATCAGCGGAAGCCAGATCTTTCACGGGATAGAGCGTTTTGCCGCCCTTGCTGATGGCGGTAAACAGAATCTCATCGTTCTTATAGTCGGTTTTCTTCAGATAGACAGTGATGCCGTTAGAGAGCGTCCATTTCTCGGCACCTACGGTCTCGATTGTCTCCACATTTGTGATTTTGCCGGGCTTCAGTGTCTCCTTTTCGAGGATTTCCTGATCCTTATAGGTATCCACATAAGGTTGTACATTAGTTAAAGACTTGTCTTTCAATATAGAAAGGATCTCGTCCTTGCCGGGAACGGTGACGCCTTCTTTGTCTGGGGCGGTGACAACGGCCACCATATTATCTTCCGTCACCCAATTCTTGGCCAATGCATTGATTTCCTCCAAGGTAATATCTCCCATCAGCTTCTTGGCGTAATTGTTCTCACGTTTTGCACCCGGGATGGGGTCTTGATGCAGGAAGTTGTTGACGTATTCGGAGGCGAAACTGGCAGATTCGGTCTTGTCAGCCTCCTTGGCCGCCTTGTCGTAGAGCTCCAGGAGTTCCTCTTTGGCACGATCGAGTTCGGTCTGCAGGAAACCGTATTTCAGCACGCGGTAGTCCTCTTGCAGGAGCGCGCGCAGCGCATCGGGAATGCGGTTTTCCTTAGCTATGGCTTCCAAAGCGTAAGCATCGGTGTTACCGTAAAAGTTGCCATATCCGCCGTTGGCACCCATGAACGGGCACTTCGGGTCCAGCGCCATTTCCGTAAAGCGGGTGTCCAACATGGTGTTATAGAGGTCGATGCAAAGTTGTTCACGGAAATCACCGATGGTCTTCATCGGAGTGTGTTCGTGCTTGCGGATGACCATCACCATGTTGCCGGTGGCTTCCTTGTCAGTGCAGACGGCCACGAGCGGTTCCTTGTTGGGGGCGATTCCGTAGGTCTCTTTCTTGCGGGGGTTTTGTTTGGCGGGGATGTTGCCGAACATAGCTTTGATTTTGCCTTCCACTTCCGCCACGTTGATATCACCTACCACAATCACCGCCTGTAGGTCTGGACGATACCAATCGTTGTAAAAGTCCTTGATGACTTGGTAGTCAAAGGTTTGCAGAATGTCAAGCTTACCGATGGGCATACGGTCGGCGTAGCGGGAACCTTGCATCAGGATCGGCCAATACTCCTTGCGCATACGGTCCACGGCACCGAGACCGAGGCGGTGTTCCTCGATAATGACACCGCGCTCCTCGTCAATCTCCTTGTTGTCGAAGAGCAGACCGGCAGCCCAGCCTCTCATGATTTTGAGGCCGAGGTCAATGTTGGTAGGATCGTCCGTCGGCATGGGGATCATATAGACCGTCTCGTCGAAGTAGGTGTTGGCGTTGAGGTCGGCACCAAACACCACGCCCTTGCTGCGCAAGTGATCCACCACGCTATTGCCCGGGAAACCCTCGATGCCGTTGAAGGCCATGTGCTCGGTAAAGTGCGCCAAGCCCTGCTGGTTATCGTTCTCCTGGTTGGAGCCGACATTCACCGCGAGACGGAACTCCACACGATTCTTCGGGTAGGTGTTCTTGCGGATATAATAGGTCAGACCGTTGTCCAATTTGCCGATGACCACGTTGGGGTCGGCCTTGATGGGATCGTTCAGGTTCAGGTCACCCTTCTGCGCGAAAACGGCCAACGCACAGATCATCGCCATCATAAACAAAAATACTTTCTTCATAAACGTTTGTGTTAAAATAATTGCAACATTTCCTTAGACTTAAGACTTGGGACTTAAGAGGGTTGGGATTCGTTCAGTAGCTCGTCGATTTCCTCGCTAAGCTCGTCGTAGCGTTTCGTCACCTCCCGGGTTCTTTTGCGACCAAAGGAGCCATTAAAGAAGCTGCCCCAAATAATCATGGAGAAGAAGGCAATGCGATCGTAAAAAAAGAGGAAAACTTCAAGTACTAGAAACAAAATGATTCCGATAATTCGGATGATGGTGCGTTTGCGCTTCGAGTAGGTCTTTAAACTTTCCCGCAGCGAGAGGAGACCTTCACGGCTCTGCTCGTTGGCCTTCCGGAGGCCGATTATGGCGAAAAGGCTGTCAACCGCTATCCAACCAAAGTAAAGATCGAACAAGAGGATGAGCCACCAAGGCCACTTGATGAGGGCGAAGGCGATGGTTGCGGCAATCATGATGACTACTGTCGCTCCTGCGAGAAAAGCGTTTAGCCAGTAGAGCTCATTGCTGGACTGTTTCACCGTCTCCCGCCATGCATTATTGTTGAAGGTGCTGTGCTGCTCCACATTCTGCTGCAGGTCGTGCAGTTCCTGCTGCAGTTCGCTTTTGATGTCTTCGTACTGTTCCATATCTGTTTTGAGGTTTAGTCGGTGAATGATTTGAGTTTCTCGCGTATGCGCACCAAGCGCACGCTGACATTATCGACGGTGATGCCGAGGATAGCGGCAATCTCGTCGTAGGGCAGGTCTTCGAGCCAAAGCAGAATCAGTGCGCGGTCGAAAGGGTGAAGTTTCGCAATACGCTTGTGCAGGCGACTGGCCGCGGGACAGGACTCCTCGTCGGCGAAGAGGTCGATGTCCATTTCCAGGGGCATGCAGTCGGGACGGCGGCGGTTGCGTTTGTCGAGAGTCACGCAGGTGTTCAGGGCCACGCGATAGACCCACGTTTTGGCTGAGCTGCGCCCTTCGAAACTGTCGATGCCCTGCCAGAGGCGTATCAGCACCTCTTGGGCGAGGTCGTCCGCTTCCTGGCGGTCGTTGGCGAAGAGGTAGCACACCGAGTAGATGGTCTGCCGCTGCTCCTGCACTAACCGCTCGAAGTCGCGTTCTTTCTGTTCTTTGTCTTTTTTCTGCTTCATCTTTCAGACGTTGTTTTCCTTTTGACTACGAAGGTGCGGGAAAAACTACACCTCAAAATAATAATATTTTGAATCTCCGCTATTTGCCACGTCTCATTATTTCTTCTAAGGATTACTGTAACGTCACGTAAAACTTGTCCGTGTTGACCAATACGATGTCAGCTTTGTTTGCGGCCCCGTTTTCGCGCAAATTGGTTTTGACCGTCTCGATGGCCGATTTTGAGATTTTTGGAAGCATATTGGTCCAAAACACCACAATCAGATACTCGGAATCGTCATGGATTCCGTAAATGTCTCTGATTTTCGATATGTTTTGCATTTGCGGAGTGATGGGGACAGCCGTCGCCGGCGGGAATGTTTCAAACCGTTGATTCGTATTCCAGTTCAGGTTGGAGAGTCCGCCCTTTGCCGTGCAATTGATATGATAGGAGAGGAGAGAGTCTTTTTTGAAATAGAGGATTTGAACAGGCTGGACAGCAGTCAGATGTTGCCATAAACTGTCTTGAATACACGTCCGGTAAGCATCAAATTGCCCGAAATCACTGACTATAGTGTTGATTTTGAAGTCCCGATTCGTGACAGAAGTAATCATCTGGTCGTAATCTTTCTGGTCAAACTGCTTTATGGGTTTGTAACCGTACATCAACCCACAGCCTGACAGCAGTATTGCGGTGGCAAGACACAAAATGACGATATGGCTTATATTCTTCATAATTCTGTGATGTTTAATTGATGCGGCGAAGATACGCATTTTATTCTTTCGGAACAAACGAGACTTTTACGATTCACGACCTCGTGCCAGCGATACGAAATCTCAATAACCCCACACGAAACGAACGGAGTGAGTGCCGTGTGGGGTATGCGGCGGGCGCGCGAGGCTGTGTGCCGGAGGCACACTACTATCACCATCGATGGACCATATCCACTGCTACACATATAGTGGCGTGCCTCAGGCACGCTAGTATTCGCGGGTGATCCCCAAACCCCACACTGCGGCTGTCGCCTTATGTGGGGTTACTAAGATGGCGTGCATCCTGCACACGGCGAATGGCATCGGTACGTACTACTTATACTTTACCAAGTCCCCTTCCGCGTACGGAATCCCTATCAGCAGGGCGGGAATGTACGAAAACCGGACGTTCACAATGGCGTCCGCCTGCTGCTTCTGCGCCTGCTTCTGCAAAGCATAAACGAGCTGCTTGTTCGAGGCGAATACAAATCCGCTTGCCTCCACATGGCCGATCACCTCGTAGGCTCTGTCAGGCTTCTCCGTGGAATAGTAGCACTGGATGGTCTTTGTTGAGGTGTCGTTCTTGGCTTTCGGGGTGGTTGATACGAAACTCCCCGTCGCGCAGGAGGAAACCAATATCGCACATGCGATAAAGAACATTGCTCTTTTCGTTGCTTTTTTCATTGTTTTGGGTTTTAAAAGATGAATAATTGTTTTGGGTACACTATCTGCAACTGTTCATTTGTATAAGCATGATGCAAAAAGTGCAAAAGGTTACACCTTGCCGAATATTATGTTTGCGGCAGGAATGCCGCAGTTCCTTTTCCGTCGCAAAAATACCATTCTTTCAGTGACTTATCAGGCAAAGAAACATCAAAAAAAATTATTCGGCGGCGAAATGCATTTTTATATTTTCGCCGCCGAACGAAAAAAAATGTATTTTTGCAAACTCTCGTTATAACGATACATATATGGAAAAGATGACATTGTTTCACGGATCGGCGAAGGTGATAGAACAACCTGTTTTCGGTGCGGGAAACCCCAAAAACGACTATGGATTAGGGTTTTACTGCACGAAGGATTTGGAATTGGCCAAGGAGTGGGCCTGCGCGGAACTGCGGGGCGGTTTTGCGAACAAGTACTCGTTGGAGACACAAGGTCTGGAGACTTTGCATCTGAATGAGAAACCTTATCACATTTTGAACTGGCTTGCCATCCTGCTGGAAAACAGAACCTTTTTCACCTCTTCGGGGCTTCCCACGGAAGCACGTAACTATTTGTTGGATAACTTCCTTCCAGCATATAAAGATTACGACCTCATCATCGGATATCGTGCCGACGATTCCTATTTCTCCTTTGCGAGCGCATTCCTGAACAACACTATCTCGTTGGAGCAGTTGCGGAGGGCAATGCACTTGGGGCTCTTAGGGGAGCAGGTGGTGCTCAAAAGTGCCAAGTCCTTTGAAACCTTGCATTTCGAAGGTTTCATCCCTGCTGACGGGAATGTCTATTTCCTGAAACGGCAGGCACGGGACAGACAGGCACGGGAAGATTACAAAAAGGAAAAGAGTGCCGAAAAAGCGGCGGATGCCGTTTATATGATTGATATTTTAAGACAAAAATGGAACAATGATGACCCGCGCCTATAACGAACTGTATCTTGAAGACGCCATGCGCAACATGGGGGCCATGCTGGACTATGCCGTCCGGGAATGCCACCACGACATCGGGTGGTTCTACAACCTGTTTCTCACCAGCGGAATATCCGAGCAGGTGGCGATTGGCAACGTCCGATACATCGCCGGGATGTCCGGGGTGGAACTGGCCAACGAGGTGACGAGGAGAACCATCGGCAAAAGCAGGGTGGAGGCGGTCTATATCTGCGATGGGGACACCCCTGAATACTGGGCGGGATGGGCGCTGGCCTTCTACCAATGGTTTTCGGCCCGCTCGTTCGAGCAACTGAAACGGGACGGGCTGAGCATCGAAATCGTCATTTCCCTCTATCCGACCCACCACGAGGCGGATCTCACCAAATTCGCCCAAACCGCTGATGCCATCATCCGAGAACAGACGGGAAAGCGTCCCTGCAGCCTCAAAACGCTCCGCAAGGAGGCGCATCTCACGCAGCAGGAGCTTTCAGAGCTGAGTGGCGTGACTCTCCGGATGATACAGGCTTACGAGCAAGGCGACCAGGACATTCGTCGCGCCGAGGTCCGCACCGTGTTCGCCCTCGCCCGCGTCCTTGGCTGCCGCGTTGAAATGCTCTTCGGGTGAGGGGAAGAAGGGCCTGTTGAACACAAAAAGGGGTGAACACCTCTGATCAATTTATCGCTTGTTTCTTCCCTGCCATGAACTGATAGCCAATATTGAGGCCGACAGTCGTCATATTGAGCAACATTCTTCCTGACGACTGGTATTTGGCAGGGAATGACTGAATCGTACCATAGACAAAACTCATCCGTTTGGTGAAATCCACATTGAAGCTGAGACCGAAAACAAAATTATGGCTTGGGTTCAAGAAATCGTAATCCAAAAATATCGCTCATTAATTCTGCACTCCCTCCAAAACCCGATTTCGTTGTGAATTGATAGCCTAAGGATAATTCATTCCCGTATGAAATCAGCGGTGCCCAACCTAACGACGGATCACAATGATAGTCAAAATGCCCTTTAGGTCGAATGACATTATTATACTGTATCGTGAATGAGTGGACTGTCTTATCCGAAAACGGTCTTTTCCCGATGGTGTCATTGTGGGCGTGCGCCATCGTTCCTATTATCAGTACAAACGTAATACTAATAAGCTTTTTCATATCATTCTTGTTTTTTCGGTTTTCCCACGAGAAATACAACGCTCTTACTTAACCCTTATTAATAGTAGTGTCTCTCCGACACACGGTCTTGCGTATCTCACACGATGTGGAGACGCAAAATTTTGCGCCTCTACTCAGCCCCTATCTTCGCCACAACCCTCCGAAACAGCTCCTCTGCGGTGGTCGCCTTGTAGCAGTCCGAGAAATCCATGGGGATGTCGGGGGCGAAACCGTAGGAGGTCTCGGTGCCGTCGGGGCCGAAGGTGCGCCAGGTGTTGAAACGGACAATCATCCCCGACGGTAGATTGAGCTGGTAGGGGTTGCCCGTGGCGCCGGAGGTCTTCTCCCCATAGAAAACGATGCTTTTGTCCTGATGC
>JAFPVR010000039.1 GCA_017395245.1 Bacteroidales bacterium | reverse complement strand
GAACGTCCGAAACAGTTCGCGAACTGATTTCGACGGCAAAGATACAACCATGGAAATGGTGCAGGGTTTGCTGATGAGTATCACGAACCCATCATGCACAATGCACCCTATGAATCAATCAGTTATGAAAACAAAAAGATGGGCATCGAAGAAAATGCCATTTTTTGGCAGCAGAAAAAATGCGACCTGTACGGTTGATAAAACGGTAGAGATTCCGCTTCGGCACTTTGTGCCTTGCGGAATGGTGCGTGTGTACGGGTTATAAAAGGGGAAAAAGAAAAATCCTGAAGTTGCAATCTGCATGTGATATTTTCGTACTTTTGCCCCGTCAAACTTTACCAATGAACCGCCGCCGCCCACATTGCCCGCAGACCACCGCAGACATTATACGCGGAGATACGTGTGATACGCGGAGATCCACGCCCTCATGCGCAACAGCCCGAGGACACCGAGCTGTTGTCCCTCCGGGACATGGCGGGCGCTGGGTGCCGCTGACCTACCGGGCTTTGACCCCTGTCGGGGCCGGCATCCGCAGCGGAACACCGACGGCACTACAGTCATAATATGGCGGCTCTACAGGTGTTGCACCGGACTTACACCGGACTTACACCGGAGTTACACCGGAGTTACACCGGAGTTACACCGGAGGAAGACAGGTGTAGAGACACAAAATTTTGCGTCTCTACCTGCACTAAAAAATGTATTTTTGCCTTTTCTAAACAAAAGAGGAAATGATAGACAAGAAAGGACTGTATCTTCCTGTGGTTGAGGAGTTTTACTCATTACAGGGTGAAGGCTACCATACGGGGAAGCCGGCGTGGTTCGTGCGGGTGGGCGGCTGCGAGGTCGGCTGCTCCTTCTGCGACGAGATGCGCACCTGGAACGCCGCCAAATACCCGATGGTGGACGTGGACGAGATTGTGGCGCGGGCGGCGGAGAAGCCCGCTCGGGCCGTGGTGGTCACCGGCGGCGAACCCCTGCTCTACGACATGAAACCGCTCACTACCAAGATGCACAAGCACGGCATCAAGTGCTTCCTCGAAACCTCCGGCTCCGAACCGCTCTCCGGCGACTGGGACTGGATCTGCCTCTCCCCGAAGTACGGCGCCGCCCCGAAATCCGATGTCCTCGCCAAAGCCGACGAACTCAAGGTCATTATCGGCAGCGAGGAGGACTTCGCCTGGGCCGAGTCGAACTCCCATAAGGTCAACCGACGCTGCCTCCTCCTGCTGCAGCCCGACTGGAACCGCTGCAACGTCATCATGAGCCGCCTCGTGAACTACGTGCTGGAAAACCCCAAATGGCGCGTGTCCCTGCAAAGCCACAAATACATGCAGATTCTCTGATGAACGGCAGCCTCCCCGTATAGGGGCTCCCGCATTTCCACCTGAAACTTGAAACTTGAAACTTGAATCCTGAATCTTGAATCCTGAATCCTGAATCCTGAAACCAAAAAAATCGTATCTTCGCGCCGCTAAAAAATAATACTGAACAATTAAAAGAAAAACACTATGAGTCAAATCGTTAAAGTTTACGGAAGAGAGATTTTGGACTCTCGCGGAAACCCCACTGTGGAAGTTGATGTCTATACCGCTGCCGGTGCGGTGGGCCGCGCTGCGGTTCCCTCCGGCGCATCTACGGGCGTGCACGAGGCCGTGGAGCTCCGCGACGGACAAAAAGACCGCTATATGGGCAAGGGCGTGCTGAAGGCCGTCCAGAATGTGAACAGCACCCTCGCGGAGGCCGTTGAGGGCATGGAGGTCAGCGACCAGGCCGAACTCGATGCCCGCATGATTGAAGTCGACGGCACCGAGAACAAGGGCGCAATGGGCGCCAACGCTATCCTCGGCATCTCCCTCGCTGCGGCCAAAGCTGCGGCTCAAGAGACCGGCCAAGACCTCTACCGCTACGTCGGCGGCTGCAACGCCACCGTCCTTCCCGTTCCGATGATGAACATCCTCAACGGCGGTTCCCATGCCGACAACCGCGTTGACTTCCAAGAGTTCATGATCATGCCCGTGGGCGCCCCCACCTTCCGCGAGGCCGTCCGCATGGGCTCCGAAGTATTCCACAACCTCAAGAAAGTGCTCAAAGGCCGCGGCTACTCCACCAACGTGGGTGACGAGGGCGGCTTCGCCCCCGACCTCAAATCCAACGAGGAAGCCCTCGAAGTGATCCTGCAAGCCATCGAGAACGCCGGCTACAAACCCGGCGAGGAAGTTTGCATCGCCCTCGACCCGGCATCTTCTGAATTCTTCGACACCGAAAAGAACATCTACAAGCTGAAATGGTCCACCGGCGACGAACTTACCCCCGCCCAAATGGTGGACTACTGGAAAGGCTGGTGCGACAAATACCCCATCATCTCCATCGAAGACGGCATGGCCGAAGACGACTGGGACGGCTGGAGACTGCTCACCGACACCATCGGCGACCGCTGCCAGCTCGTGGGCGACGACCTCTTCGTCACCAACGTGAAACGCCTGCAGATGGGCCTCGACAAGAAGGTGGCCAACTCCATCCTCATCAAGGTCAACCAGATCGGCACCCTGACAGAGACCATCAACGCCGTGCAACTTGCACAGCGGAACCTCTACACGGCTGTAATGTCGCACCGCTCGGGCGAAACCGAGGACACGACCATCGCCGACCTCGCCGTGGCTCTTGGCACTGGACAAATCAAGACCGGCTCCGCCAGCCGCACCGACCGCATCTGCAAATACAACCAGCTGATGCGCATCGAGGAGATGCTCGGCAGCCAGGCCATCTACCCGGGAAAAGCGTTCCCGTTCAGAGGATAATCGAAAACCTCGCTACCGCCCGCCCTGGCGGGGCGGAGATTCCGCCGCTCACTGCGTTCGCTGGCGGAATGGTGCACACCTTCTATAGAGAGAGGGGAAAAGGATGAACATCCTTTTCCCCTTTTTTAACGGCTGCTGCGCACCATTCCGCAAAATGCGAAGCATCGAGCGGAATCTCCGACGCTGGAAAGCGTCAGCTCCTAAAAATTTTCACCCCTACTGCAACCATTCGGTATTTTTGCGTCTTATATTAAAAATGTTATCTTTGCGGTTTGAACATTAAGGACATATAATAATTTATAAATCAATAAAATGAAAAGGTTTGTGTACATTTTAGCCCTGGTTGTTTCGATGTTTTGCACCTCCACCGGACAAACTCTCACGGTTGGAGACGGAAACGCCACCCACGAATTCTTCCCTCTCTCGTATCGCATGTGGCTGTACCCACAGCGCGGACAAATTCTCTATCCAGCCAGCATGCTCACCGGGATGCAAGGAAAGTACATCTCGGGGATATCGTTGTATTACCATGTTGATCAATGCGACGGTTGCACATCCACGAATTACACCCATCTGGACGGGACCCAGACGGTCAGGATTGGTCATACAAACGCATCCAACCTCTCGGGCGGATTCTCTTCCGACACGTTGGAGACCGTCTGGGAGGGCACGATGGAGGATGTCACAATCGGCGGTCTGACCACGGACGGCGAGGTGAAAATCCTGTTCGACCGCGCTTTCCTTTACCAGGGCGGGAACCTTCTCATCGAGCTGCAGACATACGATGACGCGCAAACCAACGGATGGTACTTTTTCTTCTGGTACGGGCAGACCACCTCGACAGCAAACTGCTATCGCTCAGGCTCATACAACAGTTCGCAAGTCTATAATGAGAGTGCCAACTTCTTGCCGAAAACCATGTTCCGGTTCCAGGACAACGCCTGCGTGACACCAGCCGTGTTCGCGCATACCAACAACAACCCGAACTCCACAACCGTCAACTGGGATCCTGTCTATTACGACGGAAATGCCATTTCGGATTACGAGATCGCCTATCGCAAAGCCACCGACACTGCATTCGGGATTGTGGCCGTGACTGACACATTCGCAGTGCTGGACAATCTGGAGGCGGCTACGGACTATGTGTACAAGGTCAGGGCTTACTGCGGCGGCAGTGACTACAGCTTCTGGAGCGAAGAACAGACGTTCCGCACAGACATCGCGACAGGGCAGTTCCCCTATTTCTGCGGGTTTGAGGACGCGCAGGAGAACAACAGCTGGCATCGTACCACCCAACATTGGCCCGACAACGATTACTCGTGGTATATAGACACGGCCACGAGTTATGAGGGGGAGCAATCGCTATACATATCCAAAGACAACGGCGTCACTTTCAGCACCATAACTGCCTATTACGATGATGGCGATGTCTGGGCCTACCGCGACATCTATTTCGATCCCGCCTACCCTTCCTACAACATCCGTTTCCAGCATAAAGGCCATCATATATTATACGTATACCTCGGACCGCCGGCAACGCCTTCCGGGAAGGGCCAGCCAACCGGATCCGAAAGACTGGGCAGCTCGTATATTACGCGCACCGACGATTGGCAGACATGCGAATACACGGTTTCCGGAACTCACGCCGGAATGCAACGCCTCTATTTCCTGTTCTACTGCGGTGCGCCCACCAACGTGGGAGCCGCCATCGACAATGTGCAGATAGACGGCATCAACTGCATCGCTCCCGAAAATTTAGCCGCCACGCCGCAGGATTCTTCCGCCGTGCTGACGTGGCACCCCTTGTGCGCCACACCGCCCTCCGGGTATGTGGTGGCCTACAAAAAGTCCACAGACACGGAATTCACGGAGCTTAACGTCACTGACACCACTGTCACGCTGCAGAATCTGCTCCCTTGCACAGACTATACGTGGAAGGTGAGCGCCAAAGCATCGGACAGCGTTCTTTACGGTTGGAGCGCGACAGCCTCCTTCAGGACAACGGTCACGCCGGTGAGAAACATCCCCTATTTCTGCGACTTTGAGGACAATGCCGAGAATATGGGATGGACATTGGTGCCCATGTCGGGCTCATCCAACCGATGGAACATCGGCACCAGTGGGAAATACACTGGAACCAAGGGATTACACATCACTGGCAACACCAGCGGCACCTATACTTACTCATCCACCTCTTCCGCAGTCTGGGCCTACCGGGATGTATTGTTCGACTCCGTGGCGAAAGGCACAGTGGTGGAGTTTGACTACAAGGTGAGAGGTCGTGAAGGGTATGACTATGCCAAAGTGTTCATCGGGGACACCGCGCGACCGTCGGGATTTGACATTCCCGCCGGCCTGACGGACATCTCGGGCGAACTCTCCTCCACGGAGTACAGTCCAAGTTGGAAGCACAAGACCCTGTATCTGTCTGACTCCACGCTTACTGGACTGAAACGCATCTACTTCTATTGGCAGAACACATACAATTACACCCAAACTCCGCCGATTGCCATCGACAACTTCTCGATTTACACCACCGGATGCAGCGTGCCCATGAACTTGGCCACGACAGCGTTCGACACTGCTGCCGACCTCTTCTGGAGCCCCAACATAATCGGGGAAGCGCAAACCTATACCGTAGCCTACAAAAAGAGCGCGGACTCGGTGTTCACGGAATTGTCCGTCGCCGACACCATCGCCCACATCGGCAACCTGGAGCCTTACACCCAGTATGACTGGAGAGTGAAGGCCAACTGCCCAGAATCCAACAGTTTATGGGCGGAAGGGGCAAGTTTCAAAACGTACCGCCTCTTCGGCCAAATCCCCTACGCCTGCGGTTTCGAAAACTCTGACGAAAACCTCAACTGGGGGGAAAACAGCACCTCATACGAACCGAACCATTGGAAAATCGGGACCGCCACCGCACACGAGGGTCAACATTCGGCCTATATCTCCATCGACAATGGCAGTTCCGTCTCCATCGACTCGTCAAACTATTCGGGCTATACCCACTTCTATCGTGACTTCGTGTTCTCCCCTGATTTTCCGGAGCATGAACTCACCTTCGACTTCAAGGCAACCAACGCGAACCTGCCGGCAACGCTGAAAATTTACGCCTCCGAGGCGACATCGCCCGACTTCTCTTGGGACTACGTACAGGAAGAGCTTAAGGTTTTTGACTTGAACCCGACTCACACCGTGACCGGAGACACAGCCTGGCACACTTACAGCGTGAAATTAGACAACACGCACAGCGGCATTATCCGACTCGTCTTCTCATGGGAATTTCAGGATTACTACTATCTCGGCATTGTTTCACCCAGCGTGATCGACAATGTAACCATCCAGCGGCATGTCATGGGTTCCCCGCACCATTTGTCTGAAATGCCACAAAGCGACACTTCCGTGGTATTTTCCTGGGAATCAGGCAACAACATAGCGCCTGCGTCGTACACGTTGCGCTACCGCAAATCCACAGACCCGTCCTTCACCGAGATTACGCTTCCCGACACCTTCTTCCTGCTCCAACCCGCGACCGCTGCAACCACCTACCTTTGGGAAGTGCGCGCCAACAGCGCTGACACCATGCACAGCGACTGGAGCGAAACCAAAACCTACGTCCACAAAGTCGTCACGCTACCGATGCTCTGCACCTTTGAGGACAGCATTGACAACAGCATGTGGACCAATTACAGCTACTACGGGGACTATTATCCCGCCCCGGCAGCCCATGAGTGGCATATCGGAAACGCAGTGAGCCGCGACGGGGCCCAATCGATGTATGTCTCCTCCAACAACGGCACAGACAACACGGTCGATTGCGACTACTATTGGTACATCTGGACATACAGGGATGTCTATTTCCCGCCGACAGACGCTTACTACTACATCTCCTTGGATTACAAGGGGGCTGTCCCCGCGTCCATTTTTATTGGGGATTACATGGAAGAACCCAATCTCACAACCGCCTACGATCTTGATTATACGCATTCGTTCAGCATTCCGATGTCAGAGACATGGAACCGTCACCACAAAATGCTGGTTCCGAACGACTCTAACTTTTTCGGGGTGAGGAGGGTGTACATTCTGTGGCAATACACCGATTTCGCGACGATTACGAACGCCGGTGCTGTGGACAATTTCAAGATTGGCGTTGTGGAGTGCCAGGAATTGACCGGTGTGACCGTCAGCAATGTGACCCACAATTCCGCCAAAGTCGCCTGGACACGGTACAATCTTGACGGTGTCAACAACTGCGGAGACGTGCAATCCTACACGGTAGCCTACAAGCCCGTGGATGCGCAGTTGTATACCGAAGTGACCGTCAACGACACGTTTTGCGTGCTGAACGGGCTGCAACCTGATGTCGTCTACCAATGCAAGGTGCGCTCAAACTGCGGTGCCTCGGTCTCGGGCGAGTACTCTTCGGAGGTCTGTTTCACCACGCCTGCCGCCTTGCCTTATTTCTCCGACTTTGAAAACGCGGGGGAGAATGCGAAATGGCATTTTGCCAACAACGCCAACACGTACTGGGCAATTGGAGAAGACGGCGAGATCAGCGGCAACAACCGGCTGAAGGTCATGAGTGTGCTCGGCACAAACTCCTACAACTATTACTCCGGCAGCAACATCTGGGCATACCGTGACATTTACTTCAACGAGGGATACTCGGAATACCAAATCTCCTTCGACTACAGGGGTATGGGGCAGGCAGGCCAAGATTACGCGCAAGTCTTCATCGGGCCGGACACGATAATGGCTTCCGGCAGCGCGATACCTGCCGAACTCACGCGGATTGGCGACAGTCTCTGCAACGTCGCATCTTACACCCACTTTAGCTTCACCCTTGACAGCTCTTATGCAGGCAACCGCCGTCTCTTCATCTTCTGGAAGAACAATGCCGACATGAAGGGCATCAACCCTGCGGCATCGTTCGACAACCTGCACATCCAAGGCTCCGATTGCAACATTCCGACGAATCCTCGCGTTGTTGCCGTCTCCGGCACCACCGCCGACCTTGCCTGGAATGCGCCAAATACTTCGAACCAGCAGTTCACCGTCGCTTACAAGTCCGCAGCGGATACCACGTTCACGGAAGTGCATGTCGGCGGCACGACAATCCACCTTTCCGGACTGCTTCCCAACACCCAATACTACTGGTATGTGCGAAGCGATTGCGGTGAAAACAGCCACAGTCTATGGAGCAACAGCAAGACCTTCTCCACCACGCAGCTTAACATCGCAACCCTACCCTACTCCTGCGACTTCGAGGATGCCGCCGAGAACAGCCGTTGGTCGATTTCTTCCTCGCTGAACAATAATTTGTGGTATATCGGCAATGCGGTCAACAACGGCGGCAGCAACTCGCTGTATGTCTCGGCGGACAGCGGTGCCACCAATTCGTATGTAAACAACATTGCCTCAGGCATTTGGGCTTGGCGTGACATTGACTTCGGAACCGACTATGGCGAGCATATCGTCTCCTTCGACTTCAAGGGGAAAGGGCGGGAGGCCCACTACGCCCGCGTATTGATCGGGAAGCCCACAATTCCCTCGGGATCCCCTGTGCCAGAAGGGCTTACGCAATTAGGCGGCGTTCTTTACAACGTCAACGACTGGACGCATTACGTTTTCAGCCTCGATTCGACCTATTCCGGCGTGATGCGGCTGTATATCCAATGGCAACAGAACACCTACACCGGCTACCAACCGCCTGCCGCGTTCGACAACCTCACGATTATCGCCACGAACTGCAGCGCACCCTTGCAGCTTGCAAGTTCCGTGAATGTTAACACCGTCACGCTTTCCTGGTCGCCTGGTTTGGCCGGCGCAAACAACCTGTTCACGGTCGCGTACCGCAAAGCCCTTGACTCCACATTCACAGAAGTCACCGTCCAAGACACCTTCCTGACGCTCACCGGCCTGCTCGCAAGCACCGACTATATCTGGAAAGTTCGGCAAAACTGCGGCAACGCCTCCGACTTTATCTGGAGCGAGCCCGCCAGCTTCCTCACCCTGCCGCCATACCCCTACTACTGTGATTTTGAGGACAGCATTGACAATTCGAGATGGGTGGTGATAAACGGAAGCTACACAAGCAAATGGTATATCGGCGAAAATTCCGAGAGTAGTCCGAACCACCTCCTGTACGTCTCGGCCGACAACGGTGCCACCAATTCCTATGTCAATTACTCCAACTACTACTCGTATTACAACTATGTCTGGGCATATCGGGACATTTACATCGACCCTGCCTATGACACGACATTCATCTCGTTTGACTGCCGGGTCAATGGCCAGAGTTACGACGATTTGACCGTTCTCGTGGGCGACTGCGTGACACCGTCAGGCGGCAACAACCCGCAAAATGCGACCATCTTAGTGCAACAGCTCCACGGCCAGTCAGAATGGCATCGGCGCATCTGCTCAGTCCCGTCGTCGGCAGGCGGATTGCGTCGGCTGTTCTTCCTGTGGCGCAACGACGATTACGGGGTCTCCAATCCGCCCGCCGCCATCGACAACATTGAGATTAGCGACAGAAACTACAGTTTCCCGCAAAATCTGGCCGTTTCCGCAATTGACACGGCGGCCGTCCTCTCGTGGCAGCACAGTGCCGGCGAAACACCAGACTCTTACACGGTGGAGTACCGCGAATATCCCAACGGCACGTTTGTCTCAGTCACACAATCTGCTGAAAATTTGCCGATTGGCAACCTGCAGCCCAACACAGACTATCTATGGCGGGTTCGCACGAACTTCAACGACGGCCACCACAGTATGTGGATCACCGCCACCTTCAAGACCGAGGAGAATGTGGCCCGACTGCCCTATTATTGCGATTTCGAAGACACGGTCGAGAACGCCCGATGGAAGTTCTTCTTAGGCAGCAATACCAACAAGTGGGTCGTTGACACCGCCGTTAATCATGGCGGAGAGAGGGCCCTGTATGTCTCCAATAACAACGGGGCCACCAACGCCTACACCGTGAACTCTTCTTCCCGCGTGTGGGCTTGCCGCGACCTTTACTTCGACCCGCACTATTCTCAGTTCATTATCTCATTCGATTTCAAGGGTTTGGGCGAGAACTTCAACAATCACGCCTACGATTTTGCCAAGCTCTTCATGGGACCGGCTGTGACCCCGGGCACCTCGTGGAGCTCGTCAGCCATATCTCCGACAGGAAGCACGCAAATCGGCACCTACCTGTACTTGCAGAATGACTGGACAACCATTCAGGACACGTTAGTCGTGATTTCCGGGAATGGCATGCAACGGATCTATTTCCTTTGGGAAAACGACGGTAGTTACGGCGACAATCCGCCGGCCGCCATCGACAACTTCTCCATTGTCCCATTCGGTTGTGGAAAGCCGCTGAATCCGGTAACATCGAATCTTTCGGCCAACAGCGCCACCCTCTCCTGGGACGGCACGACCAGCAATTTCGAGGTGGCCTACAAGCTCACCTCCGACACCGGTTACACCACCCTCATCACGAGCGATCATTCTGTCACCATCGGAAACCTGATGTCCGATTCGGAATACGAGTGGAAGGTAAGGACCCTCTGTTCCGAAACTTCGGAGAGCGAATGGAGCGCACCCGTGATTTTCTCCACCTATCAGAATGTCGCCCACCTGCCCTATTTCTGCGATTTCGAGAATGCGTTCGAGAGCTCCAACTGGTCGGTGGTCAGCGGCAACGAGAACATTTGGACGGTCGGGGAGGCGGTGAGCTACGATGGCACCCACTCGCTGTATGTGACGGCCGACAACGGAGCCACAAACTCCTACACGCACAACACCCCGTACACAATCTGGGCTTACCGCGACATCGATTTTGACGAAGGCTTTGCCGAATATGAAGTAGAATTCGACTACAAAGGCAACGGCTCCAACGTCCACTACTGCAATGTCCATCTCGGAAGTCCCGTGAAACCTCATCCGAACGACAATGCCGCACCCGCCGGTTCCTCCATCGTAGCCCAGGGCATTTACAACAAGCCCGATTGGACACACTACAGCATTACGGTGGACGGGAACAACACCGGTATCCGACGCCTCTATTTCCAGTGGATTGTCACGAACGCCGGAAGTAATGCCGTGAACCCGCCCGCCGCCATCGACAACGTCACAATCACGCCCCACAACTGCGTGAAACCGCTGAGTCTCCAGACCGTCAATGTCACAGACAACACCGCATCGCTCTCTTGGACGCATGCCGCTGGCGTGAACTTTGTGGTGGCCTACCGCGTCGAAGGCACCTCGAACTACACGGAAGTTCAAGCAGTTGGTAATTCTATTGTATTGGACAATCTACTCTCCTCCACCACGTATGCGTGGCGCGTGAAAGCCGTCTGCAGTTCGTCGGAGGAGAGTGCCTGGAGCGAGGAAGCAACGTTCACCACCGACTATTTCGTGGCGCAACTGCCTTATATCAACGGATTTGAGGACGACTATGAGAACAACCAGTGGCGGTACTTCTATCAGGGATCCAATCCCGACCATTGGGCGTTCGGCAGTGCGGCTAGCAACGGAGGCAACAACGGATGCTATATCTCCTCAGATGGCGGTATAACAAACTCCTATGCTGGTGGTTACTATAATTCCTGGGCTTGGCGCGACATCTACATCGACTCCGCCACCACCCAGATTCAGATCTCTTTCGACTACCGTGGCATGGGGTATGCGAGCCCATACAGCGGTTCGGAATATGGCCGTCTGCTCTTCGGCGTGCCGACAACGCCATACTATGTCAACAACGACGGAATCGCGGATGTGACAGGCGAGCTCATGCTGATTGCGGACTGGACCCATTACAACTACGTAGTGGATGTCTCGAACATCACAGGGGTGCGGCGCATTTACCTCCACTGGCACTCCTACGCCTCGCAAGGCGACAATCCCCCTGCCGCCTTCGACAACCTCACCATCGTCGGGGGCGACTGCGGCCTGCCGACTAACCTCACCGTTGACAACGTGACGCAGAACAGCATCTCGTTCCACTTCTCACGCTCCGACTCATTGGATGTCGAGTGGCAGGTGGCCATCGCGCCCGAAGGAACGGAAATCGCACAGAATCAAATTGTTAACATTTACGACACATTCTATACGTTCACCGGACTCGACCACAGCACGCTGTACAAAATTTACGTCAGAAACGTCTGCGAGGAGGATGCATTCTGGAACTACATATCCCAATATACCGAGTGTGGTCCGATTTCTGAGCTTCCTTTCGTGGAGAACTTCAACGTGAACACCACACCGACTAACGTGAATCTGGAATTCCCACGTTGTTGGTCACGGATCGGAAATAATATCACGATAGATAACACGCTTGATGTCAACTCCTTGAAACTTGGAGGAATAAATAGAATCGCCGTGCTTCCTGAAATCGATTCATCCATAGCCGTATCTGATCTTCAAATTTCATTCACCATAAAGTATATCAATTATACGCCAAGCGGAATCGTGGTGGGGGTAATGGATGATCCGAGCGATACATCCACCTTCACGCCAATTGACGAAGTTTGGTCTTCTCCTGCCCAAACCTGGACGTTCAGGAATGTACCGCTGAACAGCTATACCGGCACCGGAAAATACATTGCACTGAAGAGCCTGAATTGGACATGCGTTGACGATCTTATATTGGACTACATTTCCGGATGCCCCTTCCCCACACATGTATCCATTACAGGGGTAAATAACAACTCGGTCGGTTTGACATGGACACCGACCGGCGATGAGACGGAATGGCAAGTGATTGTGGTTGAGCAGGAAAGCGACACCGCAACGGCAACTCCCCAGACAACAACATCCACCAGTTACACCTACAACGGGCTTCAGCCAAGTACAACGTATGTGGCCTACGTCCGTGCCGTTTGTGGAGACGGTGGATTCAGCACATGGGAAAAGACCGATCCTTTCACCACGGTATGCGATCCTGTCTCGACGTTCCCGATTGTGGAGGATCTCGACGAGTTCCCGGTGCCCACGGTCTATGTCTTCGACCTGCCCAGACCGGAGTGCTGGACGTTCCCGGAATTCTATGGACAGAACTATCCCGGTGTGAGTTTCTATGAATCCTACTCAGGCACCAATTCGCTGCAGTTCACCGCCGGTGCCAGCAACAGCTTCGCCTCCTATACCATTCATGCCACCGCAGTTTCTCCCATGCTGAATGCCGACATCCATCAGCTCAGCGTCCGCTTCATGTTGAAATCCAACTGGTTATACTATCCTGAAGGCATGGAAGTCGGCGTGATGAGCGACCCCTACGATATGAACACTTTTGAATCGGTAGAACTGGCTTTCCCGCCAACCAGTGATGAATGGTACGGGTTTACCGTCCAATTCGACTCAACCCAGCTCTCCGGAAGTGGCCATTACATCGCGTTCCGCTATACGAGTACTTACAACCAGCGTTGCAACTGGATTGACGATATTGTCATTGACTACACGTCGCACTTCAACGTTCCCGCCCCGACTAATCTTACAGCGAGCAACGTTACCGAATCTTCGGCAGACCTCACCTGGGAACAGGAATCGTCGGAAATTTCCGAATGGGCAATCGAATACCGCAGAGCAGATGACACGGAATGGACCTTGATGATTGTAGACAACACGAGCTGCCATCTCTCCAACTTGGATCCTGAGACACAGTATGTTGCAAGAGTATCCGCACGACTTGAGGAACAGACTTCCCAGTACTCGAACGAATGCACGTTCACGACCGAACCCGTAGGCGTCGAAGTGTACACGTTGGAAGACAAGGTGTCCGTATATCCGAACCCCGCCCACCATTATTTAGAAATCAACGCCTCTGAGGGAATAAGCATCCGCCGTTACGCCCTTTATGCCATTGATGGGAAACTGCTTTACGGTGTTTCGGTAGAAAATCTACCCATAAGCGTGCCGGTCGAGAATCTCTCCGATGGCATCTATTTCTTGGAGATTGTTTGCGACGAAGGTATTGTAACCAAAAAGTTTATCAAACGGTAAACAGAAAACCTCATGGTGCGGCATCTCTTCCATAAAGTCCTACTCTGCCTCCTGCTCCTGATTGCAGGATGGTCTATCTCTGCACAGAATAAGGACTACCAGCGGTTTAAGAAAAACTGGGAATATCTGCAGCAGTTCTACAGTCCGGATGAGCACGCCATATTCCAGGTGTTGGACACCATGGAGAAAGCCGCCCCGCAACCTTACAAGAGTATCTATAACTTCCTCATAGCGCAGTATTTATGGCAGGAGGTTCCCTATCATGCAGATGGTAACGGGCAGCCGCGCGATGGGTTGCGTGAGGTGAGCGAATGGTCAAAACCGGAGATGATTTTCGGGTGCGCCCGCTACGCCGACTCCGCCCTCACGCAACTGCTGGAATACGGCTGGGTTCCCGCCGGGGAGTTCGACTTCCTGTCGCTGCCCGGCAATATCGCCACGTTCCCCGGCATGACCCTCTACGACCTCACCCTGATGTGCTACATCCATACCCTCGACCTACAGCTCCAGAGCTGGTTCGGCATCACAGCAAAACCGGAATGGTTCGACAAGGCCATCGAACGGCACAAAGTGGCCGGCCATCACAAAATCCTGATAGAGTATGAGTTGTGCCGACTCCTAATGGAAGACAACGATGCGTACAGAGGTCCCGAAAAGAGCCAGTATTGGAAACGGCTGCTGAACCTGGAACGGAAATACGGCACCGAAGCCGCCATCGAATACGAGAAGGGAATGTGTCTTTACGAGTTTGTCCAGTCTAATATGGCTAACGCCACGGACCCTGTACGCAACAGCTGGATTACCACATGCAAAGAGTGCTTCGAAACGGTGCTGACCCATGCCACTGACAGCTTCTACCGGCATAATGCCAACCAGATGCTGACGTGGATTCGCCGCCCCGAGCTGAAGCTGTTTGAGATTTCCGAGAACCTCTCGCCCGCTCCGAAAATCCTGGTTCCCGTCACCTACCGGAATGTGGAAACCCTCTATGTCAGCGTGTTCCGATATTCTCAACGACCAATCTACCACTACTTAGACAAGCACGATTTGCCGCATCTCTACGAACTCATCCAGGACAAAGAGCTCGTGCGGCAACAACGGTTTACGCTCCCCAACCCGACTCCGCACTGCTACTACAGCACCGACCTCTTCCTCGACAGCATGCCCATCGGCGACTACATCTTAGTCTATCATACCCAACCCGAGATTGACACCAACAACATCCTCTCTTCCAACGAGATAACCATTACCCACATTCAAATCAGCGAGGTGGTCTGTCACAACAGGGCGTACTACACCTTCACGGACAACCGCACGGGCGAGCCATTGCGGGGGTTGCGCGTCACGCAAGAACTGGAGCTGTTTGACCGGCATTATCGTACCGACCGGCAGGGAAGAATTTCGGTGAGGGCGAACAACGACGATTACTTCATGTCTCTCACTGTACAGGAAACGCCTGACCATAAGGTGAGTATCAATATGTCGGGAGCTCAAGTTCCCTCAAGATGGGAATGGGATTATGACGATGACGAAACGCCGCGCAAAGTCTATTTCAACTACCGGGACAATCATCGGCCGATGGCGAAAGTCATACTGGACCGCGAACTTTACCGCCCCGGGCAGACGGTTTACTACAAGGCTTACATGGTGGACGGCAAGCGCGTGCTGGCAAACCGTCGCGTAATCGTGAGTCTGCGAAACAGACATAACAAAACGGTGTATGAAGTGAAGACCTGCACCAACCGCTACGGCACCGTATCAGGGTCTATCCAGCTGCCGCCGGATTCGTATGGGATGCTGGACCTGTTTGTAGATGCGACCGGTAATTGGGACGTGTATTGCAATACGTCTTTGGAGGTGGCCGCCTACAAGCTGCCCACCTTCCGGGTGGAGTTTGACGACATCCGCGAACGGCTGGCCCTTGGCGACACCGTTCCCATCAGCGGACGGGCGGTAACCTTCACGGGCGAGCCGGTGCGCGACGCGCAGGTGACCCTCACCATCAAGCCCCCGTACGAACGCAGCGGCACCGTCTTCGCGAGACACCTTCTCCGCACCGACGCTGAAGGCCGCTTCCACGTCGATTTCCCCACGCAAGAGGAAGGTGCCAGGAGAGGTGGGTCACTTTGGGTTGAAGTGACGGCGGATGTAACCGACTTGACCGGCGAGACGCACAGCGCCGAAAAACGAATCTCCTTGCAGGACAATTCATTTATTTTCTATGCCACCCCTTCTTCCATCGAACATGAAAACGGCGACACCCTTCACATCTCCTACCACATCACGGATTGGACCTGCGACAACTGCGAAGAGATCTCCGTGCGTACTGAAATCTGTCGGTTGGATGTGCCCGATGAGTTCAAGCCCCTGATTTACCCGAAATACCGCAAGCCGTCGAACCCCATTTTCACGGAAGAAGAGTACCGTCGCTATTTTCCTGACTACTCGTTCACATCCAACGACCCAAGACTATGGCCCGTTTTAGATACCGTCTATATCCATGAGGAACAGAAATCCGGGCAATACATCACAAAAATCGATGCGAAAGACTGGCCCGCTGGCACCTACAAATTGCGTGCTGTGGCAGTGGACAGTCACGGCCGAAGCGATACCACCACCACTGATTTCCTCGTTTTCAACACCCGAAGCCACGAGGCCCTGAAAGGCAATCCGCTGTACATGATGTTGGACAGTCACGACAGCCGCTCCCTGAACATCACCGTAGGCTCCACGCTGAAAAACGTCCTCGTCTATTGCGACGTGTTCCAGCAAAGCCGCAAAATCGCCACCCGTGTTATAAAATTAGACAACGAGCAGAAAACCATCACCCAACGTATTCAAAAGAAGCCGCGTGTCAAGGTGTTATGCTATACTACCCAAAACAGCAAAGCCTACACTCGAGTCTATCAGCTGTTCCTCGCCGACAATCTCAAATACCGGTTCAAGCCCGGCACTTTGGAGCTGAACCTCGTGCGCTGGAACTCGCTGCTGACACCAGGCGAGAAGACGCGCTGGGAGATGGAAGTGCGCAATGTGGCCACCGGCAAGCACGAACCCTCTGAGGTGCAGGTCTGGATGGTGGACAGCAGCCTCATCGCCTTGGACGACAACAAGTTTGACGACTGGATATTGCCTTACGAAGGGTATTACCGCCCGGCCAAACAAATCTACTTCACCATGAACAATATAGCGAACAATACCGCCCGGCCGCGTGATTTCCGAACAAGACAGCTCCGACTGAAACTCACGAAGCAGTACCCAATTTACGCACTCAACCGGCTGTTAGACACCCTCGTTATCCACCCACCCTTTGCAACATCCATGTTCCGTCCCGACAACACCACCTCATCCTCTCGGCTCTCCGGCGAGAACGTCCGAATAGACCCGGGCAGAGCGATTTCGCACGCGTTCCAGTCGCCGTTTGAAGGAACGCGGACCGTTGTTGACGGGGTGCGGATACGAGAAAAAGAGGAGTTCCCCGACGATTTCACGACCGGAAGCGATGCCGCACACACAGGACATCCCATCCAAATACGCAGCCGTTTTGAGGAGACCGCCTTCTTCTACCCGAATCTCTACACCGACAAGGCTGGCAGAGTCGCCTTCGACTTCACCCTGCCCGACCAGCTGACCACCTGGCAGTTCTACGCCATCGCCTTCACGAAGAAACAGCACGCGGGAAGGCTCTCCGGCTCGGTGGTTTCCAAGTTGCCGTTTATGCTCCAGACCAACGCGCCACGTCTTCTTCGCAAGGGCGACACGTTCGATTTCTCAGCCAAAGTCATTAACGCCAGCGACAAAGATTTGCACGGAAAGATCACGTTGGCATTTTTCGATGCGTCAGACAGTACGCCGGTTTGCATGATCATGGATACGACTTGTGAAAACGCCATATTTTGCCTTATTTCAAAGGACAGTGTCGATTTCTACGTGGCCGCCAATGCCACCCAAGAGGTGCATTTCCACATTATGGTGCTCGAAGGAGCGCCTGATGCTGTAATCTACCGCATTGTCGCGCTGTGCGGCGAGGAGGGAAATGCTGTCGGCGACGGCGAGGAGAAAATGCTACCAGTGCTGTCGAACCGCATGCTCGTCACCGAGGCGCAGCATTTCGTGGTACCGCCTCTTAGCGACACCGCATTCTTGTTCGAACGTTTCCGAAACGACGCTATCATACTCAACCGTTACGGAGACTTCGCGTTCCTCACAAAACAACCGCTGCGCTACACCGTCGAGGCGACCACCAACCCTGCATGGCTCGTCCTCCAGTCACTACCCTCGTTGATGCGTTACCCGCACGAGTGCAACGAGCAGCTGTTCAGCAAGTTGTTCGCTGCCGCTATCGTGCGCCGGATTCTCAACCAGAACCCCGGATTGGCCGACATCTTCGAGCAATGGCGCAACGACACCCTGAACGGCACGGCAAAGTCGCCGCTACTGCGGAACGAAGCACTCCATAGCATCCTCCTGGAGGAGACCCCGTGGCTGCGCACCGCCCAGAACGAATCGCGACAACGGACTGAGAACGCCAAGCTTTTCAGCCACAACAACCTCGACCAGCAGCTCACCCACAACTTCAACAAACTGTTGCACAACCAGTTGAAAGAGGGAGGTTGGGATTGGTACGGCAGCTACCGCTACTCGCCGTATATCACCGACTACCTCATTGCCGGCTTCTACAAGCTGCAGCGACTCGGTATTGACCTGCCCAACGGCACTAAGCGGATGCTCAACAAAGCCCTCCTACAGGCCGACCGCGCACAGGAGGAACGCTACCAAGACTATCTTGACGCAAAGAAGGAGCATCCCGCGACCACCTTCGTGTTCCGTGAGGAGGACGTCCACTACCTTTACGCCCGCTCCTTCGCCCCGCAAGACACCCACTGGCTGACAAAACCCTACGTCCTCAACCTGATGGACCTCGCTTGCCGGAACATCCAAAAAGCCAACTATATGCGGCAAGCGGAAATGGCATTGGTGCTGTACAGAACCGGTCGCACCAAAGAGGCGCAAACGATTGTGGAGTCCTTGCGCAAGCAGGCTTTCCGCGACCGCGAGAAAGGGATGCACTGGGGAAAATTCCCCGGCGACCACCAGCGGGATTGGCGCGTCGGTAGTTATTATCGTTGGTATGAGGCACCCGTGGAGCGGCAGGCCATGCTCATCGAGGCATTTGCGGAGATTTCTCCCAGAGAGGAGGAGTTGTCGGCTATGAAGCAATGGATTTTCCTGCAGAAGGAAAGCCACGGCTGGAGCAGTACAAAAGCCTCCTCCGCAGCGGTTTACGCCTTGCTGCTGAACGCGCCGCAAGCGTTGTTCGCACCGGCCAGCACGGTGGTCACCGTGGGCGGCGAAACAGTACTGACAGACAACGACGACGGTGCGGAGGCAGGCACGGGCTACCAACGGCGGGTTTGGGAAGCGGAAGCGCTGACCCCGCAGTTAGCCGATATCGCCGTGCGCACCGACAGCGTGCACCCGACCTTCGGAGCGTGCTACTACCAATATCTTGATAATCCCGACCAGGTGACGGCTTCCGGCGACGGGCTGACCATCCAGCGCGCACTCCTCCACCAACCGTCCGACAACAGCCTGACAGCCAAACCAGTAACCACGAAGAACCCCGCACACATCGGCGAGCGCATCACCGTGCGGCTGGTTGTCAGCAGCGACCGGGAGCTGGAGTACGTGCATGTGAAAGACCCTCGGGCAGCGGCCTTCGAACCGGTGAACATCCACGAGCAACGGAAGGGCTCCGGCGGCGTATGGTGGGTGGAAAGCCCCCGCGACGCAGCCACGCACTTCTTCCTGGACCGGCTGCCGCAGGGCACAACGGTCATCGAATATGATGTATTTGCCACGCAGAGCGGTACATTCTCGCAAGGCGCGACCACAGTCGAGTGCATGTACGCCCCTGGGCACAACGCACACTGCGGCGGCGAAAAGGTATCCGTATTAAAACCGTAGGGGCGCATCGCATACGCCCCCACAAAGTATCCGTATTAAAACCGTAGAGACGTTGCGCGCAACGTCTCTACAATGGATTATCGTTATTTCGTCGGTGCAGGCCGCACCTTGTCCTCTCGTTTCCAATCGACGGTCATGCCGAACATGGAAACGCCAAGGTATCCTCGCATCTTTAGCGTTTTACCGCCATCCACAATGCGGATGTAGGATTTGTACGTGCCTTTCTTTCCGGGATATTGAATCTTGCCGTTTTGGTATTCGTTCTTTTCAGCGTTGTAAGTCAACCCACGCATGAACACCAGCCCGACCTGGTCCTGACCCTTGATGTCGTTGGTCCAGACCACTTTGGCTTCGTAGGTGCCGTCCTTGGCCTTGTAAATTTCGGCCTGCGACTGCTTCTTTGAGAAGGGGTCGACGCAGAAATAGATGCCTAAGATATCATCGGCTTTCTGTGCGTAACTTGCCGCCACGAAGGCGGTTAGGATGATTATGCTTATAATTCTTTTCATCATCATTTGTTCTTTCGTGCCCCACACTGCGGCTATCGCCTTGTGTGGAGTTATTTGCGCTTCGCGCGTGTTGCCTCTTCGAGGCTGCTTAAGGAAATATGTTTATACTATAATTACTCCTCAGGGGCGAACAACGGGTCCCAAGCGGGCAATTGGATGGGTTTCTGGTCGAAAAGTTTAAGCGTTGCGCTGGGGATATACTTGCTCTCCACCACGAGGCGGAACATGTATTCGTTAAACCACTCGTCGGTCATGATGAGGAAGCCGTTGTGGCCGCGGTTGCTGCCCCAGCTGTTCTCCACCATCCATTTCGTGGGGTTGCCGTTGGCATCGAGGTCCACGCCGCAAAGCGTCATCGCGTGGGAGGAGCCGCTGGCGTAGGTGCTGATACGCTCTTTCTTGTTCATGCCGAAGGTGGTGCCGAACAGGGCGCCGTAGTCATAGTTGTTGATGTCCATGTAGCCCTTGTCGCGGTCGAGGAACTTGAGCACGTCGCAGGAGAAGTACATCATGGTGCTGTCCTTGATGGAGGCGATGGCCATGCGGGAAATCTCCGGCATCGGCAGGTTGAGGAACTTCCAGTTTTGGCCGTCGTACACGTGGCGGTCGTACTGGATCTCATACACTTTGTAGTACTCGCGCGTCGGGTCGTTCATCACCATATAATAGTTGGCAAAGTCCTCATTCACAAACTTGTTGAAGAACGACATCGGGGTGTATTTCTCAGTACTGACAACCTCGCCCTTGCTGTTGCGCTGCGTCCAGGTGAACTCTGTGGGCGGCTCGCCGTAAGCGTAGACCAGCATCCGATAGATGGTCTCTAACATCTCCATCTTCGCGGCCTGCAGTTTCGCTTCGGTCGTGCCCTTATTGTTGGCCATTTCGCGCAGACGAAGGCCGTCCTCGCGAAGTCTCAGCTTGATGAGTCCGGATATTTGGGAGGTGTGGTTGCTGTTGTAGGTTTCGGGCATCGCCTCTTTGGGCACCGCGCCGTATTTGATCATCAGGTTGGCCACGCCGGTGAACTGTCCGCCATCACCGATGGGGTTCTTGAAAAGCCACTGCACGGTCTCGTCCTCCATCGACTTGGCGCGAGTGTCAAGGATAGACTGCAGGAAGAGGTTGGCTTTCTCCAACTGGTCATAGAAGAAAGTGTAGCACTGCGAGAACTGGAAGTCGGCGGGGAGGTCGTACTTCCGTATCGCCTTGTTACGCAACACGTTCATGCCGGTGAACATCCAGCAACGGCCCGACGATTCCTGGTTGGTAATGGCCTTGGAGGGCACCGTGTTGGAAATATCCGCGCTGAAGGCGGTGTTGTTGTCGTAGTTCACCGCCAGCTTGCTGATGTCATTGCTGTTGATGGCGTTACGCAACGCCTTGTTGGCGGGGTTGGACTGGTAGGAGCCGCGCAACATGTTGATTTGCTGCATCGACAGTCCGCCGTCTTTGGTGATGGTTTGCGCCTGGACTGCCATCACGAAGGCGACTGCGCACACGATGAGAAGGGATAATTTCTTCATAGTATTTGATTTTTATATTTTCCAAAAAAGCGGCGGCAAAGGTACAATTTTTTCGAAACTCTGGGGTAACTCTATGGTAACTCTATGGTAACTCTATACAAACTCTATGCAAACTCTATACAAACTCTATATAAACTCTACCGTATCATCCGTTTTATGTAATGTTGTCTTAAACGAAAAATTCGTATTTTTGCCGCTGTTTTTTTGAAGCCTGCCAGACAGTGTTCATCAGGCATCATTCAATAAGGGCTGAAAGCCCGACCTATGCCAACCTAGGGTGAGCGATAGCGAGCCCTAGGAATAAAAAGCAAACAGTAAACCAAAAGATATGACCTTACAAGAATTTCAAGCAGATCTGAGAGCGGGCATTCCGGCTGAAATCCCCGCCGCACAACCCTACGATCCCACCGTCAACCACGCACCGAAACGCAAGGACATCCTCACCAAGAAGGAGAAACAACTGGCCCTGCGCAACGCGCTCCGCTATTTCCCGGCCTCGCAGCACGCCGCCCTCGCGCCCGAGTTCGCCCAAGAACTGCACGACTACGGCCGCATCTACATGTACCGCTACCGCCCGACCTACGAGATGTACGCCCGTCCCATCGAGGCCTATCCCGCTAAGTGTCAGCAAGCTGCGGCCATCATGCTGATGATCCAGAACAACCTCGACCCCGCCGTGGCGCAGCACCCGCACGAGCTCATCACCTACGGCGGCAACGGTGCTGTCTTCCAGAACTGGGCACAGTACCGACTGGTTATGAAATACTTATCAGAGATGACCGACGAACAGACCCTCGTGATGTACTCCGGTCACCCACTGGGACTCTTCCCGTCGCACAAGGACGCCCCCCGCGTGGTCGTGACCAACGGCATGGTGATCCCCAACTATTCCAAACCCGACGACTGGGAGCGGATGAACGCGCTGGGTGTCAGCCAATACGGACAGATGACCGCTGGCTCCTATATGTATATCGGACCGCAAGGCATCGTGCACGGCACCACCATCACGGTGTTGAACGCCAGCCGTAAGATCGGTGGCGAAATCGGAGGCAAGCTCTTCGTGACCGCCGGCTTGGGCGGCATGTCGGGCGCACAGCCGAAGGCTGGCAACATCGCCGGTGTGGTCTCCATCACCGCTGAAATCAACCCCGCCGCCACCCAAAAGCGCTTCGACCAAGGCTGGGTGGATGAGGTACACGACAACCTCGACGAGCTGTTCGTGAAGGTGAACGAGGCCCGCGCCCAGAAGATCGCCAAATCCTTCGCCTACCAAGGCAACATCGTCGATTTGTGGGAGTATTGTGCCGAGCACGACATCCAGGTCGACCTCGGCAGCGACCAGACCTCGCTGCACAACCCGTGGGCAGGCGGCTACTACCCTGTGGGTATCTCCTTCGAGGACGCCAAGGTGATGATGGCCGACTATCCCGAGAAGTTCAAGGCCGCTGTGGAGGCCAGTCTGCGCCGCCATGTAGCCGCCATCAACAAGCTGACGGCCAAGGGCATGTACTTCTTCGACTACGGCAATGCCTTCCTGCTGCAATCCTCCCGCGCCGGTGCCGATATCCTCAAAGAGGACGGCAGCTTCCGCTATCCCTCTTACGTCCAAGATATTATGGGACCGATGTGCTTCGACTACGGCTTCGGCCCCTTCCGTTGGGTCTGCACTTCCGGCAAGCCCGAGGACCTCGACGTCACCGACCACATCGCCATGGACGTGCTGAGAGAGATCAGCGAGCACGCACCCGCCGAGATTTCGCAGCAGATGCGCGACAACATCACCTGGATCAAGGGGGCCAAGGAGAACCACCTCGTGGTGGGTTCGCAAGCCCGTATCTTATATGCTGACTGTGAAGGCCGTACGAAGATCGCCGCCGAATTCAACAAGGCGGTGCGCGACGGCAGACTGTCGGCTCCGGTCGTGCTCGGTCGTGACCACCACGACGTCTCCGGCACGGACTCCCCGTTCCGTGAGACCTCCAACATCTACGACGGCAGCAGCTTCTGCGCCGACATGGCCGTGCAGAACGTCATCGGCGACGGTTTCCGCGGCGCCACATGGGTCTCGATCCACAACGGCGGCGGCGTCGGCTGGGGCGAGGTCATCAACGGCGGCTTCGGCATGGTGCTGGACGGCAGCGACGACAGCGACCGCCGTCTCCGTTCGATGCTCTTCTGGGACGTGAACAACGGCATCTCCCGCCGCGCCTGGGCCCGCAACGACGGCGCCCTCTTCGCCATCAAGCGCGCGATGGAGGCATGCCCCGAATTGCATGTGACGTTGCCGAATATGGCGGACGACGCGTTGATTGAGAAGATGTTCTAATGCGTGAACTGTGAACTGTGAACTGTGATCAGTGATCTGAAAAAAGAAAGTAAAGGCTTGGTGAAGTAAATAATGGACCATAAAGATCTGAATGTTTGGAAAGAAAGTATGACCAAACCAACAACCCCCTAATCACAGATCACTGTTCACAGATCACAGATCACTAAAAAGAGAATGCGTACCCCAACCTTTACGATATTGCTCCTAACGCTCGTTGCGTGCCTAGGCGGCTGCCGAAAAAAGCCCGCCCCCATCGTCATCACCCCCGACATCGAGAAGAACCACCTGCAAAGGAACCATATCTTCGGGAAGGTCAAGACGTTGGAGACGAAGACCTGCAATATTTGGGCAGACTCCGTTTCCGTGGCCGACACTGCTGATTTGGAAAAGCTGAAGAAATATTACGATCTTGACGATCACTTATCCCACATTGCTCACTACTTGCAACGGTACACCTCAGACGGCTATCTTCTCGAGCACATCAAATATGGGTGGATAAGCAAGGATGACATTTACGATTATACCCAATACAGGTATGCGGATGATGCGAAAATTGAGCGTTGGGACTGTTTCGATTTGAATGATCGGCTGCTGACTTACTGCCTTTACCACTACGACCGCAACCGTTTTTTGGCTAAAGAGGAAATATTTCAAACGTATGACGATCGGGACTCGCTTGAGTTGACATTCACCCACACGACGGATGGCATCGGGAACATTATCCGCACGGTGAAAAAGTACTCGCAAACACCCGACAAGTTTCTGACGGAGTATCATTACAATGACCAGGGACTTGTTTACGAGATTGTTGAGCACGAGCCTAACGGCGAAGTCTTCAAGACTGCTAAGATCGAGTATGACAACTACGGCGACGAGGTCAACCGCTGTGTCTATAAGGCAGGCAACCAGATGATTGAATACACCTACACGGAATACGCCCAGGACGGCCGAGTGCGCAAGGTCATCTACGAAGACAAGCTGCACCACGTCAAGGAATTCCACTACTTCTTCGACTACGATGCGAACAAGAACTGGCAGACCGAGGTCTGCGCCGTGGACGGCCAGATTGTGTATGTAAAACAACGGACGTTCGAATATTATTGATTATCGTTTCTTCCTGCTCTACCGAGCTCTTGCCCCTGCCGGGGCTGTTCAAGGAAAATGTTTTTTTCTATAACCAATAACCAATAAACTTTAAAAAAATGGATTTAAGCAAAATCTTATCGATCACAGGCAAAGGAGGCCTGTTCAAGTTCCTTTCAAAAACCCCCAACAGCTTCATCGTGGAAGGTCTCGATGACGGCAAGCGTTTCCCCGCCTTCTCCAACGACGGCGTGGCCGCTTTGGACAACATCGCCATTTTCACGGAAACCGACGAAGTGCCCCTGCAGACCGTTTTCCAGAACATCTACCGCAAGGAAGACGGCAAACAGATGGTGATGCCGAAGGACAACAACGCCATCAAGGCCTATTTCGCCGAAATTCTGCCCGAATACGACCGCGACCGCGTCTATGTCTCCAACATGAAGAAGGTCTTCACGTGGTACAACATCCTCGTGGCACACGACCTGATTGATTTGGAGGAGCCTCAGAAAGAGGAACCAACCACCGAAGAGACAAATAATCAATAACCCTGGGTGTAGAGACGCAAAATTTTGCGTCTCTACAATTCCCCTTAACCATCAAACAAATCCGTTTTAGGCCTCAATAACCCATAACCAATAACCCATAACCAATAACCCATAACCAATAACCCATAACCAATAACCAATAACCACCATTTCATGAACAACCGTCCCTGGATAATCTGGCTGACCTGCGTCGCGGTGGTGCTTATCGCCGTGGGCATCTTCTTTTACTACAACATGTTCCGGCAGTCGAAGTCGGAACTGATTGAGGCCATCCCCACGGACGCGGCCTTCATCCTCGCCCTAAACGACAACGACGGGTTTGTGTCGGGCGCAAAGGTTCTCGCCCCTTATTTAGACGAGTTGCTGGTTTTGGACGCGATGCCCGCGTTCCAGACCATCCGGAAGGGGCTACCCGCCGGCGAGTACGACCTCACCGTGTCGGGCCATGCCGACAACGATGGCGTCAGCGTGCTGTTCAACATGCATGCCGACAAAGCGGCTTTCAAGCGGCTGCTGCGCGCCCTCAGCATCGACCCCAACAACCACACCACGTTCGAAGGGGCGCGCATCTACACCTACGGCACCAACTTCAAGAGCGTGAAGTTCACCTACGTGAACCACATCATCACCCTCTCCACCGACATAGAGTTGCTCAAGCGCGCCGTCGTGCAATACACGCACCCCAAGAACCTGCTGTCAGACAAGCAGTTCAAGGAATTGTATAACCTTACGGAGAAAAATCGTAAGCAGAACTGGCTGATTCTCAACCCCAAGCGTTATATGACTTATTTCTCATCCTTTATGAAAGAAGAGGTGTCGGGAAAGATGTCTGAAGCGTTGCAGAATGCGGGATGGACGGCGCTGCAGCTGCGTTTCTCCGGCAACGAGATGTTCCTCTCCGGCTATGCGATGGTCGAAGACAATGATAACGAGGATTTTGAAATACAAAGTCATACGGCAACGGATGAAATGGACCTCGCTGAACACTATCCGGCAAACGTGGACTGGTACACCCATCTGGAAATCCGAAACGGACGGGATTTCAAAGTAAAACGGCTTTTCAAAGACGCCCAAATGATCAATGGCTTTGCGCCCGCCGAAATCGGTTACTTCTCCCTGCATGGCGACTCCACCACATACCGTTACGTTGCTATGCTGCGAAATATGGACAGAGATGCCCTGGAGGTTTTCTACAAAGACGCCGCCAAGGCCGATTCTGTCCGCGCCGCCCACCCCGACGGCTACTTCCAGACTCCAGAGCCACCCCAACCCCTGATGAAATCCTTCGCCCCCGACTCCGCCACATGGTTTGTGGAAAAAGACAACGCCCTTGTCTTCGCAGACTCCAAAGAGGCATTGGCCACTTACCTGAACAGTATAAAAGCTGAAGGGGCTCTAACAAAAAACAGGTTGTTCCCGTTTGTAAATGAAGCAGTTGCATCCTCATCACTACTGAATTTCGTGATATTCAACGAAGAGAACAACACCTTCTGGACAAACCAACTTTCCGAAAAAGGCAAAGCCACCCGTTTCGGGAAAGACCTCCGCATCTTCGCCCTCAGTACCGACGCGATGGAGAAAGGGCAACACCTGCTGCCAGTAAATCTGTATCTGCTGTTTTAGTTTAGGGATTTGGGGGGGGCGGTTCTCGCCAGCGCAACCTTCAATAACCCATAACCTATAACCCATAACCATTAAAAATCCGAATTCACCTCCAGGGTCTCCACCTTGGAGTTTTTTCCGTCTATGTACGAAATGACCACCGGCGAGGTGCTGTGGTAGCTGCATTTGGAGAGGATGATGGTGTTGAAACCCTGCGTCACCGTGTCGGTGTCGGTCTGCCATTTGGAGTAGTCCGTGGTGTATTTCACATAGACCGGTTCCTCCTTGATATTGTTGACCTCCTGCGTGATTTCCCCGTATTTGTCGCTCAGCCGCCCCTGCAGGTCGGGGTAGGTGAACTGCGTACTCAGGCTGAAATAGACATCCACCTTATAAATAAGGTGCGTTTTGGCCGCGGACCGTATCTCCAACTTCACACGCTCACCGGCGAAGGTGCCTTTCATCACGGTGAAGTTCGGTTTCGTCCGGTTCACATCCTCCACAAAGCCCTTGCCTTTCAGCTTGGAGACGAACGTGGACATGGTGCTGTTCATGCCGATGCCGAGGAACTTCATCGGCTGGGTCTGCGCGTGGCAGAGAGCAAGTGCGAAAATCAGCAGGAAGGTGGTCAGTGTTTTTTTCATATCGGTTTAACGGTTTAGCGATTTATGGATGTGAGAACTTGGGTTAAGTTTAACGGTGCGCGTGCGGCGTTTTTAACGTGGACAAACGCCATTCCCACGGATCGGGCACCGGTGCCGTCGGTATCTTCTCGGTCGCCGATCATCAGACAATCAGCGGGTTGCACGCCCATTTCTTGGTAGATTTTCTCGAAAGATTCCGGACAGGGTTTAAGGCCGCCGAGGGCAGGCGCTTCGAAGAGGAAATCCGCCCAGGAGAGGTCGAAACCGATGGCTTCCAGCTTTTCGCGCATGAAGCCATAATCGGAGAAGACGGCGGTTTTGCAGCCTGCCGTCCGGAGTTCCGCCATGCAGGAGGCGACCCATCCGGCGACGCGATAGTGTTTGCGCAAAATCGCCACCATGTCGGGCATATAATCCTCAAAGTACCACCTCCGGGCAAATTCGGGTTTGGCAAACCGGGCAAAGAAATTGTTGTAGAAATCGTCCTCGCTCGCAAAATGGCGGCCGCGCAGTTCCCTGCGAACCTCACGTTCGCGCTTGAGCATACCCAGCCTACCCTTCCGCAACTGGCTCAGGACCAGCCGCATGGCGAGTCCGGACTTGTTGTAGAGGGTTCCGTCGAGATCGAATATGGCCGTCTTGAACATAATGGAGGATATTGAGGCGGCAAAGATACGATTTTTAACAATGATTAAGACTTCGGGTTGTTGGCGGTATTCGGAAAAAGACTATCTTTGCCGCCGACAAAATATGTTAAACCAAAAGAAAAAAACAGGAAAACGAAAAGATGTTACATCTATATGTTATATTCAACGTAATAAATTCGTATCTTCGCAATCTGTTTCAAAAAAAGGAATCCGGTTTGCGTTCAGATATAAGATACTTTCAGCCAACATATTACAACAACATAAGATTTACACAGGCATTGCGTTTTGTGGTGCTCGCGGTATTGTTTGTGCTTTATGCCGGGGTGGCGCGAGGACAGGTATACACTGATCCGTGCGATGGCCCGGCCTCCACGGTTGTCGACACGATCAAACCGTTAGGGACGTCAGGGACGGTCTGCGCCGGCGGGGAGATTCGGTTCTCGGTCGGCTATGATGCCGAGCACGACTCCATTGTGCTGAGTTCTGGTGGGCCGCATGTGGACTCGGCGGAAACAATGTTTATACCGAATGGGGTTTCTTGTCCTTTACCTGTTGATTCAGCTGAATGTGTCCATAAATCTGCTATGGAATTTCATGGGTACACTGGGCATGTTGTCTCCACAAACGATATCTTATTTGTTAGACTAAATATTGAACATTCTAGAGCTGGAGACCTACTTATACGCATTCGATGTCCTAACAATCAGTCTTCTACAATCTTAAAATGGGGAGATGTACAACTAAACAACCAAAATGCATGTGGACAGTTTATTCCTTTAGAAGACCAAGGTTGGACTCAACAAACAGGATATACACATAAAAACGCGTCTTTCGGAAGGAAATTCGGTGTTCCTAACACATCTAATAGTAACACAGATACTAATATCTGTAATCCTGGCAACAATCCTGCAGGTGTAGGTTGGAACTATTGTTGGTCCAATAACACAGAACAGGGATATACATACGCAGGAGGGAATAGCCTCATCTACGAAAGAAATGTTGCTGCTGGTGCTTTTTACAATTCAGGAACAGTTGCCGAAGGGCATGATGCAGTCAGTACCTTTGACTCAACAAGAATTTTTTCACAAGATAGATTTTATAAACCAGATGAACCTTTTGACTCATTAGTGGGGTGCCCAATTTCTGGAAAATGGATAATAGAAATTGAGGACGGCATTAAAGATAACAATGGCCAAAACGGCTACCTTTTTGACTGGGAGATTAAGTTTGACGAGAGGGTGCTGACGACGGGCGGCGGTTCGGTGGACAGTGCGGCGGTATTAGTTCCAGGAGATCCAGATTCTCCAGGCACATGGGCTGAAGATACACATTTCACACGTGTGCCGGGTACTGACACCGCGTTCGTGTTCCATGCGCCAATGGTGTCGCAGAACGACACCATCACGAGCACTTTACGGCTGTATGACCCGAGCGTACCGTGCTGGTATGACACGGTGATCAGCGTGGTGGTGACGGCGCCGGAGGGGAATGTACATCACGACACAATTTGCGAGGGGGAGAGCATCGTGCTGGATGCGAGCCGACCGTTCTTCAGCGAAGGGTTCAGTGCCATCACTCACGGCAATGACAACAGCAGCTCAGGATCCAGCTATGCTTACAGCCATGATCCTCTTGACAATTTCCCAGTTTACAGTGACTATGTTTACCAAGCCGGTGGCCATGTCCGCATTGGGAAAGACTCGGTGGGCGGTTATATAACTTCGAAGCCTATAGACCTGAGCCAGCCTTACACCGTCAAATTATGGTTAAGGGGGTGGAACCGTGCCGTTGAACAACCGCACTTCTTCCTGAAAGTGGATGGCAATACTGTCATGGAAGAGGACATTCCTATCGGTGCTTGGGACGGAGCATACGATTACTACAACGACTCATCCTCCACAGCAGCCACCGCCACATCCACCATCACGATTGGCAACTCGGGCATGTTCCAGCGTTTTTTCCTTGACTCGGTAGCTGTTGTTTACAACACCCCGTTCCAGTACGCTTGGAACACAGGTGCAACAACGTCCAACATAACCGTCTCGCCCTCAAACGACGCCACCTACTACGTAACTGTAACCCCCGAAGGAGGCTGTGCGCAGGTGGACACGTTCTATGTGGTAGTGAAGCAAAAACCGGTGGTCACCTTCAATCCGTGCGGGGGTACCTGCGCCACCACCAGCATGCAGATGGAGTGCCAGCACGGCGTCACGCTACCCAGTGCAACGCCGTGCGCCAGCGACTATGTGTTCGCAGGCTGGTCCACTGAGCCAGTTGACTCGGCCGTCACCACGGAGCCGTCACCCCTCTACCTTGCCGGCGAGAACTACCTCTCGACCACCGACACCACGCTGTTTGCGGTTTATCGGAAATGCACCCCCACGGGAGGTTCCAAATACAAGAAAGTGACCTCGGACACGAGCGACTGGACGGGAGAGTATCTGATTGCCTACACGGCGGGGAACAAGGTTTTCGACGGGTCGCTTAGCACGTTGGACGCGGCGAGCAACTACCAGCCCGTCACCGTCAGCAACGGTGAGATTGGCGGAAGCTGCCAGCCATACTCTTTCACTATCAATCCTCAGGAAAACAACACCTACTCCATCCAGTCGACGAGTGGAAAATACATCGGGAAGGAAAGTGACTCCAACGGGCTAAATGAAACCGATGTATTCCACGACAACAAAAAGAATTCCATAAGTTACAGCAACGGGAACATTGACATTGTTGGAGTTGGAGGGGCTCATCTCCGTTTCAACAACGCATCCAACGGGCAGCGTTTCAGTTATTACAAATCAACCACTTACACTAACCAGCAATCCATCCAGCTATATCGTAGCGGGCCGGAGGAGGCGTGTGAGTGGTGGAGCTGGCCGACATGCAACCCTGTCATCAATATTGCCTCCGGCATTGAATCCGACGGTCATGACTGGGGTTGCATCGCGCCAACTGACCCAGTATTTACCGTCACAGATGACTGCAACGGCACTTTTTCTCTACCCGCCGACAGCGTCACCGTGACCGGGCCGACTCACGACGGCTGCAACTACACCCAGACCTGGACGGCGCACTACACCGACCCCTGCGGAACGCAAGCCGACGAGGTCTCCGTCACCTACACCTGGAAAGTGGGAGTCACCCCGACCATCACCACAGAGCTGGCCCTCAACCAAGACCTCGGCTGCACCGTCCCGACCGCCCCGGCAGCCTCCGACTTCACCGTCACCGACAACTGCGCCGACAACCCGCAGGTCACGCTCGACGACGGCGTGGAGACCACCAGCGG
>JAFPVR010000038.1 GCA_017395245.1 Bacteroidales bacterium | reverse complement strand
TTTTTTTTTATTGTCGGTCAAATTCCAATTGATAGAGGAAGTCGCCATCCTCGGTCCCGAAGTCGGGACGGGAAAGCACCAAGGTGTTGGCGGAGATCCAGTTGATGTCCCAACATCCACCGCCATTCGGGAGCAATTCGCTGCAGAGTTTGCCGTCGTCCGAGAGACTCCAAGTGGAATTATCGGTGTAGGATGTCCCGTCAATATTGTTGACTGTCAAAGACATCGTTCCGTCTTCATAGAAATTATAGAACATGGATCCGCCATTGAAATCAGGGATCAAGGTTTCCCCCTCTTGTAACTGTCCGTCGGCATCCATCGGCTTAATTACCAGACGACTGAAATGCCATTCTCCAACAATATTCGCCATGGTGGCTGCCGGAGGTGCCGAGGCGTAGGCCACACCGTTCCATGTCCCGTTACTGTAAGTGACCACGACGGTGCGTCCCTCTTTCTCCATCTCTTTCATCCAGGACTTCATTTCATCTTGGTTGGACGTGCTGAACGTCTTGGAAGCCTTGGTACCGTAAGACAGCTTGTTTGGGTGATAAATGCTTGGCTTCATATTGTAGAAGGTTACCTCGCTGCCCTGTTTTGCCTGATTGCAGAGCACGTCCAACAGAGCATCCCATTCGCCCTCCGTCGCCAGCGACTGCCGGCTTTCGTTTTGTCCGACCTTGTAAACGATAACACGCTCTTTCGGGGTATTGTCCACCTGGGGAGTCGGTTTTTTGTTCGGGTCCTCGCACGCCGCAAAGGCGAGCACCAGCACCGCCATCAGGACGGTGAATCTCAATGTCGTTTTCATAACATCTATCTTTTTCATTTCTCTTTTATATTATTAAGTTGATAATCCAAGAGGGCGTCGTACTGCGCCTCTGTGTCGAGGCGGTAGAAGCCCACAGTACGACGACCGTGCGAGGCCACTACGCGAAGCAGCGGTTTGCCGCTCCACTTTGTGCGCTTGGCGGGCTGCGCCAATTCGCCAAGCCAGCTGACAGAACCTTCCTCGCCACGGATGTCGAGCTCTTTCTTGAGCTGCTTCCACGCCGCATCATTGTCCGCCACCACGAGCACCACATCGACACGCACTTTGTCGCTGAGTTTAAAACCCTTTACTTGCGCCACGGTGAGATTCTGACGCGAAGCGTACTGTTTGTACAATTCGCTCTGCGACATGGCTGCCAGCGGGAGCAGCATCAACAATATGATTAGCAGTCTTTTCATTATTCCATGAGCATTTCAGAGGCCAAGGCGACCCATTGCGCGTCGCTCGTGCCCACACGATTGCAATAAACTTTTTCAAAATCCCGAGGCTGCCGCACCTGTGTGTTGAACAGCGAAACTGCCGTCGCCACGATAATCAGGAGCGCCGCCACAATGCTGATGTTGCGGCGCTGCCGCTGCCTCCAGGCAGGGTATTCCGCCGCCAACCTCCGGCCGTAACCTTCGGCCTCCGCCCGTTTCCACAATACGTCAAAATCGTTCTCTGTCATATAGTCATAGATTTTCTTAATTTCTCTCTTATCCTCACCAACCTCACACTTACATTCTTCACGGTCATCCCCACACGTTCTCCAATCTCTTCATAGTCGTATCCCTCTAACTGCAAGCGCACTATGGTGCGGTCAGGTTCGTCCAGCAGGGCAATCCGTTCGTGCAGCTCACGGAGCAGCGTGCGATCTTCGTCGGGCACCTCGTAGCCTTCCGGCAATGCCTCGGTTTCTTTCTCTCTTCTCAAGCAGTCAATGATCTTGTTTCGTCCTATCTTCCAAATCAACGCCGTCTGAGGCACTGCCGAAAGGGAGAGCAACCGTTCCCGGTCGCGCCAGAGCGCCACGGAAATCTCCTGCAACAGGTCATCAACCTCCAGACCCCGACGGCTGTAATGTCGGCAGAGCGAGAAGAGCAACCCCCTATGGCGGTGGAGCATGGTCTCAAAAGGATCCTGTGGTCTCACAATTGTAATAACGCAAAAACCAAGCCAAATACTACATCGGGGTGAAAAAAAATTTTTACCTTTGCCGCCATAAATTCCTACAACGATGAGATCATTCGGAAGTGACAATCATTCGGGAGTGCATCCTGCTATATTAGAGGCAATTGCCGCGTGCAATGCCGACCACGAAATCGCTTATGGCGACGACACCTGCACCGCCCGTGTGCGGGAGATTTTCAAGGAGCAGTTCGGTCCGCAGGCGGAGGTCTTCCCCGTCTTCAACGGCACCGGCGCCAACGTGGTGGCCCAGCGTGCATGCGTGCGGTCGTTCAACAGCATCCTCTGTGCCGAAACCGCCCACATAGCCGTCGATGAGTGCGGCGCGCCCGCCTTCATGACCGGCGCCTCTTTGGTGACCATCCCCACGCCCGACGGCAAGCTGACGCCGGAGCTCATCCGCCCGCACCTCACCAACTGGGGCTTCGAGCACCATTCGCAACCCAAATCCGTCTATATCTCGCAGTGTTCGGAACTTGGCACGGTCTATACCTGCGATGAGATCCGCGACATCGCCGACCTCATCCACCCGCACGGCATGTACCTGCATGTGGATGGTGCCCGCATTGCCAACGCAGCGGTGAAGCTCGGCAAAACGTTCAAGGAGATGACCACCGACTGCGGCGTCGATGTCGTCAGCTTCGGCGGCACCAAAAACGGAATGCTGATGGGCGAGTCGGTTGTGGTGCTGAACCCCGAACTGGTGCCCGAGCTCAAGTACCACCGCAAGCAGTGCGCACAGCTCAGCTCCAAGATGCGGTACCTCAGCGCCCAGTTCGTCGCCTACTTCGAAAACGACCTGTGGAAGAAAAACGCCGCCCATGCCAATGCGCAGGCACAGAAGCTCCGCCAGCGCATCACCACTGTCCTCGGCGACGTTTTCACCCAGCGCACCGACTGCAACATCCTGCTGCTCAAGCTCCCGCGCCCCGTCGCCGACCGCCTCGCGCAGACCACATTCTTCTACTACTGGAACGAGGCAGAAGATGAAATCAGGCTCGTGACTTCTTGGGACACTACGGATGAGGACATTGAGGCTGTAATTGAGGCGATGAAGTTATGAGACATTGAACTGGTTTATTTCATTATTCTGATACTGGTGGTTTTGGGGCTGCTCTTGAATCTGACGCTCAGCTTTATTACGCTTGCTGGGGTGAAAAAAGATAGGATTCAACCCTTAATGCCATCTTAAAAAAATGTACTTTTGCAGCCACAATTATAAAATTTGAGGTAATGACAACAATACAGTTACGGGAGGAACTATTTCGCGAAATGAATCAACTTCTCGACAGTAAATCGGCGTTAGAGAAAATGTTGGCTTATGTCAAGACTCTTCTGCCTGCTAAGAAAGCCAAATCCGAAATAGAGGAACTGACAGATGATGAAAAGTTAGAGGCTGCTCTCAATGTTTTTCATTCTGATTGGGGTGGTGACGCTGATCCAATGGAAATCACCAAAGAATTGCGCCATAATGTGGTAAACAGTAGAACTATCGAAACTTGGTAGGGATGAAAACAAATGGACAATATCTGTTGGACACTTGTGTCTGTATTGCATTGATCAAAAAAGTTCCATCTGTCATTGAGAATATCAGACGTGTTGGGCTTGGCAACTGCAAAATTTCTGAAATCACATTAGCGGAACTCTTTTTCGGCGCGTTCAAGTCAGGGAAAGAAAAACATTTTTTAGATGTGGATGTGATTAAAGGTCTTTTCGAGCAGTATCCTATTACCAATTCTTTAAGAGAATATGGAGACATCCGCTGGCAGTTGGAGCATACGGGGAAGAAGATCGACCATTTTGATTTACTCATTGGTGCAACGGCATTGCACGAAAATTTCGTGCTTGTCACAGGCAATGTGGACCATTTCGAGCGTATCCATGGTCTTAAGGTTGAGAATTGGATGGTATAATGAAAAAGCATACAATTCTAACCCTAACCCTCATCACCTTCGCGCTCTGCCTTAATGCCCAGCGCGACTCCTTGGCGTTTGTGAACGGCAACTGGCAGACCGACACGCTTGACGGGATGCTCCTGCGGCAGTGCCGGTTCGAGGGGCAGCAACTGTTCGCCTCGAACCAGCAGATTTTCGTATTGGAAATCCCTGATACAGCGCACTACGCGCTGCGGTTCGCGCATGAGCCGCGCCGCACGAAGACCTCCGAGACGGCCCGCAAACATGGGGCCGTGGCGGCGGTCAACGGCTCGTTCTTCGACATGGATAAGCACTTCCCCATCTGCTATCTCCGCATCGACGGCGTCAATATCGGGGAGAACACCCCCGGCAAAGACACCGTCAACCGCAAATACTACCAGTATGGCACACTCTGCCTCAACGGCGACAGCGTCCTCATCCTCAAGACCGACTCGTCGCGGCATTGGGAGGAAGCACTCCCCTACCCCGACATCATGACCGCCGGTCCGCTGCTGATTTGGCACGATACATTGCAATATATGCGTGACGACCGCACCTTCGTCACCAACCGCCACAACCGCACAGCCGTGGGCATCCGCGAGGACGGCACTGTACTTTTGGTCGTGGCCGACGGACGTTTCAAGGCCGCAGCCGGACTTTCCCTGCCGGAACTGCAGCAAATCCTCCGCTGGCTTGGCTGCCGCGACGCCCTCAACCTCGACGGCGGCGGCTCCACCACCCTGTTCCTAAACATTGATGATTATCAAGGTGTTATCAACTGTCCCTCCGACAACGGCCGTTTCGACCACGAGGGGGAACGAGGCGTTTCCAACGCGGTCCTTGTAATTATGAACGAAAAGTGATGTATAATAAACATGATTCCTTAAACAGCCTCGAAGAGGCAAAACGCGCGAAGCGCAATTAACCCCACATAAGGCCAAAGGCCGCAATGTGGGGCACCATCAACAGTCAAAGTAATTTTTGTATCTTTGCCCCATCAAAAAATGTTTCACCAAAATCAAATGTTATGAACAGCATTGTAAGTATCATTATTTATTTGCTCATCGGCGCGTTGGCCGGCTGGTTGGCTGGCAAGCTGATGAAAGGCAGTGGCAACGGTCTGATTGTCAATATTATCGTCGGTATCATCGGTGGCTTCCTCGGCGGGTGGCTCATGAGCCTCGTCGGCCTGGAAGGCGGCAGTCAAATCTGGCAATTCATCACCGCCGTCATCGGCGCATGCGTGCTGCTCTTCGTGGTTTCCCTGTTCAAGCGGAAATAACCCCGTTACCGGCATAAAAAAACGCACCTGCAAATTTTATCGGGTGCGTTTTTTTATCCTGCATTTATTTCTTTTTCTTCTTCCCCTGCTGCTTTTTCTTCCGCTGCTCCATCTTTTTCACCGATTCCAGATAACGTTTCCGGACCTGGGCGATGTACTCCTTGGTGAATTTCGGGGTGCCGTATCGGGCCATCTTGCCCTCGATGTTGGCGGCCCGGCCTAACAGATACGAGGTCGGGTGCGCGGGATTCCGTTTCTGCGGGTTCGGATAACAGGCCGTAATCAGAGCCGCTTGGTGCGCAGTAAGCTGCGAGGCATGGCAGTGGAAATAGGTCTCCGCTGCTTTCTCGGCACCATATATTCCAGGTCCCATCTCAATCACATTCAAATAGACCTCCATAATGCGCTCCTTCGACCAAAAGGTCTCAATCAGGAAGGTGAAGTAGGTCTCCACACCCTTGCGTACCCACGAGCTCTTCGGCCAGCAGAACACATTCTTGGCCGTCTGCTGCGAGATGGTGCTGCCCCCGCGTTTGCGACGACCGCTCTTGCGCTCCTCCATCACCGTATTGAGCGCGATAATATCGAAGCCGCGATGCCCAAGGAAATAGTTGTCCTCCGAAGCGATAGCGGCGCGGTACATGTAAGGGGAAATCTTCTCAATCGGCACCCATTTCTTGTGGATACCCGTGCCGTTCGTGACCGCCTGCACGCACTGGAAGGTCGTCACCGGCGGATTCACCCAACGGTAAAGAATCGGTAGTGCTATACTTAAAATGAACAGGATGAGGATCGTTTTACCCAATATCCTCCAAAATTTTCTGCCTTTTGTTGATTTTGACCGTTTTGCCATAATACTACTCGTTTATCGTATGACCTGCGTCCTAAGTTTCAAGTTTCAAGTCTAAAGTCTTAAGTTTCAAGTTTCAAGTCTAAAGTCTTAAGTTTCAAGTCTAAAGTCTTAAGTCTTACGTCTTACGTCCCAAGTTTCAATACAAATCAATCCACTCGTACGGGTTCCCCATATATGCCAAAAACCGTTCGAAATCGGCTCGGGCTACAATCAACGACGCAGTGTTCTCACACGGGTGGAAGCTCACGAGCTCGGCATTTTGCAGCTGCCGGTCCAAAAACAGATGCACATGGTGCTCCGTATCGTTGATGAGTCCGAACGGCGTCACCGAGCCGGGCTTCACCCCCAAATACTTCATCAGCCGCTGCTCCGAAGCGAAACTCAGCTTTCCCTGGTGCAACTGCTTCTCAATATCGTGGATATTCATCTCCCGGTCGCAGTCCAAGCAAACCAAATAGTGCTGGTTGCCCTTGTGGTTCCGGAAGAAGAGATTCTTGCAATGCTTCGCATCGTGGCCGGCCCAGTATTGCTTGGCAATTTCGATAGTCGGGGCGGGCGGATGTTCCAGATATTCGTAAGGAATGTGCAACTCGTCCAACAATTGATACAATCTCGGATCTCCATTCATAACACTCAATTTTTTCGGGGCGCAAAAATACACAAAATCCCATAGCCAAAAATTTTTATCTTTGCCCTCGATTTCTTGTTTCAAACAACAGACAAATGATTGAGATCAAAGAAGTTAAAAACAAGAGGGATTTACGGCGGTTCATCAAGTTTCCCCGCAAACTGTACAAAAACTGTCCGTATTACGTACCCGCTTTGGACAAGGCCGAAGAGCGACAGCTGACCCGGCATCCCGCGTTAGCGTTCTGCGACCTGCGGTTGTGGACGGCCTGGCTCGACGGCGAAATGGTGGGGCGCATCGCCGGACTCGTCAACCACCGTTGCAACGAGCTCAAGAACCAGAAACGCATCCGCTTCGCCTGGTTCGACACCGTGGAAGACCCCGAAGTGGCCCGCCTACTCTTCCAAACGGTGGAGGATTGGGGACGTTCATTAGGGCTCTCCGAAATCTGCGGCCCCTCTCGTTTCTCCAACATGGAGAAGCAGGCCATGCTGGTGGACGGCTTCGACCGCATCACCACCTTCGGTGCTGACTACAACTATCCGTATTACCCTGAATATCTGGAAGCTATGGGCTTCGAGAAGGAAGTGGACTACCTGCAGTTCAAGGTAAAGGTCACGCCCGTGTCGGAACGCATCACCCGCATGGCCGACTTGCTGGCGAAAAAGTACCGCGTGCGGCTGCGCAACATCCAAAACAAGGAGCAATTGCGAAAAGCCGGTTACGAATTTCTCGAAGTGCTGAACGAAAGTTACCACGACATCTTCAACTTCATCCCGCTCACCCGTGAGGAGATGACCTGGGTGATTGACACGAACCTCAACGCGGGCATTCCCGACCTGATGTCGTTCCTCGAAGACGAGAACGGCCGGATGGTCGGCATCGCCATGAGCATTCCTTCCCTGAACCGGGCATTCCAGAAGGCAAACGGAAAGATGTGGCCTTTCGGGGCCTTCCACATCCTCCACAACCTCAAAAAGAACACCAATGTTGACCTGCTTCTCACAGGTGTGCTGCCCGAGTACGCGCACACGGGCATCCACGCCATCTACCACAAACAGCTCCACGAAGCATTCCTGCGTCGCGGCTACGAATACGCCTTCACCTCGCAGCAACTGGAAAACAATATCGCGGCCCGCATCTGGGAGAAGTACGACTCCGAAGTCATCGCCCGCCGCCGCTGTTATCGCAAAAGACTATAGGAATAAGGGCCTCATCACCATTCACCATTCACTGCTCACTAATCGCAGATCACAGTTCACAGTTCACAGATCACAAATCACATAAAAAATGTACTTTTGCACCTCAAAACCAAACCTATTATGGAAAAGAGATACCTCATCAGCGGTGGCGGCACCGGCGGCCACATCTTCCCGGCTTTAGCCATCGCCAACAAAATCAAGGCGGAGAACCCCGATGCGAAAATCCTCTTCATCGGGGCGAGTGACAAAATGGAAATGCGCCGCGTGCCCGAGGCCGGCTATCCCATTGAAGGACTGGAAATTTACGGCATTAGACGCGACTTGTCGGGCAACGGTCTCCTCTGCAATCTGCGCCTGCCCGTGGTCATGCTGAAGGCCATGCGCAAGGCCAAGAAAATCATCCGCGAGTTCAAGCCCGACCTTGCCATCGGCGTGGGCGGCTTCGCCAGCGGCCCCGCATTGAAAGCCGCTTCCCAGTTAGGCATCCCCACCATGCTGCAAGAACAGAACTCCTACCCCGGCGTCACCAACAAGATGCTGGCCAAGAAAGCCAAGACCATCTGCGTGGCCTACGACGGCCTCGAACGCTTCTTCCCGGCCGAAAAAATCGTCAAGACCGGCAACCCCATCCGCAAGGAAATCCTGGAGCTGGAGCGCAAGAAACCCGAAGCCTACCAATACTTCAACTTCTCGCCCGAGAAACGCACCGTGCTGGTCGTCGGAGGCAGCCTCGGCGCGCGCACCCTCAACCAGACCATGGCCGCGCATCTCGACGAGTTCCGCAAGGCCGACCTGCAACTTCTTTGGCAGACTGGCGAGAACTTCTACAAGAACATCGACCCCAAACTGTTAGAGCAACAGGACGAGCACATCCGCATTGTGCCGTTCATCAAGAACATGAACGATGCCTACAGCATGGCCGACATCATCGTGTCGCGGGCGGGCGCGTTGGCCTTAGCGGAGCTCACCCTCGTTGGCGTTCCCACTATCCTCGTGCCGTTCCCCTACGCCGCCGAAGACCACCAAACCTTCAACGCCAAGGCACTCTCCACCAAGGATGCCGCCCTGCTCGTCACCGACAAGGAGGCTCCCGAGAAGCTGATGCCCACGCTGCTGCAATTGGCCGCCGACCCCGACCGTATGCAAACCCTCGGCACCAACATCAAACGCTTCGCCCAACCCGACGCGATTGACTTGATTTACAAAGAGATCGAGAAACTGGCGTAATAAATATGCCTGACAAAAAATGAAAAAAATCTTCGTTTTAGCTCTCCTGCTGATATACGGTTTTTTTGCCCATGCGCAGTTGGACACCATTCATATCGGGCAAATCTGGTCTTCTGTCCCAATTGTTGGAAAACTCGCCGATCTTCCGTTTGTTTTCGACGGAAAGGGCAAGTGGAGCTATGGGACTTTTAATTTTGAGCTCAAATATTATCCGTGGACCATCGATGATACGGCAATATATGTTTATCGGGTGAATTGGATTCATGAAAAGAAGAAACATGTTACATATCTTTCTGACAATGAAGGGAATATACGGCTTCGTTATTTGGATTTCAAGTTGGCGCGCGGTAGTTTTCTCTCTTTGGGAGATGTTGGA
>JAFPVR010000037.1 GCA_017395245.1 Bacteroidales bacterium | reverse complement strand
TGGCGAAGTGATGCGGCTGTAAAGGAACTCTTTCAGCGCTCCACGTACGGTGAGGTCGCCATACATTTCCTCTTCGTCATCCATGTCGAAGGAAACGATGATGATGCTTTCTTCGGCTACACCATTGGAGACCAGATAATCCTTGAAGATGCGCTTGAGGAGCCACGACTTTCCACATCGCCTTGGACCAGTGACGATTTTCACTTCGCCATTGTCCATTCGGTCGATGAGTTTTTGGAGGTAAGTCTCGCGCTTGATATAAGTTTGTTCCATTTTTATTCGGAATTTTCTGCAAAATTACAATAAATTCCGAATTGAAACCAATTTTATTCCGATTTTTCTGTAAAATTACAATAAATTTCGATTTGATGACCGTTTCTATTCGGAATTTTCTGCAAAACTACAATAAATTCCGAATGGAATTACAAAATCTCTCGAGCAATCCATGCGCAGGCTTCGGCATCGGCAAGGGCGTGGTGATGGTTGAGCAAATCATAGCCGCAGGCTGCTGCCACGGTGTGGAGTTGATGGTTGGGAAGCAGCTTGCCGAAGTGCTTTCGCGAGGCCCGATAGGTGCAGTAGAACTGATAGTCAGGGTAATCCATCTGGTAGCAGCGCATCACGGCCTTGAGGCAACCTTCGTCGAAGGGGCTATTATGCGCCACGAGAGGCAAGCCTTCGATGAGCGGTTCAATTTGTCGCCAGACGTATGGAAACACGGGCGCATCCTCGGTGTCGGCCTTGGTGATGCCGTGGACGAGGGTGTTCCAATAGAGGTAATAATTGGGTTCGGGTTGAATAAGCGAATAGAACGAGTCCACAAACTCGCCTTCGCGAACGATGACCACGCCGACGCTGCACACGCTGGTGCGCTCGTTGTTGGCAGTTTCGAAGTCTATGGCGGCGAAGGAGTTCATTTCTTGCTGTAATTGTTCCACATCCGTTTCACTATACCCGCCATTTCCTTGCGCAGCCAAAGCGGTTCCAACACTTCAAGCGCATCACCATTCCAGAGAAGTTCCTGTTGGAAGTCGAAGGTGGGACGCACCTCAACGGAGAAGATGCTGTATTCGCCCGTATGCACCAGCTCTTTTTGTGAAGGATGCAAGGGTAGGGAACGCAGGTAGTTGGCTTGGTCGGCGCTTACTTTCAGTTTCACAGTTTCAATGGGGCATTCCTCATCGCGAATGATCCCGAAACAGCCTTTGAAGTAGTTCTCTGGGTTGAATTTCTTGGGGTATTTGAAGGTCTTCTCCGACAATTGGGCTTCCAGTACGCGATCTAGGGAATAGATGCGGATCTTGTCTTCGTAGACGCTGTTGCCCACCATGTACCACCGCTGCCGGAACAGCTTCACGCAATAGGGCGCCACGGGGAAGGTGTGCTCGCTTTCGCTCCAAAAGCCTTTATAGGTGATTTCCAGCAATCGGTTTTTCTTCATGGCTTCCATGACCGTGGCGAGGAAGTCTTGTCCTGATGGGATGCTTTCCAGCAGGATGCGGTCGCTGAGGGCTTTGTTGTCCAGCAGCGTGTTGTTGACCGACATGGTGCTGAGCAGCCAACGCTGCAGGCCGTCGTCCTCAAGCACCTCGCGGTTTTCGATGTAATAGCGGTCGCCGTCGCTCTTGTCGCACATGATGACGAGGCCGAACATCTCTTCCACCGCGTTCTTCCATGTATGGAACGTGCGGCGCGGAATCTCCAGACCTTCGCTCAAATCGGTGTCGAGCCACCTGCGGTTGATTTCCTTCAGCGTGATTTTCTTGGCATGGTAGAGCGTTTCTACGAGCCAGACGTATTTGTTGATTTGGTTTTTGGACATGGTTGTTAGTTTTTCTGATTGATAAGGTTTACCACCACCTTCACCATTACATCCTTCTCCTCAGGTTTGCTCTCGGCAATCATCAAGGTCAATGCGACCAATGTGTTGTCGGCTATGCGCTTGCTGCCGTCCTCGCGGTAGAGGATGCCGTTGTTGTTGAGGAACCACAGGAACAGCGTTGCGGCAATGCGTTTGTTGCCATCGCTGAACGAATGGTTCTTGGTGACGAGATACAGCAGCATGGCCGCTTTCTCTTCCACGCTCGGATATAAGTCTTCACCGCCAAAAGTCTGATAGATTTGCCCAATACTGCTTTTGAAAGAGTCGTCTTTCTCGTTGCCGAACAGCGAACTTCCGCCAAACTTCTCGCGTAATGCCGCTATGGCTTGCATGGCGTTGTCGTAAGTCGCTTGAAACTTCTCCTCTTGCGTGGTTTCTTTCACACCCAAACGTTGATAATCATAATCATCCAGCGTGTCGAGGGCGTATGTGTAATCCACCACGATGTCGAACAAGGCTTGGTTTTCGTCGTTTTTCAGCAGGGGTTGGTTCTGGATGGTCCGGCCCACCATTTGTACCAATTGCCGCAGTTCCCCAATTTGGCTTCTCCGGATTTTCTCGTTCACGGCATAGCCTTTCAGCAGATAGTCTTTCAGCACTTTGTTGGCCCATTGGCGGAACTGCACACCTCGCTGACTTTTTACTCGGTAACCTACGGAGATGATGACATCGAGATTGTAAATGGTGGTTGGTTTGTACTTGGAAAGAGTATTATGCAAAATTTGCATATTACTATTTCTATCCAATTCACCTTCTTTAAAAACATTGGCGATATGACGTGCAATAACAGAC
>JAFPVR010000036.1 GCA_017395245.1 Bacteroidales bacterium | reverse complement strand
ATGGTGAACTCTGTGGGAGGAACCACCTGTCCGAACTCGTTGTGACCAAACACTCGCACTGTTGTTCTGGGCTTCAGTCGTGATGCGGAGAGTTCGGTGTCTTTCGTGGCTTCAAAGCAACGAAGATATATTTCACCATCGCTGAGAGCCGGCCAATAGAAAGCGTAATGATATATCCCGCCTTGTTCGCCATTCCAAATCTGCAGCCACGAGTTGGAGTCGGTGCTGTCAATGTCAACGGGCGTGAATGTGAATCCGTCGGTGGCATTCCAGCTGCAATTCGCATCTGTAATCGGAATATTCATCTCCATTCCTTCTGGAATGACATGTTTTTTGCCAAAATCATCTGGCATCGAACTGAAAAACATATTGACAATCGGAATACCAACAAAAAAGATAAAGGAAAGTGCACCTGAAAAAAATGCTCCCACTGCACGCCACCATCGCTTTTCAATCAAAAGTGTCACAAAAGCCAGCAACTGCAGGAGAAGTATGATGGTTGCAAGCCCGCAAAAGATAAGCATGATGGTGATATTCCAATCCGAAGCAAACGAAGAGGCAATGCTGAAGAGTATGGTTGCCAAAGGAAGCAGCCACCAGAAACGTACAATCCAATTGTTGAAAGACGATTTCGACATAGTGATTCAGGGACGGTCTATTTCAGCTTCATCCCATCTTTGAAAGCTTCGCCAACGCGTTGGGAGACAAGATAGTAACCGTGTGTGTAGGGGTCGAAGGCGATGGCCTTCAGGGCATCGATATCCACTTTGCCGTCTTTCATCTTGTCGGACTCCACGGAGGTTTGCAACACCTTGCCGATAACGCCGAGACCAGTATCATCACCTTGGTATTCAATAAATTCGCACTCCATAGCTATGGGCAATTCGTTGATGACGGGAGCATCCACCAATGAGGATTTGGTGGCGGTGAGGCCGCTCTTGGCGAATTTGTCTTTCTCCTTGTGGCCCGACACCACGCCGAAATAGTCGGCCTCCACCACGTGGGCGGCGTCGGCGATGTGGACCACAAAGCCCTTGCGTTTTTTGATGTTCTCCACCGTTTTGTGGGTTTCGGTGAGGTTGAGGGCCACGCGGTCGCGGTCGAGCATCGTGCCCCAGGCGGCGTTCATCACGTCAACGGTGCCGTCCTCGTTGTAGGTTGCGACGAGCAGAACGGGCATCGGAAAAATGGCTTCGGTTGTTTTAATCGGTTGTTTCATAAGGGATTATATTTAACTTGTGATTACTTGAAATGCTTATTGGTATTGGAGTGCAAAAGTAGAAAATCTGCCAATAAAAAAGCACAAAGAAATCCTATCCAAGAAAAAAATCATTGGAATTCTATATAATCCAAAGAAATAATTTGCCGAAATCAGACAAAACCCATGGGAAACCCTTATTAGCTGCTGCGGAATTCTGTGGGGGACATCCCTGTTTCGCGGCGGAAGTAACGGCTGAAAGTAGCTTGTTCCTCGAAGCCCAACATATCGGCGATGGCCTGTATGGTGAGGTCGCGACGCATATGCAGGAGCATCTTGGCTTCGGCCACCACCTGGGTGTGTATCCAGTGGGCGGCGGTGTGGCCAGTCTCCTGACTTTGTCACAAAAAAATCTTTAAATTTATAATTTGCTTGTGATGAGTAGAATACTTTTTGTCGAGGCACCCAAAATGGGTGTCCCGATGCTTTTATTTGAGTATTTTTGCTAACAAATTATAAAGGAGATGAATGGATAAGACGTGAATCTGGCATGGCGGACATGTTCGCCGAAACCGATGGTAAGAGCAGGGAGAAGGAATAGAGGGAGCAGTTTCTTGCCAATATAGAGAACTTCCTTGTTAACGGGGATAGCCTCATTTTAGACCGCATATTTAATAGGATAGATTTTGACAAAATAGAGGATGATGTATATAGAAAGTTAGTCATAGCTCGCTTGTCGTGCCCATCGAGCAAGGCTGCGACAGTGGAGTACCTAATGAACCACTTTGATGAGGATATGGATTTGTCGAAAATATACCGCTATTTGGACAAGCTGAACCACTCACAACAGGAGAAGGTTCAGGATATCAGCGTGCGCCATAATACCAGAGAGCTGTTGGGCGGTCACATCGGGGTGATGTTCTATGATGTGACTACCCTATACTTCGAAGCTGACAAGGAAGACGATTTGCGCAAGACGGGCTTCTCGAAGGAGGGCAGGCACAAAAAACCGCAAATTATACTTGGGTTGCTGGTGAGTCTGAACGGCTACCCTTTAGCTTACTGCATCCACGAAGGGAATAAATACGAGGGACACACCATGATGCCTGTCATCAAGGAATTATTTTGAGCACGGAAAAACAAAAAAAACCGCCAGTGCAAAAAGCATTCTGGCGGCGAATATGAATGAATCAACTTTTTTAATTTTCTTTGTATATCTTCTTCCCGTTTTGGATGTAAATACCCCGGAAGCCGGCAGGCAGCTCTTTGCCCAGATTTTTGCCATCGATGGTGTAGATGTCGGTTTTCTTGTTGTCCTGTGTACGTTGATATTCGGGCAATCCCACTGTCTCTGTTATGGTACCGCTGCCGCTAAGAGTCCCGTAACTTAATGTGTAACCGCTGGTGACAATCGTGCCGTTGTTCACCAAATTGTCCACGTAAGAGTTGCCAGTCAGCACCCAGACACCGTTGCTGTTAACGGTCACCGTAGAGGAGGAGGCGTTGTTGTCGGCATCCATCGTACCGTTCCAGGTGACATTCGAACCCACCGTGACGTTGACGTTGCTGTAGCTGTCAGCATCCACCGTGCCGGTGTAGCTCCAGCAGGTTTGCTCCGTCTGAAGAATCAAGTTGCCGGTGCCGCCGTAAGTGCTCCACTGCGTGTTGTAATCGACATACATGAGGATGTCGCTGGCCACCGAGAGGGTGACATCGGTGAGGGTCAGCGTGCCGGTGTTCAAGGTGGGCACCTCGCAGAGCGGGACGCTGCTGCCGGTGGTGGTCAGCGAGCCACCAGTGACGGTGATGTAGGCGTTGCTGCCCTGCGCATCGCCGCTGCCGCTCTGCAGCATCATCAAACCTCGGTTCGACGAGCCGCTGGTCATCGTGCAACTGTTGATAATCACGCCGTTGTCGCCCTCTACCACGGCAATCTCGCCCTGTGCGGAAGTGCCCGTAAGGTTGGTGGCGGTGATGGTGCCGGTGGAATAGAGTACGGCCGAGTTGTTGCCGTTGGCTGTCGCCGTGCCGCCCGTGACCGTCACGGTGCCGCCGCCGCGGTCGGTGGCGATGGTGCTGGATGTCTCGCTGTTGGTGGTGATGTCAACGTCTGTGGCTATAATAGTGCCGCCATAGGTGCAGTGCAGCCCACGCGACACGCTGCTGTTGTTGACGATGGTGATGCCGTCCACGTTGATGGTAGCGCCGTTGGTGGCGAACACCGCGTTCGCGCCCTGCGAATTAGAGGTAATCGTGCCGCCAGTGATGTTGATCACGGCACCGCTGCCCGCCGTGGTACTCTGGTAGTTTGTGCTGCTGGCGGCCCCGGCGTAAATCGTCGAGTTGTTGCCGTAGAAACTGCTGTTGTCGCCCGACGAACCATCGCCGGTCTTGCTGAACGTGCAGTTGTTCAGGTTCAGAGTGCCGTTAGAGACCTGCACCACGTTGTAGTACTGGGTCGAGGACAAGAGGCTCTCCCCTGTCTTGGTCACCGTAGAACCATTGCTTAGCGTGTAGGTGGCACCCTGGGGGTAAGTGGGAGTGTTGTCACTCGGCGGTTGGGCCATTGCGAAAATCGCGGCTATGATGAAAACCGCTAATAGTGTAGTTTTTTTTTTCTCATAAGTTTTTTTTTAACTTTTTTATTATCAATCTAATACCTCTTCCCGTATCCTACTGGAGAAGTACTTTGCAAAAATGCACACAAAAATGCAGTTTCTGATTGGCAATTGGATGGCGTTATTTAACAAAATGGATTTTTCTTTCGGGGCCAAAATTATAAAAAGTTTTAATTCCGTAAATTAGGGTTTAGTTTTCCTTCTATTCGTAGCGAATGTCGCACAGCTGCTCGCTTAGTTTAAACAGCCGTGTGGCATTTTCCGTCGTCACCTGTTTATTGTACTTTTTTGACTTGCCACGATGAAAATACAAACCGGCCGGCGGCTCACATTGCTCGCACAGGTACAGATAGTCCTGTGCAGAGACGGATGGATGCACTCCGAAGCGTTTGCGGTATTTCCACACAAAATCCACGATTCCTGTTGTCTTGTTTCCGATGTCCGTGTTCACAAGACCCGGATCCACACCGTATGCATGTAGCCCCTTGGCCCCGTAGCGGTCGTTCAGTCCCCGGGCGAAGAGCATGTTGCAAAGTTTTGACTGCTTGTAGGCGAGAAGCGGATTGTAGTGCTTTCTCATCATCACATCTCTCCAACGTACTTTCATGTTCTTGTGAGATTCGCTGCTGGTCATAATCACGCGCCCTCCTTCCTTCAGAAGACAAGGCAGCAGTTCATAGGTAAGCCGGAATCCGGCAAGATGATTTAAGGCAAATTGCTGCTCATAGCCCTCTTCGGTGGTCATATACCGGCTTCGAGCGCATCCGGCATTATTGATGAGCGCGTGCAACGATTCGTCGCCTCTCTCCTTCAGCCGTTTTTTTATCTCATCAGCCACTCGAACCACCTCCCGCTGCTGCATCAAGTCTCCAGCAAACCAGGTGATGTCGGCCTCAGGCATGCAGAACCTGATGTCCCGATCGGCTTTTTCGCAATTGGCGACACTGTGGCCCACGGCGAGAATGCAATAGCCCTTTCCCGCCAGAAGCCGGGTGGTTTCAAGCCCTATTCCAGAGGTGGCGCCGGTGATGATGATGGTCTTTTTCATAATGGCGGCAAAAGTACGGTTTTTCGCGCTATGTAGAAAACAAACACCGCCAAAAAGGTCACGATAGCTCTTGCGGCGACAACAGTTACACTATCGGTACCTTTTTCAATTTCGTTCGCAAAACGTCACATGCACAGTGTCGCCGAAACTCTTGCCGATCTGCTTGCGGATGTCCTTCCGAAGGCCGATGATATGGCAAGGTGTCCCCATTTTCACAATCTGGCCGTCATAAGGTACTCCATCAAACGTGGCATGAACCGCCAGCCGACCTTTGCCGAACATCGCCTTGATGTCGAAGGGCACTTCCACGAAGGCGGCGTCCATGTTTTCGTTCTGCAGGATGATGGCGTCAAATTCCAAGAGCTCTGACATAATTACAGAATTAAACTGAAAATCGATTTTTTATAATACATTACTCATTTCAAAATCTTGGTAAGTTGGTCCTTTGTGGCATTAGGGCATATTGAATGTAGCTGGTTCATAATGCGCTCAAAGGACTCCTCCGGTGTGCGGTCGCAACGGCACGCGTCACGCCCATAGAGCCGCTCGGGTGTAGTGAGCAATGACCAACCCCAGCCGTATCGGTTTCCATGTTTGTCACGCGGATAGATGAAATCCTCCGTCACGAAGCGTGTAGCCATGCAAAACCCTCTGATGCTGCTGTCCAACAAAGGTAGAAAACCGATACGCTCTATCAGTTCGATCAGTTCCGTACTGTTATGGATTTCGGGAATTATCATAATGTTCAGCTTTTTACAGGCAGCAAAAGTAAGAATTTTCTCAGTAAACGGAAAACAGAAACCGCCGCAAAGGAGCGAAAACCCTTACGGCGGTTTTTACAGTTGTATCTGTAACTGAGTGAGTTACTTGTCGATACTTACAATGCGGTACTTCTTTGTTCCAAGTCCGATCTTCTCGGCCCAGTCGATGGTGTGGGTGCCGTGCTGCTGGTCAATGCGCGAGAGCAGGTCGGTGGGATCGTTGGTGGCGGTCACCTTCTGCTGGTTGATGATATCGACGCAGGCCTGGTCGAGGGCCACGGGGTCGGTGGAAGCGAGGATACCATAGTCCTCCAGCTTCACGGGCTCGGGATGATCCACGCAGTCGCAGTCGATGCTCATGTTGTTCATCACGCTAATATAGATGATACCCTCCTTCTTCTGGAAGTAGTTGACCACGCCCTGTGCGGCTGCCGCCATACTTTCGAGGAAACCGTCCTGATCGCCGATATATTCGGGCGTCCAAAGTTTGGCCATATCGAGTTTCTCCATCTTGCCGGCAGAGTGGATGTAGGCCTTGCCGTTCTGACTGGCGCAGCCGATTGAGAGGTTCTTCAGCGCACCGCCGTAACCTCCCATGGGGTGACCTTTGAAGTGGTTGAGCGCGATCATGAAGTCATAGTTAGCGATATGGCCGCCCACGATGTCGTACTTGATGTGGCTCTGATCCTTCACAGGGATGCGAATCTCGTCATACTCGTCCATGATATCCACGGGGAAGAGGTCGAGGAACCCGTGCCGACGGATGACCTCCCAGTGGTTGGCGGAGCTGTTGCGGTCGTCCTTGAGGTCGTTAGGGCCGCTGCTGTAGGCAGTATTGCACTCCACAATGGTGCCGTCCACGAGCAGCACAAGGTCCTTGATGAGCTCGGGCTTGAGGTAGTTGGGGTTACTCCCCTCCCCTGTCGAGACCTTCACAGCCACTCGGCCTTTGGCTTCCACGCCCAACGCCTTGTAGATGTTGACCAGTCCTTCTGGACTGATGTCCTTGGTGAGGTAAACGACGGCCTCGTTGTCGGCTTTTGCGGCAAGCGCCTCTTGTTTCTGTGAATTACAGCTTGCAAACGTCATCACAGCTGCGAAAAGCATTAAAATGGTCTTTTTCATATATTAGCGGATTTATTCGATGATTATTTCAATCACTGCACAGTGAAAGCGTATATCTTTTCTTTTAAAGCCTGTCTGATTTCATCATCCAATTGATCTTCATCATACTTTGTTGACCAATAATCGCTTTCGTTGACTTTTTTGAAATTGAGAAGGTAGTCAGTTCGTAGTCGCGACACGAAATAGAAATATTCTGGTTTTATTTCATTGCTTGTCACAAAATCATAGTTATCCTCTCCAGAGAAAATACGCAATCCTTTGTCTATCGGGAACGAAGACGATGCGGAATGGTATTCGCAAAAACCTTCAATTTTCCAATTCTCGGAACGCATTTTGATGAAAAAACGAATCGCACCAAGTTTTTCCCTTTCATAATGATGAAGCGTTTCGTGCAATAAAGCCGAGGAAAGACTGCGTGGCAAAAGTTCTGGTTTTCGTGGCTCTATAGAGTTTTTCATCCAGTCGCACGGTCGGAACAAGGTTGCTTTCAGATTGGTTCGCGACAAAGCAATAGGTTTTCCAATCGCTATAGCCTTTATTTGAAACTCGGCCATCGTTCGGCAGAAATAGACGGAAATTTTTGGAGAATACTCGCTGTCAACCTCCGATAACTGAACTCTAAGTTTTTCTGCCATTTGCTTAGCCTCCTCTTTATGCCCAACGCCATCGGCATATATGGTAATGCCGTTTTTGGAATAGGCTTTTTTCAGACCTATGCCACACGCCAAACGATAGACAGGAGCCAAAAGAAGCAAGACAGCCAAAACCTCAAGTACTGTGATAATAATTCTTTTCCGATTTTTTTTCATTATTGTAAGGTGATTTCTATTTTTTACTTCTTCGTGTTGTTGCCAATCTTACTGCGGTGTTCGTTAAATATCAAGCCAGGAAACAACGCTGCAAAAATACGCTTTTTTATAACAGGACCTTTCGGCGATCGGTTTCGTTTTCCCCCGCGTGCCAGAGGCACGATATTTTAGTAACCCCACATCAGCGTAACGAAGTGGAGCGCAGTGTGGGGTACAGCGGCCACCCGCGAGACAAGCGTATCGAAGATACGCCACTATAATCGATTGAGTTGTAGCGTGCTTTCTGCACGCAGCTGTCGCACCGCGCCCATCGCCCCACACTGCGAGTGTGGGGTTACTAAGATGGCGTGTCTTCGACACGCTTTAGGGATTGTGCCTTATCTTTCTGTTTAACAGTTCACAACAACAAAAAAATCCGCAGCTTCGTTGCGGATTTTTTAGGAATATCCGCAACGGCGCTGCAAAAATACAATAAATTTTGATTGCGCAACAGTTGTTTGGAAAAATATTTCGTGCATGGCTGCAGAAACCGCCGCAAAGGCCACAGAGACTTTTGCTGCGGTCAATTTGTCTTAATCAGTTCATCAGTCGGCACTCGCCCCAAGTGTACTGCGGATACGCTTTCTTAAGGTCGGCTGCGCAGGGGCCAACAGGACTGCCGCCGCTGGTGGCGAAGACGTTGAGCACCTTACTGCTGAGATCGTGCGCCTCGATGAAGGTGTAGTCACACACTGTAGTTTTCTTCTATTGCTTTTGATGCAGACCGCACTCCCTATGCTCTGGCGACTCCCACCACCAGCGACCGGCGCGGATGTCCTCGCCGGGTTTCACTGCCCGCGTACACGGCTCGCAACCGATACTCGGATAACCCTTGTCGTGAAGCGCGTTATAAGGCACATGGTTGGCCTTGATGTACTCCCACACCTGTTCTTCCGTCCAGTCAATCAGCGGGTTGATTTTCAATACATGATGATTCTCATCCCATTCGATTTTCTTCATGTCGGCGCGGGTCACGGACTGTTCACGACGCAATCCGCAAATCCAGGCATCCAGCGTCTGGAACGCACGACCTAACGGCTCCAACTTGCGCACCTGACAGCAAGCGTGCCGTTTCTCGATGCTCTCGTAGAAAGGGTTGATGCCCTCGTTGCGCACAAAACGCTGCAAACTCTCCGTCTGCGGACAGAAAACCTCCATCTTTATGCCGTAGTGCAGGTTAGTTTTGTCAATCAACTGGTACGTCTCCGGAAAAAGCCGCCCTGTGTCTAACGTGAAAATCCTCGCTTTTGGGTTGATTTTCAACAAGATGTCTGTCAAGGTCTGATCCTCAATGCTCAAACTGGACGACAATGCAATCCTGTCACCAAACTCATCCAAAAAATACCGCAACACCTTCTCTGGTGTGGCATCTTTGAAACGTTTATTAAATTCATCAATATTATCCAAGACATTCATCATTCTTAATTTTTAATTCTTAATTCATAATTGAACCATTCCGGCTCCCACCGTCTCAAAGCTATCAGGATCAATGAAAATGACTGATCCGGTGGTGCGGTTGTCGGCATAGTTGTCCACCACCAACGGGTTGGCGCACTTTACCGTGATGGCGGCGATGTCGTTCATCTTCAGCGATGAAACGCCTTCAATCTTCTCCAACGTGTTGATGTCCAACCTGTAGTCAACGCTTTGTACCATTCCGATGGTCTCTTGCACGGCGGTTCGGATAAGGTAACGTTTGCGCAGTTGCATCTCCGCTTCGTTGAACCAGCAACAGTGCATCTTGAGCACTTGCGTGACGGTCGGCTGCGGACCTTCAGTGCCTACGAGCATGTCGCCGCGACTAATGTCAATGTCGTCCTCTAACAGCACGGAGACGGATTCTGGTGTATGAGCTGTATCCAGCTCCTTGTCAGTCTGCATGACGGCCTTCACAGCGCTTTCCAATCCAGAGGGCAGCACACGCACACGGTCGCCTTTGTGCAACACCCCGCCCGACATTCGTCCCGCGTAGGCACGATAGTCTGGGAATTTGTCGGAGATGGGCCGGATGACGTACTGCACGGGGAAACGGAAAGGTTGGCTGTCGTAGCCCATCTTATGCTCGATGGAGACCTTCTCTAACCACTGCATCAGCGGCTCGTCCGAAAACCACGGCATATTGGCCGACTTCTCCACCACGTTGTCGCCGAACTTGGCCGAGATGGGGATAAAATGCAAGGTGGCGCGGATGCCCAATTTACAGGCCATCTCCTCGTAGTTTGCGCGTATTTCCGCAAAGACCTGTTTGGAAAAATCCACCAAGTCCATCTTGTTGACACACACGGTGATATAAGGGATGCCGAGCAGCGAGGCGATACAAGAGTGGCGCACGGTCTGCTCCACCACGCCATTTCGGGCATCAATGAGGATGATGGCGAGGTCGGCGGTGGAGGCGCCCGTCACCATGTTGCGGGTATATTGGATGTGTCCGGGGGTGTCGGCGATGATGAACTTGCGCTTCGGGGTGGCGAAGTAGCGGTAGGCCACATCTATGGTGATGCCTTGCTCGCGTTCGGCGCGCAGTCCGTCGGTGAGCAGCGCAAGGTTCACCTCCTCGTTGCCACGGTTGCGGGAGGCTTGCTCCACCGCCTCCAACTGGTCCTCAAATATCGACTTACTATCATATAAAAGCCTACCTATCAGCGTGCTTTTACCGTCGTCCACGCTGCCCGCCGTCGTAAAGCGCAGCAGCTCCATATCTAAATATCCTGACATAATCGTTGTTTTTTGTGATTTGTTGGTTCATCCCCACATTGCGCTCCGCTTGTGTGTGGTTACTTGCTTTACTACCGAGCTCTTGCTCCTATCGGGGCTGCTTAAGGAATTATTCATAATTCATAATTCTGCATTCTACATTTAGAAATATCCTTCCTTTTTCCGGTCCTCCATCGCTGTTTCGCTGCGTTTGTCGTCGGCGCGGCCGCCGCGTTCGGTAACACGGGTGGCAGCGATTTCGCGGATGATGTCCTCCAGGTCGTTGGCTTCGGAGATGGTGAGTCCGGTGCAGGTGATGTCGCCGATGGTGCGACAGCGCACACGGCGGGTGACCACCTCCTCTGTGGGCTTCAGCGTCATGCACGGTTCGGCGGCCAGCCATTGCCCATCGCGGAGAAAGCAGCGACGTTCATGGGTGAAGTAGAGCGACGGCAGCGGGATGTTCTCCTGGTAGATGTACTGCCAGACATCCATTTCCGTCCAGTTGCTGATGGGGAACACGCGGAAATGCTCGCCCATGTTCTTGCGCCCGTTGAAGATGTTCCACAATTCCGGACGCTGGTTCTTTGGGTTCCACTGGCCGAACTCGTCGCGGTGGGAGAAGAAACGCTCTTTGGCACGGGCCTTTTCCTCATCGCGCCGCGCCCCACCAATGCAGGCATCGAACTTGTATTCCTCAATGGTGTCTAACAACGTGGTGGTCTGCAGGCGGTTACGACTGGCATTGTACCCCTTTTCCTCTTTCACACGTCCTTTGTCTATGCTCTCCTGTACGGAACCTACAACCAGCTGTGCCCCTAACTTTTCCACGAGCGCATCGCGGTAGTCGATGGTCTCCTGAAAGTTGTGCCCCGTGTCAATGTGCAGCAACGGGAATGGTATCTTGGCGGGATAGAACGCTTTGTATGCCAGATAGGTGACCACAATGGAATCCTTGCCTCCGGAAAATAGAATGGCTGGCTTCTCAAACTGCGCCGCCACCTCCCGTAGTACGTAGATGGACTCCGATTCCAATTCTTTTAGATGGGTTAATTTGTACATTTTATTTGTTTTTAACTGAATGCGCCGGCAAGGTATTTTTGGGTGAGTTCCTCTTTGGGATTGTGGAAAACCTGTTCGGCGGGACCTTGTTCGATGATTTCGCCGAGGTACATGAAGACCACGTGGTCGGCGATGCGGAGGGCTTGTCTTAGGGTATGGGTGACCATGATGATGGAATACTGTTCCTTAAGCGACACGAAGAGGTCTTCCACGGTCTTGGCGGAAATAGGGTCGAGGGCGCTCGTGGCTTCATCAGCGAGGATGTAGTCGGGCTCCACTGCCAATGATCGCGCCAGACAGAGCCGCTGCTGCTGTCCGATGGAAAGCCGCGCCGCTGGGGTGCGGATACGTCCTCGAATTTCGTCATACAGTCCCACGGCTTTAAGGTTTTTCTGCACCTGATAGACCAGCTGGCGGCGCTTGTTAAACATCTTGTTGATGCGGCAGCCATAGGCCACATTGTCGAAAATGGACATGGGCAGCGGACACGGACGCTGGCTCACCAACCCAATCTTGCGGCGCAAATCGGTGACATCGGCATCGCTGCTGAGGATATCCTGTCCGTTCACGAGCACTTTGCCCTCTAACTTCACCCCTTCCGTGGTATCTATCAGGCGGTTGAGCGTGCGCAACAGGGTGGATTTCCCGCATCCTGACGGCCCGATGATGCAGGTGATCTGCTTTTCCGGCAATGTGACATTCACATTCTTCAAAATGTGATTGCCTTTGATATGGACGTTTAGATTTTTGACTTCTATCATTATTTCTGTTTTATAACAAATTCGCTACCAAGCTTTTACCCCTATCGGGGCAATTCAAGGAATAATGTCTATATTTTGTTCTTCGAAAATCGGTTGGTGATGAAACGGCCGGAGATACTGAGAATCAGGACGATGACGGTAAGGACGAGGGCGGCGGCATAAGCGCGATCCACGACCTCAGGGATAGGGCTTTGGAGTTGGAAGAAGACGGCGAGGGGCAATGTAGCAGCGGGCTGCGACAAGGATGTCGGGATGCTGTCGGTGTAGCCGGCGGTGAACATCACGCTGGCAGCGTCACCGATGGCGCGACCGATGGAGAGCAGGGTGGCGGTGGCGATGCCGGGCGCGATTTGGCGGAGCACCACCCGCAAGGTCTCCCAGCGCGTGGCCCCGAGCGAAAAACTGGCATCCAAAATGTCGCGGGGAAAGTTGCGCGTGGCCTCGTCCATCGTGCGGATGAAGATGGGGATAATGAGCAGTGTGATGACGATAATTCCACCCAACAGCGATGTTCGTAATCCGAAATAGATCATGATGGTGAAGCCGAAGGCCCCATAGACGATGGAAGGCACCCCGAACAGCACATCGAAAGCCATCCGGGCGGTGTATGCCAGCTTAGAATCCCTCTTCAGATACACATTGAGGAAGAAGACCACAGGAATGGAGATAATCAGCCCCAATACTGTGGAGGCCCCCACAATGTAAAGCGACCCGACGATGGCGTTCAGGAAACCGCCCTCCTTCCCGATGTAAAAGCCTCCGCCTGGCAGCTTGCTAATCATGTCCCAACTCATGGCCTTCATCCCTTTGGAGAAAACTGTCCAGATGACACTGATGACAAAGCCGAACACAATGAGCATCGCTATCCACATGAAGGCTTTGGCGATGGATTCCCGTAGTTTCTTTATTGTTGATACTTTCATTTTGATATTGAGACTTGAAATTTGGAACTATTACGTCCTCCGTTAACTTCCGAGTCGTTTCTCTAACCGGTAGAGTACGATGCGGGAGATGAGGTTGAAGACGAGGACGACGAAGAAAAGGATGAGGGCGGCGAACATAAGGGCGGCCTCGTACATGGGCATGGAGAGCATTTCGCCGTAATTGTTGGCGATGAGGGCGGGAATCGGGTAACAGGGGTCGAGGAAGTTGTTCGGAATACCGATGACGCATCCGCAGACCATCAGCACCGCAATAGTCTCGCCCATGGCGCGCGAAATTGCCAGTACTGTGGCGGCGATGATGCCCGGATAGGTCCGTCGGAAGAGTACTTTCTTAGTGGTTTGCCAGCGTGTCGCACCCAAGGCCAAAGAACTCTCGCGCAACTCCATGGAGACGGAGGAGAACACTTCGATGAACAGGCTTACTAACATCGGTATTACCATGACTCCCAGCACGATACCGGCAGCCAAGACGGTGTAGCCCGTTGAGAAATCCATAAAATACGGCGCCACGTGCTTTGAAATCCAAGGCACAATGACCAGCACACCCCATACACCATAAATGACAGAAGGGAGAGCGGCCAGTATATCCAAGGCTGGGAAAACGAATTTCTTAACATAGGATTTGGCATATTCGGTGAGGAAAACCGCTGTGAGCAGCGAGATGGGCAGCGCAATGAGGATGGCGACAAATGTCACCCACAGCGTACTTGCGATGAAAGGCAGGAAGCCGAACTCCCCCTTCATGGGCCGCCATTCCGAGGAGGTCAGCAGTTTCCATAGCGAGCGCTCCTGCAACACCGGTGCCGATTTCAGATATAGCCCCACGAACATCACCACCACCATGAGGATGGAGATGAGGGTGAGGGCAAACATGACAGCTTGCGCGGTTTTGTCTTTGATAATGCGTGTTTTCTGCATATTGTCGGTTTTGTAGAGACGTGCCATGACGCGTCTCTACGTGAGAGATTATTTGTGATGCAATTTTTCCAGACCTGCCCGCAGCTTTTCCTCGTTCAGGCTGATATACCCCACCGGCACATTCTGTTTCTGCCCGTCGGTGAGAACATATTCCAAGAATGCAATGACGACCGGGTTCTTCGGAATGCCATGACTGACCAGATACAGGTCGCGGGCTGGTGGGGACGGGTACTTGTCCTCAGCCACCGCCGCGATGAAGTCATCTTTGGTGTCGTAAAAGTACTCGTCGGGAGAAATGTTGCCGTCATTGTTGCGGTCTATCGGGCAGACGAACAGTCCTTGGTTAGGTTTACGCGACTTTTCATCGTACGCGTAGCCGATGTTGTTCAGCCCGATGCCCAGCTTGTCGGCCTGGATGGCAGAGGCCAGTCCAGGATCCCCGAAGACGGCGGTGCCCAACAGATCCTCCTGTTTTCTCCCCATCCAGAGAGCAAAGGTCTCCGCTGCACCACACGCGTCGGAGCGGGTATAGACGTGGATCGGAGTCTTGTCGTTGGTGCCCAGCACTTGTCCCCAGGTGGTATATTCGCCGGTAATCCAGATTTTGGTGGCGGCCTCCTGCGAAATACCATGTTTCATTAGCTTGCTGGCCAGTGGGTTGTCGGCGTTGATTGTGATAACCACGGCATCTTTGGCTGATGCGAAAGGAAGGGCTCCTTTCTCCAATTCTGGCGGATAAACCTCGCGGGAGACCATGCCGAGATCGACCACATCGGCCAGCACGTCGGTCATGCCCTTGCCGGCACCGCCTGCAGAAAGGTCGATGTGCACGTTCGGATGCAGGGCTTGGAACTCCTCGGCCCATTTCACCGCCAACGGATAAAGTGCGAACGCCCCGGAGATGGTTATACTTCCTTCTAAGTCACCGCCTGTCTGCGTGTTGCTCTTTTTTCCGCCACAGGACGACATCATCAGCATGCCTAAAACTGTTAATAATAAAATGGTGAAATTCAGTTTCTTCATAATTATAATTTTAATTCTACATTCTTAATTAAAACACGGCGCTCACCATCGTTGTCAGATTATGTCCAAAAGGTTGGTTATGAGGATATTGTTTGAGGGTGTAAGCCAGTTGTACGCGGATGTGCTTCTCCGGCCACCACTCCACGCCGGTGGCGTAATAGATGGATGGGGCGTTAGCAGCCATATCCTTTTCATAATAGTCGAACCGGAGCATGGGACGCAGTTTCTGCTGTATCTTGCTGTTTCTGCCCCAATCGAAACGGAACCAGTAGCCGACAGTCACGTAGAACCCCTGCGTATGCATGGGCACACGGATGTAATCGTCGGTGGAGGGGGCCAAGGCGGCGAAATCAGTTCTGCCCCATAGATATTCGCTACGTACAACCCATTGTTCATCAGTGTATTGCAGACCTCCTGCATAGCGGATGCGCGCCCCGTTCATGTGTGTTGCAATCCCGTCATGTTGCATGTCATATTTTCCCCAGTAACCTGAAGCTGAAATATCCAACCCTTTAACAAAAGGACAAAACTCCACCCGGGCGGAAAGATCTTTGGCAAGGTTGTCGGTTTTGATGTTGATGCCGTTGCCGCCGAAAATGCCGACTCCGTATTTGAGGATGGGGATACGTTCACCGTGGACTTCCGCAGAAGCCAGCGTGCCCGTGAGCATCGCGCCAATCTCACGACCGTTGGCGTAGGAACTGATGCCCGTCACATCCTTATAACCCGACAACGCACTGATTACCTGTGCATTCTCTGTTAATTCCAAATCCAAAGGTGAAAGCTTGTTCTCCAACGAGAACGGAATCTTGAACTGGCCGACTTGTAGCTGTACCTGTTTGCAGAAGTTGACCTTCACGAAAGCGTCAATCAGTCGGGGATTGGGGGCAAAATCGACTTGCAGACGGTAGTTCACCCATTTTGACGGGCTTCCTTTCAGGTCGAAGCGGGCGCGTCGAATCATAAACACACTACTCTGATTATCAGCATCATAATATTCGTAAGAATATTGCGCGTCAATCCATCCTCCTATCCTTAAATACTTCTGAATCTGTTCCAGTACTTCCTGCGACTTGCGTGACTTTTCCGGCGGAATAGTATCCTGTCCGTTGGTGAAGATAGCGATTAACATCAAAATGAGGGTTGAATAAAAAGGTAGCAATCTTTTCATATGCAAAATTTACACCGACAAAACTGGTGGCAAAAATAGCTTTTTATTTGCGAACAGATGTCAAAATTTGTAAAAAAGTGTGTCGGAATTTGACAAAATTAGTGTCATATACGAATTATGACAGTAAATATCAGATGATTTTTCTATTTTTGCACCATGAATTTGACAGCTATCATCATCATTTCCGTATTGGCGGCTTCCAATATCGCCTTTATAGTATTGTTTGTTCATAGTCGCTGGGCATACCACAAACTAATGCAGAAGAACCTTTGCCAAGAAGAGAAGGAAGATGTTCTGGTGGAAGTTGTCAAGTTCGACACGGATAGTGTCCGTGATGCACAGGAATGCCAGATGTTGGAAAAGTTACAGGTGTTGTTGGAAGAGGAAAAGGTGTATCTTGATCCTACACTCAGCATACAAGACTTGGCAAAACGGCTCGCTACCAACAGAACGACCCTTTCGCACGTCATCAACACACATCTGAACCAGAATTTCGCTTCACTGCTGAACAGCTACCGCATCAAGGAAGCTGTAAGACTACTATCCGATCCGCAGTATTTCCAAGAGAAAATGGAGGTGGTGGGTGAACTTTGCGGTTACAACAACCGCCAGGTCTTTCATGCTGCTTTCAAGAAGGAGATGGGCATTACACCCAACCACTTCCGAAACATCAATAAACGGAAAGACACCCCGAAGCATTCCGAAGAAGATGATGAGAGTTAGTCTTTCGTACACATAATAATCGGCACAACAATCTGACTCATCGTCTCTCATGTCCGAACACCCACCCAATCCTCTCCGCCGTGAATGACTGCTCGCAGGTTTGCGGGTGGTTGAGGTCAGGGAGGATGTCGAACATCACCTCGCCGCCGTTTTGCTGAATATGGTTCGTCAGTGACTGCAGGTTGTTAATCCGCCATTCCTCTTCCTTACTGCCGATGGTGCAATACAAGGGAGTGCTGGCCAGCGGCGCGCCACCAAATAGTTGAAAATCGAATCAACCGCTTTTTGCTGCCGTAATTGCGAAATGTTGTCGGAACCCCGACCGTTGGCACTATGCATATACAAAACGAGCGCGGGCTCTCCAATCAGACCGTCGGGGTTGAAATACCCCATCCGATAGGGCAGGTCACCCTCGGCCGTATGCAGCAGACGCGCCTCGAAAGGCTCCACGCTTGACGGATATGTACCTGTCGTGTCTTGAGGTGTTATTGGCGGTTCCGGAACGGGCTCGGGAATGGGCTCGCGACCGCATCCGATAGAGACGGAAACCGTCAACAACAGTAAGAGATAGAGCTTTTTCATCGTTAGGAATTTTTATTCGGCAAAGATACTCTTTTCGCGAAAACATAAACCGCTAGCAAAAGGTCACGAAAACCCTTGCTGCGATCAGTCGTTATTGCCCACACATAGTTTGATACAGTCCCGGGACAAAAGATGTCGCCACGATCTGTGCGGCAGTTGCCAAAAGGATTGTCCGTTGCGCTTTGCGAGAAAGACCAGCAAGCCGATGGTCAGAAAGTTCAGTATCACTGCGATGACCGACCACCAGCAACCAATTTCGCTGAGGCTTTTACTGAACCATCCTGCACAAACGAAAAATACCAGCAGGAACGCTATTGAACGTATGGGTAGCCAAAGAGATAAACGTTTCATATTTGTGATTGGGTGTTTTATTCGAATCAATTTCTTTCGCAAAACGTCACATGCACCCTGCCGCCGAAACTCTTGCCGATCTGCTTGCGGATGTCCTTCCGAGTTCGAGCATTTTTTTTACAACATAAGCAATTCATCTTCCCATTGCACATTTAATCAGAAAATTTCGCCGTCCCAGAGCATCTTGAAGAAATCGGTCACATAAATGAGCTCTATGTCTCCGGAAGGTCTCGTGATAGGATCGAGGGAGACCAGAATCAGCCGACAGTCGGGATGCTCATCCTTGAATGCCTTGAGTCCAGCTTTGTGCCGAGTCTTCACCTCCTCACTGGATTTGATTTCAATGGCTACCTTGGCGTCGCCTATGATGGCATCCACCTCCTGATGGTTGTAGGTGTGCCAGTAGGAAATCTTCTCGCGCCTGCGATAGTATCCGCGATATGCGATGATTTCTTGCATGACAAGATGCTCGAAGGCGTGGCCGTAGTCGTCGGAGCCTCGTCTCAGATGGTGTCGCCCCATCAGGTAGTTCGCCAATCCCACATCGAAATAGTAGAATTTTGGTGCTTGCACCACTTTACGCTTGATTGCCTTTGTATATGCCGGTATCTCGTAACCCATCAAGGTGTCTTTCAGAATTTGATAATAGGTTTTGACGGTCTTTGCAGAAACGCCGCAGTCGCTCGCGATATTTGAATAGTTGATCATTTCGCCATCGGAAATGGCAGCGGCCTCCATGAATTGCTCGAAAGCTTCGACATCCTGAACGGCAGCCTCGTCGCGAATCTCTTCCCTGAGATAGACTTCCACGTAAGCCTCCAAACGGTCGGTGGCATCATCAACAAGGTAGTGGCGGGGAATCATCCCATTTTGAACCGCTTTGTCTATCTGATAATCGGGCACTTCTTTCCAAACCAAAGGAAACAGTGTCCTTGGAATGGCTCTGCCGCCAAGCGTATTGGCTCCAGAACGCTTCAGTTTACGTGCACTCGAACCGCTGAGAATGAACCAAAGCCCCTTGTTGGTCATCAGCCAATGCACGCTGTCGAGCAGTTCAGGAACTTTCTGTATTTCATCTACAATGACCAGCGTCCCGGCCGGTTTGTCAAGCAGTGCCTGACGGAAAGAGTCGGGGTTGCGTTTGAATGCTTTCCTCACGTTGGCGATGAGCAGGTCGTAATAGACGGCATCGGGAAACCGCTCCTGAAGAAGCGTCGATTTCCCCACCTGACGGGCACCAAACAGGAACATCCCTTCATCAATCTGGTTTTCAATATCAAAGATTCTCTTATACATATTTTAGTAATTTCCGAATCATATTCCCGATTTTCATACGAAATTCGGAAATACGGGTGCAAAATTACTAAAAATTTTAATATGTCACACAGTGGGATTTTTTTGATTTACGTTTTTTACAATATAGACAAAACAAACACCGTCGCAAAAGTCACAACCCCCTCACGGCGGTAACAGTTTTTCACACCATCAACTCTCCTTTCGCCACGATGGTCGCAGTGCCACCGACATAGATCACACCGTCTCCGGTGATTCGCGTGGCGACCACCGAAGGCCGTCCCATAGCTTCGCCTTGAAGGAATGAGAAATCGCCCGTCGATGGTATGCGGCCGTTTTGTTGCAAATAATGGGTTAAGGCAGCGTTGGCGGTACCCGTGGCCGACTCCTCCGGAATGTCGTAGAGCGGGGCAAAGTCGCGCACATGGGCTGTGTGGCCGTCGCCTGCGAAAGCAAACACATGGAAACTGACCGCCTCATATTTGCGGGTAATCATTGCGATAGCCTCCATGTCCGGTTTCAAGGATTGCAGCATCGACACATCACGCAGCGGAATCATAATATCAGGCAAGCCGGAATAGGCAATCTGCACGGGCAACGTCGGCTGATAGTCCGTCACGCCAATGGCCCGATAGATCTCTTCGAAATCCGTGATGGTATCGACAATACGCGGTGTCGCCATCTGCATCAGCACCTTCTCCCCCACTTCAACACGGAGGTCGCCAGCTATTGTGCGGCAGATGCATTCGCCTTTTGCCAGCTGCAGTTTGTACAGTAGCGAAAAGGTGGCGATGGTGGCGTGTCCGCACAGCTCCACCTCGGCCTTAGGCGTGAAGTAGCGCACAGTGTATTCACTATCGGAATCTCGCTTCACGAAAGCGGTTTCTGAATACCTTAGTTCGACTGCAATCTGCAGCATCAGCTCCTCGGCCGGGAAGGTGTCCCCATCCAGCAACACCACGCCTGCCGGGTTTCCCCCGAAAGGTTGGCTGGTGAATGCATCAACGATAAAGTATTTCATATATGTTGAAGATAATTAAATGCAATGCTCAACAAACCAAGAAAATATAGCCGAACTATCCGAATCAGTTTTGAACATATATTCAGGGTGCCATTGGACAGCCCAGACGAAACGTCTGTTTGTCATTTGTGCCGCTTCGATGATGCCGTCCAAATAATCCGGCAGCATCCAAACGCTTTTGCGCTCCGCATCCCATAGCGGCGTAACGCCTATGATTGGTGATTTGTTCATGGCCGCAAAAATACGTTTTTTTCCCACTATTCGGAAAACAAAACAACGCCGCAAAAGGTCACGAAAACCTTTGCGGCGGTTAAATTATAGAACATACTAAATCAATTCATCTCCGCCGCAAGCTGCATCGTGCGCTGTACGTCGGCGTAGAGGCCGTCGCTCCCGACATAGTCTTTTCCCGTGAGTTTGGTCTCGTTCATATTCATTGTTGTTGTTTGTTGGCGGAATGGATGGAGAGCGTTATGCTGACATCGCCCTCCCCGGCGCGGACAAAAGCGCGCACCTCGTCGGCCGACATATTGTCGAGCTTGCCGATTCGGGTGTACGACCATGAGTGGCTGCTGTAGAAGATGCAGACGTTGTCGTCCTCGTACAGCACCAGGTCGCCCGCCGAGGTGCCGATTCGGTGGTCGTCGGACGGGAACGACTGTCCCAGTGCGCCGACCTTCTCGAACCCGCCGTAGTCGTGGGCGGTGTAGGTGATATCGCCCGTCCGCAGGGCGGCCACCATGGCGCGTGTCGCCACATTATCCTCGAGCGTCACCGAATGGGTCACTTCGCCGATGGTCACGTAGAGTTTCTCGACCAAGGTTTCGCCCATCGAATTGTCGCCCTTGGTGCATCCGGTCAGCGTTATCGCCGCCATCATCAGTAGTGCTGCCTTCTTCATAAATATTTGCTATTTGAAAATGTAGGTAGTAAATGCAGGCAATGGTTCAACAACTCTTACCCATCTCATACGCCTCTTGCAACTTGGCGTTGCCCTCGATCTCTTTCGGGCCGCCAACGTCACCGCAGAAAAGGTGTCCTTTGAGTTCGGATTTCTCATAGCATACTTTCTTCATTTTAGGTTCTCCTTGTAAAATTCTTCAATATAATCAAACGGGATGCAGTTGCCTTCCCCACCATCATAGAGGTCGCAGTGGGTGGCGTTCGGGACGATGTACAGTTGCTTGTTGCCGCGAGTGACAATGAACGGCTCGGCGAGAGGTTTGTTCAGCGGTTGCAAATTGGCGTCCTGTCCCTGCAAATCAACCTTTGCACCCGTCATGTTCTCATAGGCAGTGATGCCGAAATAGCGGCTGTGGGCTTTCTCTCCGTGCAGAATCAGCACGGCATTGTCTATTTCGTTAGTAAACTTGAGGAAACCGGCATTGAGCCATGGGAGGGCGGAAGTTTTGTTCCAGCCCTCGTTGCTGTTGAGCGAGCGGGCGTGATAGCCACGCGGAGTTTTGTAGTAGGCATGGTACTGCTGGATGAACCACGGCGCATCGGTCGGGTCTTCCACCACGCCACCTGCACGTTCATACGATCCGTTGCGGCAGTCGATGAGCCGTTGTTCGGCCATCGCTTTGCGCATCGCGACACGTGCCTCTTTGCTGTCTCCGTCATCGTGATAACCGTTCTGCATTACGCGGCTCATGTCATACATTGTAGAGGCCACGGTGGCTTTAATACGTGGGTCGAGGGCGGCGGCGTTAAGGGCTATGCCACCCCAACCGCACACGCCGAGAATGCCGATGCGGTCGGCATCCACATTCTCCTGCAAGGAGAGGAAATCGACGGCAGCACTGAAGTCTTCCGTGTTGATGTCGGGCGACGACACATAGCGCGGTTCACCGCCGCTTTCACCAGTATATGAAGGGTCGAAAGCGATAGTGATGAAGCCGCGTTCAGCTAACGTTTGTGCATACAAGCCGCTCGATTGTTCTTTTACGGCACCGAATGGACCGCTTACAGCGATAGCAGGCAGTTTGCCTGTGGCATTCTTGGGTGTGTACATATCCGCCGCCAGCGTGATACCGTAACGGTTCTTGAACGTGACCTTTTTGTGGTCAACCTTGTCGCTTTTCGGGAACGTCTTATCCCACTCCTGTGTAAGAGTCAATTCCTGATTCATATTATCCTGTTTTTGTTCTTGATTTTTGTTTCCGCAGGCGGCAATCATTAATACCGCTACTGCCAATAATGCTACTTTTCTCATTCTATAAAAATTCTCAATTTTCAATTCATCAGCCTCTTCTCGCCCCATTTGTACTGCGGGTAGGCTTTCTTGAGGTCGTTGTATGAGCCATCGACGGTGCTTCCGCCGCTGGTGGCGAACACGTTGAGGGTCTTGCCGCTGAGGTCGTGGGCCTCGATGAAGGTGTTGACGATGGTGGGAGCGGTGTACCACCACACGGGGAAACCGATCCACACGGTGTCGTAGTCGGCGATGTTCTCGCAACGGCCCTTGATGGCGGGACGTGAGCTCTTGTCCTTCATCTCCAACGTGGAACGCGAGTTTTTGTCGCGCCAGTTGAGGTCGGCATCGGTGTACGGCACCTCTGGGGTGATTTCATAGAGGTCGGCATTGTACTGTTGGGCCAATTTCTGTGCGGCAGCCTTGGTGGTGCCAGTGGCCGAGAAGTAAACGATTAAGGTCTTGTTCATTTCTTTGTTCTCCTTTCCTTGATTTTGGGTTTGGTTTTTCTGCGCGCAGCCACTCAGACTTATCATAAGAAGTGCTGCCATGATGAATGCGATTTTTTTCATCAATGATCCTCCTTTATATTCATTTTTTATTGTAAATACTTCTGTCGTAATGCTTTGGGTAGTTTCGAGGCTACAAGTTGATACGATTCACGAATCCATTCCTGAACCCGTGCATCTTTTATCTGTTCGTAATACACATCACTCCAATGTTTCTTGTTCCAATGCCAGGCAGGGGTTACAGCGGAAAATTGTTCTCTGAGTTCCTCATTTCTTTCTGGCGACATCTTCAGTGCCAGTCTGGGCTCAGAATCCTTCATATCATGCTCACCACCGCCCAGCCAAAGGCATACGAAAATCTTCCCTTCCAGACGGAAGGTGAGGATGTCATCGCCAAACGGCTGGTCTTCTGTCACGCCGTAGAGGGACAGGGTGTAGTCTCGTACTTGCTCGATGTTCATTTGTGGGATTTTTTTTCGGTGCAAAGATACGCATTATTTCAATTCAAACAAAACAAGCATCGCCGGCAAACCTTTAATCCATATATTCGTCGCCGAGAAGATGGTCTTCGTTCGTGTCGTGCACCTGGCGGGTTAGCCGCAGATAGTCCTCGTTGAACTGATGAATATCCTCCGAAAAGGGAATATCGCAGAGATGGGCGGTACCATTCGCTGTTTTCACAACGGCGTTGACCGCCAGACGATCATACTGCCACAGATGTCCATCGGCAGGCAGCGTGTAGAACTCCTCGATAGGGGTTGCCGCCTTTCCGATGCACCAGCACATCAGCATATTGGTCTTCATCCCGCTCCGTTTGGCGACCTTGATCAATCGGGTGATATCGAAGGTCTTGAAAATGGTCACCTTCGGCATCCCAGCCGTCTTCCACAGCTCAAAAGCGAATCCGCGCGGCGAGTCTTTAGGGTCAATCTCTTTCTTCATTGCTGTTGTTTTGCCGCAAAAGTACAAAAAAAAAACCGCAACCCAAGCCATTACCGAGATTGCGGATTCTTCATGGAACCTTGTCCAATTATTTCAATGTGTCATACTGCTCATCGCTGACAGGCTCCAGCCACTCGTTGCTGTTGCCGGGTTTGGCGTTGGCGTGGTAGGTGAGGTGCTGCATCCAACTGTCCTTGGCTGCCCCGTGCCAGTGCTTCACGCCCTCGGGAACGGCGATGACGGTGCCAGGGACCAACGGAACGGCTTCCTTGCCCCACTCCTGGTACCAACCGCGACCGCTCACGCAGATCAACATCTGCACCGCACCGTGGTGGACGTGCCAGTTGTTGCGGCAGCCGGGCTCGAAGCTGACGTTGCAGAGGCCGCTTGCCGGGTCGAGGACGGCGAGGTGGCTCTGACCGGTGAAATACTTGGCATAGGTGTCGTTGGGTTCTCCGATGGGCCAGGGTGACTGTGCACACACCACATCGTTCTTGCCATCAACAGCGGCGGCGATGGCAGCATCACAACGCAAAGCCTCGGCTTGCAACCCTACGGCTTTCAAAGCCACTGGGATGCTGCGCAACTGCTCTTCTGTGACACCCATGTTCAATGCACCACGCACATGCGCCTGCAACTGCGGCATCACATTCTCCAAGCCGCTCAATGCACTCACGGTGATGAGTTCGCGGTCAGCGTGGGTGAGGTTGTCGCGGGCGAAGATATCGCCGAAGAGGTGGGCTTTCAGATAGTAGTCCTCGGCGGGACAAAACGCATAGTTGAAAGGCTGTCCAGAAAGTTTTGTTTGTACTTCCGTACCTTGTGCCAAAGCATTGTAATGGCTCGGCAGCGGTGATGCCTCAACACCTTCTTCAGTAGCTTTGCCTTCGCTCTTGCGTTGTTCCAATACCTTCTGCAAAGTGCCAAGGGCATTCAGAGAACGCGGAAATCCTGTGTAAGCGTAGAGTTGCGAGAGGGCCTCCTTGATCTGGCTGACCGTCAGGCCGGCATCCAAGCCGCCGTCGATGGCCTCGGCCAAGGCGGTATAGTCGGCTTTGGCCTCATTGCAGGCAATGGCCGACATTGCCGCCGCCTGTTTCTCGTTGAATGTCAAAGTATTCATATCTTTGTCTGTTTTTGTTGTCTTGTTGCAGCCGGCCATCAGCACGATGGCGGCGGCGAAAATCACAAAGGTGTGTTTCATATTGATTTTGATTTGTTTGTTTTCTCAATGTCCCAGCATCTCCATCTCCACCATCGGTTGGGTGTCGATCAGCTTCAGCGACTTCACCATTTGGGCGGTGCCCTCCTTGTACTTCTTGAAATGGGCTGTCTGGAGGTGGCTCTGGTAGGCCTCTTTGTCGGCGTAGATTTCCAAGATGAAGATTTTGCAGGGGTCTTCCTTGGTCTGCATCGAGAATAGGGTCAGCACGCCGGGCTCCATTTTCACTGAGGTCACCCCGACTTCCTTGGCGTAAGCCAGATACTCTTCCAGAAATTGCGGAACCACCTCGATTTCGGCGAGGCGGACAATTTTGTCGCCGTAGGTGCGAAGCGGCACATTTTCGCCGAACAGACGGCGGGCGTTGTCGGTGAAGATCTCCTGCGGATCCAGTCCGTGCGAAGCGAGACGCTCCTCCAAGGCCTGCTTGCCGCTGATGAGCACCGGCTCGGCCACATACGGGTAGTCGCTGCCGTAGAGGATATGGTCGGGAGTGGTGATGGTGAGGAGCGCGTCGAGGACATCATCGGTGGGCGCGCCGGCAAGGTCGTAGTAGAGCCGCGACAGGTTGGCATCGACATCCACAGGCTGCATGATGCCCTGTTTCACCATCATCGGCAGCAGCGAACGGAAACGCGGCAGGGCGTTGGGCAGGAACGAGCCGCAATGCGGTACCACCACCTTCAGGTTGGGATAGCGCACCAGCACATTGTGGGCCACCATGTTGAGAATAGCGCGCGATGTCTCGGCCAGATATTCGTAGCTCGCCAGCGGCACGTCGGCAATCAGCTGTGCGTTGACCGCCGAGGGTTTGTGCGGATGCAGGATGACGACGGCCTTATGCGCATCGAGGTAGGCCATCAGCGTGTCCAAGGCGGGGTCGCCGAGGTACTGCCCGTAGCTGTTGGTGGCCAGCTTGATGCCGTCGGCATCCAACACCTCCAAGGCGTAACGTGCCTCTTCCAACGCATGCGGCACATCGGGCAGGGGCAGCGCGGCGCAGAACATAAAACGCCCCGGATAGCGAGCCTTCAGCGCGGCGCACTCCTCATTATACTTTCGGCACACCGCCGCCGAAGCCTCCACGTCGCCGAAGAAAGGCTGCGGGGCGGGCATCGTCAGCACGGCGGTTTGGATGCCGGCCTTGTCCATAAAGGCGATGTGTTTCTCCGCGTCCCAACTGGGGATGGAGAACCCTTCGTCCATCTCGGCGCCGTTGGCTTTGATGTAGTCGATGTAGCCCTGCGTGACGGCATGGCTGTGCAGGTCGATTTGTGCCGTGGACGGCAATGCTAAAAGAGTCATAAGAGCTAAAATGATTATGTTATTTTGCATGGGTGATTTCATTGTTTGTTGTCGGTTTTATACCTTCTTCCCCATCTCAAACGCCTCCTGCAGTTTGGCGTTGCCGGCAATCTCGTTGGGACCGCCCACGCCGCCGCAGAAGATGTGGCCTTTGAGTGCGGACTTGCCGTAACAGTCGATCCAGCCGGTGAGGCCACCCTCGGCGCGCTTCGGCACGAACTCCTCGTTCTCGGCCGCGGTGGTCAGCAGATAGACGTCGCGGAACTTGTAATCCTTGGGATACATCGCGTTCATGCGGTCGATGAGGGTCTTCATCTGGCCGCTCATCTCGTAGTAGTAGATGGGCGTGGCCCAGCAGACCACATCGGCGTTGAGCACGCTCTCCATGATGGCCGGCACGTCGTCCTTGATGACGCAGGTACCCGTCTTCTGGCACGACAGACAGCCGAAGCAGAACTTGATTTCCTTGCCTCTCAGCGAGACAAACTCCACTTGATGCCCGGCGGCTTCCGCGCCCTTGGCAAACTGCTCCGCCATCGCGTGGCTGTTCGAGCCCGGGCGGAGACTGGTTGAGATTACGATTACTTTTTTCATATTGGTAGTTGTTTGTTGTTTGCTAAATTGGAATTTACTCTACAAGTCGCTTGCCCATCTCAAAGGCAGCCTCCATGTCCTTGGACCACTGGTTCTCGCGATACCACTCCTTTTCGGCTACATCTACGGCACTGTGGTCGAACTTCGAGTAGTCGGGATAGAACTGCCAGGTGCCGTGGGCATTGAGCACTTCGCAATGACCGTAGTAGCCTTGCAGGAAGTTGCGGTCGGGCGAGAGAATGGCCTCATAGCCAAAAGCCTTGTAGTTCTCGGGCGTGACGTTCATCGTGTAGATGAGTCCGCAGTTCATCTTCTTGTCGAGATACCTCGTTGCACCGCCCTTGCCGTCGCTGTTGTAGCTGAGCATCGGGAAGAGCAGGCGCTCGATGACGTTGCGGAACATACCCGTGGGATTGCTCCAATAGATAGGTGTACCCATGATGAAAGCATCGGCCTGGATAATCTTCTCCAGTATGGGACGCAGGTCGTCCTTGAAGGCACACAGCCCTCCGCACTTGTTGCCCGTGCGCTTGCAGGCCATGCACGACATACAGCCCTTGAACGTCAGGCTCACGAGGTCGATATACTCCACTTCGGCACCGGCAGCCTCTGCGCCGCGCTGTGCCTCCTTCAACAATGTCGCCGTGTTGCGGTTCTTCCGCGGACTGGCGTTAAGGATAATCATTTTCTTTGTCATAAGCCGTATTTGTTTTATTTCGTTGCTTTTCAGCAGCAAAGGTACACAACATTCCGCATTTTTGTTGTCCAAAGACAATAAAAACAAAATGTTTGGTCAAATTACTCTTTCAACTTGGAATCCATGATGATGGTGACCGGTCCGTCGTTGACCAGCTGCACTTGCATATTGGCTCCAAAAACACCTTTTTGGACAGCTTTCCCACATTCATCCGCTAAAAGGTCGCAAAATTTTTCATAAAGGGGCACGGCCAGCTCGTGACCGGCTGCACGATAATAGGAGGGACGGTTGCCCTTGCGGGTGGATGCCGTGAGGGTGAATTGCGACACGGCAAGCAGCTCGCCGACCACATCCTTTACGCTTAAGTTCATCACGCCCGCCGTATCATCGAAAATACGAAGGTTGGCTGTCTTGGAGGCGAGCCAGGCAGCGTCCGAATCGCTGTCGCCCTGTTCCACGCCAACAAGGATGAGCAGTCCCGACCCGATGGAAGCCACAGTATTGCCCTCAATGGACACGGAAGCGGAGGTTACACGTTGAATGACAATTCGCATATTATTAAAAATGATTATCCGCATTCACCCCCAGCCCCATACCTGCGGTGGGTGAACGTTGGCTTGTATGAAATAGAGGCAAGCATTAACCTGTCAAACAGCCTGTCTCCGAAATACATTCGGTTGAACTTGTAGCAAAACTCGTTT
>JAFPVR010000035.1 GCA_017395245.1 Bacteroidales bacterium | reverse complement strand
GCCATCGTGAACGCCGCCAATGCGCAGATGTTGGGCTGTTTCCATCCGTTGCACAGATGCATCGACAACGCCATCCATTCCGCGGCGGGCGTGCAGTTGCGCGAGGAGTGTCACCGGCTGATGCTGCAACAAGGACACCCTGAGCCGACGGGGCAGGCCAAAATCACCAAGGCGTACAACCTGCCGTGCAAGTACGTCATCCACACTGTCGGGCCGATCATTCCCAACGGCATCCCGACGGCATTCCAGAAGGAACAATTGGCCTCCTGTTACCATAACATCATGGCTTGTGCCGATGAAAACGGTCTCGAAAGCGTCGCCTTCTGCTGCATCTCCACGGGCGAGTTCCGTTTCCCAAACCAGCTGGCCGCGGATATCGCCGTGCGAACCGTCAAGGATTATTTGACCGTGCATCCCGATTGCAGCGTCAAGCAGGTGGTTTTCAATGTGTTCAAAGAGGTGGACAGGAATATTTATCAGCGGCTTCTATTATCGTAATTACCAATAGCATTTTTCGTGTCCACTTTTGGAGCTGGTATGCATCGGCGTTTTTTGTATTTTTGCCACAAAAAATATATTATGAACCAAGAAGAATGCCTGATTTGCGGTGCGCCGCTGGAATATCTTGAACAGAACACACTGATGGAGTGTGCGATATGCCACAAAAAGGAGAACAGCAAGACCCGTTGCGTCAACGGTCATTACGTCTGCTCCGATTGCCACACAGCGGGGATGGACACTATCGTCGGCCTCTGCCTGGCAGAGTCGTCAAGAAATCCCGTCGAAATCCTCAACAAGATGATGGAACTGCCGTTCTGCCATATACACGGTCCGGAGCACCACGTGATGGTGGGCGCCGCGCTGCTGACTGCCTTCAGGAATGCCGGAGGGGATATTGATCTTCCCAAAGCCCTTGCGGAGATGATGAATCGTGGCAAGCAGGTTCCCGGAGGTGCTTGCGGTTTCTGGGGTGCTTGTGGCGCGGGCATCAGTTCGGGTATGTTCGTCTCCATCATCGCCAAGGCCACTCCATTGTCGCAGGAACTATTCTCCTTGCCGCACTGGATGACCGCCAAATCGCTGAACGCGATCGGTGACATCGGCGGTCCGCGCTGCTGCAAACGCGACTCCTACCTCTCCATCCTTTCCGCCATCGGGTTCGTGAAGGAGCATTTCGGCATCGAGATGGAGAAACCGCACATTGTCTGCCACTATTCGGCCCGTAACAACCAATGCATCGGCAAGAGATGTCCGTTTTCGCCCTTGAAGGAGACAACCCATTAATTCGGCATTAAACCGAGGTTTCCGCATTCCAGATTTACATCCGGCAGGCATTAAAAGAAAAGAGATACGCTTTCATGGTGCTGTGATTGAACGAATCACCGAACAACACCAACTCAACGGGCTACAGGGAACCATCAACGGACTCAAAATATGATAAAGACCTCACTTGGCTGTCTGACGATGTGGATTTTCAGTGATGGTTGTATGCAAATAGACACACACGTGCAACAACAGTACATTCAAAATTCTGCATAGAAAAGGAAGAATAATTTCGTTTTCTATGTAAAATTTTGTATTTTTGCGGTCGTAAAATGATGTTATGAAGAAGAACCCTCTTCTGAAATATGGCAATGTCCCCGTATTTGGTAGGATAATAGAATCAGACTATCAGCACTTGGGTGTGCCTTCAAAGAAGATTCAGTCTTTGGAGAAGGACGGCGAGCTCATTCGACTGAAGCGCGGACTGTATGTGGTGAATCCCGAAATCAGCGGGAAGCCCATCAACGCTCCGCTATGTGCCAACCACATCTATGGACCTTCATACGTTTCGCTTCGCTGGGCGTTGCGTTGGTATGGGCTGATACCCGAACAGGTACACCGCATGACCTCCACCACCATCAAGCGCTCGCGGTCATTCGAGACCCCTGTCGGTTTTTTCGATTACTATCAGGTAAAACCCTCCTATTTCAGCATCGGACTGAGAATCGTCCAAGAAGAAGGGGTTTCGTTCATAATGGCCGCTCCTGAAAAGGCATTGTGCGATTTCATACTTTATGACAGCTACCTGCCCAATCGCTCCTTGAAAGGTTTGCTTCAATATTTGGAAGAGGACCTTCGACTGGACATGGAGGAGTTGGCAGATTTTGATGTGAAAATCATCGAATCTTGTGCGGAACAAGGCGGGAAAAAATCAATTCTGGACAATCTCGTAAAAATTATACAACAATGACGATATACGAAAACATGCTTGAGAATCAGGTGCAAAGAATGGGCATATTTTCACGATAGATTATGAAGAGACTCTCCCTTACCGCCCAAATTGGCATCGCCTTGCTGCTTGCAGTGGTAGCAGGTATTCTGCTTCGCAACCAAGCCGACTTCGTCGATACGTATATCCAACCTTTTGGCATTATCTTCCTGAACTTGCTGAAGTTCATTGTGGCGCCGCTGGTGCTCTTTTCCATCATGGCAGGCATCCTTTCAATGAATGATATCTCGAAAGTGGGCAAGTTAGGATTTCGGGCACTGCTCTATTTCATGACAACCACCCTTTTCGCCGTGACGCTTGGGCTGGTGCTACCCAGTCTGCTGAAGGGTTTCCTGCCGGTCATCAACATTGATTTGGATACTGCGGCGGAGCCTGTCGAAACATCCAACGTTACGGTGATGGACCAGTTGGTCAACATGTTTCCGGAGAACATCATTGAGCCGTTGAGCTCGATGGCGATGATGCAGGTGATCGTGATCGCCCTGCTTTTCGGCATTGCGATGGTCCATGTGGGCGAGAAGGGCGAAATGGCGAGGAAAGTGACTCTCAGCTTCAACGACGTGGTGGGCAAGATTCTGGACTACATCATGGCACTGGCCCCCATCGGTGTGTTCTGCATGCTGACCCCCGTAGTGGTCGATAACGGTCCGGTGGTGCTGGGTTCCTACGCGGCGCTGCTGGCATTGGCCTACCTCTGCTTTGTTATTCATGCCGGGGTGGTCTATTCCTCTGCGGTGGCGTTGTTGGGAAGAATGTCGCCGCTGAAGTTCTTCAAGGGGTTGCAGCCGGCCATGCTGTTCGCCTTCTCCAGCGACTCGTCCGTGGCCACGCTGCCTTACACGATGCAGTGTGCGGAAAAAATGGGCGTCAGCAAGGACATCGGCAGTTTTGTGCTCTCGTTGGGCGCAACCATCAACATGGACGGTGTCGCCATCTATCTCGGCGTGGCGTCCGTCTTTATGGCGACTTGCTGCGGCATAGACCTCACCATGAGTCAGTATTTGGCCATCGCTTTTGCCTCCACAGTGGCCTCCATCGGCACCCCGGGCATTCCGGGCGGTAGTTTAGCGTTGATGGCGATGGTGTTCGCCTCGGCGGGCATCCCGGTCGAATGCGTGGCGGTGGCCGCCGGCATCGACCGCCTCATCGACATGGGCCGCACGGTCATGTCGGTCACCGGCGACGCCTCCTGCGCCGTGGTGATGCAGCGGATAGTAGGAAAGAAGTTATGACAGTTCCAAGAAAAATCATAAAGAACCGAAAAATCAAAACAAATATGGAAGCAAAGGAATACATCCAAAAACTGGGCCTCGTTCCGCATCCGGAAGGAGGCTATTACCGCCAGGTGTTCGGCAACGACGAAACGGGAGAAAAGCCCCTCTCTACCATCTATTATATGCTGACTGCCAATGATATGTCGGCGTTCCATCGTCTGCACAATATGGTGGAAATCTGGTATTTCCACGCGGGCGAACCGCTCAACATCTATGTGATTGATCCCGACGGGACCTTGACTGTCCATCAGCTTTCCGAACAAAGCGAGATGCAGGTGGTCATCCAGCCGGAGCAATGGTTCGCCGCCGACATCCCCTCCAAGCGCGGCTTCTGCCTCGTCGGCTGTGCCGTCGGTCCGGCCTTCCGTTTCGAGAACTTCGAGTTGGCAAAGAAGGATGAACTACTGAAGCTGTACCCGCAACATAGAGAGTTGATAGAACGGATGTGTAAGGAAGTTGATTTGTAGGTATTATGCATCGACAACGGCCTCATGCCGGAGGCATGAGACGCGCCGACAGGCGCAATTAACACCATACAAGAGCGATAGCGCGCAGTGTGGTGAAAAGGAAAGGCGCAGTATGGTGGCAGACGGGCGCGGTCTGGTAAGCATCTCGGAGAGATGCAACCTGCCCTGCGTACGTATCGCCTCTCCGAGGCACCTCACGAGCTACAAACAGTTTGTATATGATATTTTTCTATTTTTGCACCAGTAAAACCTTACCAAGAACAAGAATCATAAAATCAAAGTAATATGTTACGCGACAAGGTTTTCAAACGAATGAACAGCACAAATCTTAACAGCCCGTTCATAAAGTACGGCTGTGAGATTGTCAAATACCAACCTCAATACTATAAGGATCGTGTTTATACCAAAAACGAATGGATATCTGTTAGCGACATCGGGAGAAACTTCGACGGGGAGGTGTTGACCAATGAGGAATATCTGAGAGTCGAGTCCGCATACGTTGATACCGTAAAAGAACTTTTGGAAGTTTCGGGTGTCAAGTTCTTAACGATTGTTGAACCAAACACTTTTTATTGGCGTCGATCAAAGGCGTTCAACAAAGAGAACAAAGCTATGTATCAGATTGTATCCTCTTTGAAAGAAGGTCAACGCATAGCTGCTTCCAAGATAGATACGGTTTTGAAAGCCTGTTTGAGGGAATTGTTCTGGTGCGCATTGGTAAACGAGGCCAAAAAAGTGCAAGTGGATGTCGGATATGACTATTACCTTCATTTTCACAGCCGATTGCCTGAAGAGACCATCAGCAAAATCGCCCGTAGTCACGGGTTGTATTGTAATCCGCGATAAGCAGTTTGAAAATTGAATAAGTGCGAATCGTGGTGATCAGGAAGAGATATTATCGGATAAACGTTGGAAGAGTGCGGTGAAGAGATGATTATTTGTTTGAAAAGTGTATCTTTGCAGCGTTTTAGGAGCTGCGGCATTCCTGCCGCAAAACGGTCGCCAGGAATGGCGACACTCCTACTACAAACGTTCAAATAACAGTAGTTATATAGAAGCCGAAATCTTAAGAAAGAAACAGATATGACAGCAATTACCATTAACATACCAAACCATGAGGTCAGCTTTTTCAAAAAGATGATTTCAAAAATGGGTTGGACTTACAGTGAGGCTGACGTGGTGCAAACGAAAGCCACGCCGAAAGAACAGGCCTTAGCCAAAGTTGACCATGCTTTTGGACAACTTAAGCAGATGCAGGAAGGGAAAATTAATGGTGTCGATGCAGAAGAATTGCTCAATGAACTGTAAAATCACCACCATACGTTATGGGTAGATGCTGACGGATTATTACAATTTGTGGACAAAGACGACATGTGGATTGATGAGTTCGTGAAATACATGTCCGAACATTACTATGGGGAAATGTGGACGGTATCGTGTAATGGCAAGATTGTATGGCCAAAGAGCGCGGTGAAACCGGAAAAAGGTGTTTGAAAACAGCTTGTATCTTTGCAATCGAAATTTGTTGAAAAATAGATAGACATGGACGAACATTCTCGCAGAACCCTTTTCGGAATCCTGAAACTGATTCCTTTCGCCATCGTCACAGCCATCATTATTTCAATTTGGATAGGCAAAGATATAGGCTTTTTCGTTTTTGTTTTCTTTTGGTGGCTTTGGATACCTGCTCTTATTATCAGCATTGTGTTGTTTTTCGCAAGCATCCGTTGTCGTAACAAATGGGAGTTGGCTACGGTCATCTGGGGTGCGGTCAATGTATTGCTTTTGGCTGTTTTCTTTATGTTGCCAGGCCAAAAGTGCAATCCAGATGTTATGGCAACACATTATGACGAGCATCACACTGAAATGGAAGACCTTCACCGATACGTTCAATCCGCCATCGCCGACAGCTGTGATATGACATTGGAATTCAATGGAAATAAACTTGAGAGATTCTATGTGAAAGGCCCGGACAAGCGTTATCTGCCATATAGTGGCAAAAAGGCTGAACAGAATAAAGACTCGCTGATGACCATTGTACGGCTGTCTCAAGAGGAATACGACAACATTTGTAAACAGTTGAAAGATATGGGGTGCATTGGCATTGATTATTCTCAATCCACCCCCGAACGGCTGATGATTTGGTTCAGACGTGTAGGTTGGGGACTATATTGCTACACTCTCCTCGACCGTCCGATGACCGATGAAGAGAAAGCGTCAGCGATGAATGGGGTGGTGATCCCCTACAATGACCACTGCTATTTCAACTATTACGGTGGGGCCGTCGGCCAGGAGACATTCCCTGAAAAAGTAAGAGAAGATTTCTTAAGGAAGCACAAGCCGTGGTAATAGAATCATCAAAATCAAAGTAATACGTTATACAACAATATTAAAACAACTGATTATGATCGACCAAATTATCGAATACAACAAGACATTCGTGGCACAAAAGGGCTACGAGAAGTATATCACGGACAAATACCCCGACAAGAAGTTGGCGGTGCTGTCGTGTATGGACACGCGGCTGACGGAGCTGCTGCCCGCCGCCCTCGGACTGAAAAACGGCGACGCAAAGATCATCAAAAATGCGGGAGGACTAGTAATTTCCGCTTTCGACTCCGCCATGCGCAGCTTGATTGTCGCCATCTACGAGTTGGGCGTGCAGGAGATTATGGTGGTGGCGCACAGTCACTGCGGTGCCTGCCACATGAGCTACGACCACTTCCACCATGAGATGATTGCCCGTGGTGTGACAGACGAGACCCTCGACACCATCCGCAAATGCGGCATCAACCTTGACCACTGGTTGGAGGGCTTCAAGGACACCCCGACCTCCGTCCGCAAGACCGTGGAAACCATCCGCACCCACCCGCTTGTGCCGAAAGACATCGTGGTGCGAGGGTTCATTATTGACTCGGAAACAGGGGAATTGGAGGAGATTGGGCGGTCGTAGAGACGTGCCATGGCGCGTCTCTACAGAAAGGCGAACACCATTTGCATACATATTCCCGAAAATGTTATTTTTGCCCCGGTAGAAAAAACACCATCATCATGACCGAACTTGAAGCCATCAAAGCCCGCCATTCCGTGCGGCAATACCTCGACAAACCCATTGAGACGGAGAAAATCGAGGCCATACAAGCAAGTATCGACCGTTGCAACCGCGAGGGCAGCGTGACCGCAGGCTACTGGGGCGAGCGGCTCGTGCTGGAGCTTCAGATGCTGGGACTGCGCACCTGCTGGGTGGGTGCCTCCTACAAGAAGGACATGTCGCTGTTCCAGATTGGTGCGGAGGAAGAACTGAAGTGCGTGATTTCTTTCGGCTACGGCGCCAACGACGGCGTGCAGCACCGGCAGAAGAAGACCGTCGCCGACGTGGCGGTGAACAAATCTTCCGCCGCCAGTTTTCCTGACTGGTTTGTGAATGGTGTGGAGGCAGCTCTGCTCGCCCCCACGGCCGTCAACCAGCAGAAGTTCGAGTTTGTGCTGCACGACGACAATAGGGTAGAGGCTGTCGCCAAATTCTCGCTCATTGGTTACGCGCATCTCGACCTCGGCATTGCGAAGTACCATTTTGAGGTGGGCGCGGGCGCCGGAAATTTCAGTTGGACATCGTTGTAGAGACGCAAAATTTTGCGTCTCTACAGATGCGAACACCGTTTGCGTATTTATCAAAAAAACAAACAATGAAGAAAATTCTGTTGATCCGCGTGGTTCTGTTGGTGGTACTTTCTTCCTGCATCCATAAGCACGGTAAGACGCACCACCATATCGAGACCGAAGGCTACACCTTGACGGTCAACGGGCAGCGCATTTTCAGAGATAAGCAACTGGCTGCTATCCCCAAGGATACTATTATGCCGTTCGGTGACACCGTGACTTTGCACGATGATGTGACTTGGGTGGCGAATCAGATTGAATTGCTTTCACAAAACGTATATTGCTACAGCGAACCGGGTCATTTCAAAGGCGATTACATACTCGACCTTGAACTCATCCATCATCCAGGCAGCGACCATGCCGCCAATGCCAGTGCGGTACTGGAAAACTTGCGCGATTGGGGTTATATCAATATCGATACCACCGATTGGCAGAAAGTCATCGTTGTTCGCAAAGGAACTTGTCTGAAAGATTACACGATAAAAAGCACCAGTTGTTTTGGTTATTCGCCATACGAAATATATATCCCTGATGAACTGGCGTCAGACAGCATTGACAACGTCGCATTGGACCAATGGATGTTTGGGGTGATGGACTGGCCCTTCAGCTACCCTGACGAGTTGTTCCAATCCCTCACTACCCACGGCTACGACACCATAAACGCTGGCTTTTCGCATAGATCAATCTACCCTCATGCCTCCCTGAGTTATAAAGACAGCGGGCTTATCTATTATGGTGGTAGAGCAGCATCAAAATCAAAGAAAACGGCAAGAAAAGTCACAAAAAAGATACGATCCTTATGAAAGTTTGCCGGGTGTTATACATCAACAGCGTCGCCATGCCGGAGGCATGAGACGCGCCGACAGGCGCAATTAACACCATACGAGCGAAGCGTAGTATGGTGGCAGACGGGTGCAGTCAGAGTAAGCATCTCGGAGAGATGCGACACGCACTGCGTCCGTGACGCCTTCTGAGGCGATGTGCCACACGAACCACAAACAGTTCGTATATGATATTTTTTTACTTTTGCGCCATAGATGCTGATGCATTGATTTGGATTATGACAAAGAAAGTTAAGGAGATTATGCCCACCCTCACCATCCGCCACATCCGCCACTGGTACGAGCCGAAACTGCCTCATGCGGTCTTCCTGAACGGCTACTATGTGGGTGTGCTTAAGGACGACCAGCTTCGGGGCGAGGTGCCGACGGGCAGCTACAGTCTGAAGGTGCAGTTCGGCGGACTCATCCCGTTAGGTAAAAGCGGCAAAAGCATCGACATATCTGTCTCTTCAACAGCGCAGGTAGAGGTGCCACAAGAAGGAGACGTCCTTTGCGAATTCCATGACCGCGAGCGGCTGTGGAACATCCTCTTCGACATCGACCTCATCCTTTGGGTAGTCTCATGGTTCGTCACCCTGCCGCCGCTCTACAAGATTCTGTCCGATGTCTTCTTTGTTATCTGGTTGGTGCGATTGGTGGTGATCAGGAAGAACTATTATCGGATAAATGTTGAAAATAGTGCGGTGAAGCGATGATTCTTTTCGGTCGGATGGACCGGCGAGTAGAGACGCAAAATTTTGCGTCTCTACGTTTCTATTTCTCCTCGCTACTCTTCCGCCGCACGAAATCCCACGCGATGTTGAAGCATTTGTCGAACTTCTGTTGGTCTAAGTTGAACATGTACAGGAGTTTGAAGTAGAAGACGTGCGGCTCGTCGTCGAAGAGGTGCAACTCGAACGAGGTGGTGCCTAACTCTGTCAGGCGGTCGGCGATGGGTTGCGAACCGTAGGCGTAGGGGAGCCCCGGAATGGAGAAGGCGTAGCCGGAGTCTGGCGGGAGGATGACGTCCTTGCCGCCGTGGATGAGGCATATCGGCGTGGTTTCGTCGGGGTCGATCATGTCGGGCTTGAAGATGCATCCCCAAAGCAGCACCGCACCCGCCACGGAGAATTTCTGCTTCATGGCGGCGGCGTTACCGGTACTGTGCAGCGGCGGAAGCTCCGGGTCGAGAAAGGTGTCGGAGGGACGTTCGTCCTCGTCCATGTAGAGTGCGTGGAGGATAGCCACTGCGCCCGCCGATTGCCCGAGCAGGAAGATGCGGTTGGTGTCAATGCGGTATTTGTCGGCGTTGGCCTTGAAGAAGCGCACCGCCGCACTTACGTCCTGGGCGGCCATATAGCCAGTGCGCACCAGCCCCTTGGCGTTGAACTTATGGGCGGGCATCAGCCGGTAGTCGATGGAGGCTGCGGCAATGCCTTTCTCTGCGAAATGTTTGCACCATGCCACCATGTCCTCGTAGTCGCGTGACCCGACCACGAAGCCACCCCCGAACAGGGTGATGACCAGCGGCCGCAGGGTGTCGGAATGCCCTTCCGGCTCATAAAAGTCGAAGCAAAGCCGTCGCATCTTGTCCTCGCCGGGATACTGCGCGTTGCAGTAGGGGATGGCGTGCCGCACATGCACCTGCTGTGCGGAGATTGTGCCCGTCAGCAGCAAAACGAGGGTTAAAAAGAGGAAATGCTTGGGTGATAAATGGTTGGGTCTCATGATTGACTTCTTCCAAAAGGGCTGAAAGCCCGACGTTTGTCAGCCTGGGGTGAGCGATAGCGAGCCCCGGGATTCATTATGTTATTCGTTGCCGCCTCCCTCCCCGTTCAGAATTTTCCGGAAAAGCGGGTTGAAAGGTTCGGCCTCGGCAATCACTGGCACATGCGTAACGGGATGCTCGAACCACAACCTCCTGGCGTGCAGACAGATGGATGCATCCGGCTCGGGCCGTCTTGCACCGTATTTGATGTCGCCCTTTATGGGATGGCCGATGTGCGACAGCTGCACGCGGATCTGGTGGTGGCGGCCGGTGTGCAATTCCACCTCTAACAGCGAGTAGCGCTCGGAATGCGCAATGACGGTGTAGTCGAGCTCGGCGTACTGCCAGCCCTCGGTTTCCTTGTCGTTGATGTAGGTCTTGTTGCGGTCGGAGTTTTTGAACACCCAGTTGACGAGCTTCTGTTGCTTCACCTCGGGAACGCCCTCCACAATGGCCCAGTAGAATTTGTGCAACTGGTGCTCTTTCAGCAGCTTGCACATGCGGTCAAGCGATTTGGAGGTGCGGGCGTAAGCGATAATGCCGCTCACGGGCCGGTCGATGCGGTGGATGAGGCCGCAAAAGACGTTGCCCTCTTTCTGCTTCTGCACGCGGATGTAATCGCGCACTTTTTCGAGAAGGGGTGTCACGCCGGTGTCGTCGCCCTGCGACAGCTCCCCGGCAATCTTGTTCATGATGACCAGGTGGTTGTCCTCGTAGACGATGCGGCGGGCGAATTCCTCGCGGGTCTCAGTATTGTTCTGACTCATTGGGGAATGTGTTCTCTTTCACGTCGGAAATGTAATGTTCGATGGCACCCACGATTTCCTCGCTCAGGTTGAGATAGCGGCGGAGGAAGCGGGGCGAGAACTGCTGGGTGATGCCCATCATGTCGTGGAAGACGAGCACCTGTCCGGAAGTGTGGCGGCCCGCACCGATGCCGATGGTGGGGATTTGCAGACTGTCGGTGACCTCCTTGGCCAGCGAGGCGGGGATCTTTTCCAGCACAAGGGAGAAGCATCCATGTTCCTGCAGCAACAAGGCGTTGCGGCGCAGCTGGTCGGCCTCCTCCTCGGAGGTGGCGCGCACAGCGTAAGTGCCGAACTTGTTGATGGATTGCGGTGTGAGGCCGAGGTGGCCCATCACGGGGATGCCGGCACTGAGGATGCGGTCGATGGATTCGATGACCTCCGCGCCGCCTTCCAGTTTGATGGCATCCGCGCCCGACTCCTTCATGATGCGGATGGCCGAGCTGAGGGCCTCTTTGGAGTTGCCCTGGTAGGTGCCGAAAGGCATGTCCACCACCACGAGCGCGCGTTTCACGGCGCGCACCACCGATGAGGCGTGGTAGATCATCTCGTTGAGCGTAATCGGCAGCGTGGTCGTGTAGCCGGCCATCACGTTGGCGGCCGAGTCACCCACCAAAACCACGTCTATCTTGGCCATGTCCAAGAGCGTGGCGATGGAATAGTCGTAAGCCGTGAGCATGGCGATGCGCTCGCCCTGCGATTTCATTTTCATCAAGGTATTGGTCGTCACCTTGGAGACATTTGAGGATAAATATGCACTCATTGTACCAAAAGATTTTGCGGCGGCAAAGATACAATTTTTAGGTTATTGGTTATTGGTTATTGGTTATAGAAGAAGAGCGTCGAATCATAGTAAATAAAAAAGGCCGCACGTTTGTGTGTGGCCTCTTGATCGGTGTGATCTGTACTGGATTTGAACCAGTGACCTCTTGCCTGTCAAGCAAGCGCTCTAAACCAACTGAGCTAACAGATCGTCTGTCTGAAATCGGTGGCAAAAATACACTTTTTTTTGATTCTACCAACATCTTTTGGATATTTTTTTTGAGTTTATGTAATGGTTTGTATAACAGACTGTTGCTTTAGATTGTTATGCGTTTCTCTACTTGTGCTTGGTGGTCTTTTCGTGATTCTTTGGCTGATTTTCGCAAATCTTTTGGTGATTTCCTCACCACGCTCACCCCTCGCTCGAAGTTGATTTTCACGAGGTACGTGCCGGAGGGATAGAAGGGCGTGTCATGTTGCAGGTTGCAACAAAGCCAACAACTGATTGTATGTCAATATCGGGATGCCTTTGTGCTCGCCAAGTTCGGTGAGGTCTTTGTCGCCGCTAACGATGTAATCCACGGGCACACTTTCGGCCATCGACAACAGGTAAAGGTCTTTGATGTCACGAATAGGCGAAGCCGCATCCACGGTTATGTCCGTAAAATAGCAGACATCATACACCATTTCGAAATAACGGCGGCAGGTTTCCTGGGGAATGATGTTGTCGAATTTGGGGCGTGAAATGACCATGCGGATTTCATCCAACAGCTGTTCACAGACATACACCTCCACATCATGGCGGCAAAGCACCTCCTTGATGGATGCGAGGCGTTTGCCAATCATGAAGGATATCCAAAGGTTGGTGTCAAACAGAATTTTCATTTCCCGTAGCGTACAGCGTTCACTTCATCGGCTATTTCCTCGTCAGTCATTTGCGGGGTTTTCGGGCAGGATTCGAGAAAACGCTCCACGGATGTGCGACGTGTGCGGACGGACCAGCCCATCCGGGCGGCCAACGCCTCAAAGAAACTGTAATCCGCTGAGGGAATGGATAATACAATGTCTTCCATAATTCTTGTCTTTAATACGTGTTCCTTCTATGAATGCGGCAACGAATCACATTCGTGATGCCGCATTTCGATTCGGCAAAGATACATTTTTTCCAATTCGCTGCAATTCCATCCCTCGTTTTTCACGCCTCATCATTCATCATTCTTAATTCTGCATTCTACATTCTCACCACCTTCCTCACCACGCTCACCCCTCGCTCGAAGTTGATCTTCACGAGGTAGGTGCCGGAGGGATAGGGCGAGAGGTCGATTTCGGTCAGAGAGGTGCCGTGGCGCGTCTCTACACCTGCCCGCTACCGTTTCACCACAAACTTTATCGCTGTGCTGCCAACAGAGGTGCTTACGTGCGCGACGTACAGCCCTGCGGGGAGGTTGCGGACGGAGAGCTCGGTGCGGCAGGAGGTGGCGGGCTGCAGGAAGAGCAGCTGGCCGGACTCGTTGGTGACGGCCACTATGCCGACGGGCAGCCCCTCGGGACTCTCGATGACCACGCAGTCGGTGGCGGGGTTGGGATAGAGCCGGATCTCCGACAGCCGCTCGTCATACTGCGGCACCGCCGTGGAATCCACCGGGTACGGCTCCAAGATGGACGGGTCGGAACGGTAGGCGATGACGGCGTGACTGTGTTGGTGGTCGTCGAAGTTGAGGGTGAGGTCGTGGCCGAAGGTCAAGTCTTCAGAAGTTGTCATATCACATAAAATATGACCGTGGTTATCAACTTCAACACCATGACGTGAGGAGAAGACATTATATGCGTAACGAATTGTGTCTGCCTTCACAAATGTGCCATTTGTGCGAAATTGACATAATAGTCGATAATTATGGGGCAGCGGAAAATGTCCGTGGGAGGCCTAACCAAATATCGTAGCTATTCGGTACATGAAGAAAGGTCTGTCGGAGACCCCGTGGAGCATGGAGCGGAATGCCTTGATTTTGGCATTCAGGGATTCAGCCGCAGCGTT
>JAFPVR010000034.1 GCA_017395245.1 Bacteroidales bacterium | reverse complement strand
GCAGCCTGTCCTATGGCTGCGTCAGCGGCTGCGTTCGTACAGCACATATATGTCCGACGAACTGCTTAACGATGCGTTGGTTACCTTCGTGGTGAACAAAGACGGCACCGTGTCGGATGTGGATTTCGCCAACATGCCTGTGACCGGCTCAACCCAGGACTTCGACTTCCAGAACGAGGTCCGCAAGCAGCTGATGTCGATGCCCCGTTGGGAGCCCGCCACCAAGGCAGACGTGCCCGTCTCCTACCCTGTCGCTATTGCGGTGAGCGATTTGCGGTAGTGGCGCATGGTAACTTGAAGTGCAAAAATTGCACCTCGGGTTTTGATAGCGAACAGATAGAAATTCTTCTACGATATAATCCCGTTTTATTAAAAATAATACGCACAAGTCGCCTAAAAACTTCATATCCCGAACGCCTCCCGATGCCAGATGACGTAGCGGTAAGCCTTCATCAGCAGACTGAAATTCGAGAATTCGTACCGGTACATCATGTTGGCGGGCATTATTTCACCGACAAACCGCATGAACGACAGGCTTGTGCTGGGAAAATCGTACTTTCCGCATTGCACCCGAAACGGAGTCAAGTAGGGGAAATAACCGTGGCGGCAAGAAGCATCCTCACAGGAGACAACAAGCGTGTCGCCCGCCTCGTTCACCATCGTGACTTCAAAGTTGCCAAACGAGGTGCATGTTCCCGGCCATCCGCTTTTGATGACTGCATTCCACGTGTTGTCGTCAAGATGCGGAAGAAGGCCCAAGACTCGCTCTTTGGTGGCACTGTCGCAAAGGACTGTGAAATCGGCGTATTTGTCTTCGAACACGTACCGCCGGAGAGAGTCGTAGTCGGCTTGCGAGAAGTTGAAATCGGCCGCCCGTACCTCAGGGTCATAACAGCGATTGAGCTCCGTTAAATGCTTTCGTAAGGTTTTGGACGGGAACGGGTCTGGAAAATCGGTGAACTTGTTCCGTGGCGCTATCTTCTTGGCATCGAACATGTTCCCATCCAACTTGTAGAGAACGTACTCATCAAAATTGCCGTTGGTGCAACTGTGGAACATGACAGCTACCTTTACAGATTTCACAGGACTCTTCAGAAAATCGTCCAGCGGCCGCTCGTAATGGAACAACGTCATCGAGGGGTTGTCTATCGGCACAAGATACTGGCGGGTACCGTCGGAAATCAGCAGATTGCCCTTGAGATCGTCAGTACACAACTGCACGTCCCAAATGGGGAATGAGGTTCGTAAAACCCTGTACCACTTATTATTATGATTGTCTTTATAAATCAAATCCCTGTCACTGCCCAACGTGAAGTTGCCTTCCTCCGACGGAAGTTCCCACCTTCCGCGGTCATTGTAAACAATAGGATTACGGTTGTACGAAGGCGTTACAGGCTCATCCTCTGAAAAAAGTCCGCAAACGGTTTGCCCGGCGGTATCAAAACGGTAGAGGCTGTCAATATCTTTCAGATAACCCCACGTTTGCCATTCATTATAAGAATAGCCATAAACAGCCTGTTTGTCAGCGTATTTAATGTGAGTGAGGAGGCAGGGACCGTGGGTGTTCACCGTGTCGAAGGTGAGCATGTCGGCACTGCGCAGCAGGATGTTATCCCGCGTCACCAACACCCACTCTTCACTTTCGCGGTCCACGGCAAAATCGCGAATGTTGTAGGGAATCTCCTGCCAGCGGATGGTATCGATTGATGTCCAGAAATAGCGGTCGGCTTGTTCCATCACCATCTTGGATTGGCTAATAGCAAAGGAATAGAAGAAATATTTCTTTTTTATTTCAGGGTGTTGGTCGTATGGGGTGGGAATCTTCTCATAATGCGCCCAGTTGTCGCGGGTCATCATCAGACTCTCCCTTGAAATGCCTTCAGAATCCTTCCAATTGAGCCGTCCCATTCCGTCGCGTCCGTTGTCATCCATGTCGAAGCGAAACTCGCAATCAGGAATCCTCGAAATTTCCTGAAAATGCAGGCCTTTGTCGGACGAATAATATAGGATACTGTCCACGCGAAGCCAAATCTGTCCGTTATCTCGGCCCACGACCCACATTTTGTCTCGTTCCATTCGGTACGGCATAGACAGATAATCCCAAGTTTTACCACCGTCAGTGGAGCGTAAGTATTTGTTATAGCTGGGGTTTATATCCGAAGGATTGAAGATTCTGCCGAAAATGAGCACCGTGTTGGTGTCGGGACACACCACATAGCTGAAATCCACCGCATAATCGTATGGGTGCGGCACACGCGACCAGCAAGAGGACATCCCATGGCTGTGCCATAGGGAATGATAGTCGCTCAGCCAAATTTCACCCGATGGGGAGACGGTGAACGAACACATGCTTCTGGGGGCGATACAGGACCTGGTATCGGGAACCGGGGCGCAAGCAGCATCCGACGAAGGCTGATGTTGTGCCCGCACACCCGGCATCAACCCGCACAGCACGGTGGACAAGGCCAACGCTGCCAGGAGGCTATATTTGCGTGTGATTATCATCTCAAATAATTTGCCGCAAAAATACAAATATTTCCGTTTTTTACCTATTGCCTTTTGCCTAATGCCTGTTGCCAAAAAAATTGTATTTTTGCCTTCTCATTAAAAAACGGACATTATGGCACATAAAATACTGATAGCCACGGGCGGCGGCGACTGTCCGGGTCTGAACGCGGTGATTCGCGGCATTGTGAAACGCGCAGCTCAGGAAGGCGGAGAATGGCAGGTTTTCGGCTGCATAGAGTCGTTCAACGGCATCCTGAAGGACAACGTGGAGATTGTGGAACTCACCGAGAGCATGGTCTCCGGTCTCCACGTGAAGGGCGGCACCATCATCAAGACCACCAACAAAGGCGGCCCGTTCCACTTCCCCGTGCGGCAGCCCGACGGCAGCTGGAAGGTGGAGGATCGTTCGCTGCTCATGAAGAAACGTTTTGAAAACATGGGCTTCGACGCCATCATCAACATCGGCGGCGACGGCTCGCAACGCATCTCCTTGGATCTCCTCAACATCGGTATTCCCGTTGTGGGCGTGCCCAAAACCATCGACAACGACCTGTCGAGCACGGACTTCACCTTCGGTTTCCAGACGGCGGTGCAGATCGCCACGGAGGCCATCGACAAGTTGGTGACGACCGCAGAGAGCCACAACCGCATTTTCATCATGGAGGTGATGGGCCGTGATGCGGGCTGGATTGCCCTGCATACCGCCATTGCCGGCGGTGCAGATGTCTGCATTATTCCCGAAATCCCGTACAATCCTGAGGCCATCGCCAAGAAAATCGAGACGCGCTACAAGAACGGTATGGGCTTCTGCAACATTGTCATCGCCGAGGGTGCGAAGCGTGTCGGCGGCGATGTTGTCGGAAAGGCGCCTACCGCCGTCGGCGACCAGCATATCAAGCTCGGCGGTGTTGGCGACGTGCTGAAACAGGAACTCCTCGACCTTGGCATCGAGCACGACATCCGCGTGACGGTACTCGGACATCTACAGCGCGGCGGCACCCCCGTGGCCTACGATCGCATCCTCGCCACCGAGTTCGGCGTGAAAGCCTTCGAGCTCGTCAAGGAGAAAAAGTACGGCAACCTTGTGGTCTACCGTCATAATGCCATCTCGTATGTGCCTCTCGAAGAAGCCGTCAAGGAACCGCACCTGGTCAAACCCGACAACTTCCTCGTGACCACCGCCCGTTCTGTCGGCGTGGCCTTCGGCGACGAGATCAGTTAGCAGTTAGTAGTTATTAGTTATTAGTTGGACGGAAATTTTTCGGTCGAAGGACCATTCCCCTCCTTTTAAGGAGGGGTGCCCGCAGGGCGGGGTGGTCCTAGGACGTATAAAGTATTAAAGTAATAGATCTATGAAAAAGAAAATCGTCATCTTATCCGGTGCCGGCATTTCCGCAGAGAGCGGCATCAGCACCTTCCGCGACAGCGACGGCCTTTGGGAAAACCATAACGTGGAGGATGTGGCCAGCATCGACGGCTGGTACCGCAACCCCAAACTCATTATCGACTTCTACAACGAACGTCGCGCGCAGTTGGAGCATTGCGAGCCCAACGACGCGCACAAGCTGGTGGCGAAGTTGGAGGAACAGTACGACGTGACCGTGGTCACGCAGAACGTCGATAACCTGCACGAACGCGGCGGTTCCTCGAAGATCATCCACCTGCACGGTGAGTTGACCAAGGCCTGCAATGAAAGAAAGACGGAGGTCTTCGACATTGGTTATGCGCCCATGAAGTACGGCGAGCGCGCCAAGGACGGCTCCCTGCTGCGCCCCTTCATCGTCTGGTTCGGCGAGGCTGTACCGTTGTTGGAAGATGCCGCCCGCGAGGTTCAACAGGCTGACATCCTGATAATTATCGGAACCTCGTTGGCCGTTTATCCCGCCGCTGGCCTCCTTTACTACGCCCCCGACGATGCGGAAATCTACGTCATCGATCCCAAGCAGCCCGGCTCCATCTCCCGCCACGTGACCTACATCACCGAGAAGGCCACCGTCGGCATGAGAAAATTGTACGAACAGCTTATGCAGCAGTAGCATATATACATATATAATTTTTTCCGAGCAGTCTCGAAGAGACAAAACGCGCGAAGCGCTAATAACCCCACACAAGGCGATAGCCGCAGTGTGGGGCGTACAAAGTAGCAATTAACCCCACACAAGGCGATAGCCGCAATGTGGGGCCAACAGTAACGAAATAGTATGAAAAAACATTTGCATATTTGGATGATCATGGTGTTGTCCGCCGTCGCCCTCACCTCCTGCGAAAACTACCCCGAAGGCGTCCCCAGCTTCTTTTCGAGCGAGTACCGGATTGTGGGTGCCTGGCAGGTGTCGCACACCTACCTCAATGGCGAGGAGATCGACTCCACAGACTATGTCGCCTACTCGCCCACAACCTACTATTACATGTACGCCGACCATGTGATGTCGCTGACAGGCATTCACAACGGCGAGCTACGGCAGTCGTCGTTCGCCACCTATATTCTCGACCCCAAGGCGAAGACCATCGACTTCAATTTCTCCTTCTTCGGGAAGCGATACGTCTTCACGGCAAACATTATGCGGCTGTCGCGCAAGGAGTTCTTCATCGAGTTCGACGACGAGTACGGCGACCACTGGCGGTTGGAACTGTTCTCCCGATCGAGTTACTGACATGGGAAAGCCCGTTTTACCGGCAGAAGAGACGACACGCAGCAATGCCGTTTATGTGTGGATTGCGGTGGCGTTTGCCGTGCTGGTTGGGGGCATCGCGTTCGTGATGGTGCGCACCGAGCGGAACACGCGTGAGCGGGCGGTCGCGCAGGAACAGACTTCCCCGCCCGACTCCGGGGAATCCTCAACGCTGATTGAGTTCACCCCGGCGGATGTCCAGGTCAACACAGGCTGGACCCTCCTCGCTGGCCGTCATCCTTCCGTGAAATTCACCTGTCGTCTCGCGCCCTCCGCTCCCGCTGCGAAACTGGCCGTTCTCTGTTACCGGCCTTGCGGTTCGTCGGAGTGGCTCTCTGTGGAGGCGCATCCCCGCCGCGACCGCACCTGTCGCGTCACCCTTCGCGACCTCTCCCGCAACATGCCCTACGAATGTTTCTTCATTGTCAGCACCGGCGATTCGGTAATTCGAAGCGGGATTATGCGGTTTCATACAATAACCAATAACCCATAACCAATAACCCGAAAAAAATCGTATCTTTGCCGATTCTAAATATCGGATATAAAACATAGACCTAATGGATAATTTCATCGTCTCGGCACGAAAATACAGACCCTCGACTTTCAGCTCCGTGGTCGGTCAGGAAACCATCACGGCGACCCTCAAGAACGCCATCCGCAACAACCAGGTGGCGCAGGCTTTCCTCTTCTGCGGACCGCGTGGTGTGGGCAAGACCACCTGCGCCCGCATCTTCGCCAAGGCCCTCAACTGCGAGCATCTTACCGACGACTTCGAACCGTGCAACACCTGCGAGTCCTGCCAGTCGTTCAACAACTCGGCCTCCTTCAACGTCTTCGAACTCGACGCCGCCTCAAAAAACTCCGTGGAGGACATTCGCGAGTTGGTCGAGCAGGTGCGCGTGCAGCCGCAGGGCGCGAAATACAAGGTCTACATCATCGACGAGGTGCACATGCTCTCGGGCGCGGCCTTCAACGCCTTCCTCAAGACCCTTGAGGAACCGCCGGCCTACGCCAAGTTCATCATGGCCACCACCGAGAAACACAAGATTCTCCCCACCATCCTGTCGCGCTGCCAGGTCTATGACTTCAAGCGCATCAACGACAACGACATTGTGCGCCACCTGCAGTTTGTAGCACAGAACGAGGGAGTTACTGCCGAGGAGGACGCTTTGCGTATTATCGCAGCAAAGGCCGACGGCGCCCTGCGCGACGCCCTTTCCATCTTCGACCAGCAGGTCAGCTTCACCGGCAAGAATATCACCTACAAGGCCACTATCGACAACCTCAATGTCTTGGACGTGGACAACTACTTCCAGGTTATGGACATTGTGCTGAGCGACGATGTCTCCGGGGCGTTGCTGCTGTTGGACGATATTTTGGCACGCGGTTTCGACGCGCAGAACTTCATCTCCGGTTTGGCCTCCCACATCCGCAATCTGCTGCTGGCCCAGAATCCCGGCACCGTGCAACTGCTGCAGATGTCCGACTCCATCAAGGCGCGGCTGCAGGAGCAGGCGCAGCGGGCCGACAGAATGCTGCTCACACGCGCCCTTGAACTGGCCAACCAGTGCGATTTCAACTACAAGAGTTCTAACAACAAACGTCTTTCGGTGGAGCTCTGCCTGATGCAGATCAACGCCAACTACGTTTACAAACGGCAGCGTCTTCGGCAATCGCAGGAGCGATGACACCCCGGAAGGCGCCGGTTCCGCCGCGGGAGGCGCCGCCATGCGCATCGCTCCCGCAGAACCCCAGATATCCGCGAAAGGACTCCAGTTCGCCGGATTCACCCCCATTCAGCCGCTGCCCTCCATCAAAGAGGTGACGGCCCAGACCCGCACGCTCGCCCAGCAGGTGGTGCAACAGGCGCAATCGGCCAACGCCGCGACGGCCCCCACACCTGCGACAACCGAACCCGCCCAAACAACACCCTCCACAGTTGTTGAGGAACCGAACATTTCCGAGGAACAGATACCTCCTGTTGCGGAAACGGAAACCGATGAAACACAAACGGTTACAATGTCGGAGGAAACAACCGAGCCAACCTCGGAGGCCCCTGCCGAACCTGAGACCTTCGAGTTCTGCTGGAACCAGATGGTCGATGTCATCTTCGCCAAGAAGCCGGCCTTCTACCACCAGCTGCGCGACTACCTGCCCCGCTTCGAGAACGAAATCATCTACGTGGATGTGGAAAACGACTTCCAGAAGAACCAGTTGGAGATGAGCAAACGGGCGATGCTCGAATACTGGCGCAACCAGTTCAAGCTGAACGTCAACGACATAGAGTTCGTCATCCACGAGCACGAGCGGAAGAAAGTCATCTACACCAGCGAGGACAAGGTCAACAATATGCTGGAGCAGAACCCCGAGCTGAAGGACTTCCTGCAGGTGCTGAACTTCCGAATTAAGGACTGATTGATTATTGCGGAAAGGTGCGAAAATGCGGAAAAGCGCGGAAACTCTATTGGAATTCCCGCGCTTTTCTACGTTTTGCGGTTGCTTTTTAGCAAAAAATCAGTGTCTGGTGTCTGTTTTGACTTTGTTCACAGACTCTAACAACAAGTCTCCCAAACCGATATGATACCCTTCGGAGACGAAGAGGATATTGCCGTCTTTGTCAAGGACGAGGCAGACGGGGCGTTCGCCGGTGGTGTGCGGCAGGGAACCGTCATGGACGGCGTTCTTCAGGGCCGACGACACGCTTCCTGTCAGATCGTCAACCTTGCCGGAGAACACCTCCACATTGGCAGGCTGGTTCTTCTCGGGCTTCCACCCTTTATTGTTGGCCACTAACAGCACCTTGCCGCCCCAAGCCTCGTAGTCGGCCTTCTTGGCGGCAAGCTCCTTTGCCAGATGGTTGGTCGGTTCGGTACCGGGCGCCACCAAACAGAGCACCATCGTCTCTTTGCCCGACGAATTAAGTAACTCCGACAACGATTTGCCATTCAGTTTGTTGGTGCTCATGTCCAAATGGCCGTAGGTGTTGTTGCGCGGAGTCAGCTCGGGGATGGAAACCGTCATGTTTTTCCGCTCTTTAGCCTTCAGGGTGAAGAACTCCATGTGGGAAATCACCTCGCCGTCGCTGTAGCGATTGCCCGTAGAAAGACAGTAGTTTCCGGCGGGCAGGTTCAGCACGATGTGCTCTTTCTCCACACGCGGGTCGTTCTCGAAATCGTAGGAGACATACTCGCCGTTTTCGAAACGCTGCAGCGTGTAATGGATGTAATAGGTGTAGCCTTTCGGGTTGTGCAGGGTCAGCGTGGCCATCTCCTCACTCGGGGTGACAGTCTCCTCCTCAAACGAAACTTCCTGCCAACCCCCGTTCTCCCAAGCGTAAATCTTGTTGGAGGCGTTGTCAAGATATGCGGGTATATTGTATTCTCGACAAAAAGCCACGAAGAAAATGTCGCGGGAGTGGGCATCGGCACGCTTAAGCCACATCACCCCATTCGGACTAATCGGGCAGTTGTAGTAGTTGCATTCAGGGTCCACAACAATGCTGTCAAGGGTATATTGCCGCAACTGAGCCACCGTGGGCGATTCGCCAAGCACCGGATCACGTTCCTCGTACACATAGACACCACCGTATCGCAATAATTCATTTGAAATGCGCGGGGAAAGCAAACCTTTAATGAATACATCCTTTGGATACCAACCGTCATCCTTACGCATGTTTGTGTAAAGAAGTTCCTCAGGAGTGTCTCTTAAATCTTTGTCTGCCAAAGAATTGACATATTCTTTCAAATATAATCCATCAACCTTCTTGCTGTTTCTTTGCAAAAACTTGATGACATCAGCGTAGTTGCCCTCACTGCGGCGCACGATGTCGTACAGTTCCTCGTCAGTGAAATACTCGCTTTTCAGGTTTGCTTTCACCCACTTCTCCGTGGGGAATGTGGCGCGGTAAGCCTCGCGCATCTTGTCCTCCTTGGCCAACCGTTTGCTGCAAGCGGCTTGTTGCGCGGCACTTACGTTATTTACCACCGGCTTGCCGGCAGGCGGGTTCATCGTATAGGGGACGCACCACGAGCCGTAAGGATTTGGCGTGTTGACAATCCCAGTCCCTAAGATCAGCACCAGGTCATGTTGCTCCCGCATGTCCAACTGGTCGAAAGCGAAATCATCGCCCTGCTTGGCCCAAATCATCAGGTCGCCAAGTCCTGTATTGAGCTTAGCACAGCCGTTTTCGTCGGTTTTAACCTCCGCAAGGGTGTAATACTCCGCGTAGTTGTAAAGTTTGAAGCAGACGGTGGCATCCTTCGCTGGACGGTGCTTGCGGTCAAAGACGTGGATGGTAGCCGTGGCAGTATCCGCGTAATTGGACAAGACATTGATGCAGGAGTAGTATTTGGTCTTTTTGTTCACCTCTTCGGGACCTTCATAGCGACCGAAGACGTTGGTGTGGACCATCATCGTGCGGGTGGCAGGATAGGCGAACCAGCCCATATTGAGGGCGGGATCGGGCTCGCAGGCACCGAGGAACCACCATTTGCCATCCACCCAGACTTCCACCCAAGCGTGGTTGTCGTCGCAGTGCGCCCAGCGCGGGGTGTAGCACTGGCGGGCGGGGATGCCCACGGCGCGAAGGGCCGTCACCGTGAGGGTACTCTCCTCACCGCAACGCCCGTGCGAGGTCCTCAGTGTGGCCAACGGAGCCGATGTCCTCGCGTCAGCGGGCTGATAATCAACGTATTCGTGGCACCAGTGGTTCACCTCCAACGCTGCATCGTACATGCTCATGTTTTTGATGCGGTTTTTCAGCTGATGGAAGATGTACGAACGGGCGGTGTCTAAATTCTCGTTGTTCACGCGATAGACCACCACGAAATGGCGGAAGATGTCGTCGGGGATGGTCTTTCCCCACGAGAAGGTCTCCCGTGCTTCCATCGCCACCTTCACCTGTTGGTCGAAAAACTCAAAGTTATAGTCGGCGAGGTCGCTCTGCGGCATGTAGGCATAGAGAAACATGAGATACCGATACATGTTGCGACTTTGTTCGGCGGATTTCAAGTTGTAGAAGCCAACCTGGTCGCGAACAGACTGCGGGATGTCAGTACGGTTTTGATAATCCTGCCGCACGGCGGTCCAGTAATCATCCTGCGCGGCGACGGGCGTCACCACTGCAATAATCGACAATAGTATGATTGTCAGGGTTTTGAAATTATTCATAAGCGCGTTCTATATTAAAAAAGAAGCGCAAAAGTACACATTTTTTTTGACAAGAAAAACATAGACTTAAGACTTGACACGGCGACCGCACCAAAATTTCACCTGATCGTTCTGGCGCGGCAGCTATGGAGGCATCTGCGTCCCCGCAGATGCTTGTGGCTGGTGCCTCGTGATGGCTACCCGACCATGTCCTCCGTGCTTCTTTCTGATTGATATTT
>JAFPVR010000033.1 GCA_017395245.1 Bacteroidales bacterium | reverse complement strand
TGATGAAATAGTAGCCGCCGTCCTTTGCCAACTGATAAACATCTTTTGTTTTATCAACATAGAGGAAGTTCTCTTCTCGAATTTTCGCGAATGTCTGTATGCCGATAGGGTATTTCATAACGGTAAGATTTGCGGTGCAAAAATACAATTATTTTCGGGTCGGGAAAGCAAGGAATTGTTTTTGGACGCAACGCGTTGTCTAATCTTTTTTGCGGCAGGAGTGTCATAGCTCCTAAAAAATCGTATCTTTGCCGCCTTTTGTCAGATAAGAATATATAAAACCAATAACCCAATGAAGAATAAAGTCATTGTCGCTGTTTTCAGCCTGTTAGCCGTGGGAACCGCCCTGTTCGCGCAGTCGCCGAACAAACACTACCAGCAGAACAAAACCAAGATGGAACAGCTGCTCAACGCCATCAACAGCATGTATGTCGACTCTGTGGACTTCGACCCGCTGCTCGACAAGGCCATCGACGAGATGCTCAAGGAGCTGGACCCCCACACCGCCTACATACCTCCCAAGGACGTGCAGGCCATGACCGAACCCCTGCAAGGTTCCTTCGACGGCATCGGCGTGACATTTCAGCTCATCAAGGACACCATCAATGTGATGGAAGTCATCATCGACGGACCGTCGGAAAAGGTTGGATTGATGGTCGGCGACAAGATTGTCAAGGTTGACGACACCGTGGCCACCGGAAAGGACATCAGCAACGACTGGGTGCGCAAACATCTGCGCGGCAAGAAGGGCTCCAAGGTGAAAGTCACCGTGGTGCGCGGCCGCAAGAAAGAACCTATCGACTTTGTCATCACCCGGGGCGCCATCCCGATGTATAGCATCAACGTCAGCTTTATGGCCGACTCCCTCACCGGCTACATCAAGCTTGAACGCTTTGCCGCCACCTCCACCGCTGAACTCAAGAAAGCCATCCGCAGCCTGCAAGAACAGGGCATGAAGAACCTCATCCTCGACCTGCGCGGCAACGGCGGCGGCTACCTCAACGTGGCCTTCGAAATCTGCGACCAGTTCATCTCCGGCAAGCGCATGATCGTCTATACCGATAACTTCCGCAAAACCGGCGAAAAATACTACTCTTCCGAGGACGGCCTCTTCGAAGAGGGCAAACTTATCGTGTTGGTGGATGAAAATTCCGCATCCGCATCCGAAATCACCTCCGGCTGCATCCAAGACTGGGACCGCGGGTTAGTGATCGGTCGCCGGACATTCGGCAAGGGACTGGTTCAGAAGCCACTGCGCCTTGTTGACCAATCCGAAGTGCGCCTCACCATCTCCCACTACTACACCCCCACGGGCCGCTGCATCCAGAAACCCTACAACGACGGCCTGGATGCCTACTTCAAAGACCTGCAGACCCGCGCCAACAACGGCGAGTACTATACGGCTGAAAACATCAAATTCCCCGATTCCCTGAAGTACAAGACCCCGCACGGCCGCGTGGTCTATGGCGGCGGCGGCATTATGCCCGACATCTTCATCCCGCTTGACACCACCAAATATTCCTCTTTGTACAACGAAATCGCGCGGAAGGGCGTCTTCGGCAGCTTTGCCGTCGACTATTTGGAGAACAACCGCGATGCACTGCTCAAACAGTACCCGAAATTCGAGGATTTCCAGAAAAACTACAAAATTTCCGACGAGTTTTACAAGGAATTCATGGATTACGCCAAGGAGGAAGGCGTGAGCGAGAAGGCCTCGTTCGTCTTCAGCGACTATGCCAACGCCTTTATCAAGGAGAACAAAGCCCGCTTGGATTCGCTCTACAAGAGCACGGAAGACTTTGACCAGCAGAGCTTTGACACGATGTTCACAAACTACCTGAACAAGACCTACGGCGAGATGCAGCACCTGCGCAATGAAGAGCATGCCGCCGAGTTCATCAAGGAATACCTGCGTTTCGAAATTGCCCGCGGCCTCTACGGCTACGGCGATGCCTACCGCGTCTTCTTAGAGAGCGACGACACTTTCCAGCAGGCCGTCGAGATTATGCATAACAAGAAAATCTTCAAAAAGTACAAGGTCGATTCCGGCAAATAATCGATCGGTTTTTGCACAGATTTTCCATTTTTGCGCGAAAATTTCACCCGTTTTCGCACAGAAAAATGATGACGCTTCTGTAACTATCTGATTTTCAACACGAAAAAATTTTTCAAAAAGTGTTGAATTTATGTGTTGCTGTATTATCTTTGCAGTGTTTTAGTTCACTAATACACTAATCAAAATAATAACGATATGATACAGTTACAAAATGTAGAATTCGGGTACGACAAGAACCGCAAGCTGTTCAACGGGGTGAACTTGCAGTTGGAGCCCGGTCACATGTACGGATTGCTCGGCCGCAACGGCGCCGGCAAGACCACCCTGTTGAAAATCATGACGGGTCTGTTGTTCCCGCAGTCGGGCGACGCTTTCATTGATGGCGAACCCGCGTACAAACGCACTGCTCAACAGATGAGTGATGTCTATTTCCTTCAGGAGGAAATTTACGTTCCCCATCTGAAAATCAAACAGTTCGAGGATGCCTTCGCGCCGTTCTATCCCAACTTCAGCCACGAGCAGTTCACGGAGTATCTGAGGGAAATGGAGATGGACAACATGTTGGGCTTCATCGACAAATTCTCGCACGGACAGAAGAAGAAGGTGATGATCGCGTTCGCCTTGGCCACCAACGTGCCACTGCTCATTATGGACGAGCCCACCAACGGTCTCGACATCCCCACCAAGAGCATCTTCCGCAAAATCATGGCTGCCTACGCCGACGAGCAGAAGACCGTGCTCATCTCCACGCACCAGGTCCGCGACCTGCACAGCCTCATCGATGCGGTCTCCATCATCGACAACGGCCGCATGATTCTCAATACCTCCGGCGATGTCATCACCGACAAGTTAGTCTTCGATACAAATGACGAAAAGACGAAGGAGGGCAAGCTGTACTACAGCGAAGAGACTCCGCGCGGCATCCAGCAAGTGAAGGAAAACGTCAATCACATTGATACCCCCTTGGATTTGGAACTGCTCTTCAATGCCGCCGTCTTAAACAAGCAAGAGTTCACGGAAATGTTCAAATAACCTTAAAATCCGAAGATTATGAAAAAATACACCAATAAGATTTTAATCATCACCGCCATCGTTTTGCTGTTGGGCATGGTCATCGGCTACACCATCGATTTCCAGACCGGCTACCGCAGCGGGAGAATCAAATACGAACAATACAAAGATACGGTGACAGGAATTATCTTGGATGATCAGAATGCGGATACCGTTTCCGTAGAGACGGGGCGCGCCCAGCCTGTAGAGACGCGGTGCACCACGTCTCTACAGGACGAAACCTCCTCCGAAAAAGAACCTAAAACGTCAAACCAATAAAATCGTAACATTATGAATATCAATAATATCATTAAATTAGTCAAAGCCTATTTTTACGAAAATTGGCGAAATGATCTCATCTATTCATTCGGCATCATGGCAGCATTATCTCTGATTATGACGATTGTGTCTGGCAGTCCCCTTTTGACAGAGATAAAATTAGCGGCCATTGTGTTTATGGTCTATTATCCGTGCCGCGTTTTTTCCAAGCTGCATCAACCTTCAAGCAGGATACATTACTTGATGACACCTGCGACCAACGCCGAAAAAGTGGTGACGGGTATGTTTTTGACCAACATCTATTTCGTAGCAGGCATCGTTTTGTCTGTGCTGATTGGACAGATTTTGGGATATGGCATCGTGAATATGTATAATCCGGATGCTTTCGCTCTATATGAAATTCACAATTTAGGTGAATTCTTAGAAATGCAAATTCCCATCCATGGAGATGGCGTGCTGATGTTCTTTGCCGGTATTTCCATTATGTTTTTTGCTGCTATCTATTTCAAGAAGAGTCCGTTCTGGAAACTGTTGTTGGCAGGTTTTATCATTTCATTGGTTTTTGGTGCCATCATGGCAGGTACTGAATGGTTAAATGTACTGTTGGCGGTGCCTGCAGAAATCCGCAATGGTGGTTACTATAAGGTAGAGCACAACATTGTCACTTCCAGTAATTGGTTCCCGTATGTCGCCTATAGTGTTGTGATTGTCTATTTCTACGCGATGAGTTTTTTAAGAATGAGAGAAACGGAGGCATAGTATGGATTTCAAGAGCACACAAACCATCTATCGGCAGATTGAGAACTGGGTGTTCGAGCAGATTCTGTCGGGCGCGTGGAAGCCGGGCGAGCGGGCCAAGTCCGTGCGTGAGCTGGCCGTCGCCTTCGAGGTGAACCCCAACACCGTCATGCGCTCCTACGAACACCTTCAGAACCAAGAAATTATCACCAACAAGCGCGGCATCGGCTTTTTCGTCAACGAGGACGCCCCCGAGAAAATCCACGCCATCCGAAAGAAGGAGTTCATGGAGGAGGAGGTGCCGGAGTTTCTGAAGAACATGAGGCTGTTGGGAATTGATTTTAGTGAAATAGTGAATAGTGAATAGTGAGTTGTGAAATAGTGAATAGTGAATAGTGAGTTGTGAATAGTGAGTTGTGAATAGTGAGTTGTGAATAGTGAGTTGTGAGTTATGTTTTGTTAATAGTTAATTATAATTAGAAAGGAGAAGAAAAAATGAACCATAAAGACTTAAATGTTTGGAAAGAGAGTATGAAACTTGTAAAAGAGGTATACGTTGCACTTAAAAGATTTCCTTCTGATGAGTTATTTGGGTTATGTTCACAGATGAAAAGATCGTCTGTTTCCATTCCATCAAATATTGCAGAAGGAGCAGGTCGTAATAATGACAAAGAAAACTTACGGTTTTGTTTTATAGCGCAAGGTTCTTTATCAGAATTAGAAACACAGTTGCTTTTATCTGCAGATTTAAACTATCTCAAGCCAGATCATCCTCTCTTTAAACAAATCACCACAGTTCAAAAACTACTATCCGGATACATCCGTCATCTTCAATTAAAAATCAGATCCCCAAAATAAACCACCACTCACTAATCACAATTCACAATTCACAATTCACAATTCACAATTCACAATTCACAATTCACCAATCACTAATCACTAATCACTAATCACTAATCACCAATCACCAAAACACCATAGTATGAGAAAAGCAACAATCATTATCTTATTCTTCTGTGCATTGGTAAGTCAGCTAATCGCGCAGAACAGCTATTGGGTGTTCTTCACGGACAAGCAGAACACCACGTTCGATCCGTACCAGTACTTCGATGCGAAGGCCATTGAGCGTTACGCGCAGTGCGGGGCGGATTTGTACGACATCACCAACTACCCCGTCAACAGCAGCTATGCCGCGCAGGTGGAGACCGCCTGTGAGGAGTTAGTGGGCACGTCGCGGTGGCTCAACGCAGCCGGCGTGATGGCCACGGAGGAGCAGATTGCCAAAATCCGGCAGTTTCCGTTTGTGGCAGATATCCAACTGATTGCCAGCGATATGGAGTTAGCGGAGGTTGACCATCCGAAAGGAGATTCCGACGGGGTTCTTGAAGATGACCCGGACGACGAATACCCCCAAATCTCCATCCACAAGGGTGCCATGTTCCGTCAGCACGGCATCACCGGCAAGGGCGTGCGCATCGCCGTGTTAGACGGCGGATTCAAGGGCGCGGACACGCACCCGGCATTCAAGCATTTGCGCGACAATAATCAAATTGTGAAGACCTGGAACTTCGTAAAGAAGAAAGAGTACGTCTATGAGGCCGAAACGCACGGTCGCATGGTGCTGAGCTGCATTGCAGGCATGAACGGCGACCGTTATCTTGGCATGGCTCCCGACGCGCAGTTCCTGTTAGCACGCACCGAAGTGGCCACCGAACCTTTGAAAGAGGAAATCTGGTGGGTGCAGGGACTCGAATGGGCCGACCAGAACGGTGCCGACATCCTGAACAGCTCCCTCGGCTACGGCAAACAGCGTTATATGCTCAAGAATATGGATGGTCAGACCTCCCGAGTGGCCCGAGCCGCCAACACCGCCGCCCGCAAGGGTATTTTGGTCTGCAACTCCATGGGCAACGAAGGTAACGACAGTGAGTGGAAGATGCTCATCACCCCTGCAGATGCTGACAGCATCCTCTCCGTGGGAGCGGTACGCGGTCTTTACAAACTCGCCAGTTTCAGCTCGTTCGGACCCACGGCCGACGGCCGCATGAAGCCCAACGTGGTGGCGTGGGGCGACTACAATCATGTGGCCGGCGAGAAAGGTAACTTCACCACCGCCTCCGGCACCTCCTTCTCATCCCCGATGGTGGCCGGCTTCGCCGCATGCGTTAAACAGCTGCACCCCGAATACACTGCCTGGCAACTGAAGACCGAAATTGAGAAGTCCGCCAACCGCTATCCCTACTTCGACTATGCGTTCGGCTACGGCGTTCCCCAGGCCGGCTACTTCTTCGGCGAAAAGCCGGAAAAGAAAGAGATTCTCACCATCTATGAGGATTCCGTGAACGTGTATGTCACCTCCAAGGACGCCGAAACCCCAATCTTCTTCAAGATTACAAACGGCGACGGCACGGTGGAGCATTACGGTGAATCAACCCTTTACAAACAGAGTAAATTAAAAAGTAAAGAATCGCTCTATTTTCCGAAAGGTGGTGATTGGCTGAAGGATGGACAAACGCTGGAGTTGTGGAGCGAAGGGCAGCACCTCATCTACCATGTCGGTAAGGACAAATTGCCCGCTCCAGACAGCGTAGTGGCGACGGACACATGGTCTGCCAACTGCTATCGCCGTTTCGACACCCCCGACAACGACATCTATACCCGCAAATTCCCGAAATCGTATAAGTTCAGTTTTGTGCTGAATAATTCGTTCATGCTGCCCTCCATGTGGAGTCCGCAAGGTAATGTTTGGAGTTCCAAGCGGCTCTCGCACGGTCTCACCTTCGCCTTCGACAACAGCTGGCGTTTAGCCAGATGCTATGCGTTTGGCTTCCGTATCGGTTTCGGTTCTTCATGGTATGCCGTTTCCGAGGATATTATTCCTACTTATAATCCGTTGATTGATGGTCCCGAATACAACGTTGCTGGCAACATACTTTGGCCTGCAAATGAAGACGCGATCTATAAACGGAATGTCAAGGTTACGAAATTCGATTTGGAGCTTGTGAACCGTTTCATCTTGAGCAGTGCCGGTTCGGAATGGTGGTATTTGGATGCCGGCATCTACGGCGAATGGAACACCGGCAGCCGCTACAAACTCGTGTTGAAGGACGATAATAACCAACAGATTACATACGTAAAGAAGCATTACCTGAACTATAATTGGATGAATCCTGTTGACTATGGTGTACGTATGCGCGTGGGTATCACCCGCCGCTTCGCCATCTACGGCCAATATCGCATCTCCAACCTCCTGAAGGTGAAAGGCACCAACACCTCCGACCTCCCGAAATGGGAAATTGGCATACAGATTTTCTAAAAAAAAAGCCCGCGAAATTCGCGGGCTTTTTTTTTAGTTATTTCTGCATCGTGGTCGGATGCATATCGACGCGGGTGTAGATTTCGGGGTGGAAGTACTTCTTCATGAACTCAACCATCTCCTTCTTGGTAACGGAATTGACGATGTTGTCGTATTCTGACGGAGCGATAATCGGTTCGTCTTGGGAGACCTTTCCACTGATGTAGCTGAGCCAGAAACGGTTGGTTTGGATGTTCTTGGCGCGGGTGCTGGTCATCTGCTTCTTCACCAATTCCAACGATTTGCTATCGGGACCTTTCTTCTTGAAGTCGTTGAGAATCTTCAGGCTGGCATCGGCGAGTTTGTCGGTCTTCACCGGGTCGCAACCCAAGAGAATCAGGAGGGTCATTTCAGGACGCGGGAGTTTGCTGGCGCTCATCTGCACCTGCGGGGAATAGACATCGCCCATCTTTTCACGCACAATCTTGACGAACTGGATGTCCAGGGCCTCACCGATCATGTCGGCGATGATGGAGTTACGATAGTTCCAGTCGATGGGGTTGGTGATGAACATGCCCATCCAGCCCTGCTCCTCAGTGCCGGCATAGACGACCTGCTTGGAAGCCTGGTCGGGACGCGGTTTCAGCACGTTGAGGTTGTAGTTCTCTTTCTTGTTAGGATCGGTCTTCAGGGAACCGAGGTAGAGCTCCACAAACTCCTTCATCTGCTTTTCATCGTAGTTACCCACGAAGAAGAAGTTGAAGTCGGCGGGGTTGGCGAAACGTTCCTTGTAAATCTGCACTGCGCGGTCGAAACTGACTTGGCTCAGATACTTGTCATCGTAAGAGAACATCTGCTTCATGTAAGGATCGTTGTTGTAAGCGGATTCAATCAGCTTGCCAATGAACTGATACATCGGCTGAGCCTTGATCATCTTGAGAGCCTCACGGGTCTCGTCCATCACTAAATCGAAAGCGTTGGGGTCGATGCGGGGGTTGGTGAAGAAGGCGTTGAGGTACTGGAAGAAGAACTCCAGGTCTTTCGGGGAAGAGGAACCGGAAAAACCTTCGCTTAAGAGGTTGATGTTCGGTGATACACCCGCATCTTTACCTTTCATCTTCTTCATCAGGGAGTTGTAGTCCAGACCGGCGATACCGCCACGGTCGATGATATCGGAGGCGAAATCGGCAGAAGCTAAATCTTTCACGGGATAAAGCGTCTTGCCGCCCTTACTGCTGGCGGAGAAGAGGATTTCGTCGTTCTTATAGTCGGTTTTCTTCAGATAGACGGTAATGCCGTTGGAGAGGGTCCACTTTTCGGCACCCACAGCCTCGATTTTCTCCACAGAGGTGATCTTGCCGGGTTTCAGGGTCTCCTTTTCGAGGATTTCCTGGTCTTTGTAAGTGTCCACGTAGGGTTGAACATTGGTTAACGATTTGTCTTTCAAGATGGAAAGGATTTCATCCTTGCTGGGAACGGTAACGCCGTCCTTTTCGGGGGCGGTGATGATGGCCACCGTATTGTCTTCCGTGACCCAGTTCTTGGCGAGGGCGTTGATTTCCTCGAGGGAGATGCCTTCGATGAGTTTCTTGGCGTAGGTGTTCTCACGTTTGGCGCCCGGGATGGGGTCTTGACGCAGGAAGTTGTTGATGTATTGGGAGGCGAAGCGGGCGGATTCGGTCTTGTCAACCTCCTTGGCAGCCTTTTCATATTGCTCTAACAATTCCTCTTTGGCGCGGTCGAGTTCAGTCTGCAGGAAACCGTATTTCAGCACGCGGTAGTCCTCTTGCAGAATCACGCGCATTGCATCGGGAATGCGGTTCTCTTTCGCAGTGGCTTGCAACGCATAGGCGTCGGTGTTGCCGATGAATTCGCCATAGCCGCCGCCGGCACCCAGGAACGGGCACTTCGGATCCTGTTCCATCTCCGAGAAACGGGCATCTAACATGGTGTTGTAGAGGTCAATGCAAAGTTGGTCGCGGAAATCACCGATGGTCTTCATCGCGGTGTGTTTGTGCTTGCGGATGATCATCACCGAGTTGCCGGTGGCTTCCTTGTCGGTACAGACGGCCACGAGCGGCTCCTTGTTGGCGCCGATGCCGTAGGTCTCTTTCTTGCGCGGGTTCTGCTTGACGGGGATGTTGCCGAACATCGTCTTGATCTTGGCTTCCACTTCGGCCACGTTGATGTCACCGACCACGATGACGGCTTGCAGATCCGGACGATACCAATCTTTGTAGAAGTCTTTGATTACTTGGTAGTCAAAGGTTTGCAGGATGTCCAACTTACCGATGGGCATACGGTCGGCGTAGCGGGAGTCCTTCATGAGGATCGGCCAGTACTCCTTGCGCATACGGTCGTCGGCACCGAGGCCGAGGCGGTATTCTTCGATGATGACACCGCGCTCCTCGTCAATCTCCTTGTTGTCATAAAGGAGACCGGCGGCCCAGCCGCGGAGGATCTTGAGACCGAGGTCGATGTTGCCGGGATCGTCCGTCGGCATCGGGATCATGTAGACGGTCTCGTCGAAGCTGGTGTAGGCGTTGAGGTCAGCGCCGAACACCACACCCTTGCTGCGCAGGTGGTCAACCACAGTGTTGCTCGGGAAACCCTCGATACCGTTGAAGGCCATGTGCTCGGTGAAGTGCGCCAAGCCCTGCTGATTGTCGTTCTCCTGGTTGGAGCCGGCATTCACCGCGAGACGGAACTCCACACGGTTCTTCGGATAGGTGTTCTTGCGAATGTAATAGGTCAGGCCGTTGTCCAGCTTGCCGATGGTCACATTCGGATCCGCTTTGATGGGATCGTTCAGGTTCAGGTCGCCCTTCTGCGCGAAGACGGTCAACGCACAGAAGATGGCCAGAATAAACAAAAATACTTTTTTCATAAACGTTTGTTTTTATTAATAACTACAGTATTTCTCTTCGACGTTTTTTTCCTTAGACGCAATAACTTCCAAAAGACTACAAATTTTTTTTAATCGGCGGCAAAGATAGTATTTTTTAGGCAACAGACAACGGGCATGTAGAGACGTGCCAGGGTGCGTCTCTACAGTGAGCAGTGAGTAGTGAGTAGTGAGCAGTGAGCAGTGAGTAGTGAGCAGTCACGGGCAACCCCCAATTCCCCTTCTGTTTCAGATGGGGTGCCCGAAGGGCGGGGTGGTTTTGGAAATCGGCATCAGCTAATGCGTATATAGGCATTGGCACTTGCGTATATAGGCATCGGCACTTGCGTATATAGGCATTGGCCGATGCCTATATACGCATTTTTTGGACAGCGGGGTCAAAGGCCAAGGGTTTCCAAGTACTCGTCGATTTCGGCGCATACTTGCTCGGAAGGGTACTTGCCCAGCTCGCCCCTGACGGACATTTCGTAATCTCCTTCGAGCGCCAAGGCCAGGTCGCTGGCCTTATAGGGGGCTTTGTAGAGATGGCGCGTATCGAGATGGTGGAGTATATTGGCGACGAGCTTCCGGTTGAAGTTGGTCCGTTTCTGTTTGCCTGTCTTGTAAACAAAGGGCCGCACGGCATCGAGATCAAGGATGCCCTCCCACATCTTCATGTAGCGGTCGCGCTTGTCAGGATGAACAAGTGGTCGCACGCGACTGACATATTGAAGTATCTCGCTGCGGATGGCGGAAATGTCGATGTCCTCCTCTGGCTTTTCCATTTGGTCGAGCTGCATCGTGCTTGAATCGGAAGGTTTATGGCCGTCGCTGGCATCGACCATTGCTGCCTTTTTGAGCTTTTTCACTTTGGACTCCTCATCAATCGTGTAATAGTTGTGGATTGTCGAGGGGCCATTGTTGTAGTTCTGAGACAAGGCCGTTTTATTAACATTATTGATTAACATTTAAAAACATCAAGATTATGATCGATTATTCCGTTTACAAAAAAATGAATCCTATGGATTCGGCTGCAGAACCGAAAACTTATGCCGCTGCTCAAATGCGCGAGAACTTGTCGTTCTCAGATTTCGTTAACCACATTGCCGGCCGCAACGGGGTGTTCAGTCGCGGAACAGTGCGGGGCGTTCTGAGTGATGCCTGCCTGTGTATCGTCGAACAGCTGCTGAACGGTAACAAGGTACAACTGGGCGAACTGGGTGACTTTTGGATCAGCCTCTCCTCGAAAGGTGCTGATTCCCCGGAGAGTTTCAGTGCCTCGGACATCAAAGCGGTAAACATCGTGTTCACCCCGGGGCCCGATTTCGAGAATCTCCGCAGTAAGGCCACCTTCAACCTCGTCTCCAGCCGTAAGGCCCAGGCGGCCACGCTGAAGGCTGAGAAGAGCGGTGACACGATTGTGGACTTGGAGGCGGCCCGTGCCAACACCCGCTCAGGAAGAGGATCGGGTGTCAGCGAATCTAACAACTAATCCCAAACCCAAACCATAAACAACAAACCTTAAACCATAAACCAAAATTGTCCAAAGCCTTGCCATTTCAGTATTGTCAAAGAAAGAGTGAAAAGGGTCGGTGGCCAGAGGTCATCGGCCTTTTTTTGTGCAGGCACTTCCGACCCCGACAACGGCAAACTGGAATCCCGCGCCGCATCCGTTTCCTACCGGGCTTTGGCCCTGGCGGGGCGGGGCTGTCGTCCGGAATGGCGCCCTTCGATCCCGAACCGCAGCCTATCCCCGGGAGGGGATGCATATCTGTAGCCCGGGACGGTTGCGCACGCGGGCCAAATCCCCGTGAGGGGATTCATGGATCTCCGCGTATCACACGTATCTGCACGTGTAATGTCTGCGGAATTCTGCGGTATCTGCGGGCGATATGTTCG
>JAFPVR010000032.1 GCA_017395245.1 Bacteroidales bacterium | reverse complement strand
GAAGAAAATCAAAACCATATACACATACATATCCAAGCACCCTTACTGTAAGAATCCGGTCATCAGTGAGAAGACGAAAATACCTATCGGGACAGTCAACCGCATCCTTGCCCAACTAAAAGACGAGGGCCTCATCGAATACGTCGGCAGCAAGAAAACCGGCGGCTACCGGGTGAAAGAAGAGACGCGCAAAGAGAGCGCAAACGACGGGACACGTTAGAAATCCGTGCCCAACGAGAACATGAACATCCCCTTCTTGTTCTCAATGTGGAAATCTTCAACACCCCAGGCGTAGTCGAAGCGCAGGAAGTAACCCAGGATGGAGAAACGCGCCCCGATGCCGAAGCCACCGACCCACGGATCCACCTGCCGTTTGACCTCCGCATGGATGGGGCCGCTGTCGATGTAGCGGGTGTAGAGGCAGTTGTCGGGCGAGTAGGGGGTGAATCCAGTCCAAGCTGTGCCAATGTCACCAAATAGGTTGAGCTGCAACGAATTGAGAAGATTCCATGCCACTTTGTGTCCGGCAATCAACTGTACGATGGGCACCCGCAGCTCGCCGTTGAACACCAGGAACGAGGTGCCGTTGCGGATATTCTGCCGGAAACCGCGCATGTTGGTGGCCAGCGTCTGGTAGGCGTAGTTCTTGGTCAGATCCACCGAATTTTCGCTGTTGAACTTCGCGCCGATCCAGTTGTCCACGCCGCCCATGTAATAGACTAACCGCGCCGATCCGGTGTTGGTGCTGCCTGCCAAACGCAGCGCAAGGGTCATGTTACGGTAGAGCTTGAACGACCGCCGTGCGTCAAATCCGATGACGAACAGGTTAAGCTTCTCACGCTCAATACGTTGCTCATATTCAGCGAACAGCTTCAACTTGGTGCCGCGCCAGAGGTTCGTGTAAAGTTCCTTGGAGGTGTCCAGAATGTATTCGAGCTTTGCGCCCGCCCACAAGTGTCGCGCGTCGCCCGCCTGCAAGGTCTGGTCGTTCAATGCGGCCACCACGTTGGTCTCGTAACGGCCTGTGAGGGTCAACCGCACGCTGTTGGTCTTGTTGAACGGGAACTTCAGTGTGTAGAACAGGCTGTTGGAGTTCTGCTTGTAAACATAGCCGCCCACTTCCGAGCTGATGGACTGCCGGTAGACCGTGATTTGCCTGTCTAACCGCTTCGACAAGTTCTCATAGCTGAACATAAACTCGTAAGTCCTTAGATTCCAGCCTATTCTAAAGCCACCTGTGATTCGGTAATCTTCAAACAGATCGTTGATGCCCAACATGAAGAGCGCATTGAAGCCGGTGTTGAGGTAGACGGGTGACCGTCCACCCTCAAATTGCTGGTAAGTGGTGTTCAAGAAGCTGAAATCGGCTTGCGTAATCACTTGGTCGATAGAGTATTGCACTCTGTAAGGCAAACCGACGGGAATTTGGAACTCATGCCCCGTTTTCGAGGAAGTATAAGTGGTGTCCCCGTCGAAGTCGTCCTTGTCGGATACGGGGGCGTTTCGTCCGTCGGAGAGGACAAATCCATGTGCTTGCTCCCCATCGGCCTCTTTGAGGCTGTCCTTGGCGGCTTGTTTGTCCTTGAGCATGGTGAGTTCCACCAAATTGCCCTGATGGAACTTGGAGGGGGTGATTTCGGGGTGGTAGAGCGTGTGCAACTCGGTGAACCAGATGTGCTTCCCCTTGTCTTTCAGCGAGATGTCGGCCACGGTGTTGGTGGCGGGGTTATAAGCTTGCTCCACAATGTTGTAAGCACGGTCGGTGAGCGGGTGCGTGGTGGCGTAATACATATAGTGCACCGCCGTGTCGATTCGGCTGATGCTGCTGTCGAAAACGGCTTCATAGCGGTTTACCACTCCGCTTTCATCGCTCAAGAACAGAACCCGCTGCTTGTCAACGGCTTGTATGTCGAATTCGTCGGAAAAAGGCGAATCAGTCACGCGCAGCAACGCCGTGTCCTTGGTTTTGTAATTATAGACGAACAGGTTGTATTTGCGGTCGCGGGAGGCATCCATCATATTGTCTTTCAGTAGAATGGAGTCTACCGGACGGTTGGAGGCGAACACAATCTGCTGCGGGTTCATAAAGACGGGGTTGTAGTCGTCGTAGAAGTCGTTGGTGAGGTTCTGGAACGACCGTGCCATAAAGCTGTACAGGAACAGGTCGGACTGGCCGTTTTTGAAGCCGGAGAAGAGCATCAGCTGCCCGTCGGGGGAGTACTGCCACGAGGTGATTTTCTCCACATCGACGAGCAGTTTCTTGCCCCACCGCTTCTTCTCCAAGTCGTAGGGCATGAAGAGGCAGTCGCCTTTGGATTCCAAGGTGAGGCCGAGGATTTCGCCGGAGGGGTGCCAGGCGATGAGCGGGAAGGAGAGGTCAGGATTGTCCTCGGTTTTGGCGTATTTGCAGAGGATGCAGTGCGGGGATTTCCACTCGGGCCGTTTCAGCCACACGCGGACCTGCCCGGCCTCGTTGGTGACGTAGGCGTACTTTTCGCCGTCAGGGGCGAAACAGAAGCGGGCGTAGTCGCGTTTGGGGTTGGGTTTTCGCAGGATTTCATCGCCGGCGGGCATTGTCTTACTCATGTCGGGGTGGAACATGACCCTGTAATATTTGTACCATTGCGTCGCCAACGCCTTGAACGGGGTCATGGTGGCGCGGGCCATGCCGTTTTCGAGACTTTTGCCCGAGCGGGTGTAGTAGAGTGTCTTGGAGATGACCTCCTCGCCATAGACATCGACAAGGTACTTCCAGAACGAGTGGCCGGCGTAGGTGGCATCCACGGGCGAAAGTTCCTCCAATCGCTTGTAACTGCCTGTGAGAATGCCGTTCTTGACGTGCGTTTCCACGTCGTAGCTCCAATGCTCCCCGAAATAGGAGGCTAATCCGCTGTAGTACCATGCGGGCACATGCATCAGGTAGTCGTAGGAGATGTTGGAACTGACGGTTGCGCCTTGCACCACCCAGTGGGCATAGACGTTCATAATGCCGGCGCGAATCATCTTGTCCAAATGTGCGCGGTTGCCGTCGAAGTAGATGTAAATCTTTGTGCCATAGATGTTTGTCACACCGCCTTGGTTGTAGAAGTCCGCGTAGTCGTAGGCGAAGTTCGACTCACGGAAATCCGACTGGGTGTTATAGACAATGATTTGCAGTTTCTTTTTGGAGGTGTAGTTGAGTAGTTTCTCAATTTCAGAGATGACTTCGGGGGCCTTGTAGAAGACATACTGCGCCAGTGCGCGACCGGTGGGGTAGTAGTAGACATCGTATTGATCCGCCCGCAGGTACTGCCAGTTGAAGTTCTGGTGCTGCACGCGGTTCTTCCCGAAGGTGAGCTGCGAACCGTTGTAGAATTGCGCGTGGGAGGTCAGGAACAGGCACAAGAACACCACAGCCGTTACGGTTTTTCGCAGCAGCGGCCAGAGTGGTCTTCTATGTTTGGTTCCTGTTTGCATTAGGGTTTAAGGGTTAATGGGTTTATGCGGTTTTGTAGAGACGCAAAATTTTGCGTCTCTACAACGTGCCATTATGTTATTACATCCTATACGGTTTCAAAATCCCCTCAATAAACGCCCTTTTCTCCTTCAACAATGCCTCCGTCCGGGCCTCCATGAGGAGCCGCAGATACGGTTCCGTGTTCGACGGGCGGATGTTGAACCACCAGTCGGGGAATTCCACGCGGTAGCCGTCAAAATCGAGGATCTTTTCGGGTTTCTCCTGCGCTATCGCTGTCTTTACCACCGCCTCCATCGCCGCCTTCTTCTCTTCGATGGTGAAGTTGATTTCGCCGGAATTGGCATAACGTCTGATCTGCCCGATTAATTGTGACACGGACACCCCTTTTTTCTTCATTTCGGCAAAGACGTGCAGCAGCACTTGGGCGGCAATCATGGCGGAGTCGGAGTAGAAGAAGTCGCGGAAATAGTAGTGGCCGGCATACTCCCCGCCGAACGCACCGTCGATTTCGCGCAGCTTCATGGCGGCGTAAGCGCGGCCAACCCGCCAGATGTACATCTCCCGACCCATCTTCTCCAAATATTCCGCCACCGATTTGGAGGTCCGAATGTCCTGGATGACAAGACCTTGTATGTTCTTTTCTTCGATGAAGTAATGGCCTAACACGGCAATCATCAGATCCGGGGGGATGAAATCGCCGTGCTCATCCACGAACATCACACGGTCGGCATCGCCATCGAAAACCACGCCGATGTCAGCCTTGGTTTCGCGCACTTTTTCCTGCAGCGCGACGATATTTTCCGGTTCCAACGGGTTCGCTTCGTGGTTCGGGAAAGTGCCGTCCAACGTGTCAAACAGGTAGAGGGGCTGGTTGCCGAAAATCTCCTTCACAAGGATGGAGGCCATGCCGTTGGAGCAGTCCATCACCAGGTTCAGGTTGTCAATATTATAATGATATTGCGACTGGAATTGCAGGTATTCCTCTTTGACCGGATAATCGACCACCTTGCCTTTCGGGGCGGTGATAACCACCTCCTCGTGCAGCACCTTCTGTTCCAGTTCGCCTAAACCGGTGTCAAAACCGACGGGCAGCGCATCCTTCCGGGAGACCTTCAATCCGTTGTACTCTTTGGGATTATGGGACGCGGTAATCATCACGGAAGCCTCGAATCCGTGCTTCGCGGTGAAGTAATAGACCATCGGGGTGGTGGTGAGCCCCATGTCATACACGTCCGCGCCCGCGTCGGTGATGCCGCGTGCGAGAGCATGGAACATGTCGTCGGAGGTCAGCCGCATGTCCCTGCCGATCAGCACCTTGTCGGCGTGAAGCAGCGCGGGCAGGAAGAATCCGAACTTGTAGATGGTCTCCAAATCGAAATCTTTGCCGAAGATTCCGCGAAAGTCGTATGCTTTGAATGCGCCCATAATAGTCCTAAATTAACGAGCGGCAAAGGTACATTTTTTTGGGGAACGGGCAGCCCGTCAATTCAAGTTTTGTGTAGTTTCTACCTTTTGCGGCGGTGTTGTTTTCTGATGATTCTATTTCAACCCGCCATAACTCTTCGCCGCCTCTTCCAGTGCCTCCTCGGTGGTGTACTTCTCGTAAACCTTGCAGCGGGTGACGATGCCCTGCGACGAGCAGTTCTTTCCCTGCAGGCGCACCAAAGCCCAGCCCTTCATCTCGTCGGCGAAGTCGTTGTCCACCAAGGCCAAGCATCCGTCCACCAAGGTAAACTCGTTAGGTTGCACCACACGCACTTTAAATTTTACCTCAGGGAAGTCCATGCGACCAGTGCCTTGCTCAGCGGTGTAGAGCAGGAAAGCGCTGTAAGGCAGACTGTTGTTGGCCTTCTCGTCCGTGATGAGAGCTGGGATACCGTCCACCTCGCCCAACGTTTGCTGCATGGGTCGCAGAATGCCGTCGCTCACGGGGATGCCGGGCATCAGCAGCGAACCTTCGACCTCCCACTTGTTTTTAGGCATATAAACCACAGGCAATTTGTTGGCCAACGAGAGGAAGCCAAGGTAGTTGGTCTTCCCTTGGGTGAACATGGGACTGCAGGGAGACAGCGCTTTCCACAAGGCGATGCTGTGGCGCATGCGCTGCCGCTGGACGAACTGCTTGAGGCTGTTGCTACGCCTGCCTTCAGAGGTGGACACGCGCGTGACGATCGAACCGTTTCGGATGTACTTGGTCACCCCAAGCGAAGGTATCCGGCCGATGATCTCCACCCCTATTTTCGGTTGCTTGATTTTCATAATAGCTCCTTTCTTTTATTATATAGACTGTTTTTTTCGTATCTGCGTCGTAGTTGCACCGTAGTAACCAAACACCAGTCATACTGTTTGTTCGATAGTTTCTCGTTACTTCTTCAATAGTTCTTCGATGTTTTATCGGAGAACTATCGAACAACTATCGAAGAACTATCGGAGAACTATCGAAAAAATAGCGAAGCAACTTGCTGGCAAGTGCTTTGCAACTGCTTGGTTATTCGGTAGTTGTTCCAGATTAATATCGTTATTGTTCGTCCAGTTCGGACAAATATGCTTTCAATTGTGGGATATTGATAGTGACGATGCTCCAAATTGTCTGGTCGTCAACGCCAAAATATTCGTGGATGATCAGGTTTCTCAAGCCGATAATTCGAGCCCAGGGAGTGTCGGGATGGTTCATGAGAAACTCATCGCTAAGGCCGTTAGCCGCCTCCCCAATAATCTCCAACTGGTGCAGCGTGGCGTTAAACATCATGGAGTTGTTTGCAAAAGAGTCTTTGTCTGCCCCTTGAATGTAGTTTTCAATTTCTTTGATGGCATCCAAAATGTGCATCACTCTCACATGGTCGGATATTTTAGCATTCATAGAGTAATAGTTTTTCTGAATCAACGTATGGTTTAATGTATTTTGACATTCCTCGCGAGGAAACCAGATCGATGGATTTTTGCAAAAGAGACTGCAGATCTAGTTGCATTTGTACAAATTCCAACCCGACAGGCTTGGAATAGTCCAAATCCACCAAAATATCCACATCACTTTCGGGAGTTTCCTCCCCACGCGCGTACGAGCCGAAGATCCAAGCCTTCAACACTGGCTGGGTCTTGAAATATTCGCGAATGGTCTCAATCATTTCTGTGCTCATAATCGTCATCTTTTGCAATGGCAAAAATACATTTTTTATATATACAACACGTAGGGGCGATTTTTTTCATCCAGACATTCTATTAAATCTTGTGTAATTGTTGCAACGGTTTTTCGTAATTTCTCGTAGGAGATTCCGCTCGTCAATCACAAACATAAAAAATCCGTGAACATCTGTCTGGATCGAGGTTCTCGACTACCTACACTACAAACAAGAAAGCTCACGGAATAATCATGAGCATTTCACCTTTCTTGAGTAGTGTAGTTGAAATTGTCGAGATTTTGGCCCACTTGAAAAGCGAAAACGCTTTATGTCAATATGTTATAATTTCAGTTTTTCTTATTGGTGTTCTTTGGGGTTGGGGGAAAATTGGGGTTAATATCGTTATTGTTCGTCTGTTTCTGACAACAAAGATTTTGCACAGTCAATATACGCGACAGCCTTCTCTCTCAAATCAATTACATCCTCTTGGTCACACAACACAAAATCATCATAGTCGCCGCTTTGCCTACGTTCAAATAAGAGCAACAAATATTTTCCTATCTCTTTGGGAATGATTCCTTTGGAGATATAATGAAGTGAAATCATCGTTTTCACTCCTGAATGAGTTTGGGCCTTGATGTCCTTTTTTAACAACAAGGCCATTGATATGTAGTAGCAGGCATAATATAGCCTGTTGATGGCTGCGTTATAGTGACCTTCATTATACATCAATTCGGCTTCCCGCAAGGTTTCGTCCGTACGGTTAATCCTGTAGGCAATCAAAGCCTCTTTGCTTTCTTTATCCCATTTTTCAGTCATAACGCAATGCCCTCCCTCATGACATTCAAATAAAAAGGTGTGACAAACGGACGGTTTTCCCAATCCTTCTTCAAATAGATTTTCGGGCTGATGCTGATGCCCGTCTCTCCTTCAAGAAGGCATAGTGGACCGAAAAATTCGGCCTCGCGGTCAACAGACTTCTTGTCTCCGGACAGCAGCACCAAGAGGTCAATGTCGCTGTCGGGACGGGCATCGCCGCGGGCCTCGCTGCCAAACAAAATGATTTCCGCATCCGGCTCGACAGAGCGGATGGCCAGCTTGGCTTTTTCCACTATTTCCTTGCGACTCATAATCGTCTTCTTTTGCAAAGGCAAAAATACATTTTTTATATATACAACATATAGTGGCGAATAATTATTCGTCCCTACAACCCAACTGCGAGACGCAGTTGGTTCCACAAAAAAAGGCGCCGCAAACGCGACGCCTTTTCTCATATCCTACAGATCAGGAATTATTGTTTATCCATCTCTCTGTACTCGTTCACGATGTTCTTCACGTTCGCGGGGGCGAGGCGGCCGAAGACCTTGCCGTCAACCAAAGCGACGGGAGCAAGACCGCAGGCACCGACGCAACGCAGGGAGGTGAGGGAGAAGAGACCGTCCTTGTCCGTCTCGCCGGGCATGATACCCAGCTCTTTCTCGAAGGCGTCCAGAATCTTCTCGGCACCGCGCACGTAGCAAGCCGTACCCATACACACAGACACCGGGTATTTGCCCTTCGGCTGCATGGTGAAGAAAGAGTAGAAGGAGACAACGCCATAGACCTTTGCGGTCGGGATGTGCAGTCTCTCAGCAATCAACTCTTGTGCTTCTGCAGGCAGATAGCCGAGGTAATCCTGTGTCTGGTGCAAAACGTTAATCAATTCGCCAGGAGCATTATTGAATCTGTCGCAGATCTCAATAATCTTGTCGCTGACTTCCTTTTTCATTTTGATAATTATCTTATCCATAATGGTGTTTTTTTAATTATTGATGAATACTGAAACAGAATT
>JAFPVR010000031.1 GCA_017395245.1 Bacteroidales bacterium | reverse complement strand
TGCCGCTGGCGGATGTGCGTCCGCTCGTGACGCAGCACCTGCCGCAACTCGCTCTCTGTGAACACTTCCGGATTTACGAAGACCGAGCGCAAGAACGAGAACGGAAGGTTGCCGTCGGGCTCGCCCAACACCCGCACGCACATATCGCCCGTCGAAAGCTCATCCGACAGCACACTGCGCCGATAGTACCTGAAAGTCTTAAAAAGTTTGACAACCAGCAGAATAAAGGCCACCCCGCAACCAAGAACATACCCATAACATACCATATCTTTAAAAGACAACTTTTGGGTTACCTCTGTTGTCAAAGTTGTCCCTGTTGTCGTTGATTGACCCGCACCTGTTGTCAAAGTTGTCCCAGTTGTCGTTGACTCAACCGCCCCAGTTGTCAAAGTTGTCCCTGTTGTCGTTGATTGACCCGCCTCTGTTGTCAAAGTTGTCCCAGCTGTTGTTGATTTTACAACGGCGGCCACGCGGCCCGGCATCTCGATGGAGACAAACGGCAGCACCAACGAAAGCGCCAATGTGCCCACAAGATAGAACCGGCGCAAGCGGAACAAGTTACTCCGACGCAACGTCAGCCAATAGAAACCAAAAAACAGTGCCGTGGCGATGGCGGAAAAAAGGATCGTTTTCATGACTATTCGGTTTTTGCGGGTGAATCATCTTGCGGAACGGCATCGATCATGCGACGGATGTCGTCCAATTCTTCCAACGTAATATCTTGGTTGTTAGCGAAAAAGGAGACCATCGACTTGAAGGAGTTGTCGAAGTAGTTGCGCACGAATTGCTGCATGAACGACTCCGAGTACTGTTCCTTGCTCACCAGCGGGTAGTAGCGGTTCGACTTCCCGAAGGTCTCGTGCGACACGAACCCCTTCTTTTCGAGAATGCGCACCACGGTCAGCATGGTGTTATAGGCCGGCTTCGGCTCCGGGAAATTGTCGATGATGTCGGCGGCGAATCCCTGTTTGATCTGCCACAGCACCTGCATCACCTGTTCTTCTGCTTTGGTTAATTCTTTCATTGTTCTTATATTTTATTAGTTACTAATTGTTTGTCGTATTTTCGCCCCTCTTTCGCCCCCCGCACTGCAGCTATCGCCTTGTGTGGGGTTACTTGCACTTCGTGCGTTTTGCCTCTTCGAGGCTGCTCAAGGAACGACGCGGCAAAGATATAATTTATTTTTTAATCGTACAACGAAAATATTAGTTATATATTGCATTCGTCGAGAAAAAAATTTTTGTTATTTCGCACCTGCAAACCAAATCCGTTATGAGAAAACTTATTTTCGTCATATTCTGCTGTCTGTCAACACTTTTCGCCACCGCCAATGACGGTGTCTTCTACGCTTCCGGCAACCAGCTGATTCCGATTACAGAAACCGACATCAGCGTGAAAAAGGAGGTGCTGACCATCAACCGTGTGGGCGACCATCTGGAGGTCACCGTCTATTATGAGTTCTTCAACCCCGTAGGCGAAAAAGAACTGCTGGTCGGGTTCGAGGCCAAGTCGCCGTACAACAGCATGGCGGACGCTTTCAAAATGCTCCCGAAACACCCTCACATCCGAAACTTCAAGGTGGTGATGAACGGCGAACCACTCTCTTACGAAATCGCTCACGTGGATAGAGGGCGTTATTTAGGTGATAATTATGCTTTTTCGCAATATTATGCCAACGGGAAGTTCACCGATTGGACGGCTCAGCGAATCCATGACACAATGGCCGCCAGGCATTATCCGCCTGGCATGCCTATCGACTACGTCTATCATTTCAAGACCAAATTCCGCCCAGGAGTGAACATCATCCAGCACACCTACGACTTCGACCTCTCTTTCTTCCAAGAGTACGAATTCTATTTCCCTTACGTGCTGACGGCAGCCAACCGCTGGGCCAACCAGCAGATCGACGACTTCACGCTGAATATCAACATGGGCGACCGCGAGTCATTCATGATTCGTCCCGACTTCTTCAAAACCGCCGATGAATGGGTTTTCACCGGCCGAGGGAAGACCTCCGTGGACAGCGTCTGGGTTTGGGATGAGGATCGCAACAGCATGACATGCCCCAATTTCCATATTCAGAAAGGAGGACTCTCTTTCCACAAGGCCGATTTTCATCCCGAAGGAGAGCTGCATATCTACAAACGGAATTATTGGAGCTATTTTTGGAGCTATAAGGAAGAAGATTATGAGACATCATCGAATGGTTTGATGACCGCACTATCCAAAGAAGGCTATTTTGCCCGCAGATTGTCCGATTTTTCCCAAAGTCCAGCGGAGGACTCCACACAATACACACTTTTCCAACAGAGCATCCTGAAGAACCTGCCCTTCGCCTACCGGGGCTATATCTTCAAGGACAAAGCGTTACAGGACTATTTCAAGTCGTGTACATGGTATCTCCCGAACCCAGACTACAAAGGCGGGATGGAGGGGTTCACCGAGGAGGAGAAGAAGTGGGTGGAGTTCTGGAAATAGAGCGCGATTATGAAACGGTTTTGCACCATATCGGCTTTCCTGCTGGCCACACTGCCGGGCGCAGCGCAAGTGGTGGATTCGATTCCGCAAAATCATTTCGAGACGGAATCGGACAGCATCCTCTACGAACTTTCTCTCTCCGAAGGGGCTGAAGACGTGTACGACATTTACGACACCACCACTTATGAAGACTATGACGGAGCTATCATAGACTATTTCTGCTATCCCGATTATGAGGGCGGCCCCGATTCCGTCAAGGCATTTATCGAAAGGAATCTACAAAGACCGCCAGGATACGAGGAGACATCTGGAAAAGTGCTGGTAGAGGCCATCATCGAGACGGACGGAACCCTCACAAACCCAAAAGTGAAAGTATCACTTGATCCAGTCTTAGACGCAGAAGCTGTACGCGTAGTCATGTCCTTACCTAACAAATGGATATGGGACCCATCACGCTGCTACAAAGGGGAAATTTATCGCTGCCTTTTCATGTTTGTAGTGAGTTTCGAATAGGAAGCGACGCCTCCTAGCGTCGTGTAGGAGCCGACGCTTCCTAGCGTCGTGTAGGAAGCGACGCCTCCCAGCGTCGTGTAGGAGCCGACGCTTCCCAGCGTCGTGTAGGAGCCGACGCTTCCTAGCGTCGCACATTATCTGACGCTGGAAGCGTCAGCGCCTATTACAACGCTGGAAGCGTTGCCTCCTATGGTGTACTGGTCAGGCCGCAGATTTCTGGGATTTTGATTGATGTAGTTGACGCACGCATCAAAACCTTGGATATCCCGTACAAGACGGTCAAACACATTGCGCTGCCAAACATTCCCTCTGCGTCCTAAACGTTTATTAATGGCATTAGCGGAAAACTGCTTGACACTGCCAATAGATTTAACCACCTCATCGTCACCTATTGGAGAAAGCAGTAGATGTACATGATTGGGCATGATAACGAAATGGTGAAGTCTGTAACGATTTCCATCATGAAAAGACAGTGCATTAGCAACAATTTTCCTAATATCTCCTCGTTCTAAAATACATTCACCGTAACCTTGGTCAAGCCATCGATCCACTTTCTGGCGGATTTCATGGTTATACTCCTCCTGCGTCTCATCGTCCCACGGCTCTGGATGTTCCGCCAACCATTGTCTCTTGAATGTCAAAAGTTCTGAAAGTTTTGTCTGAGGCAGTGAATCTGCAAGACGAAAAGTAACAAACTGTACTTTGTTTGCCTGATGCCAATGGGGCAGTTTAGTACCTTTGATACTGATAAACTTGTCTTTCTCCATAAACAATAACTGACGATTTCCCGCATAGGAGTCGACGCTTCCAAGCGTCGGACAGGAGGCAACGCTTCCAAGCGTCGGACAGGAGGCAACGCTTCCAAGCGTTGCAGAATTATTGATAATGACGCTGGAAGCGTCATCCCCTATTGCGACGCTGGAAGCATCAGTATTGTTTATTGCGACGCTGGAAGCGTCGCCTCCTATTTCTGTTTTCACACCATTCAATAACATATTTGTTCTTTTTCGTTGTTAATAAAATGCTTTCAACTTTTCTGTTTGCAAAAGTAATACTTTTTTTTATCACAACCATCTTTTTCTAATTTTGTGTACTTTTGCACTTTCATTTTATAGAATCCGTCACTATGGAATCCATCAAGAAAATATTCCGCATCGGCCACGGGCCGTCGAGCAGCCATACCATGGGACCGCACCGCGCGGCCGAAATCTTCAAGGAACGCGCCGCTGACGCCTCCGGATACCGCGTCACCCTCTACGGCAGCCTCGCCGCCACCGGCAAGGGCCACTTCACCGACAAAACCATCATCGACGCTTTGTCGCCGAAACCCACCGAAATCGTCTGGAAGCCCGAAATTCAGCACAAATTCCACACCAACGCCATGCTCTTCGAATCGCTCAAGGGCGAGGAGGTGACCGACCAGTGGAAAATCTACAGCATCGGTGGCGGCGAACTGGCCGACGAGAACTCCGTGATGGACCACGAAGAACGCTATGAGGAGAACAGCATGACGGACATCGTAAAGCATGTGGAAAAATACGGCCTCAACTTCTGGGAATATGTGGAGCAGCACGAGGAGTCCGACATCTGGGACTTCTTGGCGGAACGTTGGGAGGTGATGCAGCAGACCATCAAGGACGGACTGCAGAACAACGGCGTGCTGCCGGGCGGACTCTACGTGCGGCGGAAGGCTACCCAATACTACGTGAAAGCACTGAGCTACAAGGCTTCACTGCAAGGCCGCTGCCTCGTGTCGGCCTACGCATTAGCGACATCTGAGGAGAACGCGGCGGGTGGAAAAATCGTCACCGCGCCCACCTGCGGTTCGTCAGGTGTGCTGCCGGCTGTGCTCTACCACCTCAAGCAGAACCACGACTACAACGACAAATACATCCTCCGCGGTCTGGCCACCGCCGGACTCTTCGGCAACATCATCCGCACAAACGCCTCTGTATCAGGAGCGGAGGTAGGCTGTCAGGGCGAGATTGGCTCCGCATGCGCGATGGCCGCTGCAGCCGCCAACCAGCTCTTTGGAGGATCTCCGCAACAGATCGAGTACGCTGCCGAGATGGGGCTGGAGCACCACCTCGGACTCACCTGCGACCCCATCTGCGGACTCGTGCAGATCCCCTGCATCGAGCGCAACGCCTTCGCCGCCCTCCGCGCCCTCGACGCGAACTTGTACGCGATGATGTCCGACGGCAAACACCGCATCAGTTTCGACAAGGTGGTGAAAACCATGAAACTGACCGGCAAAGACCTGCCCAGTTTGTATAAGGAGACGGCGCAAGGAGGCCTTGCGATCGATTAATCACCGAAAAATCTATTGTAATGAAGAAAAGTTTACTTTTTGCGCTGCTATTGTGTGCAGCTTTCATGTCAAAGGCACAAAACGGATGGTTTTTCGGAGGATCGGCCGGCCTCGGATACCGTGGCTATTTCATTGCTTCCGGCGAGGCCTGGGTCGGCTATGCCTTTAACGACCGGGTTGCTTTAGGTTCCGGAATAGGAGCCGTCATTTGCGCGGGCCGGGATGACTATTTTGCCGTGACCGGTATTGCAGAGCCCTTCGTCCGCGTCTGCGTGTGGCACAACGAGAGCATCTTTGTGGATCTCTACGCATTGGGCGGATTCGAATTCACAGACGAGCTCAAACTATGCCAAGTGGGATTGCGCCCGAGCCTCCGCTTCCGCGTCAGCGAAAACGTGGACATGGCTGTGGATCTGGTCTTGTTGGGCGCTCAATACAGTCCTACACTCGGCTGGAGTCCCTCTTTCAGTTTCTCTTCCTTGACCGGCGGCATGCGGTTGGCCTATCATTTCTGACAACCACAGAAAAAAAATGTAACCTTTTTGTATTTTTGCATCTTCATTTCAGAGGTAAGATTCGGATGAAGAAAGCAGCTTTCTGGGCGGAACAATATCGGCGGCACATCGGGAAGATGGTGGGCGTTTGCTACCGCTATGTGGCCGACTGGACGCTTGCCGAGGACCTGGCGCAGGACGCGTTCCTCACCGCCATGGAGAAATCCTCCACCTTCCATGCATTCGGAAGCTTCGAAGGCTGGCTGATGAAGATCGCCATAAACCAAGCGCTTATGCACCTCCGAAACAGTCCGGAGATGGTGGAGTGGGACGAGAACCTCCACGGTCATGAAGCTGAGGAGATGGCAGACGACCCAGAGCTTTCGCGGACGGCGTTCACGCAGGAGGAGCTGTTGGAGGCCGTCAGCAAACTGCCCGCCAAGCAGCGCACCGTTTTCAACCTCTACGCAGTGGAGCACTACTCCCACTCGAAAATCGCCGAAACGCTCGGCATCTCCGTCGCCAACTCCAAGGTGCTGCTCACCCGCGCGAGAGCGGAGCTGCAGCAGCGGCTGAAAGTGGTGGCGAGGAGGAAGGATCAAATGTTGAATGCTGAATGTTGAATGCTGAATTATTAATTAACATGGATATGGAAAAGATTATCAGAATTGCAATTATTACTGCATTGGCAGTATTAGCTACGGCCTGCAGCAAACCCGAAAAGAAAGAACTCGCCGGCACATGGCAGTGGTACTGCACATCAGGCGGTATCGCGGGCGTCTTTTACACTCCTGAGAGCGAAGGCTTCGAAACCGAACTCGTATTCAAGGGCGGTCACTTCACCTTCTACAAAGACGGGAAAAAGATTACATCTGGCACATATCGAATTGATTACAAAATGGACCATAGCCTCTATACTAACAAAGGTGACACCGACGAACCTTTCTACTCCTGGTTCAACCTGAATATTCCGGAGGCGCAGTGCAAAAAGATTGCGGAAGCCACCAACGGCAAAGTAGCCCCTCTCTCGAAAAGTCTCGCCGTCATCAGCTACGATGACCGATACGATGCGCAAGTACTTTCTATGAGCGACAACTGCTATGACGGATTCACCTACACATTTGTAAAAAAGCAATAACATGAAAAAGATTTTTTTCCTTGAGCAGCCTCGAAGAGGCAACACGCACGAAGTGCAATTAACCCCACATAAGGCCGCAGGCCGCAGTGTGGGGGCAGTCGCTGCCATACTCATCCTTGCCGTATTCGCAGCCGCTTGCGACCCCGGCTACACCGAGGACGTGGTCATCCGTAACGCATCTTCGCATTATGTTACCATCATTCCCCTGCATCCGGAAAACGACGCCTCCACCGCGACCATCGGAGATGGAACCTACACGCTTGCTCCCAACGAGGAAGTTGTCATCGAGCAGTTAGGCGGCATCGGCAGTGCCAGTTTTGAAGGGGGCGTGAACTATTTCAAGGCTTTTTACGGCGATTCCGTGAAGCTCGGCTTCGGAGGTTTCGCAGAAGAAATTCTCGTGCGCGAGAAGACGTATTATGCTTGGGAAACAGAGGGTATCAGCCCCTACAATTTCCAATCCTTGAACTACACCTACGAAGAGAAGCGGAACACGGGGTGCGTCTTTCACGATCTGCCCTATTACGGCAAGCTCACGTTCACCATCACGAACGAGCACTACGAGGAGGCGGAAAGATAACGATGATTTTGAATGCTGAATTATGAATTCGGAACTGGACCGTATTTTTGAGCAGGGATTGTCCGAGGTGACACGCGCACCGAAAGTCCCGCTGTCGGACGAGCAGATTGCGGCGGCAGCGAAGGAGTCCAAATCGGGGACGGGCGTGTGGCTACGGATGCACGCCAAGGAAATCCTGCTGTGCGCCGTTTCTCTCGCGGTCGGCATCGGAGGGACCCTGCTGGTCATGCACCTCTTGGACAGCCGCAACACGGTTCCGGCCGAAACCGCTGCGGCTATTGCAACCGACACAACCAACACACCCGGCACAGCGATGGTTGCGGAGGATACGGTTACCTTCACGGGAGAGACGACCGTGGGCGCTGTAGAGACGCGCCATGGCACGTCTCCACAAACGAACCCGCACGCCGTTTCCGCCAAACCGAAATCCGACGTCTCAAGTCCCAAGTCTCACGTCTCACATTCCACGTCTCCCGTCTCAACTCCCGTCGTCGTCAAGAAAACCGTGGTCCAACGCGACACGGTGGTCATCAATGAAACAGTCACGCTAAAAGACACCGTATATGTGCCGTAAACTCCTTTTCTTGTTCGTTTTGATGACGGCAACGAGCCTTTTTGCGCAGCATCCAGACACGCTCTACATCTACGAAACCGTAATCGAGCACGACACGCTGATTTCCCGCGACACGACCTGGGTGCACGACACGCTCTTCTTGCATAAACCAGCGTCTTCTAACGACACCCCGAAAGTCGCGACTCCCGCCTATTATCCAGAATATCAAGAAGAGGAGGACGTTGTTGAGGAAGAGGAACTGGATCAGCCGAGCAAATCGAAGGAACATCCCAAAAAGGAGCGATCCCGACCGCAGTGGCTGTATGACAACCTTTACCGCCACGAGATTAAGCTGGAAGTCTGCGACCCGTATCTGCTCGCACTCTTCGACCGCTATTTCGTCTATGTCTATCCGCGAGGAATGAGCCCGGCGGTGTATCGGGACAAGAACCTGCTGGGATTTTCTTACCACATTTCGCCGTTATACTCCCTGTCAACCCACTTCCGCGTCAACAAATGGTTCTGGCTCGGCGTGACGGTGGGCTATGCGCACCTCGACGATATTGAATCTCGAAGCCCTTTGTTGAACGACGCCCACAACCAAGGTGTCGAGCCACGGGAGACGAATACGGGGCCGATCTGCTTACGACGCTACAATGTTTTTACGTTGATGCCGGAACTGAGGTTCTCGTACCTCAACCGAGAACATCTGACCCTCTATTCGGGGATTTCCATCGGAATCACGAAGTTCTATGGGAAATTCACCATCCTCAATGTCGAAGAAGAGGGCCCTATCCATCCCTATTTCCCGTCTGGAAATGAGGGCAACAGTGCCCCTACGCTTTTCGCATCAGCGCATGTCACGTTAATCGGGGCGAAACTGGGTTGGAAACATTGGTTCGCGAGTATGGAATTGGGTGCGGGATTCAAGGGCATCGGCACGGTTGGTGTCGGTTACGAATTTTAACTTCAATAAGATGAACACCTTGTGTCAGAAATTTATAAAATCAAACAATATGAATAAGATCAGGAGAATTTTCGCCATCGGATTATTAGGATTGTGCGTACTGTGCGTGTCGTGTTCGCGCGAGCCACAGTATTCCTCCAATATCCGGTTCTTCATAGACGGCAACGAAATCAAGACGGACACCATCACCGTTGCCCTCAATTCCTATCAGGAGATACGGATTGAATCATACGCACCACAGTTCATCGACGGGATTCTTTATTATTGGCAATCTCCCACCGGATATCCACAGGAACTGTCACAGAGTGGCACACCCGAGACGTTCCAATTGCTCACCCAATCCTTTAGCGATCTCCTCATTGTAGATGAAATGAACGGATACATGGAGGCTGCCTTGTTCCATACGCTCTTCAGCGATGGAATCTACCGTTCCGGTGATGTTTGCAAACTGCGGGTGAAATTCACGCCTTCCGGATACTATGAGCGGACACTGAACATCAGGGTGGAGTGATTCTTGTAGGCAATGGGTAATGGACAATAAAAAAAACAGCTTCCGATGAAGCTGTTTTTTGTGGGACGTACTGGACTCGAACCAGTGACCTCTGCCGTGTGAAGGCAGCGCTCTGAACCGACTGGGCTAACGTCCCTCATTTGCGGCTGCAAAAATACACTTTTTTTCCATTCCCCTACCCTATTTGAAAAAATATTTTTCAAATACCACAACAAACTGTATTTCAACTTATTCAGCATTCAGCATTCATAATTCATCATTTATAACCCGGTATTCTTGCCGAACATTTCGTCATTAAAGTTGAGAAGATAAACATTCTGGGTGCTGCGCGTGACCGCCGTGTACATCCAGCGAAGGTACTCCTTGTCGGTGCTGTTGTCGGGCAGAAAACCCTGGTCGATGAGCACGTGCTTCCACTGGCCGCCCTGCGTCTTATGGCAGGTCAGGGCATAGGCGAACTTCACCTGCACGGCATTCAAATACGGATCTTCTTTGATTTTGAGGAACCTTGCCCTTGGATTCAATATCTCCATGTAATCCTCCGCCACAGCCTGATACAGTTTCTGATTCGCCTCATGCGAAAGCGACGGACCGTCACAGTCCAAGCTTTCGAGGATGATTTTCATATCAACGTAAGGATGCTCGGGATAGTCGCAGAGGCGCGCTGTGATGTCGGCGAAATGGAAGCCGTACATCTCCTGCTGCTTGTGGATGGACATAATCTCCATAATGTCGCCGTTGGCCAAGAAGCCCGCATCGGAGGTGACCTCATCTAACCAGTAGTAGTTGTTCTTCACCGCCATAATGTAATCGCCTGTGGCAATGACGTTTTCTCGGAATAGCACACGACTGCGCACGGCATTGTTATACTGGAATGCCCGTTTGTTGGAGCGCGTCACGATGACGATTTCATCATGGTCGTGGTCGTTGTAGAGGGTGTTGAGCAGCTCCTCCATCTCGCCACCAGTGATGCGCCGGAAATCCTCGAAAGCCTTCCCGCTGAACAACGGCGGATTGTAGTCGCCGGCATTGAGCTTGTCGCGCACCAAAGTGGCGTTGTATAGGATGCCGGAATCCAACGACTGTCGCACCACATCAGTAAGCCGCGCCCCGAAAACGTTGACATTGTAGGCGCTTTTGAGGTAATCAGCATCCAATGCAGGACTCTCGTCGGCGTGCACTGGCGGAAGCTGCGCATCGTCGCCCACGAAAAGCATCCGATTACTGTCGCCAAGGAAGACAAACTCCATCAAGTCGTCCAGCAAACTGTTACCTACGAGGTCGTTGACGCTTCCTTGCGCCGAAATCATGGAAGCCTCATCGACGATAAAGAGCGTGTGGGCATCCTTGTTCTCGCGACGCACGAAACGCCGGACCCCGTCCTTGCTTGACACGCGGTAAATCCATTTGTGGATGGTGTAGGCCTTGCGCCCGGAATACTGCGAAAGCACCTTGGCGGCACGGCCTGTGGGCGCAAGCATCACGATATGCACCCCGATGGCCGCCAGCGTCTTCACCAACGTGCTCACTAAGCTGGTCTTACCGGTGCCAGCATAACCGGAAAGCAGAAACAGGAAATTCTCACCTTTACCGTAGATAAACTCCGCGAGCCTATCCATAGCCTCGGATTGGCTCTCCGTCGGCGGGAACCCGAAATTCCGCTGTAGATTTTCCCTAAAAGTTTTCATGATTTGGTATTCCAATAAAAAATGATGCGGTAATCGGAAGGATTATTTGTCCTTGAACGAGAAAATCGAACTCTCGAATTTCTCCTGTGCGTAGGCTTTGTCCACGGTGATTTTCTTCTTGTTGAGGCTCGGGAACTCAAACATGGCATCGGTCATAATCTTCTCAACAATAGCACGCAAGCCTCGGGCTCCCAACTGCAGTTCCACCGCCTTGTCGACGATGTAGTCCAGACTCTCTTCGGTGAAACTCAGCGTGATACCGTCCATCTTAAACAGCGCGATGTATTGCTTCACCAAGGCATTCTTCGGCTCGGTGAGGATTCGTTTCAAGGCATCGCGGTCCAAAGCATTCAGCGAGGTGATGACCGGGAAACGGCCGCAAAGCTCGGGAATGAGTCCGAAGTCCTTGACATCCTGCGCACTGACATACTTCAAGGCCTCCTGCGGGTTGAAGTTGATATTCTTGGTGTTGTAGCCGATAGCATGCGTGTTCATGCGGTCGCAGATAATGTTCGACAGATTGTTGAACGCACCGCTGCCGATAAAGAGGATATTGCGCGTATTCACCTGGATAAACTCCTGCTCGGGGTGTTTTCGTCCCCCTTGCGGCGGCACATTCACCGACGAACCCTCCAACAGTTTCAGCAGCGACTGCTGCACGCCCTCTCCCGACACGTCCCTTGTAATGGACGGATTTTCAGAACCTTTGCGGGCAATCTTGTCAATCTCGTCAATGAAAACGATACCGCGTTCGGCCTTCGCCACGTCGTAGTCGGCGGCCTGCAACAGACGGGTGAGAATGCTCTCCACGTCCTCACCCACGTAACCTGCCTGCGTGAAGACAGTAGCGTCGGCAATGCAGAACGGCACATCCAACAAGTTTGCTATCGTTTTGGCCAACAGCGTCTTGCCCGTACCCGTCTCGCCAATCAGCAACACGTTCGACTTCTCTATGTCCACATCGGGGTCATCCTTGTCGACACCCTGCATCAAGCGTTTATAGTGGTTATAGACCGCAACTGAAAGCACCTTTTTTGCCTCCTCCTGCCCAATCACATAATCGTCCAGTTTCGCTTTTATCTCTTTAGGTTTCAGAAGCTTAATCTTAATTTCAGAGAGTGCTTCCCGATCGGCTTGAGTCTGATGGTCGCGGTAGATTTCCATCGCTGTATTCAGGCAGTCGCTGCAAATCATTGCATCCAAACCGCCGATAATGAACTGGTTATAGGGAACTTCCCGACCGCAGAAGCTGCAAGTCCTGTCAAATTTACTTTTTTTTGCCATAAGTTCGTGTTATAATAAAAACCGGCATCCGGACATTCCCGGACGCCGGTTTCCTAAACTTTCAAATAGGAGACGTCTTAATTATTTGCGTTCCTCACGTCCGAGAACCTGGTCAATCATGCCGTAGTCTTTCGCCTCGGCGGCCGTCATCCAGTAGTCGCGGTCGCTGTCTTTCCACACCTGCTCATAGTCCTTGCCGGTGTGGTAGGCAATAATCTCGTACAGCTCTTTCTTGATTTTCTGGATCTCGCGAGCTTCGATTTCGATGTCAGAGGCCTGACCCTGCGCACCGCCCATCGGCTGGTGAATCATGACGCGGGAGTGCGGGAGGGCGAAACGCTTGCCCTTGGCGCCGGCACACATCAGCACGGCGGCCATCGAGGCGGCCATACCGGTGCAAATCGTCGAGACATCGGGTTTCAGATACTGCATCGTGTCGTAGATGCCCAGTCCGGCATAGACCACGCCGCCAGGGCTGTTGATGTAGATCTGGATGTCGCGCTCGGAATCCTGCGATTCAAGGAACAGGAGCTGCGCTTGGATGATATTGGCCACGTCGTCGTCAATCGGCACGCCCATGAAGATGATGCGGTCCTTCATCAGGCGGGAGAACACATCCAACTGAGTGATGTTCATCGGACGCTCCTCGATGATGTACGGGGTGATGTAGTCGTTGGTTCTGGACACGTAGCGGTCCATCTTCAAACTGCTGATACCATGCTGCTTAAGCGCATAGTTCTGAAATTCGCTTCTCATAGTGTTACTCTTTTTCGGTTTTAGCTTTAGTGGATTTGGCTCTCGTCTTCTTCGGTTTTTCCTCGGCGGGAGCGGCCTCGGCAGCGGGTTCCTCAGCGGTCTCCGCCTTCTTGGCTGTGGTTTTGCGCTTGGTGGTCTTCTTCGGTTTCTCCTCGGCAGCGTTCTCCCCGGCAGCGGGAGCTTCCTCGGCCGGTTTATCCTCCTTGCGCTGGGCGGAAATCTCATCGATGAAAGCCTTGAAGTCGCCTTCCTTATGCTCAACGTTCATCTTCTTGCGCATCAAAGCCACTAATTTCTGGTCGTAAAGCAGGTCGTAGGCGTTCTTCACATACTCCTGGTTCTTCATGGCATCGGCCACAATCTTGTCGAGCTGGTCCTTGACGCTTTCAGCATCGAAATTGCCAAAGTAGGTCTTGACGAAATAGTCGCGGAAGTAGGCCTCGACATCGGCGCGGGTGACTTCAATGTCCTCACCCTTCACGAGTTCGTTCTCAATAATCTGCCACTTGAAGGAATTTTTGTAGCGTTCGAACTCTTTCTCCAAAGCCTCTTCGGTCATATCCTTCTGCACGGCGAGGATATAGCGACGCATGAAATCTTCGGGCAGCTCCACGTTCACACCGTCAAGCAGCGTGCTGATGGCGCGATCCATGAACATGCGGTCAGTATCGGGCTTGTACTGAGCGGCAATTCTCTGCTTCTCGGTCTCGCGCATAGAGGCCTCGTCGGTCACGCTACCGTCGGGATAAGCGGCCTTGAAGAAATCCTCGTTGAGCTCGGCGGGATTGATGCGGCCAATACGCTTGATAGTGAGATCGTAGGTGTAGGGATCGTCGTCGTTAAGCTCGTCCACCTTGAGGTCGAAAGCGCGGGCAAAGAACGGATCGGAGGTGAAAGCCTTGCGCATGGCAACGGTAAGCGTGTCGCCCACTTTCTTGCCGATGAACTCCTTCTGGGCTTCCTCTTTCAGGTCGCGAATGAAGAAGAAAGCCTCCTTTTCGCCGCCATAACTGGCTGAAACGCTGTCGTTCTTCTCAATCGTCTCGGGCATCTCGTACTTGCCGTGACGCTCGCGAAGCTGGTCAATCTGGGCGTTGATTTCGTCCTCGCCGGGGATGACGGTGAAGTCGGTGACGGCGGGCATCGCGCTGAAGTCGATGGTCACGTCAGGACGGAGGACATACTCATAAACGAACGTGAAGTTGTCGGGGTTCTCGAAATCAATTTTCGATTTCTCTTCCACGGGCAGGGGTTCGAAGACGAACTTGATGTCGTTGTCCTTGAAGAACTTCTCAATCTGCTCGTTGACGAGTTTGTCGATCTCCAGCAGAAGGATATTCTGTCCGTACATTTTCTTGACCATGCCCATGGGGGCGTTGCCGACGCGGAAGCCGGGGACGGCCACCTCGCGGCGTTTTTTCTTCAACGCCTTTTCCACATTCTCGGCGTAGTCTTCCTTCTGGATTTCAATGGCGAGTTCCTGGAGCTGGCCGGGAACGTTTTCGTGCTTAATATTCATTGATACAATATTTTATATTACAAACAAAAAGAACACGCAACACCGCATGGCGTTGCATGTTCAACCTTATATTCCTATAATCGATTATTCCTCGGCTGCATCGGTGGTCTGCTCGACTTGGGTGTTGGTAGAGCCGTGGATGCTGTTGTACTCGCTCTTGGACAAGAACGCGCAGACGAAGCAGAGAATCATGATACCGGCGGCAAGACCCCAGGTGGTTTTCTCTAATACGTCAGCGGTTTTGCGCACGCCCATCACCTGGTTGGAGGAGGCGAAGTTAGAGGCGAGACCGCCGCCCTTGGAGTTTTGGATCAGCACCACGAAAGCCAGTACGACACTTGCCAAAATGATTAATACTACACACAATGTAAACATCTCTTTACGTTTTTAGTTTATGAATTTATAACTTGTCATTATCTCTATCAAGCCGTTTTTACTGCAAAAACAGTGCCAAAATCACTCCTCCGACATCATTTTTTGCAGTTCTTCAATTCGGGCCGCAAAGATAGCATTTTTTTCGGGAAAATGCAACTTCAATATTTCAAACATCTGGATGGCCCGGTCATAGTATCCTTGCTTGGCATAAATTTCAGCCAATGAGACACTTACAATACTCTGATCCTCTACAGAACTCTCCTGACCATAATCGGCTTCGGCATCGTGCGTGTCAGGGGAGTAGATGATTTTCGGAGCATCCTTGGAAAATTTTTCAATCAGCTGATCAATAAGTGCCTGCCGATTCTCATGGTCAGGGGCGGGATGTTTCACGAAGATGGGGTTGAGGTCGCCGGTATGTTTCTCCTTGGTTTCCACGATATTGAGTTGCGGTTTTTCGCGAACCTCCACCACGGGAGCGGTCTCCAAAGGCAGCGCGTCAAAGCGCAATTTGTCAGGCAGGGTGAGCAGCATCCGCACGCGCTGGCGGCCCGTCACCTTGGCGGCGAGATCCTTCAGGCAGAACATGCTGAGCAGCGGCGATGCGGGATATTTGCGCTGCCACTCGCGCAGCTTCGCGTCCGCCAGCTCCTTCTCGGTCTGTACGAGGTCAGTGAAATAGATTTTTTCCATTCAGCAGAAATTAGGCGGCAAAAATACAATTTTTTGGGTTACGGGGTGCTATTCCTGAACGTACGACTGCAGGTCTTCAATGGACAGACGGACGTCAACGACTTCACCTTTCCTGAACTTCTTGTTTTTCTTTTGGTTTTTCGCAGGAGGAGTATAGCGGTAACACAATCCGTAGCCTGACCTGACACACAGAATCAGGAGATACTGCAGATCGAGATTATCGGACGATGTCGAAAGACTTGAACGAATAGTCCAATCAAAGGAGGCCGATTCCTTCTTGAAATTGTCAAAAGGGCTTAGAATGGTGTAGTGGTATGTCAGATATTCCCCTTCGATGTAAAGGGATTCAAAACGCATAAAGAGACCCGCCGAATAGGGCGCATTCGCATTTACCGTCGTCATGAGGTCGTTCAAGGCGATGCGCGCACGGTCGCGGTCGGAAAGGCTGTCGCTGGCCACCATTTCCTGTAACTCTGCGTTGGAGACATGAATGTGGATGGTGGTATCCGCCTTCGGCATAAAGTAGTGAATGGTTATTCCGCTCTTTAGCCGCATCACATTATCATACAGGAAGCCCCCCTCTTTGACTGTGAATTGGAGCTGTTTCAGGATGGCATTCTTGACCGCAACGGTGTCGCTGAACGGTGCATCAACGGACTCGATACGGCTATAGAAGTGCAGATTCGCATAATCATACGCGAGACTGTCGATTATCACATCACCGGTAACGATAGGGCACTCTTCGCGATTGCTTTTTTCCAACTTTCTGATAAACCGCTCGGCCATAACCTGTTCCAGGATTTTATCTTCTGTCTCCTGGTCGGCGACCACAGCCGGAAGCTTGGCATTGGCAACATCCTCCGCCGAAATGTCCAAGGTTAGCGCTTTCCGGGTGTTCTCCTCTATAAAAAGCAGTTTAATGCCGCGTAAATGCTGCAAAATGCCCTCCGCAGTGACCAAAACGGTGTCAGAAATAATTTCGGGAACCTCATATTCCGATTCTAAAGCGTTTCTGATGGTTGCAGACAGGTATTGCTTTAACGACAGCGTGTCATCCGGGGACATGTTGAGAATCATCCTGCCCTCGCCAACGACATGGTTAAGATAAAGGGTCCTGTCGTGATATTCAACCTCTTGCAATTTGTAAGAGTCGGGGCCCTCGTCCAAAACCGCCAACCATCCTTTTGAATTCTTTGCGGAGTTCTGGATATACGCCTCAAGCTGTTCGGTTGTCGCAAGGGTGAACTTTTCGACCCGGTCGATCATCTCCACCAGCACCGAATCCGGATAGTGAATGTGGAAACTGTCTGTGCGCGAGAGGTTTTCATACACAACCCGAATCTCATAGCCAGCATGGTGACAAACAGGGAGCAGCGGATTGTCGCTGTCGTCGAACAACAGCCGGCCGTCCCAGTAGCTTTTCTGGACATCCCGATGCTCCGATACATACGGGAAGTCCGCGTCGGTGCACGAGACGTAAAAGATGACCGTCTCGTCCGCCAAGTTGACGGAGTCGATGTTGAGGGGTTCCTGATTGTCGGACCTCGGCATCAGGGAATAGTGGTTCTCGAGGTAAAGTTCAATGAAGGCGGCGTGCCGGGCCAGCCACTTCAGGGAGTCCTGGTATTCCGGCTTCACACGGTCCGCCCAGACCTGCCGATACTCCTCGGGAGTATATTGGAGGGAGAAGGTTCGGCGTGAGCTGTCGAGGGTGAAATCGTAGCTTAACCCGCCGTTGGTCTCCGCCAGTTTAACGTAGAGGTCGTGCTCTTGCTTGGGCTCATAACGGTAGCGGAGGAGGTCCGCGAAATAGTTTTTCATTTCCGGGACACTGCGTCCGAACATGTAGAGATCCTCCATCGTGAAGTCAAAATGCAGGCAGCCGGAATCGTAGGTGATATTGTTGACCACGATTCCGTCAAGTTCATACGGACAGTGCTTCGCACTCTCTTCAACCATTTTGGCAAAATCCTCTCCGGCAGCGGTTTGTGCACCCGCCGTTCCCACAAGTCCTACTAACAGAAGAACGATGAGCTTACGCCACAACTTGAATATCCGACACGGTGCATTCATATCATATTCCATATCCATTAACTATCGTGTCTTTTCGTGAACGCCACGGAATCCCCCCATTCATTGTACAATATCTTGTGCCCGATGGCCCGCATCCGGATGTCGAGGCAGGAGAAGCACTCCTCGGGCTTGTCGCTGACGCAGGCTTTGTCGGGGTATATCAGGTAGTCCTCGCGGTATTCGTTGGGGGTGAGGTTGGGCATGATGACGTTGGCTCCGGCCTGGATGGCCTTCTCGCGCCCGAGCGGGTCGATGGTCTGGTTGGCCGTGGCCGCCACCATGTTGATCTCCGGCATCATCAGCCGCAGGATGGCAATCATCTTGAGGGTCAGGTTCATCCGTTCCTTAACAGCGGGAATCTGATCGGCGTACTGGTACAGCGGCGTGTCGGGGTGCGGGATATAGGGCCCCATGCCCACCATCGCCACGTCCTTCTCGCGGAAGAAGAGCAGGTCGCCGGCCAGGATGTCCAACGTCTGGAACGGCAGTCCCACCATCACGCCGGTGCCGGTCTGGTAGCCGAGGGCGAGCAGGGTGTCGATGCAGTCGAGGCGGCGGCGGAAGTCGTGCCGCTCGTCGCGGGGGTGGATGCGGTAGTAGAGTTCCTCGTCCGACGACTCGATGCGCAGCAGGTAGCGGTGCGCCCCGGCCTCGAACCAGCGGCGGTAGGTCTCCTCGCTCTGCTCCCCGAGCGAGAGGGTGATGCCGAGCGAGCCGTTGTCGATCTCCTTGATCCGACGGATGAGGCGGGTGATCATCGCCGCGAACTCCGGGTCGTTGCGCTCGCCGCTCTGGATGGCCACGGAACCGTAGTTCAGCTGGTTGGCGAGGCGGGCGCACGCCACCACCTCATCCTCTGTCAGCATGTAGCGCTCCACCTTGTCGTTGTCGCGGCGCACCCCGCAGTAGAGGCACGACTTGCGGCAGACGTTGCTCAGCTCGATGAGCCCGCGAAGGTGCACCTTGTTGTCCAACCGCGACAGCTTTACTTCCAGCGCCTTTTTCAGCAGCAGCTCCATATCCTTGCCTTGAGTGGCGAGCAACCGCACAATATCCTCTTTCTCTAAACGAGCCTTCTCGAGAATCTCTTTTATGACCATATTTTTCTGATATAATGAACCTTCTATATGACAACTGTTATTTTTTAGGAGTGTCGCCATTCCTGGCGACCTTTAGCGGCAAGAATGCCGCAACTCCTGAATCGCTGCAAAAATAACATTTTTAAGTTTCGGGAGCACATTCAGCAAGCAGATGGCGCGTATCTGGCAAGTATTTGGCAGGTGTCGGGCAAGGGTTTCCCAAAGGGTTGCCATAGTTTTTCTCCGACAGTTCTTCTATTGATATTCGATTGGTACTCGATTGATATTCGAAAAAAATCGAACAACAATCGAATATCAATCGAATAAGAATCGAATATCAATCGAATATCAGAGGGCACATCAACATGGGAATGGTATGCCACCCCCTTGGGAAACACTTGCCATCTATTCACAACCGGCTGTTTATAAAAAGTCCGCGCACCTACTTGACAACCCCCTGTTCGGGATAGTATCTTTGCACTATGAAAACGAGACTCCACTTCACCCGAGGCGAATGGGCGGCGGCTCTCTTCCTGCTCACCGTCATGACAGCAGGCAATGTTTACTATTTCCTGTGCGACATCCATCCGAAGCCGCCCTGCGATGTCCACCAGTATGAGGCTGAATTCGAACGGTTCGCCGCCGAACAGAAAAGGCTTGACGACTCGTTGGCTGCGGCGCGACAACGCACCTACCACGACCGGCCGCACACCCGCTCCGACACGCTCCCGCCGTCCAAGCCGCAACCGCGACAACCGATGTACGACATTGTCAAGCTCGACCTCAACAGCTGTGACACCGACGCGTTAGTCACCGTGCCGCAGTTCGGGAGCAAGCGGGCCGCGAAACTCGTGGAGTACCGCGACAAACTCGGCGGCTTCCACAGCTTCTCGCAGCTGCAGGAGGTCTATGTGATGCAGAATATCGACACGGTGAAGCTGAAAACATATCTGTATATCAACAAACAGAAAATCAAGAAGTTGAACATCAACACGGCAACCTATCAGGAGCTGGTGTCGCATCCCTATATCGACGCCTACCTCACGAAACTGATCCTGCGCCATCGCGAGAAAAACGGCCCGATCCGCGACCTTGAAGAGCTGCGCCAGATCACGCACGCGTATCCTGAGCTTATCGAGAAACTGCGGCCGTATCTGGTGTTCTCGTAAAGACGCACGGCACAATGTAGAGACGCACGGCCGTGCGTCTCTACGGCCATGGCGCGTTTCTACAGGGGACCTGTCTAACCCAAATTAACAAATATTATTCATAAAACCAAAAACAATGTCGAAAAAAGCAAGAAGACAAAAGACACAGAAGACAAAACAGTCCAAACCGTCTGAAACAAAAAAGGAAAAGAAAAGGAAACTTCCGAGCCTGAAAGAGACCGAGGCTTACATTAAGAAACACAAACTGGAGATCATGGACCCGCTGTCCGACTACGGGTTCAAGCGGCTGCTGGCCTCCGAGCGCAACAAGGACATACTGATGCACCTTCTGAACGTGTTCATTTCCGATGACACAGGAATAATCACAGACGTCACCTACAAGTCCACGGAAATGCTCGGTGTCCGGAAGGAGGACAAGTACGTCCGCTACGACCTCTACTGCAAAAACCAGGACGGCAGGCATTTTATCGTGGAGATGCAGAACGGAAAGCAATCGAACTATGCCGACCGGCTGCGGGTCTACACCAGCCTCGCCACTGTGCGGAACATGGACAAGGACGACAAATACTACGAGCGTGTTCCAAAGATTTACTCCTTTAACATAATGAGTTACAACATGCCGGAGTTCAAAGGGAAAAAGCGTTTCTTCTCAAAGATTTACCACAAAGATGACGACAATGATATTTTTACAAAAAATATTGTTTATTATTTCGTTGAATTGAGTAAATTTGCCGCGCAATTGGAAACGCTTGACATGAGTGACGAGCGCAACCTCATCCTCTACATGTTCACCAACGTGGTGTACTTGCAAGAGGAAGAGATTAACAACCTGACACCCATGCAGATGCGTTTCTATGAGGAATGTCAAATCTCAAATTTCACGAATATGGAAAAACAGGATTATGTCAAGAGCCTGATGGATTATCCCAGCGTGCATGAGATGGTGGAATGCGAGCGAAAAGAAGCGAAAGAGGAGGGAATTCTGATAGGGATTCAGATGGGAATAGAACAGGGCATCCAACAAGGTCGCGAGCAAGGTCGCGAAGAAGGTCGCGAAGAAAGGACTTTACAACTTGCCCGCAATATGCTCGCCGAAGACCTTGATTCGGCAATGGTAGCAAAAATCTCCGGGCTGACGGAGGCGGACGTTCTTGCATTGATGAAGGAATAGACCGACATTCACCGTTCTGTAGAGACGCACGGCCATGCGCCTCTACAATATGTGCCTCCACAACATGTGTCCGAATTTTATGTATGTTTGCCGCCGAATAGGAGCCGCGGTATTCCTGCCGCGGAATAAATATACGACATTCGGCAGGAATGCATAAGCTCCTATAGAAACCAAATCCAAACGGCAATGAAACTGACAAAGGACTATTTTCTCACGGATGATGTGGTGGCGGTTGCGCGAGACCTAATCGGGAAGTCGCTCTTCACGATGGTTGACGGGCAGCTGGCGGGCGGCGTGATTTGCGAGACGGAGGCCTACAAGGGCACCGCCGACCGCGCCTCGCACGCCTTCGGGGGCCGGCGCACGAAACGCAACGAGATGATGTACCGGGAGGGCGGGGTCACCTACGTCTATCTCTGCTACGGAATGCACCACCTGCTCAACTTTGTGACCAACGCCGCCGACATTCCCGACGCAGTGCTCATCCGGGGCATCGTGCCCACCCACGGCACAGAGCTCATGCTGCGACGCACGGGCAAACGCAAAGTCACCCCCGACATCGGCATCGGACCGGGAAAAGTGTCGAAACTGTTGGGTCTCACAGTTGCCGACAACGGGCTGTCACTCTGCGGCGAGAAACTGTGGATTGAAGACCGCGGTCTGGTTGTACCCGATAACGCCATTCTGGTCACCCCGCGCATCGGGGTGGATTACGCCGGGGAGGATGCGAAGAGGCTGTATCGGTTTGTGCTTTCGATAGAGCAGGCCAACCCCCGACACCCTGCATATTGAACGACGTACTTGCCTTCCGCAGCAGAGATGCCGCGAACTCCTTGAAACTTGAAACCCGAAACTTGAAACCATAAGGGCGCAACCTCGGCCACGCCCATCGCTCTTCATTCTGAATCACTCACGCACACACCGCCGCCGGGAGCATCTTGGCGCAGCGGTCTATGATGTCATTGGCAGCCTCGAAACCGGCATCGCAGACTTTTTTCTGCTTGTTGCCGTCGTACCCCATGACGAGATGCATGGTTTCATAGCCGATGTTGACAAACTTCAGCAGCATTCCGTCGCGTTTCGCGGCTGCAGCTTTGTATTTCTCTATGGATGGACGGCCTTTTCCCTTGCGTATTTGCAGTACGGCATCGAGGGCAATCAGACAACCTTTCCAAAGGTAGTCCCCTGCCGCTTTGATGTATTTGCTATCTGTATAGCTTTTCAGTTCGGGGTCGTAGCCTGCCTTTTGGATGACCTCTTCCGCGTTGGCCACGTATCTGCGGGCCTCTTCAATGGGATCTTTCTTTTCCATGATTATTCTTGTTATAGTTTGATGATATAATCCAGGCCGCAAAGATACAACAAAAACAAGCCGTTGTCAAGGGTTTTGACAATTTCTTTGTTTGCTGAAAACCAGCACATTGTATTTTAGATACACAACAATTTAACAATTGATTGTTAATTTTATTTTCCGTTTTCGCAGGATTCTCGAAATTTTCGCATATTTCCGCAATGCCGAAACAGAATCGTCCTCAAGTGGGGAGCGGGCCAACTTATTCGGACTCCCCATCAGACAATGACAATTCTTCTATTGCGAGTAGCCCTACCGATACCCTTCGCACCTCGAAGAATCCGGGTGCAAAAATAATAAAAAATCTAACACCTATACAGGCAAAAATAAAAAAGTTCAAAAGCAACGATTACCGTATTGATTTTTCAAATGGGTGGAATGGTGCTTTGATTGGGCTACGGAAGTTATTGCAATTAAACTATCGTGGAAGTTCAAGCTATGCCAATTACGACACACCCAAAGGGGTGCTATCTCTGCGACTGTCCGGACACAATGCCAATGGCAACAATTTTTCGTCAGAGAACATCAATATAAGTGTCTTTGTAGCACTGTTTGAATACGAGCACATTACAACAGGTGTAAAATACACGGAGTACAAAATAACAGAAGGAACTTACAACAAGAACCCCGAAAAGGTTGTATGTGAAATAGTAACTGCGGTTGAACGAGCGTTGAGCGGAGCTGAATTCGAATTGAGTATGGATATTGCGGAGAAAACCCTATACGACACAGAGACAAGAATTCCTTAACCCCCGCAATCGAAAAAGGGCGCAGCCCCACTTGGCCACGCCCATGATTCTTCATTCTTAATTCTGCATTCTTAATTGGTTAATTGCGGAGACAGCGGACGGAAAAGCCGCCGTCCTTGTTGTTGGTGTAACGGCTCACGCCGGCATTGTTCCAGCGCATGTACCGGTGCCATGCTAGGTAAGTGAAATCCTCGCTCTGGGTCTGGGAGGACGACCAGAAATATGCGAGAGATCCGACAGCGCTAAACGAACTGGAGCAGAGGCCCGCAGGAACGGCAGCGAAACCCGAGCTGTTGCGATTGGCACTGGCGTAGTCCCCAGGAGAGTCTGAAGCAGTGCTGCCGGTCCAGTCATCGCCCCCCGCCAGCTTGCCCGCATGGGAGCCACGGTAATCCAGTCCGCTCACTGCGCCACTGTTCACGACCGTTTCCATCGTCGTCCATTCATCATCCGTAGGCACATGCCACCCTCTCGGGCAGATGCCCTGGCGGTTGTCTGTGAACATGATATCCACCGCGTCACTGGAACTGGCTAAGATACTCAGCTCGCCGTAAGAGGTGTTATACACGTCCACAGCCGCATTCCAGTTGTAGAGCAGACCATAATGCTTCGGAGCGTATGTTGCGCTGTCGTTGTTATACCAACGAGCCATCTTACCTATGTAGGTGGAGGCTATGCTTGTGCCAGAAGTGAATTGGTTGTTCACAATGTACGTTCCCGTGCTCGGCGAGTGCGTGCAGCGCATGTTCTCCGCCAGCCAACACTGGCTGCCAATCTGCACCACCGGGTACTCGTTGCCGTCGTAGTCGGTCACGGAGTTGATCTTGCCATCTGTGGTAACAGTCTCCAAGCCGTGGTTCGCACCGCTGTAACCGTTGTTCTGGTAGGTAGAGCCAGTTTGGGCGGGGTGCGTAGAGGGGACGGTGCAGGGGTTTGGAGAAGTGACAGCGGGAGTTGTTGGAATCATTTCCACCACGAAGTCGTCAAGATTCCAGGAATTGGTTGCAAAGGTGCTCGTGTATCGCAAGGCAATTCGTCCTTGGATAGCACTCACATCGCTAAAATCGAAATAGCCTATAAAATTGCCGTTCTCTGGTGGATTATTGCCACGAGAACTGGGCTGTTGGGTTGTACCAACCAATTCGAAGCTGCCAGGATCCAACGCATTGTCCACCACCCCTATTTCCAATGATCCGTAAGACGGATAGAGAGAAGTGGCCCAGAATGAGAGACGCAAATCATGAATGTCATTGGAGAAGGAAGGTAAAACCAACATATTGCTTGCGCCCTTCAACTCAGCTGAATTATTACCGGAATGACAAGAGCCTGCATATCCACAATAAACAAACGGCGAGTTGTATGAAGCATCCACTATGGGTCTATCCCAACAGATGAAAGACTGTTCGCCACTACCCGTGTATCCTTCAAAATTCTCCATCCATGGATGGTCTGCCGTAACGGTAATTGCCCCACAGGGGGTTATGAATGTGCGAACCGATGAAAGGAACGATGAATCTGTGCCGCAATGAGATTTTATCTGGAAATTATATGTAGAGCTATGGGACAAACCGCTAATAACTATTGAGTTATCTGTGGTAGTGTAGTGTCCCGTATCTGCTCCGGTCATATACACGTCATAGAGATCAGCACTGCCATCCCACGATAAGGAGATGGCGTCAGCCTCAATATCCGTGGCGGTAATGTTGGATGGTGGGAGGCATGTGACGCATGACACATGCAGCACGAAACCTGCAGCAGAATATGTTGAGACGAACTGAATGGTAATAGGAGTGGCGGAGACCACTTCAACATTTTGACTTCCACCTGCATAATCAGCTAACAGGGCTCCGTCAGTACCTTCTCCCTCATAAAAATAGAGATGAGTATTTCCATACGTACTCATATCCGTAGCACCATCAATCATTAATCCTTGACCTTCCACAGCTGGATAGACGACCAATGTAGAATTACAATTATAACTGTTATTGCCTAACACTCCACCGTCATCACAAATAAAGGCCTCACATGTCGTCAGCGTGCTATTACCTGTCACACCCATATTAACAGTTGTTAATCCATCATCACCATTTCGGATACAGCGAACGGAACGGCCATGACTCTTATATGTGCTTATACGGTCAACCTTGGTACTGGAACTCAATATACTGTATCGATATAAATTACTGCCACTAACAGATGTTGATGTATGAAAATCAGCATCTACGGCATCATAGCCAAAAGAAGTATTTTCCATACATCCTGCAGGGACTGCAGAGAATCCACTAGAATTATTTTCCTCTGGGAGATAGCCCACATGACAACTATATGTAGAACTATTCCAGTAATATTTAGAAGCCAATGCCTTGGCGATATTACCATTATCGTTACCACATCTATACTGTTCTTGACTTGTCAAATAGAGGATAAGCGTTTGCCATTCTAAATCACTTGGAATATGCCAACCTTCGGGACAAATACCTCTTCGATTTGTGAAAGAGGCCTCGATGTTTCCTGTTGCCGTAGTATCAAGTGCTCCCGCCCAATTATACAGATAACCACGCTCTTCAAACGGCACGGAGGAAGCTGAATAGTTATAGTAATAAGCCACATAATTACTGTATTCCCCATTACCAGCAGCCGTCAGGTAACCTTTCGGTGAAGTGCTGCAACGCATGTTCTCCTTCGTCCAACATTGCGAGCCAATTTGCACCGTATTATAGCTATTCCCTTCGTGATCGTTCACCGTGGTAGTACCGCAGTTAAATTCACTTTCTTGAACAGTTGTGAACGTCACCTCCTCGCCATAGTTCGTCCCGCTCGCCGTGGTCACGAACGCACGGTAGGTGTAGCTGGTGTTGGCCGTCAAGCCCGTGAGGTTGTAGCTCATCGTCGCTCCCGTGGCATTCACCGCCGTGTACGTGCCGCCCGCGGTGGCCTTCCATTCGAAGCCCTGAACCGTGATAGATAAATTGTCAGGATTAGAAATTGAACCATTAAGTGTAGCGGATGTAGTGGTGATATTTGTAACAGCGGATGTAGTGACTGTGGGTTGAGTCGGTGCCAATGTCGTGAATGTCATTTCGGCACCGTACTTCGTTCCAACCGACGTGGTCACGTATGCACGATAGGTATATGAAGTGCTCGGAGTCAAACCCGAGAGGTTGTAAGTCATCGTAGAGCCAGAAGCCGACACCTGCGCGTATGTACCGCCAGAAGCGGGCTTCCACTCGAATCCTCTGTCAATAATATTCACATTTTCAGGGTTTAAGACATTACCATTGAGTCTGGCAGAGGTGGTTGTGATATTAGTGGCAGTGGCAGTGGTAGCAATGGGTTGCGTTTGATTCCGTAAGCAGCGCACCGAATAATTGTTAACCTTAGATGAATAGTTGTAAACTTCCACTACTGAATTGGAATATGACAAGGCATAACTGTACGCATTGTTTGAAGTCGACCCTTCCGACGAAGTCCAGAAAAGAGAGTATGTTCCATACGAACCACACGTGCCTTTCCAAGAATAG
>JAFPVR010000030.1 GCA_017395245.1 Bacteroidales bacterium | reverse complement strand
TCTTCGGGAAGGAACACCTTCGCCAACGACCTGTATATATCTTCTGTCTGTTTTGCCATGCGGCAAAAGTACACAAAAAACACTTACCGGATAGCTACGATACGGTTAGCCCTTCCCACGGACATTTTCCGCTGCCCCGAATTTTTGCATCATATATAAAAATAATGACTACTTTTGCAACCGAAATATGGAATCATTATGATGAACCTTCGAACATTGCGACCACTCATATCATTGGCAATCTGCAGTTTATGCATACACCTGAACGCGCAGACGGATTCAGTGTATGATGGGACCGTGCACTATTTTTGGACGGGAGACGGCAATCACGTGCGTTACGGACTGATGGACACCGCAGGGAACGTCATCTGCCGGCCGAGCTTTAGCCAAATCGGAGTTCCTTACTTTGATCTCAAGTCCGGGCCGGTCCCCGCAGCCAAGGGACGGAAGTGGGGTTTCATCAACACGAAAGGCGAATGGGTCGTCCGCCCGATGTTCGAATACGCTGGCTATTTCCACAATGGACTTGCCAAGGTCGTCGTCAAGGACAAAATCGGCTACATCCGGCAGGACGGCACCATGGCCATTGAGCCCCAGTTTGAAGAGGGGGATCATTTCTTTGATACCATTACCGTAGTGGGGGGGATATTTCCAAAACAAATATCAAAATCTATACATAAACACTTGTGGGAAAATCCTTTGGGAAGAGAAATTCTGCTTTGCATGGCCATTTCAGGATGGTGTTGCGGAAGGAAGCACATGTAAATTTAACGAAGGAGAGGAAGAATTATGGGGTGCCATTGATGCGAATGGCGAATACATTTTCACACCACAATTCAAGTCTCCACCGCGATTCCTCAACAAAAACGCGGCTTTGGTAGAAACGGACAGTCTTTGGGGAATCATCAGCGTTGACGGGCATTGGATTGTGCCGCCAAAATATGATTATGCCTGCCGTGCATGGGTTGGGGACCTCGCATGGATAAGGACGAAGAGTGACGAAAAATGGAGCCTGATCGGCAGCGACGGAAAAGTCATCACAGAGCGGAAATTCGACGAAATGGATGCATTCTCCGAAGGGCTTGCTGCCGTGAAGATGGGCGACCGTTACGCCTTCATCGATACAACGGGAACTGTGGTGTTTACACTGGAGCCGGAATACTATCCCATGCATTTCTCCGACGGGCTGGCACTGGTCGTCCAAACGATTGACAGCACAGACAGATGGGGCTATATCAACAAAAAGGGTAAGTGGGTCATTCCGCCGCAATTCTCTGACGCAAACCACTTCCACGGAGGACTCGCATACGTGATTCTGAGCGACGACCCGAAAGACAGAAGGTCCGGCTACATCAACCACCGCGGACAAGTCGTCTGGCAGTTCAAAGACAAATACCCGATAGAGATCTGGCGGTTCTAGCAACGGCTTTCCATTTTTCCGATTGTGACCCATAACTTAGATTCAGGATTCAAGTTTCAGGATTCAAGTTTCAAGTTTCAAAGTAGTGGTCACCTGAAACTTGAAACCTGAAACCTGAAACAAAAAAAGGGAGCAGGTCCAAATCCCCACTCCCATTCATAATTCATAATTCAGCATTCATAATTCATCATTCAGCATTCATAATTCATCATTCTTCATTCATAATGATGTCCAGCATCGCATTCGCCGAATCGGCAATACGAGTACCAGGACCGAAGATGGCGGCGACACCGCAGTCGTACAGGAACTGGTAGTCCTGCGGGGGAATCACACCGCCCACGGTGATGATGATGTCCTCGCGGCCGAGCTTCTTGAGCTCTTCGATCACCTGCGGGACCAAGGTCTTGTGACCAGCGGCCAATGAGGAGACGCCCAAGAAGTGGACGTCGTTCTCCACAGCCTGCTTGGCGGCCTCTTCGGGAGTCTGGAACAAGGGACCCATATCGACGTCGAAACCGATGTCGGCATAACCGGTGGCGACCACCTTGGCGCCGCGGTCGTGACCGTCCTGGCCCATCTTGGCAATCATGATACGCGGGCGGCGGCCCTCTTTCTTGGCAAATTCGTTGCAACGCTCGCAAGCCCGTTTGAAGGCGGCGTTGTCTTGTTGTTCTTTACTGTACACGCCTGAAATTAAGTTGATTTTTGCTTTGTAACGTCCATAGACTTTCTCCAACGCCATGGAAATCTCACCCAGGGAAGCACGCACTCTCGCGGCCTTGATGGAGAGGTCAAGCAGGTTGCCGTTGCCGGTCTTGGCGCACTCGGTGAGAGCCTCCAAAGCGGCCTGCACGTCGGCTTCGTTACGGTTGGCACGAAGCTCGGCCAGACGCTTGATCTGCGCCTCGCGAACCGTCGTGTTATCGACCTCCAAGGTCTCGATCGGGGACTCCTTGTCGAGTTTGTACTTGCTGACGCCGATGATGGACTCCTTGCCAGAGTCGATACGGGCCTGCTTACGGGCGGAAGCCTCCTCTATACGCATCTTCGGGATGCCGGTCTCGATAGCTTTGGCCATACCTCCCAAGGATTCCACCTCCTGGATGTGCTCCCAAGCGCGGTGCGCGATCTGGTGCGTGAGACTTTCGATATAGTAGGAGCCGGCCCACGGGTCGATGGAGCGGCACACTTGCGTCTCTTCCTGAATGTAAATCTGCGTGTTACGGGCGATACGGGCCGAGAAGTCGGTCGGCAGCGCGATGGCCTCGTCCAATGCGTTGGTGTGCAACGACTGGGTGTGACCCAGTGCAGCACCCATAGCTTCGACGCAAGTACGGCAGACGTTGTTGAACGGATCCTGCTCGGTAAGCGACCAGCCGGAAGTCTGGCAGTGCGTACGCAACGCCATGGACTTCGGGTTCTGCGGGTTGAACTGCTTCACGATCTTGGCCCACAGCATACGGGCGGCGCGCATCTTGGCGATTTCCATGAAATGGTTCATACCGACTGCCCAGAAGAAGGACAAACGCGGCGCGAACTCATCAACGCTCATGCCCGCGTTCACACCGGCGCGAAGGTACTCCAAACCGTCGGCCAGCGTGTAAGCCAACTCGATGTCGTCGGTGGCACCGGCCTCCTGCATGTGGTAGCCGGAAATGGAGATGGAGTTGAACTTCGGCATGTTCTTGGCCGTGAACTCGAAGATGTCGGCGATGATCTTCATGGAGTGTGCCGGCGGGTAGATGTATGTATTACGCACCATGAACTCCTTGAGGATGTCGTTCTGGATGGTGCCCGACAGTTGGTCGAGCGTGGCACCCTGCTCCTCGGCGGCGATGATGTAGAACGCCAGAATCGGCAGCACGGCACCGTTCATCGTCATGGAGACGGACATCTTGTCCAACGGAATCTGGTCGAAGAGGATCTTCATATCGAGGATGGAGTCGATGGCGACACCGGCCTTGCCCACATCGCCGACCACGCGCGGGTGATCGGAGTCGTAGCCGCGGTGCGTGGCGAGGTCGAAAGCCACGGACAGACCCTTCTGACCGGCGGCGAGGTTGCGGCGGTAGAAGGCGTTGGACTCCTCGGCGGTGGAGAAACCGG
>JAFPVR010000015.1 GCA_017395245.1 Bacteroidales bacterium | reverse complement strand
TAAACGAGTTTTGCTACAAGTTCAACCGAATGTATTTCGGAGACAGGCTGTTTGACAGGTTAATGCTTGCCTCTATTTCATACAAGCCAACGTTCACCCACCGCAGGTATGGGGCTGGGGGTGAATGCGGATAATCATTAAGCTGAAAGAGGCTGGCTTCGAGGTTATCGACGAGAACATCCGCACCCCGTGGACACCCGATGAGGCTGCCCTTGCCGGCATTCCCGATTTAGTGAGAAGCCTGTTGTGTAGCACCGCCGAGGAAACCGTTGCCACCGCGACTGCCGACGCTTCGCAGATGCACAAGTACCGATGCGGTCCCTGCGGCTACGTCTACGACCCTGCCAAAGGCGACCCCGACAGCGGCATAGCACCGGGAACGCCTTTCGAGGCCTTGCCCGACAACTGGCGTTGCCCCGTCTGCGGCGTGAGCAAGAACATGTTTCAGATAATGATGTAAACAGTCATGAAAGAAAGAGTCGGACAGGTTTTCTCCATTGCCAATGACAATGCGCCCGTGGCAGGTTGCACGGTATCGAAGGAAATTCACGGTGGTTCAAATAGCATCACCTATTACTCAATGGATGCCGACACCGACATCAGCGCGGAAATCTACCCCTACCACAAGTTCCTGATTGTGAACGAAGGAAATTTGACTGTTTACACATCAAACGGAACAATTAATGAATTATCGGCTGGCGACGGTATTTTGACACCCACGGACATCCCTGTGGGCATCAGGGCGTATAACGCTGCCGTTTTCGTGGAAATAACCATTCAAAAAAAAGAAAATATGAATAGAGCAATCAAAGCAGGCGAAGTGTTCAACATGGCCGCATTAGTGCCTTACCAAGAAGGCAAAATCGTCAACATGGACGTGGTTAGCAACAGTAAGATGAAGTTTGTAGTGATGAGCTTCGATGCTGGAACGGGTCTTTCGGAACACGCCGCCCCAGGCGAGGCGCTGGTTTTTGCCCTGGACGGCGAGGCAACCATCGGCTACGAGGGGCTGGAACATATTATCAAGGCGGGTGAACAATTCCATTTTGCCAAAGGTGGATTACACAGCGTCAAAGCCTCCAAACGTTTCAAGATGGCGTTGCTACTCACTTTGGAATAAAACGATACAGTTATGTTGGAATTAAAGAATGTCTCGTTCCGTGTAAGCGATGAGGGACAAGAAAGAGAAATCATCAAGGATGTGAGCCTGAGCATCCCGAGTGACAAACTGGTCGTCATCACAGGGCCCAACGGCGGCGGGAAATCGACCCTCGCCAAACTGATTGCGGGCATTGTGAAGCCGACTTCGGGCAAAATACTGTTGGATGACGTGGACATCACAGATCTCTCGGTCACCGACCGCGCCAAGGCGGGTATTGGCTTCGCTTTCCAACAGCCAGTGCGGTTCAAGGGCATCCAAGTATATGACCTGATTCGCCTGGCCAAAGGCGAGGACATCACCCTCGATCACGCCTGCGATTACCTCTCCGCAGTGGGACTCTGCGCTCGCGACTACATCGATCGCGAGGTGAACAATAGTCTTTCGGGTGGAGAGCTGAAACGCATCGAGATTGCCACCGTCTTTGCCAAGGGTTCGAAACTCTCCATCTTCGATGAGCCAGAGGCTGGCATCGACCTGTGGAGTTTCCAAAACCTCATTAAGGTGTTCGAGGATATGCGCGACAACATCAACGGCAGTACCATCCTCATCATTTCGCATCAAGAGCGCATTATGAATATTGCCGACGAGATCATTGTACTAAAAGATGGGCAGCTGGCCTCCTATGGCCCAAAAGACGAAATACTGCCTGAACTTATGGGAACAGCCGTTGCCTATCCCGAATGCAAAAAAGGCGGCGCGGGGAAAGGAGATGACTTATGTTAGAACTGAACGAAATCCAGAAATCACTGTTGAGCGAGGTAGCCGACATGCACGGTGTGCCGCAAGGTGCCTATAACATCCGCTCCAACAGCCAGTCGGTGGGAAGAGCCTCCACCGCCAACATCGAGGTGCTGCCTCGCGAAGATGGGCAGGGATTGACCATCCAGGTTCAACCCAACACCAAAAACGAGAGTGTGCACATCCCCGTGGTGATGTCGCAAAGCGGCCTCAAAGAGTTGGTGTATAACGACTTCTACATTGGCGAGGATGCCGACGTTCTCATCATTTCGGGTTGCGGCATCCACAACACGGGGTCGCAGGATTCAGAGCACGATGGCATCCATCGTTTCTATTTGGCCAAAGGTGCCCATGTGCGCTATGTTGAGAAGCACTATGGCTCGGGCGACGGCGCGGGCAAGCGCATCCTGTACCCCGGCACCGAAGTCTATATGGAAGAGGGCAGCTCAATGGAGATGGAAATGCTGCAAATCAAGGGCGTGGACGATACTATACGTACCACTACAGCCGAGCTGGCCAAGGATGCAAGGCTAGTCATCCGTGAACGCCTGATGACCCACGGCGACCAGCGGGCCACCAGCTACTACACCGTCAATCTCAACGGGGAAGGCGCGAGTGCCGACGTGGTGTCACGTTCGGTAGCCAAAGACACCTCCTACCAAAAATTCGAAGCGAAACTAGTGGGCAATGCGCCTTGCACCGGCCATACCGAGTGTGACTCCATCATTATGGACAAAGGACGCATCGAGGCCGTCCCAGGGCTGGTAGCCAATGATGTAGATGCGGCATTGGTGCACGAGGCCGCCATCGGCAAGATTGCCGGCGACCAGATTACCAAGCTGATGACCCTCGGCCTCAACGAACAAGAGGCTGAAGCCCAAATCGTTAACGGATTCCTGAAATAACCATCAAAAACAAGAAAGGAGTAGAGCAATGAAGTATCACGTAAATGACAGTTGCATTGGCTGTGGGCTTTGCGAGTCCACCTGCCCTGAAGTGTTCTCGATGAACGGCGACGTGGCCGTAGCCATCGAAGGCGAAGTGCCGGAAAGGGCACTCGCCGCTGCTGCCGAAGCCAAGGGCGGCTGCCCTGTGGGAGCCATTGAGGAAGCTTAATATCAACGCTTTATCACGATTCCCTTCTCTGTACGCTCCAGCAGGCCTTCATCCTGAAGGTCGGCGAGGAGGCGGCTGAGCGAGGGACGTGCCACGCCGAGCATCTCGGCGGCCTCGGCCACGTTAGTGATGGCTCCGTGCTGGCGGATATGGTCCAACACGCGATCGCGGAGGCTCTTCACGGCGAAGCTCTTCACCTTGTTACTAAGGAAATGGCTGCGATTGGACAGCTCTTCCAGGAATTTCTACAACACATCGGGATGTGCCGTCATGAACTTGAAGAACGCCTCGCGATGGATATACCACACCACGCCATCGGTTGTCATTGAAACCTCGACAGGAATTGTGTGGTTTTTAGCGAAAAGGAATGCAGGTGCCAGGATCTTTGGTGCCTGCATTTTCTCTATCACAACTTCTTTTCCGCTTTGTGCTCCCATCCGCGACTCGACGGTGCCCTCGGCAAGCAGCATCAGCCATTCGCAGGTGTCGCCCACACGGACGACCCTATCACCTGCTTTGTATTCCTTGCGGCGATAAGGCAAGGAAAGCAGTTCCATCAGCATTTCCTCGGAACAAGAGGAAAACAATTCGAATCGTTGAAGTTCTTTGAACATAGTCATGATTATATTTGGATGCAAAGGTAGTCAAAAAAGAAAAATCAAAAAAAACTTCTTCAGATAACAAATGTTACGCTTCACCTCGTTCCGCGGTGGTATTTTTGCCGCCAGAAATTCATCAATAAAAACCAATAGATTATGAACGAGAAAATGTTTTGTTTCCAATGTCAGGAAACCGCCGGAGGTACCGGCTGCAAATTGTCTGGGGTCTGCGGTAAGAACCCCGAAGTGGCTCATGCTCAAGACCTACTGATTTATGTCCTGAAAGGATTGGGCGTTATCGCCAATCACCACCAGCACGGCTGCGGTGAGAATTATTGCGATTTCCGCAAGGGCATCCACGCCTTCGTGAACGACGCGCTGTTCTCCACCATCACCAATGCCAACTTCGATGTGGAAAGCATCTACAATCGCATTGACGAAGGTCTGAAACTGCGCGACGCCTTCAAGGATCGTGTCGTCAATAATAAAGGTATCGCCCTTCCTAACCTCGATGTGCTGGAATGGACTGGTACCCGCGCCGACTATGATGCCAAAGCCCAGCAGGTGGGCGTGCTGTCCGAAACCAACGAAGACCTCCGCTCCCTCAAAGAGCTGACCATGTACGGCTTGAAGGGTATGGCCGCCTATTTAGAGCACGCCGCCCGCCTCGGTCAGGTGGATGACGACAACAACGAGTACATGCTTCAAACGCTCGGACAGTTGGTTACTTGCAACGATGCCGATGCCCTCACCGCCTTGGTGCTGAAGACTGGCGAATGGGGTGTGAAGGCGATGGCTCTTTTGGACAAAGCCAACACCACCGCCTACGGCAACCCCGAAATCACGGAGGTGAACATCGGTGCGGGCGACCGTCCGGGTATCCTCGTCAGCGGTCACGATCTCCATGACATCGAACAATTGCTGGAACAGAGCAAGGATGCCGGCATCGACATCTACACCCACAGCGAGATGCTGCCCGCCCACTACTATCCGCAGCTCAAGAAATACAGCCACCTGAAGGGCAATTACGGCAATGCCTGGTGGAAGCAACGCGAGGAATTTGAAGCGTTTAACGGTCCCATTCTGTTCACCACCAACTGTATCGTGCCGCCTACTGCCAACGCCACCTACAAAGACCGCGTCTTCACCACCAACAGCACCGGTTTCCCGGGTTGGAAACACATCCCCACCGATGCCAACGGAAAGAAGGACTTCAGCGAGATCATCGCGTTAGCGAAGACCTGCGCCGCACCCAAGGAGATTGAGACGGGCAAGATTGTGGGTGGTTTCGCCCACGAACAGGTGTTCGCATTAGCCGACAAGGTGGTGGATGCCGTCAAGAGCGGTGCCATCCGCAAGTTTGTGGTGATGGCTGGCTGCGACGGTCGCATGAAGAGCCGCAACTACTACACCGACTTCGCACAGGCGCTGCCCAACGACTGCGTCATCCTCACGGCTGGCTGCGCCAAGTACAAGTACAACAAGCTCGCCCTCGGCGACATCGGTGGCATTCCGCGTGTGCTCGACGCCGGCCAGTGCAACGACAGCTACTCGCTGGCACTCATCGCCCTCAAACTGAAGGAGGTCTTCGGCCTGAGCGACGTCAACGACCTGCCCATCGTCTATAACATCGCCTGGTACGAGCAGAAGGCCGTCATCGTGCTGCTCGCCCTGCTGAGCCTCGGTGTGAAGAACATCCACCTCGGCCCCACGTTGCCGGGCTTCCTCTCGCCCAACGTGGCCAACGTGCTGGTGCAGAACTTCGGCATCGGCACCATCAGCACCGTCGATGAGGATTTGAAGGCGTTCGGGTTGGTATAGTTGGTAAGTGAATGTTAGTGATTTCATGTTGGTGAGTGAATGTTAATACGAAGCTCACCAACACGAAGTCACCAACACGAAGTCAATAACACGAAGTAATCAACAGCGAAGCTGAACAACATTCATGATTATGAGAAGAAAAGACAGAGAGATGCCCGCCGATTGGGCGTTAGAATTACTCGATAAAGCACCGTTCGTAACGGTGAGCTTCGCCCGTCCGGATGGCAGTCCCTACGGTGTTCCGCTCTCGTTGGTGCGCACGGACGAGAAGACCTTCTACTTCCATTGCGCGTTGGAGGGCGAGAAGATGGACTGTATTGCGGCGAACCCCACAGTAGCCCTTTCCGCCGTAACTACCTGCGCACCGACGGTCGGACCGAAAGACGGCAACTTCACGCTTCAGTACAAGTCGGCGATGGCGGTCGGGAAAGCCGAAGTGGTCACCGACGAGAAGGAAAAGATCGAGGCGCTGCGAGCCATCTGCCTGCGTTTCCTACCGAAACACATGGATGCTTTCGATGCCTCCATCGCTCGCAGTCTTTCACGCACGGCTGTAGTGAAAATCACGCTCACCGCCCCTCCGACAGGCAAGCGCAAACAGTACGACAAGCAGGGCGAGGAGATGAAATACGGAAGGATGGAATAGGGCTGCCGCAGTGCGACAGCCCTACATGCGGAATATTTTTTTATTTTTGCCGCAAATTATCAGGTCGATGCGACAGCTGCTTTACGTATTGATTCTTCTGATTTCGGTGAGCTTCTCCTCGAACGTCAGGTCCGACTCAACGCAACGGAACGCATCCACCATATCGCAATCCACATCCGACAAGATATCCTTTAACGACTTGCCCAACAAGGAGTTGTTGCTCACTTCGGTTTGTTCTTTATCCAAAAAGCCATGGGTGTGTGTGTGGTCTTGTGCGGACTGCTCAGCCTCTTGGTGTACAAATCAGGCTATAAATTGGATGGCTTGGATGTTTTATTGAAGAAAAGGCAACTCGAATTGAACAAAAATTGCCAGACATCCGTTATGGATTTCCTTAACGGGAAGAATGTTGTCCCACAACTGGTTGAGGGCAATGAAGGCGGTACTATCCTGTTGGAAGTTTGGTACAACGAGACTGCGGGCATCGCGTATGCGCGTTTGTCCGAGTACAAAGAGTTGAGCTTTCAGAATGTGACGGGAATTGTTGAACTCACGGCTGAGAATGCGCAGTCGCTAATTTCAAAGTTATGAGCAATAAGACTGTAAGACAGGTGTTTACCTGGTATGACCTGCTCATTATTGCATTATTCGTGATTGCAGGCATCGGCATTATGGCCTTCGGCATCGACTGGATAGCACTCGGAATATGTGTGATAGCATGCACTGTTGCGTTTGCCCCTTTTATCCGCCATGGATATAAACTGGAAGGGCATCAAGGCCAGTTCCGCTTAGAGGAAATTTTGGTGCCGCGAGAGTCGCAAGTCGCGATTCTGGCATATCTGAACGGTGAAACGTCGCAGTTGGAAGTGCCTCCATCCAATCAAGGCGGTGCTATGGTGCGTGTCTTCCAGCATCGGTCAGATGACCTTATCATGGCTCAATATTTCGATTATGCGCTTTTTCTAAAGGGAACCGAGTTTCCAATGGTCAGGATTTCTTCTGAACAATTGGAGGTTATCCGAAGTCTGCGATTGCAGAAATAAGGGATTTTTGAATTTCCGCAACTCGGGCAAAGGCTTGGGTTGCGGAATTTTTTTGTATCTTCGCCGTCCGATAATAAAAAACCTATAGAATGAAAAACAAGCATTTAACCCTTCTTGCAGCGGTGATTCTGCTGCTGGCGGGCTGCAAAAATCCGGGGGTGACGAAATTCGACTACCACCTCGACTGGAACAACGCGGGACTGGATGTCCGCCTCACGCTTGCACACCCGCAAACCGATACGCTCACGCTCTATTATTGCGATGAGGATTTCGGCGGACAGACCGACATCTTCACTTGCGTAAAGAACTTGAAAGCGGAAGGCTGTACCATTTTGCCTGATAGCGCCCATTACAGAATACAACTATTTGATTTTCGGAAAAATAATATTCTGCTAACCTACCGCATTGAACAGTCTTTGCCTGATGATTTTGTGAATTGCCCCATGGAGGTGTTTCGTCCCAACCTGACCGACAAGATGCTCTATGCTTTGGGAAACCACCTCTTTTTTCTGCCAGACGAGGAGGATTCGGTTCTCTTGAGCGCCCCCATGAAAGTGACATGGGGCAGCGTTCCCGAATTTCCGGTGTTCTGCTTGTACAATCCCGGGAAAGGCACAGAAGCTTTCGAGGGACAAGTGGCTGATCTTCTCAACACGGTGGTGGTGGGTGATCCCGGATTGCATATTGATACGGTAATGTGTGCCGGTGTGACGAACTATGTGGTGACCGCACCCCGGAAATTGGAGGAGTACAACAATGCAAATTTGAAGCATTTCCTACGCTTTTTCTATACTTCCGCGCTTCAATTTTGGGAAGAGACACCCGAAAAGCCCTATTCGCTTATCGTTTATCCCTTCGAGAAGATTCCTTTTGAAGTGACGGGTCTTGGGCTTGACGGTGGTTTCTGCGCCCGTTACAGTGTGGATGCCGACACTATTTTGACCCATGGGCGGGAACAGACCTTCGCCCATGAAATCGGACACCATTGGATAGGCTTCGGGGGTGATTTCCAATGGTTTGGCGAAGGATTCAACGACTTTCAATCCATCTACCTCGTCACTGCTTCGGGGCTCCACAACACGCAGAACTTCATCGACTTCTTCAATGAATATTTGGAAAAACTACAGCATAGCGAGATTCGCAACCTTCCTAACGACGAAATTTTCAAGAATTTCTGGGACTTGGGCGACTACAGCTGGATTCCCTACTGGCGCGGATCCATCTACGCACTGCGGCTGATGGGGATGATAGAAGCCCAAACGGGCACCGATCATGCCTTTAAGGACTTGATGATGGCCGTGAAGCCCTCGATGGACAAGCTGACCCCGGAACTGTTTCTCGAAATCGCCAGCCAGTTTATAGACAAGCAAACGTTACAAGTGGATTTTGAGCGTTACATCATCAATGCCGAATCGATGACCCTCGTAGGCGACCCGATGCCCTCGGGCTGCGAAGTGCGGTACCGGAAGGACGGCACTCCCTACCTGGTCATCACCGACGAAGCGAAGTTTGCACGGCATTTTGTGCTGTGAAAGGACATTCCGCGATTCAGGTGAAAGCTTGGATTGCGGATTATTTTGTCAAATCCAAGTCTCTTCCAGAATATCGCCCCTGATGCCTATGACGACTTTCTTGACGGGCACTTTGCGTGAGGCCTGCTCGACGGCCATCTTGGCCAGTTGCAGCAGTCCACCGCAGCAGGGCACTTCCATGATGACCACTGTAAGGGTGTTGATTTTGGCGTCGTCAATCATCTGACGGAGTTTGTCCACATACGACTCTTTGTTGCTGTCGAGCTTCGGGCATGCGATGGCCAAACGGCGACCGTGCAGCAGCTTCTGATGGAACGCGGCGTTGGCGTATGCCGTGCAGTCGGCGGCGAGAAGCACGTCGGCACCATGAAACACCTCGGTCTGCGGGTTGAGCAGATGCAGTTGCACAGGCCAGTGCGAGAGCTGTGAAGGCATCTCTGTAGCACTGGCAGCAGGTACAGGGGCATCGAAAACCTGTTGCGCCGATCCGGGACAGCCGCCACCATGCAGCACATTCATGGGGTTAAAGGGGATGTGGTGTTCTTTCAGGTATTGCACACCTTGCTGGAAGAGCTGTTTCTCGCCATGGTCGTGCAGATGGCGGAGGTGCGCCTCAATGACCTTGGTGCCCTGCGGAGCAAGGCGTTCCATGGTGGCCACCTCATCGTAGGGTTCTGCCTCGCGATGTTCGATGCTGATGGCACCCGTTGGGCAGTCGCCGATGCAGGCACCCAGTCCGTCGCAATACAATTCGCTGACCAGACGGGCCTTACCGTCAATCAGTTGCAGGGCACCCTCATGGCAGCCCTTGGTGCATTGGCCGCAACCGTTGCACAGTTCCTCGTTGATGGTGATGATGTCTCTTTTCATGATGATTCGTTTTAAAAGATGGTGCAAAATAACAAAGTTTTTGAGAGAGACGATGTAACAAATGTTACGATAGCGCATTTTCCGCAACTTCGGGCGAGAGCCTTGGGTTGCGGAATTTTTTGTATTTTTGCCGCTGAGATGAATGAACAGAAACAATAAGAGAATGGATAGACGGGATTTTATCAAGAAGTCAGCAATGGCGGTGGCGGCAGTTGCCGCGACAAGTCTGCTCAATTCGCCAGTGATGGCGGCAGTCAACGAATATATTAACAATGATAACACCAATAAAACAATGAAGAAAATACTGATACTTAACGGTAGTTCGAGAAGGAACGGCTACACGTCGGCGCTTGTCGACGCATTTACTGAAGGCGCAAAAAGCAACGGTAACGAGGTTAAAGAGCATTTCATCCACGGGATGAAGGTGAACTATTGTCTCGGCTGCGACATGTGCATGAAGACGCAAAAAGGCTGCGTCCAAAAGACCGACGACATGAACACCATCTACGGCGATTTGACCTGGGCCGATGTGATAGTGTTTGCCTCCCCTGAGTATTGGGGAACATTCACGGCGGAGCTGAAAACCGTCATAGACAGGATGTTCGGATGGTTCAATCTGGACACGAACGGCGGGGCGCGGAAAGACACCGCGCTACTTATGACAGCCCGCGGCAACGACTACTCGATGGCCCTCGACCAATACCACATTTTCACCAAATATCTCGAATGGAAAGACCTGGGCACGGTTCTCGGCCGCGGGAAGGTGGACGAAGCCCGTCGGCTGGGCGAAAGCATCAAATAAAAAAGGCTGACAGATAGACTGCTATCCCAAGAGCCGTTTGGCGGAAACGCTCTTCTGCGGCGGTGTTCCGATGCCGCATTCCATTGATGGGAATAGCAAGCTACAGGAAGCCTACGAGATGGGGAAGAACGTGTAAATCATCTCATAATGGAATTCAGACCTATGCGCCGTTTCAAGCAGCAACTCCTCGACGAGGAGTGCGTGGCTATCCTGAACGAGGCCTACCGTGGCTTCCTCTCCGTGGTCGGCGACGGAGGGTATCCCGAAATAGTGTCGCAGCATCCGAAGGCAAGAAAAGAAAACTATTATCGAATCATAAAATGAAAAAAATCAGTATCATCGCATGTGCTGCAGCACTGTTTCTGACCGCCTGCAGCAGTAAACAACAAACAGAAGAGAACAACAGTATGAAGACCGTAAGATTGATTTATCCGCAGTGGCAGGGTGCGAGCATCAGCCAGTGGATTACCGAAGTGAAGAATCCCGACGACGCCAGCCGCGGCTACTACCTCGGCGCACAGTTGTTGGACTTTCTCGCCCCGAAGAACGACGGCCAGAAGACGCTGACCGTACCCGTGCCCTTGGAAGTAGGCGACCGTACACCACAGGACGGCGTGATTGACCGCGACGTTATCGTCGACATCAGCCGCAGCGCCACTGAGATGCTCGATGCCGAGCAGCCATCGCGTATCATTACCCTTGGCGGCGAATGTTCCGTCAGCGTCGTGCCGTTCACATGGCTGGCAAAGAAGTACGACGGCGATGTGGCCGTGCTGTGGATTGACGCTCACCCCGACATCACACTGCCCGGCGATGTCTATCCCGCCTATCACGCCATGGCCGTCACCGCTATGATGGGCAAAGGCGACAGCAAGATTCTCGCCACGCTGCCCGCGCAAATTCCCGCCGACCGCATCCTGTTCGTGGGATTGCGCGACTGGGAACGCCAGCAGATTATCGACCGCCAGCAGGAGTACGGGATGAGGCACCTGACGGTAGAACAAGTACGTGAAGACAGCGACTTTATCCTGCAATGGATTGCCGGCACAGGAGCCAAACATATCCTTATACATTTCGACATGGATGTGCTTGATCCAGCGGAAATTATTCCTGCTGTGGGAGTAGTGGCTGACGGTCTGAAGATGGCCGAGGTGGTGCGCATCATCAACGATGTTTCCGCTGCTCATAACGTCGATGCCCTCACCATCGCCGAACCCATGCCTCGCACTGCCATCAACATCCGCAATATGCTGGGTGGCATCAAACTATTTGAGGACTAAGCCGTACGCTTTCTACCGCGAGTATTATCTAAAACGATTAACCCGAAAGAACAGAATACCATGCAACCATCATCACAGGTGCCTCGTCAAGATTAGGGAAGGTGTTTTTCGAGAAGATAGTGGAGCACTATCCACAGCTCGACGAGTATTGGGTCATCGCCCGCAGCGAGAACAAACTATACCGCCTGTTGGCCAAAATAATTCCCAGCGCCATTATGGTCAAGTTCACCAGAGTTGAAGGTTCTGTTCCCAAAGAATAGCAGTCATTCACAGCGTGGACAATAAAAAATTCCGCAACTCAGGCAAAGGCTCGGGCTGCGGAATTTTTGTGTGCTCGTTCGAGCAAATTTTATTCCTTCTTACTCAACTGTGCTTTGATCAGCTTCGGCATGTCGCTGTAGTGCAGTCCGCCGACCATCGCCATCAACGTCCGTTGCATACAGGCGAAACAGGCCAGGAAAATGAAGGGACCGCACACATAGTCATACCACGCACCTATGTGATTGACAGCCAAGTACACGATGAGCACAATGGCAATCACAGCCTGAATCTCTGCCGTCACCATGCCCGGGGTGTAGAACTTCTTCAGCCGGAAAATACGGATTCCAAAGATATGGATGAAGCCTTCAAAGAGCGAGAAGGTCGCCATCGCGACCACAAACATCGGAATGGCGTCACCGAAGAAGAACGGCACCACCGTCATTGTCAGCAGGAACACGCCCGTTGTCAAGCGGCTGCCTCGTTTGGTTTCGTCATCAATGTCGCGTTGCAGCATCTGCGTGATAAGGTCCAGGAATCCCCCCGGGTAATGACCTTCTTCCCACTCGTGCAGGATGTAAATGAATGACAGTATGACAACAAACTTCTGGATAACAGTTAGTTCCGGCATACAAACCGCCACCAACACAATCAACAGCATGGCAATCACGGTGTAGATTTCCAATGCATAATGTTTCATGAATTTCCACATAATCGTTGTTTTTGAATTTGACGATGCAAAACAACATCTTTTTCATCATACAGAAAAGAGTAATAT
>JAFPVR010000029.1 GCA_017395245.1 Bacteroidales bacterium | reverse complement strand
GGTGGCATGGGACTCGAACATCTCGTCCGCAACCCCTTCAAAACTGATCGGAATCACCAAATAGCGGTCGGAAAGCCGACGCAAAATCATCCGCAGGGTGGTCGTCTTCCCGTACTGCCGCGCCCGGTTGATGGTGAAATAGTGGCCTCTGTCAATCATCTCCTCCACGGCCCTGAAACGTTTTTCCGTATCGACCATGTAGTGCCATTCGGGGTTGCAGCTGCCGGTGACGTTGAATTCTTTTCTCATGACGCATTCGTTTTTCAATCGGCAAAGATACACATTATTCAAAAGCGAACAAGGAATAAGAAAAAAATGTACCTTTGCACCCGAAATATTCAACAAAGAAATAAGTAATAACGAAACAAACCGCCTATGAGCAAAAACGCATAAAATCGTTATGCGCATCATGAAATAATAATTAGGAAAAAGCGAAGTAGCTTATTCGGGATTTCTTGAAACTTCGACACTTTCAATTATTCCTCTCAGAGTAAAGCAACAACGCTCCCGCCAAATGGCGTGGGCTTTACTCGTTGTAATTGGGAGGAATAGGTAGTCGAAGACCTCAAGAAATCCGATGAAGGCGAAAAAGTGCCACGCTTTTTTTGTGTGCGTAACCTTCCTGAACTTTTCCGGCACATTCTATGAAGTTTTATCACAAAACCCGACGGTGCCGGATGGGATATAACGCTGCGAAATTTGCAAATGAAAAAGTTTTTCAAAGTAACGGGTCTGACAACCATTTTGGCATTATTTGCTATCGCGTTGGCGCTGCTGGTGGCGGCACCGGCGCTTGTTTTCGCACAGCAAACCCAAAGTCCTCTCACCATCACGGTGAAAGGCGTGAGCTTCAATATGATCCGTGTGCAGGGCGGCACGTTCACCATGGGCTGCACCCCGGAACAGGGGAGCGACTGTTATGATCGCGAAAAACCTGCCCACACGGTGACACTCTCCACCTACTATATCGGCGAGACCGAAGTGACGCAGGAACTGTGGAAGGCCGTGATGGGAGACAATCCGTCTTACTTCAAAAGCGGTTCGCTGAAACGTCCTGTGGAGCAAGTGAGCTGGGAAGACTGTCAGACGTTCATCCGCAAGCTGAACGAACTCACGGGCAAGAAATTCCGCTTGCCCACCGAGGCTGAGTGGGAGTTTGCGGCACGCGGCGGCACGAAGAGCGCAGGCTATAAGTACAGCGGCAGCAATCACCTCAATTCGGTGGCGTGGTACTGGGATAATGCAGGAACGAAGGGGGAAAGCAGCCCTGACTTCGGCACACATGTGGTCAAAACCAAGAAGCCGAACGAGTTGGGCATATACGATATGTCTGGAAACGTTTGTGAATGGTGTTCTGACTGGTTCGGAAAATACACTGATGCTGCGCAAACCAATCCGAAAGGTGCTGATTCGGGCTCCAACCGCGTGTTCCGTGGTGGCCGCTGGAGCTGCAGCGCCAGGAGCTGCCGTTCCTCCATTCGGATCAGCTACAGTCCCGGCGATCGGGACGACAGCCTTGGCTTGCGTTTGCTGCTCGTCCCTTAGTTTACCATCGGAATGGAATGCTAAAGGGAAAAGCAAGAAATAAAAAGTAGGGTTGTCGCGTTGCGGCAACCCTACAGTGTAATGCGGTAGCCGTTTTACACAATCACCTCGAAAATTCGTTTCCCGTTCCACTCGATCCACTGCGGCTCAATGGAGTCCAACTGCGTCCCGCTGGAGTCCAACTGCGTCTCGCAGTTGGTCGAATTACTGCGTTTCTTCGAGAAGTCGAACGTGACTAAGTAGCCTTCGTCCATGCCCCGGGTGGCGAGATAGCCGGCGAGCTGGTCGCGGCCCTTCTCCTCGTACTTGTCGCCGTGCCAGATCTTCAGCTCCACGATGAACTCCTGCTTGTCGTAGGTCACCACCAAGTCCATGCGGCGGTTGTCGCGGGTCTGCGGTTCCACGTAGTAGAAGCCCGTGCCGTTGATGATGGGCTTCAGGAACGTCAGGAACAGCAGCCGGCCCTCCTTCTCGAGGAATGGCACGGTGCTCTCGCGGTACTCCTCGCGCATGAGGTCGCGGAAACGGGTAACAACATGCTCCATGTTGAGTTTGCCGTTCTTGACATAATTGAACTCGAGCCGCAGCTTTCCCATGTCGGCAATGCTCTGCTCGGCAATGAAATAGTTGTTTAGCACCTCCTCGAAGATGATGTTGTGTATCCGCACTTTCCTGTTTGCGTCGTATTTGATGATGCTGAACATCGTGGCGAAGTCCATGACGGGATTGTTGACATCATACGTGACCGTGTCGCCGAGAATCGACAAGGAATAGACAAAACGCTTCAGGTCGGGGTATTCTTCAAGGTTTTTTGTCAGGCTTGTGAACAGGGTGTTCTTCTCAAGAATGGTCTGTTTGGCGGCTGTCATCACGCCGTCAACCGTCCATTCCTTGTCCAGCTCCTCGTCTATCACCTTGCAGAGTTTGCTCACGAGGAAGGGGTACCCGCTCGTGTATTTGTAAATCTCTTCGCTCACGGCCTTGATGTCCATGCCGGTATGCATGTCGTTCTCGTAGTCGCCGAGCATCTGGGCAATCTCCTCGGGGTGGAAGGTCATATCGACGTTGAAGTCGGCGGCGATGTTCCACGGCGAGTTGTACTTTTTTTCCTCATCGGGCCGAAGCTTGAGCTTGAGGTTCTTGACATCATAAACGCCGGCGAGGACGATGCTGTGGAAGGTGGAGTTCATGCCGTCTTCATCG
>JAFPVR010000028.1 GCA_017395245.1 Bacteroidales bacterium | reverse complement strand
GCTGTAGGTGTAGTCGCCGGTGGTCGTGTAATCGGTTCCGTTCCAGATGTAACTGCCGCAAGCGCTCTCTGTGACGGCGGTATGCACCGGATTGTTGATGGTGAGATGCAAGGTGTCGATTTGCGTACAGCCGTTGTCATCCAGGTGACTGTAGGTGTAGTCGCCGGTGGTCGTGTAATCGGTTCCGTTCCAGATGTAGTTGCCGCAGGCACTTTCTGTGACGGCGGTATGCACCGGGTTGTTGATGGTCAGGTGCAGGGTGTCAACCTGCGTGCAGCCGTTGTCATCCAGATGGCTGTAGGTGTAGTCGCCGGTGGTCGTGTAATCGGTTCCGTTCCAGATGTAACTGCCGCAAGCGCTCTCTGTGACGGCGGTATGCACCGGATTGTTGATGGTGAGATGCAAGGTGTCGACCTGCGTGCAACCGTTGGCATCTTGATGGCTGTAAGTGTACTCGCCGGTAGTGGTGTACTCGGTGCCGTTCCAGTTGAAGCTACCGCAGGCACTCTCGGTGACGGCGGTGTGTACGGGGTTGTTGATAGTGAGGTGCAGCGTATCCACTTGCGTGCAGCCGTTGTCATCCTGATGACTGAAGGTGTAGTCACCGGATGTGGTGTGTTCCGTTCCATTCCAGATGAAGCTGCCGCAGGCACTTTCCGTGACGGCGGTGTGAGTCGGGTTGTTGATGGTGAGATGCAAGGTGACTACGGAGTCGCATCCGGAAGGTGTGGTGAATGTCCGCGTGTGATTGCCGGAAACGGTGTAAATCTCACCCTCCCAATTGTAGCTCTCGCACGCGGTCGCGGAAAAATCAGAAGGCTCCGGACAGGGCACAACCTTCAAGATTCGAATATGGTTCTTCGTTGATTCGATCGTACCGGCATAGCTGTCAGGAGAGGACGCGTCGTAATCCGTGTTGTCACTGTAGATGCGGATGGCCTGGTTGGAAGAGGGAAAAGTAAGGAACGTGGTGTTGCTCTTGTAACTTCCTGTGTTGTCATCCACAATGATGGCCACATTGTGCGAGCCGTCATAGCTAAACGGTGTGTTGAGCGTGATGGTGGTCCAGCTGTTGTTAGAGAAATTCACCATGCCGCTGAACACCTTGTCGGCAGCTGTGACGGTAATCCAGTCGGTATTGCCAGAGAAGCTGCTCTTGGTGGTACTTACCATGTAAATGTCCAAGTTGCGGTTGCATTCAACAGTGTTGTTTTTGTAAAAATCGATACTCAAGATATTGCCCGCCGCACCTAATTCTGCCGTTGTGTATATCTGCTGTGTGAGAGAGTATTTGTAGTAGTTGTTGGTCGGGAGATAGTTGCTGGTAGCGGTGGCATTGCCTATAATCGTCTTGATGGTAGGAAAGAACGAGCATATACCGCTCCATGCGCTTTCTTCCTCGGCACTGCAAATGGCCTTCACGCGGGCATAGTACTCGACTTCTGAGGTGAGACCGGCAAGTGATAGTGTGGGGTTGCCGCTCACTGTCACTTCCGTGTAGGTGCCGGCAGCAAAATTACCGTTCGTGCCGTATTGTAACACCCATTCGTTTGCCGTGCCTTTTTCCGTCCAACTTAATGAGGCGGTGTTAGCAGTTACATTGCTGGCTGACAGCCCGTTGGGCTTTGGACATACAGGGCCGTCGGCCGGCACGATATCCACTCTGATTTGGTTCTTAATGTTCAACACACTTTTTGCGATACCGGGATCAGCAATGTTGTACGCGGAATTGTCCGTATAATTGTATAGTGACTGACCGTTAGCACTGAACACCAGGCAGGACATGTGCGGCGCAGGAGTGTACGAACTGGTGCTGTCGACTACGGTGACAACAAGGTTGGACTCGCCGTCAAACAGATACGGAGTGGTAAAGGAAAGCTTGGTCCACTCACCGGCAGAGAAAGTAACATCCCCACTAAAAACCAAGTCATGGCTATTTATAGCTACCCAGTCGGATGTATTTGTAAATGTCTGTTTGTCAGTCTGCTGCAGGTATATGGAATAGGTGCGGGACTTTTCTTCCCCGGTGTTTTTGAAGGAAATGCTCTTAATGGTTCCAGCGGAACCGATTTCCTCTGAGGTGTAAATCTGTTGGCTGATACCATACTTGTAATAGCTATAGCTGGGCAGGAAGGTGTTGTTTACAGTGTCGCCGTCACCAATCTCCACGGTTTGCACGGCTGAGGGCATGAACGGGCTTACCGCACTCCACTGGCTCATGCCGTAAATACTACCGCAGTCGGCTTTTACACGGGCGTAATAGGTGCTCTCGGCGATGAGCCCGCTGAGTGTAATGGAAGGATTGCCGTTCACTGTCACTTCCGTATAAGTGCCGGTTGTGAAGTTGTTGTTTGTGCCGTATTGCAAAGTCCAACTGCTTGCAGAACCGTTTTCCGTCCAGTTGAGGGTGGCTGTGGTCGGGGTGAAGGCCACGCAGGCAAGACCGGTGGGCACGGGACACGCGACGGGCGTGGTGAATTCGACAGTCTTCCAATAGCTGGTTTCCCCGCTGCAAACGGATTGCACCCGCACTTGGTAGTCGGTGTTGTCCTGAAGACCGGTGAGCGAACAGGTGGTGGAGGTTATGTGGGTCGCCACAGTGGTCCAAGTCGAGGAATTCGTCTTCCGCTGGACATTATAGCTGTCCGCGCTGCCCGTCCAGGAGATGGTGGCCGTGAATGGAGTGACGTTCGAAACGGCCAAGTTGCTCGGGGTGGCGCAGGCCCCGTCGTCCACAACATTGATGTCTTGGAAATAAGGAATACGGTTCTGCGCAAGTACAACCAACTCGTAAGATCCTATTTCAAGGGAAGTGGAAAATGTCAAAGTCGCTGTGCCGCTGGCATTTGCAAAAGCGGCGGCGACGTATTCGGTGGTATTCTTCTTCAGCGCCACATAGGCGTATGGAACTGCTTGCACGGTGTGTGAGGTGCTGCTGACAGGTATGTCTGAATTGGCTGTGACGGTCATGGTGCTGGGAATACCCATGTAGACACGCACCGACGGGTCGCCGAAGCAGTGGTAAATCTCCCAATAGTATAGTTTTCGGGAAGAGGAGGATGACTGCACCGACATGTTGCCGCCTTGCAGGATGCCTCCGATAGTGGAGACCCAGTTGCTGTATGCTTCGTTGTGCGTATGGAACCACTTGTCGTAGGCGCCCAAGTTAGACACATTGTAGCTCATGTTGGCATTGATGCTTGAGCGGACACCGACAGCCCAGTATACATCTTCATTCCAGTAACTGTTGTTGGAGGCACCGATATAACCCATGGCCCCCTTGTTGGCAGCCCTCAGAAGTGATTCGCCAAAACATACACTTTCGTCAAATTTACCGGATACGCAGCAGTTGCCGATCAACAGACCATATTTTCCGGCATTGGTCATGGATGAGACATGAGAAGTCGTGAAGGCGGGATCGGCCCAACCAGAGGAACTTCCGTGGGCGGTGTAGTTGGCAATGCTGACACCGGCGTTGATTTCACTGCGGATGGTCGCGGCATCCGATGAACAGTTGTAGTTGTGCTTATAGACAGTGGTGAAGTTATGAGTCGTACTGTTGGGGTTAATATAATAGTTGTAGATGTAGTTGACCTGCCCGTCGGCGTGAGTAGGGGAGTATCCGTTGCCGTCCGTACCGGCAATCAGCACGGCATTGCCCAAATAGGTCGGGTCAGGCATGGTATATTGCTCGTACATCAGAATCTTGACAATCTGGTTGGATAGTTCGTCGTTGGTGGTGGCGGACATACGTCCGTAATAGCAGTCGGGGAGGTTGTCGTTGCCCGCGAGGGTGGCATAGTGGAGGTCTGTCACGTGGCCGCTGTTGGATTGTCCGGTGAATGCGGGAAGCTGTTCAACGTCGCCGATCAGCAGCAGAAAGGTGGGTGCGGGATCGGCCGTGGTGGCATTGTTGTACTTGTTCTGGATGAAGTTCTTGATGGAAGTGGTGGTAGTGCCCACATTGGCATCGTTCGTGAAGGCCAGCTCCACCTTATAGCCCAGCCGACGTTTCCATTCCACGAAAGAGGTCAGGTCTGCGTTTGTGGAGAACATTGAGTTGGCAATAATTAAATATTTGATGGGAACGCCTTTGTACTCGTCCTTGGCATCGTGCTCCATCGGATTGAGAACCAAATCGTAGTCAAGGGAAAACATCGGCGAAGTATACTGGTTCAACCGCTGGGTGGCGGTCATATTGGTATTGACGAACGTAAACTCCACATCTATCCGGGTGTATATGCGGATGCGGCTTGTGACGGGATTGTATTGGATTGGAGAGACATAGACGTTGGCCAGGGCAATGTCGCGGCGGATACCCGCTATCTCCGCCTGTACCAATGGCAAAGCATAGAACGCATCTGTCGAATAGACACTCTGGTCGTAGGCAAACGGCGGGTTCACCGCACTCTTCGACACGCTTGGTTGAGACGGGTAGAGGGGATGGACAATGCCCAATTCGGAGGCAGGATATTCCGTGAATTTCGCATCGACAATGGTGACAACCACAGAGTCGCAAACGGGAATCTGCAGCAATTTGGCTAACAGGGGCAGTTGCGGCTCGCCAGGATTGTTGGAAACGTCGTACCCCTGCATGGACAACAATGAAAAATTCCCTTCGGGTATGGACAAATTCTCCACAGAAACGGAATCCGTAGTGAACGTTATCTCCACCTTCTCGTGGGTGTTTCTGGTCACTTGAAGGTTTTGTGCCATCAAAAACGGGCAGAGGCATACGAATAATCCAAGAATGTATAAGTTTTTCATTATAAATGTATTATAATTTTGAAAAGACCAAATTTTACTCGGCTTAAAAAAGCCGCAAAGATACAATATCTTCATTTATCACCGGGTTTTAAGCGGCGTTTTTTATCAGTATGTATGCTTTTGTGCTCAAATGTTACATGCGCGAAGATAGTTTTTTGGAAATTATGTGTTGTCGCTTTGCAATATTGCAGGATTTTGTATTTTTGCGACTTAAAATTCAGAGTATGAAAAAAGTTGTATTTTCGACCTTAATCCTTTTGCTGATAGCCATTTGCGGCTTCTCCCAGACCAAGAAAATCACCGTTGAGGACATCTGGGACAACTTCTCGTTTTATCCGCGCGGCGTGAGCGGCTACACCGCCATGCCTGTCAGCGACGACTACACCGTTGTGAAGCGCGCCGGCATCGAGCGGCACCACTTCTCCGATGGCGCCGAGGCCGGGGTCATTCTCTCCCATACAGACCTCACCGCCGCCTCCAACGACCGCCTCTCCATGGCCGGTCTTGATGACTACGCTTTCTCCGCCGATGAGAAAAAGATCGTGCTCGCCTTCGACCAGGGGAGCATCTACCGCCGGTCCTCGCTGGCTCATTACTATGTCTATGACATTGGCAAAAAGGAACTTACGCCCGTCTCCGACACCGCCCACCTGCTCCGCTTCGCCGAACTCTCCAAGGACGGCACAAAGGTGGTTTTCGCCCGCGACTGCGACCTCTACTACCAAGATTTGAACTCGGGTAGGGTGGTGCAGATCACCCGCGACGGCAACCCCAACCACATCCTGAACGGTTTTGCGGACTGGGTCTATGAGGAGGAACTCGACATGTCGCAGGCTGCATCGTTTTCGCCCGACGGCAGCAAGATTGCCTACCTCCGTTTCGACGAGAGCCGCGTGAAGGAATATACCATCCCGATGTACGATAACCTGTATCCTACTGATTTTAAGTACAAATACCCGAAGGCCGGCGAGGATAATTCCCTCGTGGAGGTTCATATTTACGATATTGCCACGGGTACTGACACCCGCCTCGACCTCGGCGACAACAGCAACTGCTACTTCCCGCGCGTCTATTGGCTGCCCAACAGTCGCGATGCCATCGTGCTGAAGCTCAACCGTTACCAGAACCAACTCGACTTTATCCGCTATAATACTGTCACCAAGGCGCAAGATATTGTCTATCAGGATGTCAACGAGAAATGGTTGGACGTGACCGACAACTATTACTTCCTGCAGGACAACAATTCCATGATTGTGACCTCCGAACGCAACGGTTTCAATCATATATATAAGGTAACGTTCGGCGGCGAAATCAAGCAACTGACCGACGGACAGTGGGAAGTGAATGAGATTCAATACATTAACGAGCCGAAAAAGCAGATTTACTACCTCTCGAACGAGTCCGGCGTGCTTAATCGCGACCTCTATGTTATTACTTTCGACGGCAAGAAAAAGCAACTGCTGACCGCCGGCAACGGTTGGGCCAGCACGGAATTCTGTCCCACCGGCAACTACTATCGGTTGCAGTATTCCGACCTCAATACGCTCCCAAAATACACCATTAACGACAAGACTGGCAAGGAGTTGCGTGTGCTGAACGACAATTTTGGCGTGAAGAATGTGATGGATTCGTACGGTTTTGTGAACCGCGAACTTGTCAGCTTTACCACCAAGGACGGCGTGACGCTCTACGGCTGGATGATGAAGCCAGCCGATTTCGACCCGAGCAAGAAGTATCCGGTGATGATGAACTGTTACGGCGGTCCCGGCTCGCAGCAGGTGATGAACGCCTACAGCAGCGCGCAGGACCTCGCCTTCTACCAGATGCTGGCACAGCACGGCTACATCAGTGTCTGCTTCGATGGTAGAGGCACGGCCACCCGTGGCGACGCCTTCAAAAAGGTGATTTACCAGCAGATGGGCAAGTACGAGGCCATTGACCAGATTGCCGCCGCCAACTGGCTCAAGACGCTGAGCTACGTCGATGGCGAGCGCATCGGTATCTGGGGCTGGAGCTTCGGCGGCTACCTCTCCGCGCTCTCCATGTTCCGTGGCGAAGGTGCCTTCAAGATGGCCATCTCGGTCGCCCCGGTGACTAACTGGCGCTATTACGACAACATCTACACCGAGCGGTTCATGCGCACCCCGCAGGAGAACCCCGACGGTTACGATCTCAACTCCCCGACGACTTACGCCAAGGACCTCAAGGGCAAGTACTTACTTATTCACGGCACCGCCGACGACAACGTCCATTTCCAGAACGCCATGGAGTTGGTGAAGGGTCTGAATGAGGCCGGCATCGAGTACGACCAGTTCTTCTTCCCTAACAAGAACCACTTCATCATGGGCGGCAACACCCGCACGTACCTGTATAACAAGCTGGCGAAGTACATCTTAGAGAACCTTTAGGAGCTGACGCTTCCAAGCGTCACTGCGGAGCCGACAGCGTCCCCGCAGTCGGATAATATACGAGATAACATCCAAATCAGCGTGTGGAATACGGGATTTGGATGTTTTTTTGTGTCCACTTTTTGGAGCTGGTACAATTCCCTCGTAAAAGTGTAGTTTTATCCAGATATTCCCTCATAAAAATGTTGTTTTTCTTTTAACATTCCCTCATAAAAATGTTGTTATATATTGATATTTCCTCATAAAAGTGTATCTTTGCAGCCGGAAAATTATTGCGTTTTGTTGTGAAAAGAACTGTATATCAAAAACTTATTGGTTGGAAGGAGTCTCCGAATAGGAAGCCTTTGGTGCTTTTGGGTGCGCGTCAGGTGGGAAAGACCTATATTCTCAAAGAGTTTGGCCAACGTGAATTCCAGAATATCGTCTATATTAACTGCGACAACAACTCCTTTGCCGCCAATCTCTTCAGCGATTTTGACATACCTCGAATCATCCGCGCCATTGAGGTCAAATATGAGGTGAAAATCGAAACCGGTAAAACGCTCCTTTTTTTTGACGAAATCCAGGAAGTGACAGGCGGTGTCGCTTCCCTCAAGTATTTCTGCGAAGATATGCGCTCCCTACATGTTGTGGCGGCGGGTTCGCTCTTGGGGCTGGCTTTGCGCGAAGACCAGAGCTTCCCCGTGGGCAAAGTGAATACCATCAAGATGTTCCCCATGACCTTCACAGAGTTTCTCCTCGCCATGGGCCGGAGTCAGCTATGCGATGCGGTCTTGTCTGCCGACTGGGAACTGCTACGCCACCTACACGATCTCCTCACCGAGATGCTCCGACAGTACTATTTTGTTGGTGGAATGCCCGAGGCGGTGGCACAATGGGCGGCAACTTCCGACCCCAAGGCTGTCCGCAAGGCTCAGAAAGACATCCTCCAGACCTATTATCTCGATTTTGGAAAGCGAGGCAAGACCATGGTGCATCGCATACGCCAGGTCTGGGATTCCATTCCTGCCCAGCTTGCCAAGGAAAATAAAAAGTTCATCTTTGGTGCCGTCAAGAAAGGTGCCCGTGCCGCCAACTTCGAAGCCGCCATCCAATGGCTTGTCGATGCGGGGCTCATTTACAAGATATGTCGCGTTTCGACACCCAAATATCCCCTCAAGTTCTATAAGGATGACGATGCCTTCAAAATCTATCTACTCGACTGTGGCCTTATAGCGTATCTGTCCGAGGCACGTCCGCAGGATATGCTCCTTGGTGACAATGCCTTTACCGAGTTTAAAGGGGCCTTCACCGAAAACTATTTTCTACAGGAACTTATCGGTATGGGGGGCATACCCGTCTATTACTATAGCAAGAACAACTCAACGCTTGAAATCGACTTCCTTGTCCAATACGACGGTCAGGTGTTCCCATGCGAAGTCAAGGCAGAGCAAAATGTGAAGTCCAAGTCGTTGCGCACCTTCGTCACCAATGAGTTCCCCGAACTGAACCTTCACGCCCTTCGTTTCAGTATGCTTCCCTATATTGACCAAGGGTGGATGGAGAACTATCCCTTGGCCGGTGTTGAGGGGCGTTTCCAACCGCAGGAGGAAGACTGAAATAAGACCTTACCCCACCAACTTCCACGTGCACCCTTTCTTCTTTTCGCTGAACTCATTCAGCCCCTTGCCTCTCACACACTTTACGTCATAAATATTGTCGGGAGATTCTCCTCCATAGCTTTCCTTCTCAAACTCCACCGTTTTCCCGAATATTTTATAGAGCGATTGGATTTTACCATATTGTTGATTCGTGAAACATTGAGCCTTTTTCCACCAGTCATGTTCCGCCCCGGGAAGCGCATCTTGTG
>JAFPVR010000027.1 GCA_017395245.1 Bacteroidales bacterium | reverse complement strand
TATATATCTTTTTTTATAAAAAATTATTAATAATTAATAATTAATATTTCATATTTAATAATTCATAATTCTGCATTCTACATTCTTCATTCTACATTCCGAACCGAACTGGCCACCACCTCCGCAATGTCCTTCACGTTCGCTTCGGTGCCGTGCTTGAAGGCCTTCTTGCACATCGGGCAGGCGGTGACGACCACGTCGGGATTCGGTTCGGTGAGGATTTGCAGAGATTTGTCGCGGAGCTTCGTCTGCTGGTCGAGCGAGAGCACCGTGTTGCCGAGGTTCATGCCGCAGCAGACGCTGTCCTCCTTTTCTTTGTCAATGCGCTTCAGTTGTCCGATAGCCTTCAGCACTTCGCGGGGTTGCTGGTAAATGCCGCAGCCGCGCCCGAGGTCGCACGGATCGTGGTAGGTGAACGTCGTATCGCCTTGCTTCACAGAGAGTTTGCCGCTCTTGATGAGCATGTCAAGGTATTCGGTGTGGTGATAGATGGGGATGTTGAGGTGGTATTCGTGTTTGAAGGTGTTATAGCAGATGGGGCAGGAGGTGACGAGCGCGGTGGCATGGCAGGAATTGATGAGGTCGGTGAGCTTCCGGCGCAGGTCGGCGGCCTGCTTGTTGAAGCCCTGCTGCATCAGCGGACGGCCGCAGCATATCGCCCGGTCGCCGTCCAAGTACCAGTATTTCACGCCCGCGGCCTCGAAGATGGTGATCATTGCCTGGGAAATAGTCGGGGTGAGCTGGGTCATGCAGCCGCCGAAGTAGGCCACGCGCCCGATGGCGTTGAACCCCTTGACCGGGTCGAGATAGCGGTAGTTGTCGGCCATGTCGGTGTCGCCCTTGTCGCGGGAAATCCTGCGGATGCTCATCAGGTCGATATCCACGGGACAGTCTTCGGCGCACTGGTGGCACATCAGGCAGTTTTTGCCGGCGGCGAGGATGTCCTGATGATGCTCTAAGTTACGAAGGTTACGCAACAGATAGACGCTCTGCACATCGTTTATGTCCAGGGTGTTGTAGAGCGGACAACGGTCGATGCACATACCGCAGCGGGAGCAGGCACTCAGCTCGTATTTGGTGTAGCCGGTCATCTTAACGCTGTCGCGGAGCCCTAACTTGCGGAAGTAGATGAGGAAGACTTCGGCGAAGATGTGCATGTAGCGGGTGAAGGGCAGCATGAGGAAGAAGACGCAGAGAGCGATGGAGTAGAGCGACCAAAGGGGAAGTTCGAGGGCGTTGGCCACGGGACGGCTGAAGAGGTCACCGAGGCTTTGGGTCAGGAAACCGCCGTTGGCGTGAAGCCGCGCCGTGACGGACTCGCTGAGCAGTCGCAGCGGGAAGATGGCCCACAATGCAATCTTGACGGTCGTGTCCATCACCGTGTGCTTGGTGGTGCGCTTCATGCCGAGGATGCGGGAGTGGATTTTCTTCACGAAGGCGAGGAAAATGCCCGAAAGCACGTAGAGCAGCAGCAGGTCCATGAGCTGGGTGAAGAACATCTCGGTGCCGTTGGCCGGCATGTTTTGGTGGAAGAATCGGTAGAAGATGGCGCACCAGAAGTGGAAGGGCCCCTTGATGCCGATGCGGCTCTCGATGGCGCCCACCACGATGAGCAGAAACCAGCCGAAGGCGATGCTGCGGTGCATGTAGCCCAGCCGCCTGTTTTTCTTGCTGATGCGCAGGTGGAGCAGACATTCGCAAAACATCTCCTTGAGCGCGGGGAAAATCCGAGTGGAGAAGATGTTTTTCTTGATGAGCGCCTGCTGCTTGCGGTCGAACTGTTTGATCCAGCGCACGAACTTGTAGCCGCAAATCACGAACAGGGCGATGGTGCCCAACACGAACGGTACTACGAAAGGATGGAAATTCGCCATGGCTTAGAATGTTTCGTTTGACGGGGTTAATAACTGGCGCATGTTGATGATGAGCGAGCGCAGGTTGACGCCGCGCGGGCACACGAGCGTGCATTTGCCGCATAGCATGCACTTGCGCAGCTCTTCGGCGAGCTTGTCGTACTGTCCGCGACGGAAGGTGTTGTGCACCTTGCGGATGTCGAAGTCGGTGAACTGGCGCGCCGAGCAGGTGGCCGTGCAGCCGCCGCAGCCGATGCACTTGCGGTACGATGGCACCTCTTCTATGAGGCGGTTTGCCTTGCGCAGGTCAGCCTGGCTCAGGTTGAACGAGCGCGTTTTCTTTATGGTGAATCCGAAGTTGTTCATGTTCTTTTTCTGTTTTGTTTGTTTCCGCCCCACATTGCGCTTCGCTTATGTGGGGTTAATTGCGCTTCGCGCGTGTTGCCTCTCCGAGGCTGTTTAAGGAAGTTTTATCATTTTATATTCTATATTCAGCATTCAACATTCAGCATTCAGCATTTTTAACTGTCTGACAGCATCTTCTCCCGCTCGTCGGCGGTGGCGAACTTGGCGCCGAAGAACTCGCCGACGATGATGCGCAGGAGGGTGTAGGCGGGGACGGCGAAGATCATGGCGAAGACACCGCCGAGGTAGCCGGCCGCGAGGATGACGATGAAGATTTCTAACGGGTGCGAGTGGGTCTGCCGGCCGTAGATGAAGGGTTGCAGGATGAAGTCATCGGTCATCTTCGCCACGAGGAAGGCCGCGAGGATCTTGATGACGGTGGCCCACACGAGCGACATCTCCGGCGAGGCGGGCAGCAGCGAGGTGACGCCCACGATGAGGCTGACGGCGATGGCGATGAGCGTGCCCACGTAGGGGATGATGTTCAGCAGACCGCCGATGGTGCCGATGACCGGCGCGTTGGGCACCCCGAGGATGAAACATATCAGGAACTCCAAGAAACCCACGATGAACATCTCCAGCATCACGCCCCGGAAATAGGAGGAGAACTGCTTGCCCGTGGCTTCGAGGATGTTGTCGTAGTTGTCCTGGACATTGTTGGGAAGCCAGCTGCGCACCATCTTGAAGAAAATCTTGTGGTCTTTGAGGGAGAAAAACGTCATGAACAGGATGGAGAAGAGGGCAACGAACAGCGACCCGACAACGCTGGCCGTGCTGCTCAGCACGCTTGACATGCTGATGCGCTGCACGAACTCCGTGAATTCAGCGTTCAGCAGGTCAGTGACATGCTGCCGCCGTTTCAGGATGCCGTACTTGCGCAGCGGCTTGTCAAACTGGTTGAGCCAGTCTTGGATGCTTTCGCCAACCGAGGAGAAATCCAGGGTGGTCAGGAACTTGACCTCGTTCACTAAGGCGGGAATCAGCAGGTAGAAGAGCAGCCCGATGACCCCGATGATGACCACTAAGGTGATGGCCGCCGCCAACGACGACGGGAACCGCCATTTGCCGATATGGATGCGGGTGAGCAGCTTCACCAACGGGGAACCTAACAAAGAGAGCAGGAACGCGATGAAAATGTAGATGACGATGTCGGAGAAGAACCATAAGAAGAAGAATATGATTCCCAATCCAATCAGAATGGCGATGGCACTGCGGCTGTTGTTGTTCATTGGTCTGTGTTTTTGGATGTTTTACGGGATTTTTTGGTCTTGTTTCGGTTGCGGTTTCGGAAATCGAAGTCCTGCTTGTACATGAGGGCGGCACCGGCGATGTAGTTGTTGCTGTAACCCTCGTCGAGGTGGTAGAAGTACTCGTCGCGGTCACCGATGCGGGTATAGGCCTTCACTCGCCAGGTGCCTGACGGGTTGATGAGGTATTCCACCGCGATGTTGCCGTAGATGTTGCGGTAGGCGTTGGACACTAACTTGTCGTCGTAGTAGCCGATACTGGTGGTTATCTGCACCCGTTCGTTGAAGAGGTTGGCGTTGCCCGTCACGCCGTATTCTGCCGCGGATTTGTCCGTGCCTTGGTTGTAGGTGATGCCGAAGCCGCCGCGTTTGCTGTCAATGACGTTGCTCAGGATGTTGTTGACCATGTTGCCGAGCATGTTCATGCCAGGAATGCCGGTCGTGTTTTGCGCGAACATGTTCTCCGGCATGAAACTGTTGGTGACCATGAAATAGGCGAACTGTTTGGTCATGTTCTCCGTGTTCTGCGTGTCAATGGCCGTGTAGAAGAGGTTGCGGACGGTCTCGCTGCTGTTGGGCAGTTCAAACCCGAAGGTCGGCTCAATGCGTCGCATCAGTGGTCCGTTCAGGTAGATATAGGAGTTTACATCCGTGCTGCCGATTGAGTTGTACTCGGACGGGAGGATGTTCGACAGCGAAGTCTTGGAGGACTTGTAGGCGCTCAGGTTGACCGTCATGTTCGCTAAAGGCCCGTCAAAGTTGATGGTGCCGCCGTTGACCAGCTGGAAGTTGCTGTTGACGACATCGAACAGCGAGATTTTGATGTTGCCGGAGTGCATCAGCAGGTTGCCGTAGAGGTTGAGATCGCTGTTGCTTTTGTAAACCAGTTGGAAACGACCGTCGGCACGGGCGGTGATGGTGCCGCCGATGGCATCCAAGAGAATCACCACGTCGGCGTCATTGGTGACGTCGAAGGTGAAGTCGAAGTTCAGGTTGGTGGACGATTTCGGCTCCTCCACGGTTGTCGATAAGGTGCTGTCGTTCGTAGACACAAAGTGGATGTAGTCGGCCTCTGACGCGGAGTTGGTGGAGCTTACATGCAGGTAGATTTTTGAGTCGCTGAGCGTCTGGATGTCGGGCCCGGTGAAATAGAGCGCATCGCCGCGTCCGGCAATCTTTACGTCGCCCTTTACGTAGCCGGTGCCGTAGAAAACGGCGTTGACGGTGCGCGGGGTGTTGATGGCGAGGATGCGGTCGGTGTGGATGTTAAGATCCATCTGCATGTCCTTGAACATCCTATGCCGGATTTTGCCGGTGAGCGTGGCCGAGTTGCCGTCTTTGTCCGACAGCTGCATATTGTCGAAGGTGATGCCGCTCTTGTCGAAGAGGATGTCTTGGTTAACCACGCGATACTGCGTGGCGAGGGCGGCGATGCCCATTTTCGCATCGAGCACGTGTACATTCCCGTCAAGGAAGGTCTCTTCTGGCGAGGCTTGGAAAGTCAGCTTTCCAGAGGCCGTACCGGTGAGCTTGTCACTGAACCCCGACAGGAACGGTTCCAAGAAATCGGCCTGCAGGGTGTCGAACTCCGCCGTTGCGCGAAAAGTCTTGTCTGCGTAAGAACCTGATACATTGGCGATAATGTTATGCTCGTTTTGGAAATCACGGACGGAGAAGCTATTGAGGTATTCGTAGTCGAGGCGCGTTCCGGGGCTGTTGAACAGACCGCCGGAGAAACGGATTTTGTTCTCATCGTTGATGCCCGCCACGAGGAACAGGTCGCCTAAACGCGACTCGTTCATGTTCAGTTCGTCGGTGATGAGCTTGCCGAAGATGAGACGGCGGTTGTTGCGGTTCATCAGGTTCAGGTCGGCCGACAGCGATCCGCCGAACGACAGACCGTTCAGCAGCGGGTTGATGAGCGAAAGGTCAACGCTCTTCGCCGCCATGCGCAGCCGGCTCGAATCCTTGGAGTCGTAGTCTCCGTTCAACGCCACCGAACTGCCTTGGGTGGAGAATACCAGATTGTCGATGTCGAAGTGGTGGGGCTTGATGTGAATCGTGTTCTGGTCATTGAAGTGACACGCGTAGTCTTTCAGGTAGATGCGCGAGGTGTCGAGGTGGATGACAATGTCGTTCAAATGCCCGATGTCAGCGTTGCCGGACAGGTCGGAAATGTTGTCCGCGGCGTTGAAGGGGTTGTGCCAGGACAAGTCGTAACGGACAATGTCGTTGGCCACATCTGCATCAAGGTTCACGCGGTCGAAAAGGATGGTGCTTTTGCCGGCGTACACAATCACCGAGTCTCCCTTGACGTTCATGGCAAGGGTCGTCGGGTCGGTAGTCTGTCCGTCGAGGTGGAAGTGGTGCAGCCTGACTTTTCTGCGTATGCCGAAAAAGGGCAGGTCGATGGTGACGCGGTCGTCCACGTGGTTGGCGCGTATGTCAATGTCGACGGTGGAGCCGGCCGCGATGAGCATGTCGGGGAAGAAGAGCTTGGTGACGGTGCGCGTGTTGTAGGTGCGCACGTTGAGCTTGATGAAGTCCGAGGAGGAGCGGCTCTCTTCCAAGACGAGTTCCTTGTTGCCATCGACGGCAGAAATCAGCGAAGGGAGGAAGTTGTGGACGATACTCTGCAGCGAGTCTTTGACGCTGGCGATGGGGTAGGTGGACTCGTAAGTGATGTTGGCGATATTGGACAGGAGCAGGTATTTGTGCACCCCCTCGCTGTTGATGGCCGTCAGTCGCAGCCGATCGTTGGAAAGGCTGTCGTCCTTGAGGTTGATTTTGATGTTGTCGCAGCCAAGAAAGCCGTTGCAATCGTCAACGCCGGTGCCGTGGATGGCAATCTGGAAATGGTCGAAGCGGACCTGTAGTTCAGGATTCTGCTGCAGAACTAAGATGACTTTGTCTAAACCTTTGGCGGAAGAGGAATCCACACGGGGCAGAATGTTGCCGATTTTGCCGGCTTCGAGGTTCAGCAAGTTGATGCTGCCCTGTAGGAACGGCACCTGTTGGGTGTTGTCCAATTGCGCGATGGCGTCGCATTGGATGTTGGGGTCGTCAGCGAGCAGTTTGGCGTTGTAGAGTCCCTCTTTGTAGTCGCCCTCTATGCGGATGTCGCGTAGCGGGTAGCCCATGAGCGGGAACCGTCTGACATCGCCCTCAAGGTGCGCCTGGATGGTTCTCAAATTGTCGGCGGTGAAGCCGGTGGATTGGGTGTGTGCATCCACTTCCGCGTTTAAGTGGCAGGTGCCGAAGGTCTTGTAATTGCCCGTCAGCTTTGCGAGGTTGAAGTTCGGGGAGGCGACTTTGCCGTCAAGGTGGAGTTTCCCGTCGCGGGTGTCCGTGGCGATGTCAGTCGTCAGGGAGCCCAGTCCGGTGGAGGCGGTCAGATCGGCCGCGAAGTCGTCGAGTTTTCCGCCGAATGTGCCCGATACGGTGGCGGTACCGACTTTGTCTAACAACTTGTTGGATTTAAGGGATTTACCTTTTGGCAAGGTAAACTGTGCTAAATCCGGAAGGTGGAAGACGGTGGAATCCAACGTCACGTCGAATTCCGCGTCTTTGAAGTGTGTGACATCTCGTATGGCGATGTCGCCTTGTACGAGGTTGTGGTCCAGCCACTTCACGTTGGCATTGCGCAGCCTGAAGTCGGAGACGGTGCCGTCAAGCGTGTCGGCCTGTAGTTGGAAGACCTCGCCCATGCCTCGGATGGCCGGTGCGAAGCCCGCGATGTCGTCCATGGCTAACGTGGATGGCCGGATGGCTGCCGTAATATATACGGAGTCGAGAAACTCGCCATAGCCTTTCCAGTTAGGGTAGCGGAAGTCGAGGTCGAGGTCGAGGTCGCTTTGCGGGGTCTTGAGTTTTAGGTTGTGGAAGACCAGCGCGGTGTCGCAGATGCGGAAGTCGCCGCTGCATTTCCGAAGCTGGAAACCGCCGTACTGGTTAAAAGCCAACTGCTTGAATTTCATGGAGATGTCAGCATCTATCAGTTGGAAATCCTTGGCTTTGACGTTCAGGTCGGCCAATTCGAAGAAGGCATAGTCAATGTCGGGACGACCGGCGGTGTCAAACACCTTGCGGATGTTGTCGTTGATGAGCACGAACCGTCCGTCCTTGATAATCACTGAGTTGGAGGTCAGTACGAAGCTTTTTTGGGGTTTGTCGGTCTTGAAAACGGCGGCCCACTTGGCGATGTTGAGGGAGTCCTCGCCTTGGTAGGTGCGCAGCACGACATCCAGGTCATTGAACTCCACATCGCCGAGCCGCAGCCGCACAGGTTTGGTCTTGATCCCGCGTAGTCGGCCTTTCACCGTGCCGGAATAGATCATGTTCTCGTCGTGATGGTCCTTGATGGCCACCTCGTGGGCCACGAGCTTGAGGGTGGGGGTGATGTGCACCTCGCCGATGGAAATCTCCGTGCCCCAGGCCTTGCTTAATGACTCTGTAACTTTGTGAACCACAAAGGTTTGGATGGCGGGTACAAACAGCAGGCACACGAGCAGCAGGTCCAGGGCAAGGAACACCCCGACGACCCACGCCGTGATTTTGAGAGCTTTTTTTATGCCGCTTTTACCCACGTTAATACAATATTATTTTAAAGCGGCAAAGGTACACAATTTTCAGATATGCGTGGACATAAAATCGGCAAGGGCTTTTGGCCAGTCCGCGTTCGTTTCCACGTGCAGCGTGCGGATGCCTAATGCCGCGGCCGCTTCGGTGTTGCGTTCGCTGTCGTCGATGAAGAGCAGCTGTTCAGGACGGATGCCTTCGCTGCGAAGCACGTGTTCGTAGATTTCCCGTGACGGCTTCAGCAGTTTGCATCGGAAGCTGACGTAGAGACTGTCGAAGTAGTTGCCGATGGGGTGGCCGTGGCCGTCGAAGGCTCCGCTTTCGGCCCATTCGAAGAAGAAGGGGTTGGTGTTGGAGAGCAGGCAGACGCGGTAGCCCTCGTTGCGCAGCCGTTGGATGGCGTCGAGGTTGCGCTGCGGGAGTTCCTTGAGGTAGCCGAGCCAGGCGTATAGGCACTGCTCGTGGGTGAGCGGCTTTCCGATGAGGCGGCTGAGCTCGGCCACGAACGTCTCCGCCGAGATCTGTCCGCCCTCCAGCTGTCCGAAGAAGCCCTGCTGGTGGTAGGGATTGAGGTATTCGCGGGCTTCCGCTGCCCCGATCTCCTCGAAGCGCGAGACCGCCTGGTCGTGGTCGATATGGAGCACCACGCCGCCCATGTCGAGCGCGATGTGGGTGATGTCGTTTGTCATAATTTTTTGTCAAAAATCAACGCGCAAAAATACGAAAAATGTGGAATGCTGTTCCATTCCCACACACTGTTCCGGCAATTTACGATTTTATTTTCCAACTCTGGTCCAATTCTATAATAACTCCAACTCTATAGTAACTTTATACAAACCGTAGGCGATTCCTGCGAAATCCCCTTCCAAAAATTAACTATTCGGCCCCGATTAGTTAAGGCGATTTTGCATCAGCCTGATGACCAGCGAAATAAAAATTTTTCAAAACTCTTGACAAAGGGTGCTTCTCCGTTGTATATTTGCATGCGGGAAACGGTTGTCTATAGAGACGCATGACCGTGCGCCTCTACGTGCCATGGCGCGTCTCTACATGAACCCCGTCTGACCAGAACCAATAAAAATATTCACCAAAACCTAAAACAATGTCGAAAAAAGCAGGAAGACAAAAAACGAAGAAGACAAAGCAATCTCAACTAACCGTCGGAACAAAGAAGAGAGATAAAAGAAAACTTCCGAGCCTGAAGGAGACCGAGGCCTACATCAAGGAGCACAATTTGAAAGTCATGGACCCGCTGTCCGACTACGGGTTCAAGCGGTTGCTGGCCTCAGAGCGCAACAAGGACATCCTGATGCACCTTCTGAACGTGTTCATTTCCGATGACACAGGAATAATCACCGACATTTCCTACCTGCCTACGGAAATGCTCGGCATCCGAAAAGATGACAAGTACGTCCGCTACGACCTGTACTGCAAAAACCAGGATGGCAAACGATTTATCGTAGAGATGCAGAATGGGAAACAGGAGAACTACGTAGACCGGCTGCGGGTCTATACCAGCCTCGCCACCGTGCAGAATTGGGATGAGAAGGACAAGTACTACAAGCACGTGCCGAAGATATACTCCTTTAACATAATGAGTTACGATATGCCGGAGTTCAAAGGGAAGAAGCGCTTCTTCTCAAGGATTTACAACAAAGATGACGACAATGATATTTTTACAAAAAATATTGTTTATTATTTCGTTGAATTGAGTAAATTTGCCGCGCAATTGGAGACGCTTGACATGAGCGACGAGCGCAACCTCATATTATACATGTTTACCAACGTGGTGTACCTGCAAGAGGACGAGGTTAATGCTCTGACACCCATGCAGATGCGCTTCTATGAGGAATGTCAAATCTCAAATTTCACGAATATGGAAAAACAGGATTATGTCAAGAGTCTGATGGACTACCCCAGCGTGCATGAGATGGTGGAGTGCGAGCGAAAAGAGGCAAAAGAGGAAGGGATTCAGATAGGGATTCAGATGGGTATCGAACATGGAATACAGCAAGGAATACAACAGGGAATACAGCAGGGCGAAGCCAACGCCAAGCACCAGCTCGTCTGCAATATGCTTGCCAAAGGCATTGATCCAGCCGTAATCGCGGAAATCGCCTGCATGGCAGAGTCGGAAGTCCTTGAGTTAGCGAAGGAACAGGCCGACGGCATGTAGAGACGCACGGCCGTGCGTCTCTACACCCGCGATTTGGCCCGGAAGAATTTCGGCGGCACGTCCAACGCTCAGAGGGTGTTCCTTCAATTAGTTCATAGATTAAAAGATGTTATTTGTATTTCATTTCCGCCTTGTCTTTTCCTCACGCTTCTTTGATAGAATGTGCATTAGGATATTTTATCTTGAAGGCAGCAATGGCATCTTCTAATGTTTCGACCTGTACGGTTGAAAAAGCCATATATGGAGACAGTTCCGACAAGGTCCGTTCCGCTAAAGCCCGTTAGGGCTTACATATCTGTAGCAACGGGAGGACCAATGTTCCAACACAACCCCGTGAGGGGTTGCATACGGGACGGAGGCGGCAATATTTTGGTAACACGTTGTATATGAATCCTCTACGGGGATTTGACAACCGTACGGGCATCTGTCATTCTACAGATATGCATCCCCTATTGGGGATGGTAGTGCTCGGAGGTATCAACGTAAACCTGTGAAACATGACGGAACAACGCCTGTGCAGGCAAGAGCTAACGCCTGTGCAGGCAAGAGCTAACGCCTGTGCAGGCAAGAGCCAACGCCTGTACAGGCAAGAGCTAACGTCTATATACGTAAGTCATTGATTGATTTTGTGTGTCGCTTTCCCTGTTCCGCTTATATATCCTTCAGGCTGTTCCTGCCGGTCGCGGAAGACGCGGCTCAGGTCGGCGAAGAAGTCGTGGCCGAGGATCAGGGCGAGCTTCATCAGCGTGTTCCTGCAGGCGTATATCTTCGAGCGCACCCGCGAGAACATCGGGCTCAACACGCTGAAACGCATCTGGAATTACGGCAACACGCCCGTTGTCCCGCGAATTTTCACGTTAGACGTCCTCTCCAAGGCCGTCGGTTACCGTAACTTTGAGGATATGAAACAATTCTACGGCGAGCAAGCGTGGTGATCGAATTGCAGTCGGCAAAGGCGAACGGCTCGATATTCCTCAGTGATTTTGGAATGGTGACGGTGTCCTGTATCATGATGCACCCGCAGAACGACCTGTACCCGATTCGTTCCAGCCCTTCTGGGAACGTGACGTGCGTGAGTTTGTTGCAGTTATGGAACGCGCATGAATCCACCCCGACGACATGGTAGCGCAGGCCCCGGTGCCGGATGTCTGCTGGGATGACCATGTCGCCGGAAGGCGCGTTGGGGATGTCATTCCAGGTCATGGCGTCGCTTGGGCTCACGAGTGCCACGGTGCGGTGCCAATGCGACAGCACACGGGCATAGACGGTCTGTCCGGTATCCAACGTGACGGGAAACCGCTTGCCGTCGGGGCGCATCCAGAAGCAGAGCATACCGATGAGAAGTACCGGCAGTAGCCACAGTCCCCATTTCGGGAGCATCAGTTTAGCCAAAGCCGCTACCGACTGCGGACGCTTGTTCGGGTCGGTGCGCTGTGCACGGCGGACGGTGCGGCTGTAGCGGTGCGGGAACATCCGTTTCAGGATGCCGCCCAAGGCGTAGATGTCGCTGCGGTGGTCGGCGCCCTGTCCGGCCAACTGCTCGGGTGCGGCGTACTTGCGTGTGCCGCCGGTCTGCCGGAAGGCGAAACTGCTGTTGTCGGAGAGTCCGAAGTCGATGATCTTGGCGGTCAGCCCGTCTTTGGTGATCAGGATGTTGGAAGGCTTGAGGTCCAGGTGCCAGATCTGCCGGTCGTGGCAGTAGGCCATGGCGTCCAGAATCTGCCGGAAGATGCGTTTGCGCGCGGCGGCGGACGGGCGCGAAGCCAGCCACTGGTCAAGGTTCTGGCCGTCGACGTACTCCATCACGATGCAGAGTCCGGCCTTGGGGTCTTCCTCAAGGCTGTTGACGCGCACAATGTTGGGATGGTCGAGCTGCACCCCGATCTGGTACTCCTTGGAGAGGTATTCGCGGCTGGCGGGGTCGTCGCGGAGCTCGAGCGCAAGACCTTTGAGCACGTAGTATCGGCCGAAGCGGCGGGCACGGTAGAGCACGTTGCCCTGATGGCGCTCCCGCAGGGGAAGCGGCTCATACCCTGAGAATTCCGCCGACAGGGCGTCCAAGGAGCCGGAGATTGCGCCGGAAGGGGTGTAGTAGTAGTCTTCCATTTTTTACAGCCTGATTTGAAGTGGCAAAAGTACAAAAAATCAAGATTCAGGATTCAGGATTCAAGATTCAGGTTGACAGGTTAACAGGTAGGCCCGGACTATTCACCAGTCACTATTCACTGTTCACTGTTCACAAAAAAATCGTATCTTTGCCGCCCGAAAATAATCATCATTTTTAATACATAAAATTTATGGCATTCAATTTAAGAAACAGAAGCTTCCTGAAACTGTTGGACTTCACTCCGACGGAAATCCAATTCATGCTTGACCTGGCCCGCGACCTCAAACGCGCGAAATACGCCGGCACGGAGCAACCTCGTCTGAAAGGCAAGAACATCGCCCTGATTTTCGAGAAGACCTCCACCCGTACCCGTTGCGCCTTCGAAGTGGCTGCTTACGACCAAGGTGCTCATGTCACCTACCTCGGACCCACCGGTTCCCAGATCGGCGTGAAGGAGTCTATGCAAGACACCGCCCGCGTGCTCGGACGCATGTTCGACGGCATCGAATATCGTGGTTTCGCCCAGGCTACCGTTGAGAAACTGGCTCAATACGCCGGTGTTCCCGTCTGGAACGGCCTGACCAACGAATTCCACCCCACACAGGTTCTCGCCGACTTCCTCACGATGAGCGAACATGTTGACAAGCCCCTGAACCAAGTCACGTACGCTTACCTCGGCGATGCCCGTTTCAACATGGGTAACTCCCTGATGGTCGGTGGTGCGAAGATGGGCATGGACGTGCGCATCGTGGCTCCCAAGGCCCTGCAACCCGACAAAGCCCTCGTGAAACAATGCCAGGCTATTGCAAAGGAGACGGGCGCGAAGGTAACCGTCACCGACGATGTGAAGAAGGGCGTGAAAGGCTGCGACTTCCTCTACACCGACGTTTGGGTCTCCATGGGCGAACCCGTAGAAGTTTGGGCTGAGCGTATCAAACTGCTGAAACCCTACCAGGTGAACAAGGAGACGATGAAGCTCACCGGCAACCCGAAATGCAAGTTCATGCACTGTCTGCCCGCTTACCACAACCTCGAGACGCAGGTGGGCCGCGACGTGAACAAACAGTTCGGTCTGGATGGCATCGAAGTGACCGAGGACGTTTTCGAATCCGAGAACTCCATCGTGTTCGACGAGGCCGAAAACCGTATGCACACCATCAAGGCTGTGATGGTTGCCACGCTTGGCGATTAATTCATCGGCTTTTCAATACAAAAATCGCGACTGGCAATTGCTGGCCGCGATTTTTTTTTTGACCCAGGGCTGCGGCCTACGGCCTTACCCTAGGCTGACATATCTTGACCTAGGGCTGCGGCCTGCGGCCTTACCCTAGGCTGACTTATCTTGCCCTTTCAGGGCTGCTCAAGGAAGTGTTTTTTTATTATTAATCGTGGTCTCTCCGGTTTTCGCATTCGCAGATGTCGGTGAATTGGATGTCGGTTTCGGGGAGGAGTTTTTCCATGGCCTCGTATTCCCATTTGGTGAGCGGGATTTGCCGCAGGTCCAGCACTTTCAGAGTCTTGCTGATGTTGGCGATGGAGTGGGGGAGCACGTACAGCGGGTTGCCCCAGGCGTCGATGGTGGTGAGCTGGTGGAGGTTACCGATGCTTTCGGGCAGCTCCTCAAGGATGTTGCGGGAGATGACGAGCGTGCGCAGGTTCGTCAAGCTGCCGAGGGTCTCGGGAAGACGCAGCAGCTTGTTGTGGTCGAGGTTGAGGTACTGCAGGTTCGTCAGCTTACCGATGTTCTGGTTGAGGCGGCAGAGTTTGCAGCCCTTCACGGTGAGCTCGCGCAGCTCGGTCAGTTGGAACAGCTCCTCCGGCAAAGAGTCTCTGTTTTCCAATTTCTTGATTTTCAAACGATAGACGGGCTTCTCCGCTTTTATCGCGGCCTCCAAAGAGGTGTAAACCGTGCCGTCGTCGTCGGGGGCATAAAGAATGGCGGTTTTCTGCGCGAAAACGGTAGATATAAAAACGGATAATATTAAAATGAAGAATAACCCCCTTCTGTACATATCATTCATCATTCATAATTTTTTCTCATACGCCATCCGCATCCCGTCCCTTACCTGCACCACGCCGCAGAGGGTGAACCCGAAATCGCGGATGAGGTTGCGCATGGCGCGGTTGTCGTGGTGGGTGTCGATGCGGAACCATTTCACCCCCTTGGCACGGGCCTTTCTCTCCGCGAACTTAAGCGCATGTCGCGCAAGGTCAAGGCCGAGGAAGTCATCGTGGACGGCGAGTCGGTGGACGGTGACGTAGGGCTCCCCGTTACTGAGCCACTTTCCGTCAATCTTTTCGTAGTAAGGGTCCTTGTCGAAGACGATGGCGGCGTAGGCGGCAAAGACGAACCGTTTTCGAAAGACATGCCCTTGCTTGTGCTTGATGTCGTTGAGGATGGCTGCTTCGTCTGGGTAGCCGTCCTGCCACTGGTCGAGACCTTGCTCTTTCATCCGGCGTTTTGCCTGCCCGATGATGGTCATGATGTCATCCAAGTGTGTTCTGGTGGCATTGAAATGATGGGAATAGAACGGACTCAGAATGACTTTGGCACTCTCCTTATAGTCGAACAGGGCATTGATGAGTTCTTTCTTGCTCCTGAATTTTTTCTCTTCGGCTATTTTATAAACGGGTTTGAAGGCAATTCGTTTGCCGTAAAGATTTGGGTTTGCGTCGATGACGTGGATTTCGTAGGTGATTTCCTGTAGGTTCAGCGTCGGGCGCGTGCCCACGTAGAGCATTCCCTTGTGGCGCTTCCCGTCATATTTCACCCATGCGGCGTAAGCTCCCTTCTCTATATTGACAGGGGTGTCGGGTCGCACGTTGGCGGTCGGGAAACCGAACTTGCGTCCGTTGCCTTCCCCGTGGATAACCGTACCTGTGATGTAGTCGTTCATTTGGGTTTAGGTTTTAGAGTTTAAAAAGCGGTAGTCTGTTGCGTGGTTATTTTTTGTTCAGCCAATAGTACAAGAAATAGTCGTAGATATAGTACTGTCCATTGCTGTTTGTAATAATGTCCTTCTCCTGTAGGGCGGACAAACATCGTTGAACCGCGCTGGCAGAGGTAAGATGGTACTTCCTGATGAAGTCCCCGCTGGTCGGCTGCACGTCTTTTCCCGAATGGGCCAAAGCCAAAAGTAATGCCTTTTGTCTGGTGGAAAGCCTTGTCATCAAATCCTGATAAGTATCATCCTTCTCTTCCACGGCATTACAGATGGCCGTATCCACGTCTTTAATATCGCAAGGGATGCCCGGCTCTGCCATGGCAAACAGCTCATTGCATATTTTTTGAATATACCATGTGGTACCTTCAAATTTCTCATAAATATATTGGATGGCTTCCGGCTCTATAACGTAATTGTTCTGTTCAAAATGATGCGTGATAAACGAGGTGTATGCGTCGAGCGGAATGGGTTTTAACGATAGGGTGGAAGCACTTTGGTAGAAAGGTCTTGATGGGGAAGAGAACATTTCACCCATCATGTGGCGCTTGGATCCGGAGAACAAGAACCACGCATTGTTGCATTTTTGGATTTGGGTTCGCAACAGGGCTTCCACGTTCTGCTCCGGGTAGTCTGTAATAGTTTGAAACTCGTCAATGGCTACAATACAGGGCTTGCCAGCAGAACTCAGATACTGGAAAATCTCATCAAGCGATGTTTTGGGCGATTGGACATCACCCAACTCAAGATTCCAGCTGGGCTGTCCGAAAGCATCAAGGGTGATGCCCGTCCGCAAGGATCCTACAACCTGAACGAAGCGTTCCCAAGCCTTCCGTTCCTTTGATTTCAGGACGGAAAGAATGGCACGGCCTAATTCGTATGTCAGTTCAGCCAGCGATTTCGTGGCGTAGATGTCCACTAAAAACAGATAATAATCTTCCTGTAATTGCGGTTGTGCAAAGCAATGGCGGATTAATCCTGTTTTGCCCATCCTTCTGGGCGACATCAAGGCGACATGGTTGCCGTTTTGCAATAAAGAGGTCAAGCGTTTGGTCTCTTTTTCCCTGTCGCAGAAATATTCAGGACCGTTATAACCGTAGGTTAGAAATGGATTCTTCAACATTGTAAGCACATTTTTTCGGCTGCAAAAATAACAAAAAAACAATTATACAAATTTGCGTTACGCATTTTTGTATAATTGTTTTTTTGAATCGTTGGTTGTCGTTTATTCCGTGTCGTAAAGAGACCTTTCGATGACCAACGGCATGCGTTTGCGCTTGAATTCGGATTTGTGGTGGCGGGTCAGCACGCGCTCCACGGTGTCTTCGCCGTAGGCCTCGGCCAAGTGCTTCATTTCCTGCTCGTTATCGCCATGTTGCAGGTAGGTGTTCAGGATGTCGTCCACCTCCTCGTAGGTGTGTCCGGGGGCGATCTGGGCCATGTCGCCGCCGGCTGCCACCGCGTTGCCGTCGGTGGGTGTGATGTCGTAGGCGGCGCGCAGGGCCAGATGGCGCGGACTATTCTCGTCGGTGTGGATTTCAGTGAAGAGGTACTTGCAAAGCTCGTAAACCTCATGTTTCCAGAGTCCGCCGATGGGGTTGAAGTCGGCCACGTCGCCGTGGATGGTCCAGAACCCGAGATAGTGTTCCGTGAGGTTGTCGGTGTCCATGACCAGCCCGCCCGTCACCGAGGCGAGGTTGTAGAGGTAGATCATGCGCAGGCGGGCCTTGATATTGCCTTGCGAGACGGGCGTCGAGGGGTAGCGCTGCTCGCAGGTGGCCTTCACTAACAGGTATTGCGCTTGCAGGTTCTCCACCCAGTATTCGGTGCAGAAAGCCTTCATGGCTAAGCTGGCCGAGTCGTTCTCCTCGGCGGAGTTCGACGAGCAGGGCAGGCTGACGCCGATGAATTTGAATTGCTGTTCTGGATAGCGCGTCACCACCTCGTGACAGATGGCGGCCGTTACGGTGGAGTCGATTCCGCCGGAAAGGCCTAATACCATGGTTTTCAGACCGTTTTTGGAGAGGTAGTCCGCAGTCTGGCTTACCATGGTTTCAAATACTTTCTTATAATCCATAGGTCTTATTTTTTTGTTCGGTTTGTCAATAACTGTTTTTTGTCAGTTTGTAGGAGTGTCGCCATTCCTGGCGACCTTTTGCGGCAGGAATGCCGCAGCTCCTAAACCGCTTCTATATGACAACTGTTTTTTGTCAGTTTGTAGGAGTGTCGCCATTCCGGGCGATCTTTTGCGGCAGGAATGCCGCAGCTCCTAAACCGCTTCTATATGACAACTGTTTTTTGTCAGTTTGTAGGAGTATCGCCATTCCGGGCGATCTTTTGCGGCAGGAATGCCGCAACTCCTAAACCGCCGCAAAAATACAAAATTTCCGTTCGGATTACTTCACCTTTTTCCGTTTCACCACCTTGCTTACCTCGCCGGGGACGATGGTGATGAACACGGTGACTTCGTCGGTGCGGGCGGCGGATTTTGGCAGGGCGGGCGTTTGCCGATCGGTGTTCGCGAACAGCTGCACCCAATGGCCGTCGCATACGCCGGCACCCATGCGGTTAAAGTCGGAATAGAGGATGTTGGCGCGGTGCCCCTGGGAGTTCATCCATTGTCCCATGACCTCCTCCGCGCTGCTTTGGCCTCGCGCGATGTTCTCACCGGAGACCCAAACAACCCCCCAAGCGTCTTCAATGATATCGTACCCCTTTTCCCCGTTGGGGCGTATGTGCTGCATGTTCTTGTTCGCCTTTATCTCGATGGCGCGGAGCATGGCCAGCTCCATGAGGGTGGAGTCCATGATGAGAGGCTTCAGCCCCTTGGCCGTCCGCTCCTTGTTGGTGATCTCCACTACGCGGATAGCTTGGGTGTAGTTGAAATAGCCGGTTATCTCGAAGCCGCTTGGTGTCAGGTCGGTGTCGGATTTCGTGCGGGTGATGATTTCGGTTTTTTCGCCGGGCTTCACCGCGACACGCACCTCTACCGCCAACTGTCCGGAGGGGACTTCGCATTTTCCGTTGTCGTTAGGGAGAAAGTATAACACCCAGTAGTAGAAGCCGTTGGATGACAGGAAGGAGCCGCAGCCGATGGCTTGGAAGGAGGAAGAGTTGAGTACTGCTGCACTGCTGGACTTGAGCGTTTTCACGACCGTGCCGATGTCGGTGAAGGGTTTCTTGCCGAGGTGGGCGTACTGGCACGAGACGTTCATCTGCGCCACATGGTACTGTTCGGCGATAAGCTGGATGTTTTTCTCCCCGTTGGGCCGTTTCCCGGCTTCGGCGGCCAATTCGCCCTCCTGTTCCTCCTCCGCGCGGAAGGCGAGTTCGGCGGCGCGGAGCATGGCGGCCTCGGTGAGGGCGGTCTCCATTTTCAGGGGCTTGAGGTTCTGGCCCTGGCGTATCCGGTTGAGATTTGTCACCACTTGGCGGGCCTTGTCGTAGTCGAACACGCCGCTGACGGTGCGCGGGGACTGCGCGGCGGCGGGGAGAGCCGCTATCGCGCACAGCAAGGTGGTGATGAAGGTTTGGATGGTCCTGGACATGGTAGGCGGTTTATGTTCAGGATAACGTGGAGGAGGCGGGGTTTATTGTGGGGGCAGGATTCAGGATTCAAGATTTCGTCATAAACATCCCCCATGTCAATTGTCTTCATAATAGTCTCTTATTCTTACCAAGTTTTTCCCTTTCAGAAACAATCGGTTATTACGTATATAAACCTTGATGGATTTTTCTATTGTTTCAGAATTGTCCTCTAAATCAGTTAATAGATAAACCGAATGAAGTTTTATGGATGATTTGTCTTTTTTGAAAACAATATAAATAGGTTGCACAGCTGTCCCATACTGATAGCCGTCATAAGCTTCCAATATTACAAAGGTGTTTTTTTTATTATGGATAGAGAAAACGGATAACGGCTGAAAATTCATGGCGTATTCTGACGGCTTGTTTAGCACAAGAGAATCAACCATAATATCAATATCGGTGTGTAAATAGCATCTATACATTGTATCTGATTCGACAAAATACTCCCCATTTCGGGGCAGCGGAAAATGTCCGTGGGAGGCCTAACCAAATATCGTAGCTATCCGGTACATGAAGAAAGGTCTGTCGGAGACCCCGTGGAGCATGGAGCGGAATGCCTTGATTTTGGCATTCAGGGATTCAGCCGCAGCGTTGGTGTGCCGGTTGTTGAAGTAGTTCGTCACGTGGTCCTCGCGGCTTTCTATT
>JAFPVR010000026.1 GCA_017395245.1 Bacteroidales bacterium | reverse complement strand
ATGGTCAAGTGGAGGGTGACAACAGAATCGCAGCCGGCGGCATTGGTTCTATGGGAAGTATAATCGCCAGACGTGGTGTAAGTGTTGCCGTCCCACGTGAAGCTTTCGCACGCCACAGCTGTTGTGTCACCGGTAGTGGGTTGGTTGATGGTCAAGTGGAGGGTGACAACAGAATCGCAGCCGGCTGCATTGGTTCTATGAGAAGTATAATCGCCCGATGTGGTGTAGGTGTTGCCGTCCCACGTGAAACTTTCGCACGCCACAGCCGAAGTATCGCCGGCGGTGGGTTGGTTGATGGTGAGATGCAGGGTTACGATGGAGTCACAGCCATTGGCAGCGGTGAAGCTTTGGTCGTAGTCGCCGTTGGCAGTGTAGGTCTGGCCGTTCCATTCGTAGCTGTTGCAAGTGGATATGGTCAGATTCTCGTGATAGGCGGCGCTGATCGAGAGCGTCATCGTCACCACGGAGTCGCAGCCGTTGGCGGCGGTCAGTGTGATGATTGTGTCTCCAGCAGCGGTGAAAGTAACGCCGTTCCACAGGTATGGCAGTGCGCTCGGACAAACGGTCTTGGTATCGCTCACTGCGTAACTTGGACTGATGGTGAGATGCAGGGTTACGATAGAGTCACAACCGTTGGTGGCAATGAAGCTCTGGTCGTAATTGCCGGTGGTGGTGTAGGTCTGGCCGTTCCATTCATAACTGTTGCAAGCGGATTCCGTGATTTCTGCGGTTACTGTATGGTTCACCGTCAGATGCAAGGTCACGACAGAATCGCAACCAGCGGCATTGGTTCTATATGACGTATAATCACCCGATGCGGTGTAGGTGTTGCCGTCCCACGTGAAGTTTTCGCACGCCACAGCCGTGGTGTCACCGGTAGTGGGCTGGTTGATGGTGAGATGCAAAATCACAACAGAATCACAGCCGCTCGTGTTGGTGAAAGTTTTGGCGTAGTCGCCAGATTGGGTGTAGGTCGTTCCCTCCCAAGTGAAGAGGTCGCAGGCGGTTTTTGAGAATTCTGAATTATCTGAGGAGTTAATGGTGAGGTGCAAGGTCACCACGGAGTCGCAGCCGCTCGCGTTAGTGAGTGTCCGTGTGTAGTCACCGGAAGTGGTAAAGGTTTCGTTGTTCCACTGGTAACTATTGCACGCGGTTTCTGTGAAATCTGAATTATCTGAAGGGTTGACCGTCAGAACCAGTGTCACCACAGAGTCGCAGCCGTTGGCGGCGGTGAAGGTCTTGGGGTAGTTGCCGGAGGCCGTGTAGGGATCTCCGTTCCACATATAGGGGAGACTTGAGGCGCACACGGCATCGGTGACCGTGATGTCGTAGGTCTTTTTCGCCTTTACCTCGAAGCTGCCAAATGCCACCGTATTGCCGTTTTTGGTTACGCTCACAGAGTAGATGCCAACAGGAACGGTGATGGATTGGCTCGTCTCGCCAGTGCTCCACAAATAGTTGGTTCCCATGTTGGTGTTGACATACAAGATGGTTGTCTGGCCCGGGCAGATGCTGTCATCGCCATCAATGTAGAAGTAGGGCGGGGGGGCTTGGGTAGTGAAGGTCACCTCATCGCTCCATGTGCTGTAGCCGTTCGCGCCGCAGTTGGCACGGACTTTGACCGTGTAGGACGTTTCAGGAGCGAGAAAGTCCAGTGTGTAGGGGTTGTCGTAGATGAAGACGGGGTTGGCTTCGTCGCCGTTGATGCAGGCTTGCCATTCCGTGGCGCTGCCGTTCTCGGTCCAACTCAACATGGCATCATATTCGGTGATGTTACTCACGATCAAGCTCGTGGGTGCGGGACAGGGAGGAGTCGGACAGCTCATCGTATAGAGAACCGGTGTGCTCAAGACATCGCTACCGCTGAAAATCACATTTCCTTCGGGATCGTAAATGGTGTAGGATGTCTCGTATGAAGCGTAGCCATCCACCCATTCGAATCGGATTTCGCGGCCGTCACAAACAGACAGAGTGCCGTAAAGGGTGTCCCCATCGTTCATGGTCAGCGTGCCCACGACAATATCGCTGGCGACATCCACCACGTTGATGGCGCAACCGTTCCAGCCGTCGTTCCAGCTGTCTACCAACTCATAGCTGATTTCGCACTGATTTGCAGCTTCGCAAATGCTGGTGTTGAAACTACGGACAGTCCAATAGCTTTCGCTGCCACCACCGCAGTTGGCCTTCACCCGCACGTGATAGATAGTTCCAGAGGTGAGTCCAGTGAGCGCGCAGGTGTTGGCGGTGACATTCACCGTGGTTGAGCCGGTGAAATCGGCGGCCGTGCCGTATTCCACAACCCAGCCATTGACGTTGTTGGCAGCCGTCCAGCTGACAGTCGCCTGGTTCATGCCGATGGCTGAGACGGTGACCGCTTGCGGTGCATAGCACACAGTTCCTGTGTTGCCTACCATGAACATACGCGTAAGTATCAGCGTGGAGTCCCCGCCGATATAGTCGAGTTCATGTTTGGCAGCGGTTGTAGGATTAACCGCGCAGATGACTTGGCCGGCGTTGGAATACGCCATGCAGTAGAGTTCGTCCGTCACCTGGTCAAACGCGATAGTCGCCGCATCCGGGATATTCCCCACAAAGATGGTGGAAGCATCGGTCAAACTTATTTGGTAGAGATCCCCAGTATATAAAAGGCAATATGCCTCCCCAGAACTGTTGATGGCAAGTTGGTCGAAAGATTCGCTGTAGGTGCCAATCTCCGTGATCATATCCGGCACTTCAGGGTCGAAGCTGGCGAGCTTCTGGTCATCTCCCAGGTAGTATATTCTGCCGTCAACGGGGTTGTATGCCATACTCGAAACACCATTAGCCTCAAATCCTGTCTTTACGAGTTCCTCATGCCCGATCGTCCGGGTGTTGTCGTCCAACGGAGCCCTGTAAAGGTCTTGGTTGATGTAGTTGTTATCATAGTAGAGAGTCCACACATACCCATTGGCGTATGCCGCAGCACTTGGATAATTGTCATAATGGGCTGAAGCGGTATCCGCTATGGATAAATCCTGCATGGAAAAACCGATGTACTTGCTCATCCAGTCAGGATTGTCGGATGAATAGGAGACAAAACCGTACCAGTTGGCCGTGGACTGGAGGCTAAAAGCAGTCGTGAAACTCTCTTCGTTGCTCCACAAACTGGTGCCATTAACACCGCAATTGGCACGGACTTTGACCGTGTAAGGAGTTCCGGAATTGAGCCCGGTCAACGTGTAGGGGTTCGTGGTGACATCGATGGGGTTGGTCTCATCTCCGTTGACACAGATCTGCCATGCGGCGGCATTGCCGGTCTCGGTCCAGCTCAGCGTGGCTGTGTTCTCGGTGACGCCACTCACAGCCAAATTATCAGGCGTGAAACAGGGCTGTGCCGGACAATTCACCGTGTAAGTGACCGGAGCAGTCATGGCGTCGCTGCCGCTGAAAATCACATTTCCTTCGGGGTCTGTAATCGTATAGGAGGTCTCATTGTCAAAGTTGGACGGAATCCATTCGAAACTGATTTCCCGACCCGAACATACATAGAAATAACCGCCCATGCTATACCCATCGGCCATCGTCAGGGTGTTTATGACAATACCGCTAAGCACATCCCTCACTTGAATGGCACACCCGTTCCAACCGTCACCATACGAGTCCGACAACGAGTAATTGACAGCGCACTGGTTTTGGGGCTCGCAAATCTCGGTGTTGAAGCTGCGGACCGTCCAGAAGCTTTCGCCAATGTTACCGCAGTTGGCCTTCACCCGCACGTAATAGATGGTTTCCGAGGTGAGTCCGGTGAGTAAAATCGAATTTGTGGTGACAGTCGTCGATACAGCACCGATGAAATTGGGGTCGGTACCATATTCCACCACCCAACTGCCGACGTTGTTGTCCGGCGCCCAGCTGATGTCAGCCTGATGCATTCCGATGGCTGAAACATAAACCGTCGGCGCATAGCAGACATTGGCCGTGCTGCCGACTATAAACATATCTGTCATGTAGGAATACAGGGCTCCACCGATATAATAGAGTTCTTGATAGTTAGCGGTAGCGGGATCTACGGAGCGAACCATAGCGTCATTCGATATGCTAAAGAATTCGTTCGTCTCGGTATCAAAGGCGATTCCTGCAGCATCTGGAATGTTCCCCACAGAGTCGGCGGAAGCATCGGTAGTGCTTACCCGGTAGAGGTCTCCTTGGAAGTCAAGACAATAGGCTTCTCCGGAACCGTTGATGGCGATATTGACGAAATTCTGGGTGTAGGTGCCGATCACGGTATGCACGTCCGGGAACAAAGGATCGAAACTGACGAGTATCTGGTCGCTTCTCAAATAGTATATTTTGCCGTCAACCGGGTTGTATGCCATGCTCGAAATATCCATTGTGTCAAACACACTCATCGCGGGTTCAAAATTCCCGACGGTCTTGTTGTTGTTATCCAACATCGCTCTGAACAGGTCGATATAGCCTGTGTTGTAATCGTAAGCGAGTGACCACACATACCCGTTGGCGTAGGTGGACGTACGGGGATAGTAGGTAGAAGGGAGATTCGAAGCCTTTGCCGCCGAGGCGAGATTTTGCATGGAGAAACTGATGTAGTTGTTCTCCCATTCGGGATGGTCAGGGCACGAATAGGCGAAACAGTACCAGTTGGCCGTGGACTGGACATCAAAATTGGAGAAAGTGGCGGTGACCCAGTCGCTTTCAGAGACTCCAGGGTCACAAACAGCCTTCACCCGCGCCTCGTATGCGACAGGATCCAACCCGCTGAGGGTGGCCGTGTTGGTCGTGACCGTCATCTCCTGCCATTGCGTGTCGGTGGTCTTCTTGTAGTTGACCACGAAGTCGGTCGGATTGCTCACCCAAGACATGGTAACCTCGTCTTGGCCTGTGATAGAAGCCGTAAGGTTCTGGGGCTTCGGGCACGGCATACTGAAATCTAATTTGATACAGTTTTTATAGTCCTCAAAATCGCCAACGATTCCAGTCAGGGAAGAAGGATCGTAGTTCGAGTTGTCGCCAACAACATAGAGGCTTTGATGCGCTGCGGTCGGATAGGAATAGCAGCTCATACCTTGAGACCAGAATTGGGTGTTGTCATCTATGACGAGCACAAGGTTGTCTATGCCGTTATAGGTAAACGGGACATCAAGGTCAAGGGTTGTCCATTCTCCGGCAATCATCTCCACACTTCCGCTGAACACCAGGTCGGCGGACGTGACGGGCACCCAATCCTGGGTGTTGTCGAAAGCCGACTTGCTCGTGTGGATGAGATACATGTCGTAGTTGCGGGTTTTGGTGTCGCCGTCGTTATAGAAAGAGACCCTGGAGATGGAGCCTGCCCGGCCGATTTCCGCAGGGGTGTAGATTTGCTGCGACAGACCGTAATTGTAGTAGGAATTGCTCGGCAAGTTCTCATTTCCGGACGTGCAGGAGCCGATTTCCACCAGATTGGAAGTGGTGGACCAGGTGGAGAAGCTCACCTCGTTGCTCCAATGGCTGGTGCCGTCCGCGCCACAGTTGGCACGGACTTTCACCGTGTAGGAGGTCCCTAACGCAAGTCCGGACAACGTGTAAGGGTTCTCGGTGACATCAATGGGGTTGGTCTCGTCGCCGTTGACGCAGACCTGCCATTCGGTGGCCGTGCCGTTCTCCGTCCAGCTCAGGTCAATAGAGTTGAGGGTGACATTGGCGACGGTGAGGTTGGTAGGGGTGGGACAGGATGACTGCCCCATGGTCGTGAAGCTTGCGGTGTTGCTCCAGGAACTGGAACCCAGAGAACCGCAGTTGTTCGCAACCCGCACATAATAGGTGGTGCCGGAGTTGAGGTTGTTCAGACTCCAGGATGTATCGAAGACAACCACCTCGACGGGGGAGGCAAAAGAGGGGTCCGTGCTGTATTGGACGGTCCATTCGTTGCCATCAACCGGCTGGATCCATGCCAAATTGGCAACGTCGGTGCCGACATTGGAGACGGTGAGGTCTGTGGGCGCAAGGCAGTCTATCGGATTAAATCCTAACGCAATGATATTTTTATAATCATGCAGACTGCAGTATGCGTTTTGGGCAGGGTTTTGGGTAGGGCTGGGATTCGTGTTCCATGAAGTGGCCTGCAAAGCCTGGTTGGTACTAGGGTAAGTCCTAAAATTACGGCGGTACACAGAACTGTTCGTCTTATCGTTCACGACAACTAAAAGGTTGTCGGTGCCGTTGTAAACGAACGGGGCGGGGAAATTGATAACAGTCCAACCACCTGCAGAGAAGTCCAAATTGCCGCTGAACAAAAGGTCGGCAGCGGTTACCGTTATCCAGTCATAATTGTCACTGAAGGAGTTTTTGTTGGTGCGGACCAGATAGAAGTCAATGTTGCGAGTAACTGCAGACTCGTTGTTGTAGAACGCAAGGCTGTTGATTTCTCCTGCCCGGCCAATTTCGGAAGCTGTATAGATTTGTTCCGATAGAGTATATTCGACACGGGTGTCCGTGGGCAATGCATGGACACTGGTGTTGCCGATACTGATAATGACATTTTGGGGCTCGAACAGGGTCGTGGTGGCGAAACTTATCGGCATGCACCGAGGACTGGCACTCAGGCTGCTGCAGACGTTTGATACACGCACGTAATAGGTGGTGCCGGGTGTGAGGCCGGACAGCAGCAAAGAGGTGTCATGGGAGGTGATGTTGGTGGAGGGGGAGAAGCTGGAGCTCGGGCTGTATTCCACAACCCACTCGTTTCCGCCACCGGGTTGGCTCCAACTCACCTTTGCACTGTTATCGCTCAGATTGGAAATGGTGAGATTGGTGGGCACGGAACAGGCAATCGCGTTGTTAGCGACCATGAACATATTGGAAAAACCAGCCCCGTGTTCGCCACCAGGTAGTCCGATGAAACAGCATTTAGCCGAGGTAGGATCTATCTTGAATAGTCCGTAATGTTGGTCGTCAATGTTTTGAGAAAGGAACAATTCGTCGGTTTCGAGGTCGAAGGCCATCCCTTGATTAGCCGAACCGCCGCCGGTCACCGTGAACCCCGTACTGGCTACCTGTGTGGTGGTCGCATTGCTCAGATCCATCCGGTAGAGCATACCCGTCCCTCCCAAAAAACAGTATGCCTCCCCATAGCGGTTAATGGCAAGCGCTTGATAGCCGGCATCCAGAATGCCAATTGTGGTCAACGTGCCTTCTGGATTGGACGGATAGAAAGAGTGCAATCTGTTCGTTAAATAATTGTCGTAATCCGTATAATATATCTTTCCATCTAACGGATTGTAACACATAGAGATAACATTTGGGAAACCGCTTTTAATAGTATCAAAATTGGAAATGGTCCGGTTGTCGTTGTCAAGAGCTGCTCTGACTAAATCATCGTCCTCTGTGATGCACCAAACGTAGCCATCGGCGTATGTGACGGCATCGGCATAGGGGAAGCTTTGTGAAGATGTTATTTTTTGCGAAGAAAAGATCATATTCGTGGGATTCTGCACGGAAAAACTGACGAAGTGATCTCCCCAAGCAAACCATCCCTGCCAATCATGGTAACTATTGGCATAGGCGTACCAGTTTGCGGTGGAATGGACCGCAAAAATGCTGAACGAGGTCGAAATCCAGTGTCCCGGATCACAGTCCGCACTAACCTCCACGTCATAGTCGCCGGTGGCAAGACCCGTGATTGTGTAGCTTTGGCTCGTGATGCCCGTGACGGTGGTCCAAGAGCCGCTGCCTTCCGGTCGATAGCGTAAGGTATAGTTATAGCTGACCCCCTGCCAGTTCACGGTGGCGGAACCGTCAACTGCGCTGTATACGGCAATGTTACTTATCGGGGTGCTTCCGTCGCATGTCGTGGTGAAGATTACCCTGTCGCTATAGGTGCTCCATAACGAGGAACCGCAGACTTTGCACACTACCACGTAATAAGTGGTGTTGGGTTCGAGACCAGTCAACGTATAGGTGGTGTCGCTGGACATTACATACTGATATGAATTAATAAAAATGTCTGAGGAAGTGCTGTACACGATTTCCCATTCGTTGCCGCCACCGGGTTGGCTCCAACTGAGAACGGCACTGGTGGAGCCGACATTGGAGGCGGTGAAGTTGGTGGGTTCGAGACAAGTCTGCTGCGCCCGCAGCACGGCCGGCAGCATAATCAGCACGGCCATTACAAAAAAGAATAAATGTTTTTTCATAATTATGTTTTTTTTACTTTATTACCTTTTTTTCTGTAAATAATTCGGGCGGCAAAAGTACAAAATATGATAGGGAGTGGTTCGGAGAGTTTTCAATAGTTATAAACAGGAATGAGGAGCCGGATTTATAGCCTACACAGAGCAATCCGTCTGAAAATAGGAAGACAGAAAGAGCTGATAAGGGCTCAATCCGAAAAAAAAACAGGCATCGGCCCAATGCCGACGCCTGTTGCCCAAAATACGCGCAGATACGCGTGATACGCGGAGATTACCGTTTCACCACCTTCCGTACGGCCACCACGTTGCCGTCCGCCACGGCCTTGACGAGATAGACCCCGTTGGCAAATCCGGACAGGTCGATTTGTGCGGTTTTTTCGGATAAACCGTGTTCGCCCGCCTGTAGAGACGTGGTGCACCGCGTCTCTACAACGCCCACCAATTTCCCGTACGCATCAAATACGTGGTATTCCATCGCTTCCACCTGTACATTGTACATTGTACATTGTACATTGACGATGCCGTTCGTGGGGTTGGGGTAGAGGTTGAAGGCGAAATCGTTGTGGTTGTCGATTCCGACGGTAATGGTCAGGTGCAAGGTGACGGTGGAGTCGCAGCCGTTAGCGGCGATGAAGTTTTGCGTGTAGTCGCCGGACTCGCAGTAGGTCTCGGCGTTCCATGTATAGCAGGAGTCGGTGGTGGTGACGGCGAATTGTGCAGATTGTGCTAAATTTATAGTCAGGTGCAACGTGTCGACTTGCGTGCAGCCGTTGGCATCCTGATGGTTATAGGTGTAGTTCCCGCTGGTGGTGTACTCGGTGCCGTTCCAGATATAGCTTCCGCAGGCGGTTTCTGAAACGGCGGTGTGCATCGGATTGTTGATGGTCAGGTGCAGCGTTACCACCGAGTCGCAACCGTTGGCGTTGATGAATGTTTGGGTGTAGTCGCCGGATTGGGTGTAGGTTGTTCCTTCCCAAGTGAAAAGCTCGCATGCGGTTTCTGAAAATTCTGAATTGTCTGAATGGAAAATAGTGAGGTGCAGCGTATCCACCTGCGTGCAACCGTTGGCATCCCAATGGCTGAAGGTGTAGTCGCCGGAAGTGGTGTACTCGGTGCCGTTCCAGATGTAGCTTCCGCAGGCGCTCTCAGTGACGGCGGTGTGCACGGGGCTGTTGACGGTGAGGTGTAATGTGTCGACCTGTGTGCAGCCGTTATCATCCAGGTGACTGTAGGTGTACTCGCCGCTGGTGGTGTACTCGGTGCCGTTCCAGATGTAGCTGCCGCAGGCGCTCTCAGTGACGGCGGTGTGCACGGGATTGTTGATGGTGAGGTGCAGGGTGTCAACCTGCGTGCAGCCGTTGGCATCTTGATGGCTGTAAGTGTACTCGCCGGTAGTGGTGTACTCGGTGCCGTTCCAGAT
>JAFPVR010000025.1 GCA_017395245.1 Bacteroidales bacterium | reverse complement strand
TGTCCGGATTGCGGGCGACACGCTGTGGAAGGGCTGCCTCATCGCCCTTGACGGTGTTTTTAATGTTCGCAAGGGCAAAGGCCGCCCCTCGATCAAAAAGTATCAGGAGGCTGTTGCTAAACGCGACGGAAAGCTGCTGAAATACCTAAATCTCGGCTATGAAACCATGCATCTTGTGATGGGTTATGACGGCAACAGAGACAAGAAAGTTTGCGATGCGGGGTTCGAGAGAGCCAACGCCATCATCGACTGTTGCGCGTCGCTGATGCCGAAGGTGGCATGCGCGTGATGGTCGTAATCTTAGCCGCTGCGTCCGTTGCGTTTGCGACTAACTCAGCGTAGGCATGCGATTAACGGGTGTTTCAGGGCGGTTCCGTTGCGGGGCCGACCTTTTTGTTGCCGTTTGCGTGTTCACGGGGAGAGGCGGTGGAGTTTCGGAGTGCCTGTAGGTTTTACTCCCCCTTTGCTCCCCTTCCAATCATCTTTTGCGGAACTCCAAGGTGAGGTCGGTCGAGGCCGTGCTGAACTCCAATCGAGACCGAACCAGTTGAAGAAGCCCGCAACGGCGTAGGCCTCGCATGCTTCGCCTAAAAACGCGGTCGTTTGGTGGAGATTCCGCGCGCTCACTGCGTTCGCTGCGGAATGGTGCGCACAGCCGGGTGCGAGAGGGGGAAAAAGAAGGGCGGTGGGCGAAATAGTGTCGTGTTCCGGGAGCCCGTCTCCGCCGCCCTTCTTTTTCTCTTTTATGCCCCGTGCGCGCGCACCATTCCGCAAGGCACGGAGTGCCGAAGCGGAATCTCCTCTTTTTCAATGCTGAAAGAAGAATGAAGAATGAAGGATAGGGGAATTATTCCCGTGTCAGGTTTAAGAGTTCCTCCTCGGTCAATCCGGAGATTCTCGCCACAGTTGCCGGATCCAGGCCTTCGGCGAGCATGTTGAGGGCGAGCTGGCGTTTCTCAACCGCACGGCCTTGTTCGAGACCTTGTTCAAGACCTTGCCCGCGGGCATATCGGACGGCCTCTTGCACGTCCTCATATTCCAAGACGCTCTTTTTGTACTCTTCCTTTTCCATTTTGGTCAGCTTTTGGTGCATGCTGTCCTCGAACACGCTGCGGAAGACCTCGTCCTCCTGCGACAAATCCTGCAGATCCATCCGTCCGACATTGGCAAGCGTGTAGCCCCATTTCTCCTGTCTGTCAGCGAATTGCATGTCTTTCATCTGTCCGGGATTCAGCGCTGCAAATTTACTCAAATCTAAATATCCCAAGATTATTTTTTCGGAAATATTTTTTCCGTCCACCCTTCTCAGCTGTACCAAGTGGAAAAAGCCATCTAAGTCTGCGAATTCCGGAAGCGTCCGATCGGTGATGCAGAGCGTTAAGACGGTGGGGATATCGTAATCGTCGCCGCGATTCAACCCCTTGCTGACGAGACGGCAGGTGTAGAAAATGCTTCTTTGGACGAAAAGGGGTTTCTGGGCGCGCTGCATCTCGATGAGTGCTCTCGTCTTCTCGTCAATGAAGGCAAGGGTGTCGAGGACGACCCGTTTCTCGCTCTCTATGTCGCCGAGCAGTTCGGTGGGCTTGACCACCAAGTGTGAAGCTCCCCCTAAGGTGTCGGGGAAAAATGTCTTGAGGAGGTCCAGCAGGCGCACTTCAGCCTTAAGCCCTTCCAAGAAGAGCCGCTTGAACCCGAAGTCGGTCCTTGGGTTGATGTAGATCGTGGCCTCTTTTCCGTTTCCGGATTGTCCTGTTTTCTGTTCTTGTTGCTTTTTCATTTTTTAAGTTTTTAAGGTTGTATAAATTGGTTTTTAGGTTTATATTTGCTTCATGGTTTTCAGGTGCAAAGATACAACGAAAAAAAACCTTTGTCAAGGGTTTCTGAAAATTTTTCAAGCGCTGAGAATCAATCTGTTGGAAATCGAGAGAAATAAAATTAACAATTAATAGTTAATTTTAGGTGTGTCATTTCGCAGGAAATGGGCGCGAAGTTGTCATGCTGACCGGTGGGGATTCCGCCGCTCACTGCGTTCGCTGCGGAATGGTGCGCACGACCGGGCGCGAGAGGGGGGGGGGGAAGGGCGGAGGGCGAAATGGTGTCGTGTTCCGGGAACCTGCCTCCGCCGCCCTTCTTTTTCCTTTTTTTATGCCCCGTGCGCGCGCGCCATTCCGCAAGGCACGGAGTGCCGAAGCGGAATCTCCTCTTTTCAATGCTGAATGAAGAATGCTGAATGCTGAATAGAGTGGCGCATCCTACTCTGGTGTGTGTTGTCGTGACACGGAGGTTCTGCCGGTACCCTGCGAAATCATGAAATTGCTATTTGTGGCCGACTCTGCATCGTTTGTGGTCGGTTTGCGAGCCTCCAAGGCCAAATCGCTACCGGTTTGTGCATCAAGTGGTGCAGTTTTCACCGATTTACGGTACCTGTTAATTTTAACAGTTAATCGTTAAATAATGCTCGGAAAAAATATTTTTATTTTGTGGTTGGGTCGTGTTGAAAAAAAGTGTATTTTTGCGGCGGAATAATTTGATATTGTAGAGACGCAAAATTTTGCATCTCTACAACCCGAACGTTAAATGAGATAATATGGAAAAGAATTATCCCATAGAAGAAGCCAGGAGATATGTGGCGAATGCCGAGGAGGTTATCAAGAAAGCCGACTATGATCAGGAGCTGAGAAGTTACACCGATAGCAAGTACGTCAAAACAGCAGGGGACATCCTTTGGAAGGGATGTCTGATTGCGCTTGATGCGGCGTTTGACGTACGCAAGGGCAAGGGCCGCCCCTCGATAGACAAGTACAAGGCAGCTGTTGCCAAGCGCGACAAAAAGCTGCTGAATTCCATGAATATAGGCTATGGCCTTATGCATCTCACCATGGGTTACGATGGCACAAAGGACAAGAGTGTTTGTGATAAGGGCTTTGAATATGCGAAAGACATTATTGATCGTTGCGCGAAGCTTGTCCCCGAGCCGGTGTGTGCGTGATGGTCGTGGTCTCGGCCGCTGCGTCCGCCGCCTCTGCGATTAGTGCGGGGCGTATGTGTGGCTTAACGGACAAATCAGGGCGGTTCCGATACGAGCGCCCTTTTTGTTACCGCATACGAGTTTCACGGAGGATTGGCGGTGGAGTTTCGGAGTGCCTATAGGTTTTACTCTCCCTTTGCTCCCCTTCCAATCATCTTTTGCGGAACTCCAAGGTGAGGTCGGTCGAGGCCGTGCTGAACTCCAATCGAGGCCGAACCTGTTGAAGAAGCCCGCAACGGCGTAGGCATCGCATGCTTCGCCCAAAAAATACGGTTTTTGGTGGAGATTCCGCCACTCACTGCGTTCGCTGCGGAATGGTGCGCACGGCCGGTCGCGAGAGGGGGAGGGGTGGGGTGGTGTGAATAGAAGCATCCGCGTCCTCGCAGAAGTCCCTTAACAACTGCGAGACGCAGTTGTCTCCACACCTTGGTCGTCTCCTATCTTTACACCCTCGTTATCTCCCAAACGCTCTTCTCCCTTCCGCCGTTAGTGATGGGGATTGGCGGAATTTCTTTCGTTTGTGCATCCCTTTTGGCGGTTTGTGTGTGCCCAAAGCGAAAATATGGCTGATTTGCGCATCGTGCGGTGCAGTTCTCGCCGATTTTCGACACCTGTTAATTTTAACAGTTAATTATTAAATAATGCTCAGAAAAAAATATTTTTATTTTATGATGAGAGAGTGTCGGAAAAAGTGTATTTTTGCGGCGGAATAATTTGATATTGTAGAGACGCAAAATTTTGCGTCTCTACACCCGAACAATAAGCAAGTAATATGGAGAAGAAAGATCCTATAGAAGAAGCCAGGAGATATGTGGCGAATGCGAAAGAGGTCATCAAGAAAGCCAACTATGACCCCGAATTGAACATCTACACTGACGGAAAGTACATTAAAATGGCAGGGAATACCTTGTGGAATGGTTGTCTTATAGCATTGGATGCCGCGCTAGGTGTCAGCAAAGGGAAAGGCCGTCCGGACATTAAGAAGTATAGGGAGGCGGCAGCCAAACGCGACAAGAAACTGATGGCGGCTATCGTTGCCGGATATGACACTATGCATCTGCACATGGGCTACGATGGAACTAAGAACAAAAAGACTTGTGACTCCGGATTCGAATATGCTAATGCGATCATCGACCGTTGCGCTATGCTCGTCCCCGAACCGGTGTGTGCGTGATGGTCGAAAGCTTGGCCGCTGCGTCTGTCGCGTTTGCGATTAGTGCGGGGCGGATGTGAGGTTTTGACAGACAAAATCAGGGCGGTTTCCATGCGAGCCGCCCTTTTCATTGCCGCTTGCGGGCATCACGAGGTGCCGTTTGACCCTGCCGTGCGTGTGGAGCCGCCACAATGTGACGGCTCTACAACGAAAAAGGCCGTCAACGTTTTGCGTTGGCGGCCTTTGACATGATGACAGGTCATGCCTGTTTCTTCTTTTTGCGGCGCTGGACAATCCAGCTCACGAGCTCTGTTCCGATGGAGAGGGCGGTGAGCCAGCCGGACTTGCTGCCGGCGTTCTTGGCCGCCTTGCCGATGGGGAGCGCGTGGACGGTCTTCAGCACCTGCCCGACTTTCGAAGTGCTAAGGTTGTTGCCGAAGTTGCGCACGCTCTTGAACCCGTTCCAGGTCTTCTTGAGCGTCTCAATGTCGTCCTGGTAGGCATCGAGATCCTTGCTGAGCTTGCGCTCCTGTACCTCGATTTTCGCGCGCAGTTCCTGCTTGCGCTGGGCAATCTCGTTCAAGTCGTTGATGGGGGCTTTACTGCTCATTTGCACCTCCTTTCTCGGTTTCGGGTTCCGGCTCGGCCACAACTTCCGCGTCTTTCACCACGTTCTCAGCCTCCAGCTCCTCCACTTCCTCAGGGTACATGATGCGGCTGAACTTTCGGATGAGCGGCTTCACGAAAAGCACGTCCTTCTTGGCCAGCACGAACACGATGATTGCGACGAAAAGGGCACAGAGGATGGTATAGGCCCAGCCCGCGCCGAGCGCCAAGGTGAGCCAGTGGATAAGTGCCGACGACAAATAGATCAGCACCACCAAGCCGCAAACGATGACGATCAGCATCGAGAAGATGACCGACAGCAACTGCGTCGATTTCTCCAGGAACTCGAGCTTAAGCAGGTCGTAGCGCTGCGAGAAGTACGTTTTCGTGTCTTTCCACGTCTTCGCGCTGCGCTGCGACTTGCGGGTGAATCTACCTAAGATGTCCATTACACCTCTTCGTCTTGGATGGTGTCTTCAAAATCGTCCTCCTCGATGTCGATGTTGTAGTCGTCCTCGCTCGGGGCAGTGGCGCGTTTCTCCTTGAGCTTGGCGATAATGCGGTCGATCTCCTCGCGGGTCATTTTCTCACCCACCTTGGTGCGGATTTCTTTGCCCTTCTCGGTGGTGCACAGAAGGGTGATGCCTGCGGCTGCGGCGGCTCCCGCCACGAATGATAAAATTTCTGAAGCTTTCATTTTTTTGTGATTTTAAGGGGTTAAATGATACTTTAGTTACTTTTGTTGTTTGGTCCCACACTGCGGCTTCGCCTTGTGTGGGGTTAATTGCGCTTCGCGCGTTTTGCCTCTTCGAGGCTGCTCAAGGAACGTCTAACTCACATCGTAGCCGATGCGCTCCACGGATTCCATCTGGTCGATGTGACGGAGTTGCTCGATGAGGTTGTTGAGGGTCTTGACACTTTGGATGTAGAGCATGAGCGTACCGGTAAAGACATTGTTCTTGGTCTCGATGTTTAAAGAACGGATGTTGAGATCCATCTGGGAGGTGATCACGTCCATCATCTCCTTGATGATGCCCTTGCGGTCGAAACCTTTGAGCTTGATGCCGGAGAGGAAGGCGATGTTCTGGCCTTTGCGCCACTTGGTCTTGATGATGCGGTTGCCGAAGCGCGACATCTGCGCGATAGCGTTCGGACAGCTGGTCTGGTGTACCACGATGCGGTCGTCCGCCACCTGGAAACCCACAACTGTGTCGCCCGGGATGGGGTTGCAGCAGTCAGCGAGCACGTACTTGATCTGCTCGTAGTCGTCGTCCAACAGGAAGGCGTTCGGGGTTACATGCATCTGCTCGTCGATAAGCTGGTTGATTGGCTTGCTCTCGATCTCTTCCGACACTTTCTGCTGGAATTCGACCAGTTCCTTGGCGTTCTTTACCGACATCAGACGGGCGATCTTGTTCTTGGTGAGTTTCTTGGAGACCACACTGTTCCAGAAGTCTTCGGGGCTTTTTTCGTGGGAGGCTTCCATCAGCTTCTGCACGTTCTCTTCGGTGAAGTCGATTTTCAGCTCGTCGAAGTATTGCTTGAGCAGCAATTTGCCCGACGACACGAGTTCCTGCTGTTCGTTACGGAAGAAGTTCTTGATGCTGCGGCGGGCTTTGGGGGTGATGACGAAATCGAGCCACTCGGCTTTGGGGAACTGCTTCTTCGAGGTGATGATTTCCACCTGGTCGCCGTTGTTGAGGGGCTTGTTGACGGGGGTGATGTTGTAGTTGACCTTCGCGCCGATGCAGTGGTCGCCGAGGTTGGTGTGCAGCGCGTAGGCGAAATCGAGCACGGTAGCGCCCAACGGCATCGCCTTCATGTCGCCCTTGGGGGTGAACACGAAAATCTCCTTGAGTCCGAGGTTGAGGCGCACCTCGCTGAGGAAGTCGAGGGCGTCGGCATCCTTGCTGTCGAGGATTTCGCGGGTCTTGAGCAGCCAGTCCTCCAGATGTTGGTTCAGCTCGGCATCGCCAGTGTCGCCATCCTCTTTGTAGCGGTAGTGGGCGGCAAGACCCTTCTCGGCAATCTCGTCCATCCGTTTGGAGCGGATCTGCACCTCCACCCAGCGCCCCTGCTTGCTCATGGCGGTCACGTGCAACGACTGGTAGCCGTTGGGCTTGGGGTGGGTGAGGAAGTTGCGGTCTCGCATCGGGTTGGTCTGGTAGAGGTTGCAGATGATGTGGTAAATCCGCCAACAGATGTCGAACTCCTCATACTGCGGGCTGTCGAAGACGAAGCGCACGGCAAAGATGTCATAGACATCCTCGAAGTTGATCTGCTTGCGGAGCATCTTGTTGTAGATGGAGGAGATGGACTTGGTGCGGCTGGTGATTTCGGCCTGTATGCCCGCGCGGTCGAGGGCCTTCTGGATGGGCGCGATGAACTCGGGAATCATGGTGGCGCGCTCCTGTTCGGAGTCTTTGAGCTTCTCGGCGATGGAGAAGTACTCCGTGGGGTTGGTGTAGCGCATGGCGTAGTCTTCCAGCTCGCTCTTGATGGCGTAGAGACCGAGACGGTGGGCGAAGGGGACGTAGAAATAGGAAGTCTCGGAGGCGATTTTGAGCTGCTTCTCGGGCGGCATCGCGTCGAGGGTGCGCATGTTGTGCAGCCGGTCGGCAAGTTTGATGAGAATTACCCGCACGTCCTTCGACATGGAGAGGAAAATCTTCTTGAAGTTCTCGGCTTGGAGGGAGATGTTCTGGTTGTCAACCACGAGATCCTCGATTTTGGTGAGTCCGTCGATGATGGTGGCGACGGTTTCGCCGAAGAGGTCGCGCATGTTCTCAAGGGTGTAGTCGGTGTCCTCCACCACGTCGTGGAGCAGAGCGCAAATCACGGAGGTGGCGCCGAGGTTCATCTCGGAGCAGCAGATCATGGCCACCGCGATGGGGTGGTAGATGTAGGGCTCGCCGCTCTTGCGTCGCACGCCGTAGTGCGCGTCGGTGGCCAGCTTGAAGGCCTTGCGGATTTGCTTGCGCTCCTCCGCGTCGGTCCGCGGCCACACCACCTGCAGCAACTCGCGGTACTTCCGCACCACAGTCCGGTTCTCTAATTGCTCGTCTGGTATGTATTCTCCCATTTTTCGTTCTTCGTTTTTTAGATTATGGTTTTGCAAAAATTGTGCCGTTTTTTTAATGGTTATTGGTTATGGGTTATTGGTTATTGAGGTGGTAGGTGTAGAGACGCACGGCCGTGCGTCTCTACATGGTTTACCGTATTATCAGCTTTTTCGTCACCACCGTCGTCTCATCCGTTATCTTCATCAGATAACATCCCGGGGTGAGGCCTTGGAGGTTGAGGCTGTTTACGCCGGAGGTGAGGTGGGATTGCAGCACAAGGCGGCCCGAGAGGTCATAGAGCAGACAGAGGGCGTTGTCGCTGGCGGTGTTCGCTGTGACATAGCACTGGCTGTTGGCGGGGTTCGGATAGACGGTGTAGAGCGACTCTTGCGGGGTCACGTACTCGTCGATGCCCACGGTGGTGAGGGCCTTGAGCACGGCCTGGTAGGCGTTGACCTTGCCCGCGCCGAAGCGCAGCACGCCCGCCTGTGCGGTGAACTGGTCGTTGTAGGCTGTCTCCAACAGGATTTCCTTGACCTGCTCGGCCGAGAGGTTGGGGTTGGCCTGTAGCACCAGCGCTGCCACGCCTGCCACAAAAGGACAAGCCATGGAGGTGCCTGACAGTTGCACAAAGCGGTAGGTGCGGTCGTTGAACTGCACAGCGGCATAATAGGTGCCGCTATAGGTGTTCGTGTAGCTGGAGAGTGAGGAAACGATGTTGTTGCCGGGTGCGGAGATGTCGGGTTTGTTCACCGCTCCGAAGCTGGGGCCGGAGCTGGAGAAGTCGGCGATGGCGCCGCCGGCCATTTGACCGGAAGGAGCCTGGAATCGAGACTTGTGGGCCGCCACCGAGATGGCGACATCGATGTTGGCGGGGGTGCTGATGCCGTAGAGCGCGTCGGCATCTACCCAGTCCGGATGGGTGCTTGGCTTCGCGAAGGAACCGCCCCAGTTGCCGTATTTGGTCTCGATGAGGGCCATGTTCCAAGCGTGGAAGTCGCCGCCTGCCGCCGCCACCGCGAGGCCGAACTTGTAGTTGTTGTTTCTGGCAACATCCAACTGCACCTGAGGCCGGTTGTTGTAGGCATTCGCCGACTCGGCCATGAAAGCATAATACAAGCTGTCGCCGTTGATGACCAGCCAGTCCTCGTAAATACCGTCGTTAAGGGTGGCGTGGAACGGGGTCTCTGCCACAATGTTGTAGTTGTTGTCCATTGCGAAGATTGAGAAAGCGAACGGATATCCGGGCGTTCCCATCATGGTGATGCTGGAACCGATGGAGGAGTGGGGGAAGGTGAATTGCGTGCGGATGGTGTCCTGCTGGGTGAAAGTGTGCATGATATGATCCTCTTCGTCGCCGTTGTTGCCCGCGCTGGTCACGAAGACCACGCCGAGGTCGGTGAGCCGTTGCATCTCTTCCGCCAAGGCACCGGTGCCGTCCATGTTGTCCAGCCAGTAGAGTCCCCAGCTCATGCTGATGACCAGGCGTTTTCCCTCCTCCTGTGCCACGTCGTACATCCACCGCCATGCGTCGATGACCTCCTCGTCGGTGAGGCTCACGCTGACGAAGAGGAACTCGGCATCGACGGCCACGCCCCGGTACGGGGTGCCCGCGCCGCCGCCGCCGGCAATGCCCGCGCAGTGGGTGCCGTGGTAGGCATAGTCATAGACGTTGCTCGTGTCGCAGTGGACGGCGAGGAGTGCGTCCTGCCCGATGTATTCCGTGCCGTAGTTGTAGCCGGCAGGTGCGGGACCAGAGGTTTTGAACTGGTCCCAGGCGCGAAGCACGCGGTAGTGTGTCATGGTGGTGTCGTAGAAGACGGGGTGCGTGTAATCGAAGCCCCAGTCGGTGACCCCTATGATCACCCCCTGCCCGGTAAACTCCTGCGGCAGGTTCCAGGCCATGCGGACGCTGTCCACGCGCCCGTCGATTACGGCGCGGTGCAGCAGGGCCTGCGAACGTCCTGCCAATGTCAACGATATCAGAATGGAAAACAGTACAAGTTTCTTCATATTTGTTATACTTTTTGGTGACGAATAAGATTCGGCAAAGATAAACATTTTTCTGTATACAATAAAAAGAAGAGACACCATAAAAATGATGTCTCTCCAATATTTTGTATGAAATCAATTTCAGCGAAACGTTACTGCTTATTGCACAATGAGTTTAAGCGTGCCGATGCGCCTGGATGCCTCGTAGCGCACGAAATAGACGCCGCTGCTCAAACCTGAAATATCGATGCTTTCGCTGGACAGGACATTCTTCTGCGAGAGGACAATTTGTCCGGTCGAAGATAGGATTTCAACCTTGTCGAGGTTTTGGGCGTCCACATCGAGGTAGAAATGGTCGGTGGCGGGGTTGGGACGGAGTTTGGCGGTCTCCAACGAGTGGTCGTCTATGCCATCCGGATAAGTTACAATGACCGATTTCGGATTCTGGAAGGAAGCGTTGTAGTTGCTGCCCACGGCCGTCCAATTGGTGGCGCCGTCGGGCTTGTAGTAAAGTATAAGATTGTAGAATCCGGGCTCGGCGGTGATGGTACCGCTGAAATTGTACGTGGCGTTGCCGTTGGCGGCGAGGGGCGTGCTGACGTTTATCTGCTGGATGGTCTGCACCAACTCTTCGTTCTCGGTCTCAAGCGCGAGCCGCAGACTTCCGGTGAACGCGGTGCTCCCCATGTTGATGATGCTGGCCGAGACGTACGCCATGGTGTTCTGCTTCAGTGGGTTGGGCGTGTAAAGGAAGTCGGTGTACATGTTGAGGTCTACATTGTTCACGGGCGGGGTAGAGCCGCCGGTGACGGTCACAGAGACGGGATTGTCAACACCGAGGTCGTTGCCGACGAGTGTCCAGGTGCTTTCGCCGGTGGCCTGGTAGAGCAAAGCCAATTGGTAGGTGCCTGCAGGTACGGTGATGGTGCCGCTGAACTGTAGGGGAGTGTAGGTCATCGTGCTTATCGTGCCGCTCTGTTGCCCAAGGGCCAGAACCTCCATATTGTTGGCATTGAGCAAGGCCAGTTTGACGGTGCCGGTAAAATTACCCGAGCCGGCGTTGGCCACGCTGGCACTCACTGTGACGGTCTGATTTTCCTGCATCGGGTTGGGCGTGTAGCTGAAAGCCTCGTACATAACCAGGTTGAATTCGTTCACGGGCGGCGTGGAGCCGCCGGTGACGGTCACAGCGACGGGATTGTCGTGGCCGAAGCCGCTGCCCACGAGCGTCCAAGTGCTCTCGCCGGTGGCTTGGTAGTATAAAGCCAAATTGTAGGTGCCGGGGTTCACCGTGACCGTGTTGCTGAACTGGAAAGCGTTGTAGGTCATCGTGTTCAGTGATCCGCTCGTCTGGCCGATGGTCTGCGCTTCGAAGTTGTTGGCATCTAACAGGACCAGCTTGAGATTTCCGTTGAAGGCGCCAGTGCCGGAGTTGGCCACGGTGGCACTCACCGTAACGGTTTGATTCTGCTGCATCGGGTTGGGGGTGTAGGTGAAGTCCTCATACATGATGAGGTTGAATGCGCTCACGGGCGGGTTGGAACCGCCGGTGACGGTGACAGAGACGGGATTGGGGTAGTTCAATCCGTTGCCTACCAGCGTCCAGGTGCTCTGGCCGGTGGGTTGGGCAAAGACAGCCATTTGGTAGGTGCCGACGGGGACGGTGACCGTGCCGCTGAACTGGAAGTTGAAGAAAGACATCGAATTCAACGTAATGTTCGACTGGCCGATGACTTGCTGCTCGATGTTGTTGGCGTCAAGCAGCACTAACTTGAGAGTGCCGTTGTAGGCGCTGGAACCGGTGTTGGCCACACTCACCTCAACCGAGACGGACTGGTTCTGTTGCATCGGGTTGGGCGTGTAGGTGAAGTTGGAATAGACGTTGAGATCCGTGGTGGGAGTAGGCGGATTGGGGTCGGAACCCGAACAGACGTAGGGGAAAATGGCGTTCGTGACAGATAGCTCCCAGGAATCGGTGTAAGGCCACCAGTCGCCGTCGTAATAATCCCAAGCGGTATTGGCCGCTGTGCTGTCCACGGTGCTTACCAAGCCGAAATAGCTTGTGGCGTTGCTGATGTCCAAACCGGCAAAGAAGCTGCCGCTGACGGCGATGGGGCTGTCAAAGACGCATTCGTAGTCGCCGTTGTTGCTTGCAGCGGCACTGTAGATAGTGCTTAGCGTGACAGTCTTGCTGCCAAGCACCGCACCCGGGGTACCGTTGTTGTCAGCCCAAACGGTGAAGGCGACACTGCCGTTCGTGCCGTCGATAGCCCCGATGGTAATCTTGATTTTCTCGACGGATCCATTGCCCGAATAGGTGAAATAGTCGGCCTTGGCCTCGTCGCCATAAACGTTGGTGCCGGAGACATAGCCACCGCCATTGACGGTATAGGTGGTCGTGGTGGCAAGAGGGTAGTGCAGGTAGTTGCAGCCGGTGGGGTCGGGCGGGGTGGGTGTAGATGTCGCGCAGACGTACGGGTGGATGGCGTGCGTGAGGTTTGCATTCACATGGCTTGGACTGTTATAAGGCACCCATTGGCCGCTGCTCGACAGGCTCCATCCGGTGTTCGCCGTGTCGCCGGCCGTGGTGGTGTAAATACCAATGGCACTGCTTGCGTTGGAAAAATCGATGCCGGCAAAGAAGCTGCCGTTGACGGCGATGGGGTTGTCGAAGACGCATTCATAGTTGCCGCCAAGGTTCACGGCCGTGGTGTAGATGGTGTTGAGGGTGACGGTCTTGCTGCCAAGAACAGCGCCGGGTGTCCCGTTATTGTCGGCCCATACGGTAAAGTTGATGCTGCCATTGACACCATCGATCGCGCCGAAGGTGACATTGAGACTCTGGACGGAGCCACTGCCGGAATAGGTGAAATAGTCGGCTTTGGCCGTCTCGCCGTAGATGTTGGTGCCCGCCACGTAGCCGCCGTTGTTGTTGAACGTGTAGAAGTTGAGCGTTCCCGGGAGCGGGTAGTGCAGGTATGCACAGCCGGAGGGGTCGGGTGTGCTGCCGTTGTTCGGCACGACGCCGAACAAGGCACTCTGGTTATACGAGAAGTCGCCGCTGCCCGCACCAGCTTGGCCGGTGCCGGGTGTGAGGTTGTCAAGAACGAAATAACCGTCATAGTTACCCTCCCAGCCCCAGTTGAAATGGAAATTGTTGAAGTTGTCGTAACCGTCGCAAACGAAACAGTGCCCGCCCTGTCCGTTCTGGGCCGTTCCGTCATACAAAACAGGACGCTGCTGGTCCAAATCGTTCTTCAACATGGCAATCCATTGTGTATTGGTATAGTTTGCTCTGGCCGCGCCAACGAGGGATGGGGAATATTTGAAATAGTTTTTCAAGGCTTTTTCCGCAGTGGGATAGTTGGGATAGGTGCTTGCGACTTCGCAGTCGGCCAAAAAAGCACCAGACCATTCGGGGGAGTAGCTCATATTGACGGACACACCGCAGTGGTACATGAGTGTGGCCACGGCGGTACGCTGGGCGGCTGTACCGGAATTGGTGTTTGGATAACTGTTGAGCATATTGGCCCAGTCGTAGGTGGTTGTTCCGAAATTGGCGGAAAGTATGCCGTAATTATAGGTGCCGTTGTTGCAGTAATAGGAGTAGCTGCCTGTTCCTGTAGTGGGCCAGTTGTAGTATTTCATAAGCTGTGCCATAGCTGTGGCCACGCAGCCCACGTAGGGCTTGTCGCTGCCGGTTCCGGGGCAAAGGTCGTTGTATGGGGCTATTTGGTTCCAGGTGGTGGCGAGGAGCGGGCTCACAGCGGTGACGGATTGAGGCTCCGGCAGGTTTCCCGTGCGAAGATTGTTCCACTCTTCAGCAATCTCCGGTGTCGCCACCGCCCCGTTCAGCACCGATGCAGCGATGGTGCCGTCGTAGTAGTTGAACCAGGAACGGAGGTTGTCCGGTAATTCGCCGCTTTGACAGTTGTTCGCTCCCGAATAGCCGAGAATCGGGGTGGCGCAGTCGTCACCCGCAACCAGTACGAAGCCGGGACCGCTCGTGTTGTTGAATATGTAGAAGTGCTCCACCCCGACGCTTTGGGAGATTTCCTCGAAAACGGGCAGGGCTTGCCCGGGGAAATGCAGCCGGTAGAACGTCTGGGCAAGATTTTTGGCTTCCATCGAATCGACAGGCGAGGCCCATGCCATATTGGTCAGGATGAAAACCGAAACCAAAAACAAAAATGATTTCTTCATACCTTTATGTTTTTATTGTTTTAATGCGTTTATTTTACGACCAATTTCAATGTTCCGACGTTGTCGGGCATCTTGTACCGCACAAAATACACCCCGCTATTCAAGAATGAGATGTCGATGCTTTCGCCGTTCAGGACATTACTCTGCGTATGGACTAACTGTCCGGTTGTCGTGAATATCTCCATTTTATCAATGGTCTGGTCGTTCACGTCGAGGTAGAAATGGTCGGTGGCAGGGTTGGGACGGAGCCTGGCCGCATCCATGGCGTGGTCGTCAATGCCGTTCGGGTAGGCCACCATGACGGATTTCGGATTCTGGAAGGAGGCGTTGTAGTCGCTGCCCACGGTCATCCAGGTAGAACCGCCTGTTGGCTTGTAATAGAGGATCAGGTTGTAGAATCCGGGAGCTGCGGTGATGTTGCCGCTGAAGTTGATCTGGCCGTAGCTGTTGACGGCGACAGGTGTGGAAACGGGTATTTGCTGGATGGTCTGCACATGTTCGCCATTGGGTGTCTCAAGCGCAAGTCGGAGATTTCCGGTGAAAGCCGTGTTGTCTAAATTGATGACACCGACGGTGACGTAGGCCACGGTGTTCTGCCGCAGCGGGTCAGGCGTGTAGACAAAGTCGGTGTACATGTTGAGGCCGGAGCCCGTGATGGGCGGGGTGGAACCGCCAGTGACGTTGACGTTGACGGGATTGGCTACACCGGAACTGTTGCTCACGAGCGTCCAAGTGCTCGTGCCGGTGGCCTGGTAGTAGAGGGCCATCTGGTAGGTGCCGGCGGGCACTGTAATTGTTCCGCTAAATGTCAGCGGTGTGTATATCATAGAGGTCAGCGGGCTGCTCAAACTCTGTTGTCCGATGACTTGCACCTCGGTGTTGTTGGCGTTGAGAAGCACCAGCTTGAAGCTTCCGTTGAACGTGCCGGTGCCGGCATTGCCCACGCTGACGTTCACCGAGACGGGCTGGCTTTGTTGCATCGGGTTGGGACTGTAGCTGAAGGCCTCATACATGACGAGTAGGTAGTCGCCCACGCCCGGGTCCGGGGATGTGACCGGGCAAACGTACGGGTGGATGGCATGTGTGAGGGACATTCCCTACGAGTTGGCACTGTTATAGGGTATCCACGATCCATCACTCAACATTTCCCATCCGGTGTTCGTGGCGCTTCCGTCTTGAGTGGTTATGATGCCTACAGAACTGTTCGCGCTGGAAAAATCAATACCGGCAAAGAAGTTTCCGGTGATGGGGATGGGACTGTCAAAAACGCACTCGTAGTTGAAGCCTTGATTCACAGATGCATTGTAAACCGTGGCGAGGGAAACGGTCTTGTTGCCAAGCACGTTGCCGGGAGTCCCGTTGTTGTCGTCCCACACTGTGAAGACAAGGCTGCCGCTGACGCCGTCGATTGCGCCGAATGTGACATTAAGGCTTTCTATGTTGCCGTTGCCGGAGTAGGTGAAAAAGTCGGCCTTGGCAATGTCGCCGTAGGAGTTGGTGCCAGAGACGTAGCCACCACCGCTGGCCAGGACGTAGAAGTCGAGCGACCCGGGAAGCGGGTAATGCAGGTATTCACAGTTTGTGGAGTCCGAGCCTCCATTGTTCGGCACGGCCCCGAAGATGGCACACTGGTTGTATGAATAGTCGCTGTTGCCCGCGCCGGCGCCGCCCGTGCCGGGAGTGAGGTTGGAATGTTGGAAATAGCCGTCATACCAGCCGCTCCAACCCCAGTTGAAATGGAAATAGTTGTTGTTGTCGTAACCGTCGCAAACGAAACAGTGCCCGCCTTGTCCGCTCTGGTCCGTCCCGTCATACAGTATGGGACGGCCGTTGTCCAGATCGGCCTTCAGCATGGAGGTCCACTGTGCACTGGTATAATTCGCTTTCGCCAAGCCTGTGAGAGAAGGGGAATACTTGAAGTTGTTCTTTAGAGCCTTTTCCGCAGTGGGATATTCGGGATACCAGCTGGCGATTTCGATATCGGTGACGTATGCTCCCGACCATTCGGGCGAGTAGCTCATGCTGACCGATACGCCGCAGTGCTACATGAGTGTGGCCACGGCATTCTGTTGCGCCGCGGTGCCCGCGTTGGCGTAGGGATAGCTGTTGAGCATGTTGTTCCAATCGTAGGTGGTGGCTCCGAAATTGGCGGAAAGCGTGCCGTAATTGTAAGTTCCGTTGTTGGAAATGTAGGAGTTGCTGCCCGTGCCGGTGGTGGGCCAGTTGTAATACTTCATGAGCTGCGCCATGGCCGTGGCCACGCAACCAACGTAGGCCTTGTCGGTGCCGGTGCCGGGACAGAGGTTGTTATAGGGCGCAATCTGGTCCCACGTTGTTGCGAGGAGCGGGTTGACAATGGTGACGGATTGGGGCTCCGGCAGATAGCCTGCGCGGAGACCGTTCCATTGCTCGGCGATCTCCGCTGTCGCCACTTCCCCGTTCAGCACCGCAGCGCCGATGGTGCCGTCATAGTAGCCCAACCAGGAAAGAACATTGTCCCGCAACTCGCCGGTCTTGCAATTGGTCGTTCCCGAATAACCGAGGATCGGGATGGCGCAGTCGTCGCCCGAAACCATGACGAATCCGGGCCCGTTCGTGTTGTTGAATATGTAGAAGTGCTCTACACCGACGCTTTGGGAGATTTCCACAAAAACAGGCTGGGCCTGTTCGGGGAAATGCAGCCGGTAGAACGTCTGCGCGAGATTCTTGGCTTCCGTCGAATCGACGGGCGAAGCCCACACCAGATTCGACAAGAGGAAAGCCGTGACGAACAAAAGGAAAAATCTTTTCATACTTCTAAATCTTGTGGATATCCATTTTACCGCATTCATGTCATACCTCCGTGGCCGTCAAACAACGGCAATAAATATGACGCCGCAAAGATACATAAAATTTTTGCAAGAACTATAGTGCGAAAGTGAAATGTGTAAAAAAAAACGGGCCGCCACACTGTGACGGCTCGTGTTCTATATTGCGACGCTTGGAAGCATCGGCTCCTATTTGCGGACTTTCCGTACAAATTCCTCAACCTCGGGCACACCGCCTTGATAGACGAGATAGCCGTCGTAGGGCTCGCGCTTGGTGATTTCGTCGTTGATGGGGGTGAGCATCAGCTTCTTCACATCTTCGCGTTTTTGGCCGCTGTCCTTCGTGAGGCCGAGCGCCCAGCCGAGCTTGATGTAGGAGCTCTCTGCCAGCATGTTGTCGGCGGGGATGATGCCGCGGGCCATCATGTCGCGACCCGTGTCATAGACGAACATGTGGGTGTAGCCCCAGATGGTCTGCACGCTCATGTACTGGTGTACGCCTGCGTCGGTGGCACGCTGGATGGCGTCGAACATGTGCTTGTTGACGTGTCCTAATCCGGTGCCGTCCCAAACGATGCCCTTGTAGCCGTTGTCGATGAGCGCATCCAACACATCGGGTTTCATGCCCGGATAGTAGTAGAGGATGGCCACGCGGTCATCGAAGGTTGGCACGATGCGGGTGACGTTCGGGTCGTTGAGGGCTAAGCTGCGCTTGTAGTCCTCGTAGTTGGTGATGACCTCCACCTTGCGGTGTTGCTCGCCGTGACGACGGTGGTTATAGACCTCCTTGATGGGCTGCACGCCGTCCCGACGGTTCACGGTGGCCAGCGGCGTGTCGCCGATGGTGCGGAACGTGGAACGATAGGAGCTGTGCATCTTACGCACGCGGGTGCCGCGATGCAGGAAACCGTAGTCATCGCTGGTGGGTCCGAACATGCAGACCATCACTTCGGCGATGTCTCCGTGACCAGCTGCCGTCATCGCGTGCATGAGGTTCAATGCCGCGTCGGAGCTCGGACGGTCGGAGCTTCTCTGCGAACCGACTAATACGACTGGCATGGGAAGGTTCTGGCACATGTAGGTCAGCGCGGTTGCGGTGTGCGCCAACGTGTCTGTGCCGTGACCGATTACGATACCCTCGATGCCCTTCTTGATTTCATCGCCAATCTTGTTGGCTAATGCCTTGTACTCTACGGGCGACATATTCTCGGAGAAGACGGCGAAGACCTTTTCGGTCTCCAAGTTGCAGATGTCGGCCAGTTCGGGCACGGCACCGTAGAGTTCGCCCGGCGAGAAGGCCGGGATCACGGCCCCGGTGCGATAGTCCAGTCGCGAGGCGATGGTGCCGCCGGTGCCGAGGAGCTTTACGTGCGGAAGTCCGGGCGTGTAAGGGAACTCCTTTTCCGGAATCTTGAAGACGGGCTGCGGGTCGCGTTCGCCAGTCATGCCGGTCACCGTCTCGATGTCGATGCCGATGTTATAACCGGTGGCCACCTTCATGACGATGTGGATGTCGTCGGTGTTCTCGGCCCTGGGCAGGATCTTGCCCGAGAAGTGTCCGCGGGTGGTCTCGACCTCGGCCTTGTCCCACACATGGACGTCGTATTTTTTGAGCATTTCCAGTGCTCTGCCTTTGTATCCTTGGAATGTGACTTTATCGTTATTTTCCATATTTCTTTGTTTTTGATGTTCCCAGGGCTCGCTTCGCTCACCCTGGGTTAACACGTGTCGGGCTTTCAGCCCTCTTGGATTTGTTGTTTGTTGTCCCAGGGCTCGCTTCGCTCACCCTGGGTTAACATAGGTCGGGCTTTCAGCCCTTTTTGGAATATGTTCGTTAATTACTTTTTGGCTAATTCGGTGAATGCGGCGTTGCCGACGGCCTGTGGGCGGAGGCTGCCGAGGAGACTGTTGCGCATATCCTCGGAGTTGGTGCGCTTGCGCATCGGCTTGAATGCACTGGCGGCGGCGTTCATCAGCTCCACAATCTCCTCCCGCGTCATCGTCTTGTAGCCGGTGAGCTTCAGCAGCTCAGCGAAGTCGGCAGTCGGATGCTCGAACAGCAGTTTCAACAGGTCGGGCGCGATGGATTTGTCCAATCCGTTGGCTTTCAGGAATTCGAACATGTCGTAGATTCTGTCTGTATAGAACGGAATCTTGCCGTATTGGCCGTGCAGATGTTTGAGCCGGTGGCCGAAGAAGGTGCCGACGTATTTCGGGCAGACATCCAACTCGCTGACAATCCGCTTGATAATCGGGAAGAAGTTGTAGGTGAGGATGTATTTGTAGCAGTCTGCAGGAACACCCCATTGGTCGAGTTGCGCGTAACGGTCGGCGATGGACTCGGGGATGTTCTTCTTCAGACTTTCGATGTAGTCGTTGGTCAACGGGATGGGCGCGGAGTCGGTGTCGGGGTACATGCGGTCGGCGCCGGGCAACACGCGCTCGAAGATGGTGGTGCCGTCGGGCAGGGCCTTGCGGGTCTCTTGCGGCACACCGTCGAAGGCCATCAACGCACGCTCCTCGATGGTTTCCAGAGCAGTTTTTACATCGTCGTCCGCTGCCCAGAAGATGATCTGCGCGTCGTTGTCGCCGGCGTTGAGAGCCTTGGCGGCCTTTTCGAACACGCTGCGGCTCACCACATCCTCCAAGTCCTCGCTTGTGGCCATGTTGGGGCGCTCGATGCAGGCGATAACCTTCAGTCTGTCAGCGAATTCGCAGTAGAACGGATGGCCGGGCTGCGTGAAGTGCGACAACAGACCTGCGAACTGCGGCAGGTTGACGGCATAGACCTTTTCGCCGCGCTTGATGGCGTCGGTGATGGGGTCGAAATAGAAGTGGAACTCTTTAGGATTCAGTTCCATATAGTTCATTTTCCAATCCTCTTTCTGGATGCGGGCCTTGAGTTGCTCACGGATGGCGAGCAGCGCCCACTGACGGAAGCACTCCACGTGGGTGACCTCCGGAATCCATTTGGTGTGGGCCACGCCTTTCACCTCGATGCGGGTGCCGCCCTTGCAGCTCACGTTCACGTCCTGACGACCTGCGCCGATGCCCGTGCGCACACGGCCCGTGCTGCGGTTCAGGAAGCGGATCACGTTGCCGGCCTCTTCCACCTCGTCAGGGTTCACCATTTCGGGGTACGTAACCGTCTCAATCAGCGGCATTCCCAAGCGGTCGGTGCGGTAGATGCGGGTATGTCCGATGTCGGAGACCTCGCGGCAGGCGTCCTCCTCCACACTCAGTTGGATGAGGCGCACCTTCTTGTGGCGCAACGGAATTTCGCCGTCGATGCCGAGAATGGCGGTGCGCTGGAAACCCGTCGGGATGGAACCGTCGAGGTACTGTTTGCGAGTGATGTGGACCTCGCCCACGACCTTCAGCTTGGAGGCGAGGGTAATCTCGAGGGCGTACTGTAGCGCCTCAGGGTTGATGGGGAACGGCGGGGTGTCATCGACCTCGTACGTACACGCGGTGCGGTGCGCGATGCGGTAGATGATGTTTTTGCGCGTTTTGAACTCCATGAGCGCCGTGCCGTCATACTCGCCCATCTCGGAGAGGGTGGGGCGCATGTGGCGCAGCAACTCCGCGTCGAACTGATCCGGCTTTTGGAAGATGCCGGCGGGACAGCGGCAGAAGAGTTTCTCCTTGGTGGCCAGTTGCTGGTGCACTTCCAGCCCCGACATGAACCCGATGCGGTCGTAGTCGGCCTGTGTGGCCTCCTTGCGGTCCACATAGCCGATGGCGGCTTTTGTGGCCTCGTAATTTTCTTGGGGATTGATTGTTTGCATTCTTATTCGTATATTTGTTGTTTATTTTTACTATCATCCTTTATCGCCCCACATTGCGCTTCGCTTATGTGGGGTTAATTGCACTTCGTGCGTTTTGCCTCTTCGAGGCTGCTCAAGGAAAGAAATTATTTCTATTGCCTATTGCCTTCTGCCTAATCCCTGATGCCTTTAAAAAACAAGCGGCAAAGATAGAAAATATTTTTCTGTTACTTTCTACGTTCGGTGAAAAATTTTTTCAAAAGTTCTGCACACTCGTCATCGAGGATGCCTTTCCTGATCTCCGCTTTGGAGGGAAACTTACCGCCAGTATAGACGGAATAGCCGCGTTTCGGGTCGCTTGCGCCGAACACGAGGGTCTTCACCTGCGCGTGGGCAATCGCGCCTGCACACATGAGGCACGGTTCCAGGGTGACATATAAGGTGCAGTCTTGCAGGTATTTGGCCCCTAACGCATTGGCTGCTGCCGTAATCGCCATCATCTCCGCATGGGCCGTCACGTCGTGCAACGTCTCCGTCAGGTTGTGCCCCTTGGCGATGACTCGACCGTCCAACACGACCACCGCCCCCACGGGGATTTCACCCTCCGTGTAGGCGTCTTCCGCCTCCTGTAGGGCGATGCGCATGAAATAGGTGTCGTCGAGCATGTTACTTCGTGTTGGTGACTTCGTGTTGGTGACTTCGTGTTGATTATATTCGTGTTGATTATATTCGTGTTGATTACTTTGTGTTGATTACTTTGTGTTGATTACTTTGTGTTGATTACTTTGTGTTGATTATATTCGCAAAATATGTTTAATTCGCCGACCTACTTGCATCGCAGATGCAAGCCAGCGCGCACTCTTCGCAGTGGGGTTTACGGGCAGTACAGACGTAGCGGCCGTGGAGGAGGAGCCAGTGGTGGGCGCGGGAGATGTATTCCTTCGGGAAGTGCTTGACCAGTTCTTTCTCAACGGCCTCTGGGGTCTTGGCGGAGTCGGGGACGAGACCGAGGCGGTGCGAGACGCGGAACACGTGCGTGTCGACGGGCATGGCGGCTTGGTCGAAGGCGAAGGCTAACACCACGTTGGCGGTCTTGCGGCCCACCCCCGGCAACTTGGTCAGTTCCTCCATCGTGCAGGGAATTTCCCCGCCGAAGTCGCTGACAACCGTTTGTGCCATTTGCACAAGGTGCCGGGCTTTGCTGTTGGGGTAGGACACGGACTTGATGTAGGTTAATACTTCCTCCTCAGTCGCTTTGGCCAGGTCCGCTGGGGTGGGGTAGGCGGCGAATAGCGCGGGCGTGACCATGTTCACACGCTTGTCGGTACACTGTGCCGCTAACATCGTCGCCACCAATAGCTCGTAGGCGCTGCCGTAGTTCAGCTCCGATGCCACATCGGGTTGCGTTTTCGAGAAGTAATCGATGATGTATTGATATTTCGTCATAGACTTTGGTTTTGGGGATCCCAGGGCTCACTTCGTTCACCCTGGGTTGACATAGGTCGGGCTTTCAGCCCTTTTTGGAATAACTGCTAACTGCTAACTATTCTTCACTACTACTGATAAAGTACGCCGTCACCGAATCCAAATAGGTCTTGGAGACCGGAATCTGCGGCATGTTGGGGACGCCGAAGTCGAGATACGGGCCGTCCTTGTCCTTGCGCAATAATAATATATTGTCAAAGTTGACGAGGTAGCTGCGGTGGCAGCGGAGGAAACCGTACTTTTCCAGTTTTTCCTGCTGCTTCTTGAGCGTGCTGCGCAGCGTGAACCGCTCCGTGTTCGCCTTGTTCATATAATATATATTGACGTAGTTCTCCGCGGATTCGAGGAAGTAGATGTGGTCGAGGCGCAGGGAGAGTTGCAGCTCGTCTTTCTCGTCGAAGAAGTTGATGATTTTGCTGGTTGGGCTGGACGGTTCTGTCGCGGGCTCCGCTGTCTTGCTCTCAACATCCTGTGATTCTGTTGATTGTATTTCTTCAGGAGCCGTAATATGGGAGTCCAAGACAAAGTCGTCTGTGGTAAATTCGTTGGCGAAATCTTCGGTGTTTTGTGGAGGTTGCGGTGGTGCGGCAACGGGCTGGTTCTGTTGCGATTCCAACTCTTCGATTTTCTCGTCTTTGTGGCGCGAACTGATGTAGAGGTGGGTGATGATGGTGGGGATTACGAGGATGGTGGGCACGAAGGCGACCGCCCGGGTGAAGATTTCGGAAAATTCGCGCGTGTCCCCGACCGCGTAATGCACGATTACGGCATATAGAAACGCGACAAGGAGAACCTCCAAAATAATCCAGGAAAAGTATTGCAAGTAGTTGAGTGGCTTGCTTTTATGGGCGTAATGCATGAGCGTTCGGCTGAGCGTCAGCAGCAGGGTACCACCCGCCACAATGATCAGCGTATCCGTGAAGAGCTGCGCCCGGCTGTAGTGCTGGATATTGTACCAAGCACCTTGGAACGGCGTGAATATATTGACGAACGCCAAAGAGTATACGAAAAGGAATATCAGGTGAAGACTGATATTGTCCCGCGTGGTGTAATAGTCCGGTATTTGTTTGTTTAACATCTGCTTCAGAAAAATAGTCGGCAAAGATACTCATTTTTCCGAAACAACGCTTTGTAGAGACGCAAAATTTTGCGTCTCTTTATCGGTAGAGATCTTATTTCAACGTTGTAATCATGTATCTTCATGTAAATATCAACCCGAGAATTTCGTCCCTGTATCCTGAATTTCGTCCCTAAATGGTTGTTTTTGCCTTTTTTGAAGCGTCGAGTATCACATTTTTAACGTTCTTTAAGAAAAAAGTTGTCTTTTTGCCGCCCGAAACATAAAACCGAAACCGAATGGAATTGAAACGTATTTATGACATCATGCTCCGCTATGAGGAGCGTCATCCAGAACAGAAGATTGCCTTGTCGGGAAAGATCGGCAAGAACAAGTGGAACGAATACACCCCGCAGCAGTACAAGAAGACGGCCAACGAGCTGAGCTGTGCCCTGCTGGCCAAGGGTATCGCCAAGGGTGACAAGGTTGCGCTCATCTCCACCAACCGTCCTGAATGGACCATCACGCAGATGGCCGTCACGCAGATCGGCGCGGTGCTGGTGCCCATCTATCCGACCATCACGGCGGAAGACTATAAATATATATTGAACCACTGCGAGGCCAAACTGGTTATCTTGGAAGGTGAAATCGTGATGCGCAAGGTGCAGTCGGTTTCCTCCGAACTCACCAATCTGAAAGACATCTACACATTCGTCGACCGCAAGGACTATCCCTACTGGGATCAGCTTTTGGAGCTTGGTCGGGCGAACTTCGATGAGGGACGGCTTTCCGAGCTGCGTGCTGCCAACGACGAGAAGGAGTGTGCGATGATTATCTACACCTCCGGAACCACCGGCACCCCGAAAGGCGTCATGCTGTCCCATTACAATATTATGTCGCAGTTGGTGAATCTGTGCCACATCCCCTCCAAGTGGTCGAAGAAAGGCTTGAGCTTCCTGCCGCTCTGTCACGCCTACGAGAACATGATTGTGCTGTTGTACCAATACCTTGGCATGACAGTTTATTACGTCTCCAACCTGGCAACCATCGCCGAGGCCATGCGAGAGGTGCACCCGTCTATGATGACGGCCGTGCCGCGTGTGTTGGAGAAATTCTACGAGAAGATCGAGGCTTCCGGCCGGGCCAAGACCGGAGCCGCGCGCTCTATTTTCGAGTGGGCCGTGAAGGTCGCGTTGAAGTACAATATTGAGCCCGAAGACAGAACCGCGTTCTACAATATGCAGCATGCGCTGGCCGATAAGTTGGTTTACAGCAAGATACGTCAAGGATTAGGTGCCGACAACTTTGACATCGTGGTTTCCGGTGCTGCCTCGCTGAAGCCGGAGCTCTGCTCGTTCTTCTCCGCTATGGGAATGCCGGTGTTCGAGGGCTACGGAATGACTGAAACCTCCCCGGTGATTGCCGTTTCCTGCCGAGAGAAGTACGGTCGTCAGTCCGGCACTGTCGGTTTCCCGCTCGGTGGTGTGGACGTGGCCATCACCAAGGAAGGCGAGGTGATTTGTCGCGGCCACAACATCATGATGGGCTACTACAAGGACGAGGCTCAGACCAAGGAGATTATCGACGAGGCTGGATGGCTGCATACTGGCGACATGGGACGCTTCACCGAGCGTGGACAGCTGGCACTCACGGGTCGTCTCAAAAACATCTTCAAGACCTCCATGGGCAAGTATGTCAACCCGCAGGTCATCGAGGAGAAGATGGCCCAGTCGAAGTACATCGACCAGATCGTGGTGGTGGGCGAAAATCAGAAATTCGTGGCCGCTTTGATTGTTCCGGATTTTTCTGCGATAAAGGATTGGTGTGAATCAGAAAAAATTGTATATTCGCACCCGAAAGAAATGGTTGACAACCTGAATGTCAAGAGCTTGATTAAGAGTGAGATAGACAAATACAACAAGGAACTCAGTAAGGCTGAAAATGTCATGAGGTTTGAGATTCTTGCCGACGAGTGGACTCAGGACAACGGTTTGTTAACCCCGACGCTGAAAGTGAAACGGAGTAAAATCTCCAAGAAATATGCGGGTTTGATTCAGGCGATGTTTGAACACGCTTAATCAAATTCTGCGGAAAGACGCAGATCGTTTGAGTCTTTCCCCAAGACGAGATCTGCTTTTTTTCATGTGTTGTGTTATGTGCGAGAAAGGCCTCCTTTGCGGAGGCTTTTCTCATTTTGAACATCGACCGTTGAGTTTGACCATTGACTTTGACCGATGATCTTTGACATGAAGGAATAAAAAAGCCGACTTGGGAAGGAGTCGGCTCTTCTGCTGTTATGAAAAAGTAAAAGGTTATGCCTCTTCGGTTTCGCCTTCTTCTGTGGCGGCGGCAGCGGAGCCACGGGTCGGGATGACGGCGATGACCACCTTGTTGGGGTTGTCCACAATCTCAAGATTGTCAATGTGGATGTCGCTGATCTTGGTCACATCGTTGATGTCCAAGTTGGAGATGTCGGAGGTGATTTCCTCGGGGATGTTCTCCAGCAGGCCGCGGACTTTGATCTTGCGCACGCGCTTTTTAAGCAGACCGCCTTTCAAAACGCCGGGAGATGTGCCGGTCACCTTGAACGGGATCTCGATGGTGATGGGCTTGCCGTCAACAACTTCGAGGAAGTCGACGTGCAGCAGTCTGTCGGTGATGGGGTGGAACTGGGTCTCTTGGACGATGGCTCTGCGCACATCGCCGTTGATGTCGACCTCGGCGTAGCGCACCTCGGGGGTGTAGAGCAGGCCTTTGAACTGGCGCTCGTCAACCACGAACATCTTCTGATCCTTTCCGCCGTAAATCACGCACGGAATCATGCCCTGATTACGTTGGGCTTTCGCATCTTTTTTCCCTACGTTCTCTCTGAGAGAACCGCTAATAGACACTGATTTCATATCGTTACAATTTTTATTTTGGGTTTTTAAAACGGCGGCAAAAATACAAAAAAATCGCGTACCTCCGACTGTGTTCGAAAAATTCCTACTTTTGCCGCTCCGTTGTTTAGGTGAACTCAGTTTTTTAGGCCTTCAAGCCTTGACCTTTGATGACCTTAGACCTTCCACTACAGGAAATTAACCCCAAAAAAGTATAAAAATGAAAAAAGTATTCGTTTTCATGGCCGTTGTGGCCGGAATGGTCCTCTTCACCTCGTGTGAAAACATGTTAGAAAACATAATTGACAAACTCACAGGCAATGCCACTTCGCTTGTCGGCGGTTCCGCAGACGGAACGACCCTTGAGTTTGATCAGGAGTACACCTCCAGCATTGTGATGTTCGACAGGGATGCCGACCCGCAGTATGCCGTGAGCCTCTCCATGGCGATGGATATTGAAGATCTTCTGAACATTAACGACATGGAAGATGTCCAGTTCCCGTTCTTGCTTTACAGGGTCGTGGGCAACAATATCAAGACCGGAGCCTCGTTTACGGTCGACAACGACTTGACTGATGTGGATTTGAAGGATTTTGATTACCAGGATCTCATTTCCGGCGAGTTCTCTGAGAACAACTTGGTGGCTGTCGCCGTGAGCCCCTCGTTATTCTACATTATGAAAACGGGCACCATCAGTCTTTCGAAGGTGAACAAGACGAAGGTGGTCGGCAGTTTCACGGGCGAAGGGTATGTGGTCAATTTGGATGCCGACCCGATGCTCGCTCCTGAGCTGGTGCCGATGAGCGGCAACTTCACAAGCCGCATCACGGATTTGTTGAAGTGGCTTATCCAGGTCCAGGAGAAGAAAGGGGAATAGCTGCAGGATTACAGCATTTCCACCATCCGATTTAGAAATTCAGCGTCCGTTTGGTCGAAAGTGTCCAGACGGACGCTGTCTATATCTAATACGGCGGTAATTTCGCCGTTGCGAACGACGGGCACGACGATTTCGCTGCGGGAGGCTGCCGAGCAGGCAATGTGTCCCGGGAACTGCTCCACGTCGGGCACCACCACGGTGCGGCGCTCCTTCCACGCGGTGCCGCACACGCCGCGCCCGTAGGCGATGCGCGTACATGCGAGCGGGCCTTGGAACGGCCCGAGGACCAGCTCGTTACCGATGACGCGGTAGAATCCGGTCCACCAGAATCCGAAGGTTTCGTGCAACATGGCCGCCATATTCGCCATGTTTGCGATGACATCGGCGTTTTCGTCCATTACCGATTGGACTTGCTGGAGGAGGTTTTCGTATTGTTCGGTCTTGTTCATAATCTTCGTTCTATGTCCCAGGGCTCACTTCGTTCACCCTGGGTTGACACGTGTCGGGCTTGCTGCCCTCTTGGAATGGTGCTTGTCGCATTTCTCGTCCCAGGGCTGCGGCCTGTCGGCCTTACCCTGGGCTACCGAGCTCTTGCCCCTAACGGGGCTGCTTAAGGAAGAAGTTTAATATATTGGGGCTCTTTCGTCACAAATATTAACTATCCTTCAGCTTCTATAACCAATAACCCATAACCAATAACCTTTACTTATACAGGAACCGTTTGATGGAGCGTTTCGGGGTCTTCTCGAATTCGTTCTCTTTCAGTTCGATGTTGAAGATCTGGGCGTATTTGGGGAGTCTCTCGTTGAGCTTGCGGAGGTTCTCCCGCATCAGTTCTGGGATGGTCTGGCGGAAGCGGAGTTCGCCCTCGTAGTCGGGGAAGACGAGGGCGATGAGCTTTCCTTCGCGTTCGACCACCACGGACTCGACCACGCCTTCCATATCGTTGAGTTTGCCTTCGATCTCCTCGGGGTAGATGTTCTGACCGGAGGCGCCGAGGATCATGGTCTTGTTGCGGCCCTTGATGAAGATGTTGTTCTTTTTGTCGATGAGCCCGAGGTCGCCGGTTCGCATCCAGCCGTCGTCGGTGAAGGCGGCACGGGTGGCCTCCTCGTTTTTGTAGTAACCCAGCATGACGTGCTCGCCGCGCACAAGCAGTTCCCCGACCTCGTTGTACGGGTCGGCCGATTCGACGCGGATTTCGTTGCCGGGGAGGATGTGCCCGCCTGAGCGGGCGACAAACTCGTGCACGTAGCAGCCGCCGATGAGCGGGCCGCATTCGGTCATGCCATAGCCCACCACGAGCGGGAACTTGACCTCCAGCAGGAGCTTCTCCACGTCGGGGTTGAGGGCCGCGCCACCCACAATGAAGTATTTGAGCTGTCCGCCGAATGCCTTCATCAGTTTCTTCTTGATGGTGCTGATGGCCATGTTGCGGAGCAAGGGAATCTTGAGCAGACGTTGCACGGGCGGTTTTTCCAACACCGGCATCACGGCGCGCTTGCAGATTTTCTCGATGACTAACGGCACCGTGACGATGATGTAAGGTTTCACGTCGGCGAAGGCCTTCATCAGCAGCGTCGGGGTGGGGGATTTGGTCAGGAAGTGGATGTGGCAGCCGGAAGCCAGCGGGTAGAGGAACTCGGCGAGCTGGCCGTACATGTGCGCGAGCGGCAGCATGGAGACCACGTTTTGGCGACCGCCAGGGGGGAGGAACTCAAGCCCGGTGCCTACGTTGGCCGAGACACTACGGTAGGTCAGCATCACGCCTTTCGGGGAGCCTGTGGAGCCGGATGTGTAGTTGATGAGCAGCAGTTCGTCAAGGTTGCGCACGGTGAAGATGTGGTTGTTTTGCGGCACGGTGACGGGCTCTTGCGGCATGGCAATCTCCTCGCGCTTGGTGGCGATGAGGGAGAAGTCGGTGAGCGAGACGATGGCGTCGAGGCCGGGCATGTGTTCGGCCTGCATGCTCTTCCAAATGTAGGGGCCGACGAAGAGCATCCGCGCCTCGGAGTGGTTGATGAGTTTCTCGATGTCCTCGCCGGAAAACTCGTGCAACACCGACACGATGACGGCGCCGTAGGAGGCGATGGCGAGGTAGGCGACGGCCCAATTGGCGCAGTTGCGGCCGCAGAGCGCGATTTTGTCGCCCTGCCGGATGCCTATCGCTTGGAAATACTCCCTCAGGCGGGCGGTTTGCTCTGCCACTTGCGCGAACGTGTAGCTGATGGTGCCGTTATAGTCCGTCAGTGCGGGCTCATTCCAGTATTTCGGAAAAATATCGTTGTAGTATGCGAAAAGATGTTTGGTCATTTCGTTGATTATCAATAAGGTGTAGTGGTTTTAACGTTTTTTAATGCGGCGGCAAAGATATGAAAAATGCCGAAATATAAAATATTAGTATCCGGGTGGCGGTCGTATTGGGAATTTTTTGTATTTTTGCGGGTTGATTCCAAAAAGGGCTGAAAGCCCGACCTATGTCAACCCAGGGTGAACGCAGTGAGCCCTGGGGTGAATGAAGAAATACAAACGAAAAAACGAACAATATGGACAAAAATCAAATGCGTGAAATCATCGCCAAGCGAGTCGCGAAAGAACTCAAGGACGGCGATGTCGTGAACTTGGGCATCGGTCTTCCGACCATGGTCCCGAACTATCTTCCCAAGGATGTGAACGTCATCCTGCAATCGGAGAACGGCCTTTTGGGCATGGGCCCGACCCCCGCTGAGGGTCAGGAGGACGACAACCTCGTGAACTCCGGCGGCGGCTACATCACCGCACAACCCGGTGCCGTCTCTTTCAGCTCTGCCACGTCTTTCAGCATCATTCGCGGCGGTCACGTCGATGTGACGGTGCTCGGCGCCATGCAGGTGGACGAAGAGGGCGACCTCGCCAACTGGATGATCCCAGGCAAGCTGACCCCTGGTATGGGCGGCGCTATGGACCTCCTCGTGGGCGCCCGCAAGGTGATCCTCGCCATGGAGCACACCCAGAAGGGTAACCCGAAAATCCTCCACAAGTGCAACCTGCCCCTCACCGCCAAAGGCCAAGTGAACCTGATCGTCACTGAAATGGGCGTGATGGAAGTCACCGACAAGGGCATTGTGCTCAAGGAAATCTACCCTGAGTTCACTGTCGAGGACGTTCAAGCAGCTACCGAAGCCACGCTGATCATCGCCCCGGACCTCAAAAAGATGGAGATTGATTAGTGATTGGTGAATAGTGATCAGTGATCAGAGAGGCGAGAAGCGCCTCTCTGATTCAGACACTTCACTGCTCACAGTTCACAGTTCACTATACACAATAAAACAATAATCGAACAAACAATAAACGAAAAATGGATTTTGGAATATCAAAGAGAGAAGAACTCTTTTTACAGATGATCCGCGAGTTTGCGGAGAACGAGGTCAAGCCGCTCGCCGCTGAAGTGGATGAGCAGGAGCGTTTCCCGATAGAGACGGTCGAGAAAATGGCCAAGATAGGTATCATGGGCATCCCTGTGCCGGTGGAATACGGCGGACAGGGCGGCACTAACCAGATGTATTCGATGGCCGTGGAGGAACTCTCCCGCGTGTGCGCCACTACCGGCGTTATCGTGTCGGCTCACACCTCGCTGTGTATCAACCCGATACTCGAATACGGAACAGAAGAACAGAAACAGAAATATGTGCCGAAGTTGGCTGCCGGCGAATGGATCGGCGCTTTCGGTCTCACGGAGCCCAATGCCGGTACGGATGCCGCCATGCAGCAGACGACAGCTGTGTTGGACGGTGACGAGTGGGTGCTCAACGGCACGAAGATCTTCATCACGAATGCCGGTTACGCGCACGTGTATGTAGTGATGGCTATGACTAACAAGGAGTTAGGTACGAAGGGTATCTCCGCCTTCATCGTGGAGAAGGGCACGCCCGGTTTCTCCATCGGCAAGAAGGAGAAAAAGATGGGTATCCGCGGTTCCGCCACCTGCGAGCTGATTTTCGAAAACTGCCGCATCCCGAAGGAGAACCTCCTCGGCGAACAGGGCAAGGGCTTCAAAATCGCTATGAACACCCTGAACGGTGGCCGTATCGGTATCGCCGCACAGGCTCTTGGTATCGCACAAGGTGCTTTGGATGAGACGGTTAAATACGTCAAGGAGCGCAAACAGTTCGGCAAGCCCATTGGCGCTTTCCAGAACACGCAGTTCCAGCTGGCCAACTTGGACGCCAAGATTCAGGCCGCTCGTCTGTTAGTGCGTGAGGCTTCCTATAATAAAGATGTACACAAACCTTACGCCGTCGAGGCGGCCCGCTGCAAGTTGTTCGCCGCTGAGACCGCGATGGAAGTGACCACGAAGGCTGTGCAGTTCCACGGTGGTTACGGCTACACCCGCGAGTATCCGGTGGAGCGCATGATGCGCGACGCCAAGATCACCGAGATTTACGAAGGTACTTCAGAGGTCCAGAGAATGGTCATCGCCGGTAATTTATTCAAATAATCAAGAACATAGAACATTATGAATATAATAGTTTGTATCAAACAAGTTCCGAACACGAACGAAATCAAGATCAATCCCGAAACCGGTACCTTGATCCGCGACGGTGTGCCCAGCATCATGAACCCCGATGACAAGGGCGGCCTCGAAATGGCCCTCCGTCTGAAAGACCAGTACGGTGCGCATGTCACCGTCATCACCATGGGACCTCCGCAAGCCGACATCATGCTCCGCGAGGCACTTGCCATGGGTGCTGACCGTGCCATCCTGCTCACCGACCGCAAGTTCGCCGGTGCCGACACGTTAGCTACCTCTTACGCACTGGCCGGTGCGCTCAAGACCCTCGATTATGACCTGATCATCGCCGGTCGTCAGGCTATCGACGGCGACACCGCTCAGGTGGCTCCCGAAATGGCTGAGCATCTGGGACTTCCGCAGGTTTCCTACACTGTGGATCTCAAATACAACAACGGTCTCTGCACTGTGAAGAAGGAGACCGAAGAGGGCTACCAAATTCTCGAAGTTTCCACACCGTGCGTGCTCACCGTGCTGGCTACCGCCAACAAGCCGCGTTACATGAGCGTGAAGGGCATCATGGAAGCCTTCGACAAGGAGGTGGAAATCCTTACCGCCGACCAAATTGATGTGGATCCCGCCCGTCTCGGTCTCAAGGGTTCCCCGACGCGTGTGAAGAAATCCTTCACCAAGCCGCAGAAATCCCCCGGCCAAGTCTATGAGGTCGATGCCGAGGAAGCTGTGGGTATCATTATCAGCAAATTGAAAGAAAAATTCATCATCTAATACCAAAACAACAGAAAAATGGAAAAAACCGATTATAAAAACGTATTTGTATTCGCTGAACAACGTGACGGTGTCATCCAATCTGTTGCGTTGGAGCTGCTCGGCAAGGCTCACGAGCTGGCCGGCGTGCTGAACGAGAAGGTGGTGGCCGTCCTCCCCGGACATAACATCACCAAACACGCCCAAATGCTGATTGAGCACGGTGCCGACGATGTCATCTGCATCGACGAGCCCGAATTAAAAGACTATCTCACAGAACAATACGCGCAAACTATCTGCCAAGTGGTGGAGAAGTTCAAACCCAGCATCCTGATGATTGGCGCTACGACCATCGGTCGTGACCTCGGTCCGCGTTTGGCTGCCCGTCTTACCACCGGCCTCACCGCCGACTGCACCCGCTTGGAGATTTCCGAAGAGGGTGAGTTGATGATGACCCGTCCGGCTTTCGGCGGCAACCTGATGGCTACCATTATGTGTACGGAACATCGTCCGCAGATGTCCACCGTGCGTCCGGGTGTGATGCAGAAGATGCCTCGCGACCCCAACCGCAAGGGTAATGTCATCGCCTTCAAGCCTGTGTTCGACAAGAGCAAGTTCCTCGTTCGCATGGTCGAGAACGTGAAGGTCGACAAGGGCAAAGTCGATATCACCGACGCGAAGGTTCTCGTCTCCGGTGGCCGCGGTGTCGGTTGCAAGGAAGGCTTCGAGAAGCTGCAGGCGCTTGCCGACGTGTTCCCGAATGCGGAAGTTTCCTCTTCCCGCGCTATGGTGGATGCCGGCATCATCGACCACGACCGTCAGGTGGGTCAGACCGGCAAGACCGTTCGCCCCGACCTCTACTTCGCTCTCGGTATTTCCGGTGCCATCCAGCATTTGGCCGGCATGGAGGAGTCCGATTTCATCGTGGCGGTCAACAAGGACAAGTTCGCACCCATCTTCTCTGTCGCCGACCTCGGTATCGTTTGCGATCTGAACAAGGTGGTGCCGTTGTTGACCGCACGTTTGGCCTCCGAAATTGAGAAAAAATAATCACGATAACCCCACGTTGTAGAGACGCGGCGCGCCGCGTCTCTACATTTATGTATTATGATCGAGGTTCGCGAAATCGAGAAATCCTACGGCAGTCTGCAGGTCCTGAAGAAGGTCTCCCTGTCGATAGAGAACAGCAAGGTGGTGACGATTGTCGGTCCTTCCGGGGCCGGCAAGTCGACGTTGCTGCACATCATCGGCACGTTGGACAAACCTGACAGCGGTGGGGTGGTGATAGACGGGGTAGAGTTGCGCAAGTTGAGCGACGACAAACTGTCGGAGTTCCGCAATCGCCACATCGGTTTCGTCTATCAGTTCCATCACTTGCTGCCCGAGTTCACGGCGTTGGAGAACGTGGCCATGCCCGCGCTCATCGCCGGAACCAACCGAAAGGAAGCCTTTAAGAGAGCTACAGAACTGCTTGATTTCTTGAAACTTGGCGACAGGGTGGGGCATAAGCCCGCCCAGCTCTCCGGTGGTGAGCAGCAACGGGTTTCTGTGGCGCGTGCCCTGATGAACAACCCCGAGCTCATCCTCGCCGACGAGCCCTCCGGCAACCTCGACACTGAGAATGCCCGCAAACTCCACGACCTCTTCTTCGTCCTCCGCGACACTTTCCACCAGACCTTCCTCATCGTCACCCACAACGAGGAGCTGGCGCAGCTGTCAGACCGGAAGATTGTGCTGCAGGACGGAAGAGTAATTAGCAGTTAGTAGTTAGCAGTTAGTAGTTATTCCAAAAAGGGCTGAAAGCCCGACCTATGTTAACCTAGGGTGAGGCGAAGCTGAGCCCTAGGATAATAACCCTAAGTAATATGAAACACCTTAAGAAACTAACCACCATCCTCCTCATCTCCGCCACCACGATCTTCGCGGGCGGGTGCGGTCTCGCGCAGCTTATCAACCTGATCAACTGCAAGTTCAGCCTGGCCAACATCAACAATATCACGTGGGCCGGCATCAACCTGAGCAACATCAGGAGTATCAGCGACTTGCAGTGGGCGGACTTGCAGAAGGCCTACCAGGCCATCAAGAACAAGGACTTCAAGATCGGCTGCAACGTGAATGTCAATGCGAAGAACGAGACTAATAAGCCGGCCAAACTGTGTGCCTACGATTACGATGTCTTCTTGGAAGGCTCGTCCATCGCTCAGGGCAGCAGCGCGACGCAGACCACGGTCATCAACCCGCAGAGCACCGCACTGATACACGTGCCGATGAGCATGGATCTGTATAACATTTTCAAGAACGGCGACGCGAAGAACGTCATCAATCTCGCCCGCAACCTGATGGACTACGGCAACGGCACCGAATCGAATGTGAAGGTGAAGTTCACGCCCTACATCAACACCGCCAACGGTACGGGCAAGGGCGCCAAGTTGCCGACCATCACTTTAAACAAAACTTTTCAGTAAAAACCAAAACTTATGATTCAAAGAGTTCAATCCATCTTTTTATTGGTAGCGACAATCGTCCCCATCGTGCTGATTTTCATCCCGCTGGGTTATCTTACCACCGATTCGGCCTATTACGTCTACAACGCCATCTCCCTCAAAGAGGCTGTTCCCGATGGCGTGTCGGTCATCAAACTTTATTACTTAGCGTTCTGCTTGTTCCTGACGGCTGGCCTGTCTTGTTTCGCTATCTTCCGCTACAAGAACCGCGTGAAGCAGATGCAGACGGTCTCGTTCACCATGATTGTGTTCCTGGTCACGCTGCTGTTGATTCTCTGGATTTGTCCGGACATCGTCTTCAAGAAGTTCTTCTCCACAAGAATGGAGGACTTCACGTTCACGTTCAACACCGTGCCGTTGCTGATTCTGATTGTTGTGGAAGCGTTGTGCCTGTTCTTAGCGAACCGCTTCATCAAGAAGGATGAAGAACTGGTGCGCTCCGCCGACCGGTTGCGTTAACCAAGGCGCACGGATAAACGCGTAAAACGTTCGTTTATCATTTATAATCGCAAGAGACACCGCCGCAAGGGTTTTGTGACCTTTGCGGCGGTTTTCTTTACTCCAAGGCGGAAAAAATGTACATTTGCAGCCGTTTTAGAAAAAGCAACGGAGATGAAAATCGCGCATTGCATGGGCTGAAATCGACCGTTAGATGATAAATCGTATTGAAATGAAACAGTTGCCGAACATCATAACGATATTCAGGATTGCAGGCTCTTTAGGTCTGCTCTTTTATGATGTGACAGGTGCAGCATTTTGGATAATCTATGGTCTGTGTGGTATCAGCGACATGACCGACGGATGGTTGGCTCGGAAGCTGAAATGTGTCACCAAGAAGGGCGCGTTGCTGGACAGTTTGGCGGATTTGGCTTTTGTGGTATGCTGTTGCTGGCAGATCGTCCCTATCTTGAACTTCCCAAAATGGCTGTGGATTTGGGGAGGAGCGATTGTCGTCATCAAACTCATCAACCAAATCTGCGCGTTGATGATATACAAAAAGTTCGTCTTTCCTCATACCTTGGCTAATAAAGCGACAGGTTTGTTGCTGTTCATCGGTGTTCCCTTGACGTTATACTTGGAAACCATTATTCCAATCATTTTCATTGCTGGTATAGCGACATTTGCCGCCGTACAGGAAGGACATTTCATCAGGACAAAAAAGACAACGTAAAAAAGAAACAATAAAACACGCAATCTCAAATTGAAACGATTGTCCTTTGCGGCGTTTTTTCTCAAAAAAATTTTTTTGTATCGCATACGATATAAAAATTTTTGTATTTTTGCATCGTGAACGATATAAATAAAAAACGTCACCAAAGGACAAGGAAATGACTGATAATCAGCTAAAACTGGAAAGCCAACTTTGCTTCCGACTCTACACGGCGGCGCGGCTCATGATGGGCGCATACCACCCTTACCTGGATCCGTTGGACATCACCTACCCGCAATATCTCGTGATGCTCGTGCTTTGGGAACAGGACAAGCAGCCGGTCTGCGACATCGCCAAGAAACTGCTGTTGGATACCAACACCGTGACCCCGCTGCTGCAACGGATGGAGAAAGCGGGATTCATCAGCCGCACCAAAGGCAAAGAGGACACCCGCCAGCGCATTGTCTCGCTGACCAAAAAAGGCAAGGCCTTGCAAGAGAAGGCAAGACCTATTCCTGATTGTCTCCGCAACGATGTCGCATTGAAAACGGGAGAGGAGGAGGAAATCTTGAACATCATTCCCGCATTGGACGTGTTAATCGATGGATTGAAAAAAGCAAAAAAATAAAATTTAACAGATTTATTCAC